>CAUWGM010000001.1:0-257516 GCA_963558435.1 uncultured Collinsella sp.
AAGCTGAATAAACTAGTCAGAATGTCTTGACTTCATATAGCTGGTCTCCTTGGGTCTGCGTAGACATCGACTGGTATGTACCCCGATCGGCACCCGTGCAATTCGAAACCAGGCGCACGGCGGCCGCGGGCCGTGTGCGAAACGGACCCGCGGCCGCCGGGGGAATCGGTTGGAGCATATCGCCTGCTTATTGGAAGCGCAGGCATTCGACGGGGTCGAGCTTCGCCGCGCGCCGTGCGGGATAGAAGCCGAAGAGGACGCCGATCGCAAGCGAGATCCCCACCGCGAGCGCGATGGTGAGGAAGGAGAACGCCGGCGACAGGCTCACGGTGCCCCCGTTGCTCGAAAGCGTTTCCAGCAGCCCCATGTTCGTGACGGCGATGGCGATGCCCCACGCGAGGAGATATCCCAGGATGGTCCCGATGATGCCACCGAGGATGCAGATGGCAATCGATTCCATCAGGAACTGGCGCGTGATGTCCCGACCGCGCGCTCCGAGGGCGCGACGTACGCCGATCTCCCGAATGCGCTCGGTCACGTTGGTGAGCATCATGTTCATGATGCCGATGCCGCCGACGAGAAGCGAGATGCCCGCCACGGCGCCCGTGATGAGCTGAAACGCCATGGTGAAGCTTTTGAGCGCGTCTATCTGGGCCTTCATGCTGTATACCCAGATATATTCGTCGACCTGGTCCTCGGGCACGCGCTGCGCCTTGGCGAGCGCGTCCTTGATCTCGACGAGCGCCCCGTCGACGTCGACGCCCTCGCGGACGAAGGCGATCGCTTGGTCGTACGTGCCCCGCGGTGCCCATGAGAAGCCGCGCGAGACGGTCTTCGCCGGCATGATGAGGTTCATGTACGAGTCGTTCCCCATGCCGCCGGTCGCCGCGTCCGCCACGCCGACGATGGTGTAGGCGCCGTTGTTGATTTTTACCTGCTTGCCGATGACGTCGGCGTCCGGATTGCCGAAGTAGGTCTTCACGCCGCCGCGCTCGATGATGGCGACGCGCGCGCCGCTGGCCTCCTCCTGAGCGTTGAAGAGGCGCCCCTCGGCGAGCCGCACCTGCCCCGTCATCTCGAGCATGCGCGCCGACGTGCCCGTGATCGAGATGCTGATCTGTCGGTCCTCGACCTTGGTTTCGCCGAATCCAGACACGGTGCCCTCGATGAATTCGATCGAGCTCGCGAGCTTGCCGAGCTTCTCGATATCGGAATCCTTCAGCGGGGAGGAGGTGCCGATCTGCACCATGCGCGCCGCATTGAGGCCGAGGCCGGAGAGAAGCGTCTGCTGCACGCCTCCGATGAGCGAGGTCATGGCGATGACGGCGGCGATGCCGATGACGATGCCGAGAACGGTGAGCAGGGTGCGCCCGCGGTTTGCCTCGAGCGCGCGGACGGCTTCTCGCATGAGGTCGCCGATGCTCATCGCGCTCCTCCTTCCCTGGTCTTGACGGGGGTACAGCCCTCGACCGTCGGAGGGCACCCGATGGCTTCGGATGGCCTGCATACGACGGGCGCGCTCCTCGCGTCGCGGTACAGCCTGCCGTCGCGTATCGTGATGCGGCGGTCCGCCTCGGCGGCGATGTCGGCGTCATGGGTGATGAGAACGATGGTCTTCCCTTGTTGTCTGAGAGCGTGGAAGGTGTCGAGCACCATGCGTCCCGTCGCCGAATCCAGGTTGCCCGTCGGCTCATCGGCAAGGATGATTGCGGGGTCGTTCACCAGGGCGCGGGCGATGGCGACGCGCTGCATCTGGCCGCCGGAAAGCTCGTTGGTGCGGTGGTCGTAATGGTTCACCGGTAGACCCGCCGCCCTGAGCGCGGACACGGCGCGCCGCTCGCGGTCGCCGTGGGGTACATCGGTGTAGGCGAGCGGGAGCATGACGTTGTCGAGCACCGTCATGCGCGGAAGCAGGTTGAAGCTCTGGAACACGAAGCCGATGCGGGTCGCTCGGATCTCGGCGAGCTCGTCGTCATCGAGCTTCGCGATGTCGAGTCCCTCGAGGAGATAGGTTCCGGACGTCGGGGTGTCGAGGCAGCCGAGGATGTTCATGAGAGTTGATTTTCCCGAGCCCGAGGGGCCCACGATAGCGAGGAACTCGCCGGGCATGACGGAGAGCGTGATGTCGTGCAGGATGTGCGCCAGGCCGGCTTCCGTCTCGAAGATGCGGTGGATGTGGCGGATGTCGATGACCGGCTTCGTTCGGGCGGACGAGGCCGCGCCGTTTGCAGCCGCTGGTTCCCGTAGGGAGGGGGCCGCAGGCGCGAAGACCGGTGGTTCGGTGGGCGGAATCCTCATGATCAGACCGCCATATCCATGTCGACGCCGGCGTTGCCCGACGGATCGCCTTGATCTCCGGCATCGAGCGCGGCGCCCGAGATCACGAGCACCTCGTCGCCGGCGAGCGGCGAGACGGCCATTTCCGGATTGGACTCAGCCGACGCATCCCGGGGCTTGCCGATCACGGCGAAGTCGTCGTTCTGCGCGACGACCTCGACGTCGACGCGCTCGTGCTCCGCGGTCTGCGGGTCCTTCTCGACGATGACGTAGTAGGTGGCGCCGTCGTCGCTCATGAGGGCGATGGCGGGTACCATCACCACGTCGTCAAGGTGCTCGGTGGTGATCTGGACGCTTGCGGTCATGCCGGGCTTGAGGCGTGGATCGGGATTCTCGATGATGACGTCGACCGCGAACTGCACCGCATCGCCCGGTCCGTACATGCCCGCCACGGAGCTGTCGCTCGCGGTGGATGCGATCGCGGTGACCTTGCCCGTGAGGACGAGGTCTTCGAACGCCGGGAAGCTGATGGAAGCCTGCTGGTCGAGCGCCACCTTGGCGATGTCCTCCTCGCCGACCTGGATGGTGACTTTCATCTGCGTGAGGTCGGCGATCTGCATCAGCGGCTGGCCGTTCTCGAGCGACCCCGTCGCCGGTGCGCCGACCTTGGCGTTCATCGTCACGACGTTGCCGGTGATGGGGGAGGTGACGGTGCGCTGGGCGGCCGCCGCCACGGCGGTGTCGTAGGCTGCCTGCGCGGCTTCCACGTTGAGTGCCGCGGCATCGATGGCCTCCTGCGACACGACGGCATCCTCGCCGCCGTTCTCGTTGGGAACGACTTGGCCCCGCTTGGCTGCGGCGAGCTCCGCCCTCGCCGTCTTCAGCGCGCGCTCCGCCTCTGCGACGGCGCGGTCGAGCTCGTCGTTCTTGATGATCATGAGCACGTCGCCCTTGCTGACCGCCTGCCCGGCTGCGACGCGCACCTCGGCGATGGTGCCGCCGGCCTCGGGTGCTATGACGGTGCTCGAGAGGGGCTCGAGCGTACCCGATGCATCGATGGTCGTGCTGTATTCCCCGCGCAGGGCGAAGTCGGTCACCACGCCCGCGTCCTCATCGGGTTTCGGGGCGAGGACTGAAACCGCCAGGGCCCCTATGGCGAGCACCGCCGCGACGGCTCCTATGGCGATGCCGCGCCGCATGAGCTTCTTCTTGCGGCGCTCCGCCCTGCGCGCCTTGAGGGCGGCGTAGGCTTCTGCGTCCGAGCCCTCGAGGACCGTTTGGTCCCCCGGCTCTTCCTCGTCGGGACCGATGCTCCCGATCACGGGCGGCAGCTGCTGCGTCGGCTGCTCTCCCAGCCGAGGGATGCGCGGAACATCGGCTTCGCGTGAAGAACCGGCCTGGTCATGTGCGGGATTGACAGGGCTGCCGGCGTGGTTGGCCTCGTAATGCGATGTGGGCTCCATGGTTGTCTCCTTGTCTCTCAGGGCGTGAAATGGGGTTACGAGACGACGAACGGTGCTCTCCATCGCGTGGTAGCTCTATGGATTACCGCATCGTATGCCTCGTTTATAGCGCATCGGCCATCGCGATGATGAAATATGACAGATGTGTCATGGGCGTCGGCGCGACCGGCGGTGCGACCGGCGGCGCGACAGACGGTGCGACCGGCGGTGCGGGAGCGACCGCTTGCGTTGCGAAGCCGGGTTCGCAACGCCTTATATCGCCTCTTCGCGAAGTGCGGCGATGATCGACTTGCTCTCGGCTTTTCGCAGCGCATACCAGGTCGATAGCGCCAGCATGGCTATGACGAGCGCGAACGATGCGAGGAGCCATTCCAGGGGGAGGGTGAAGTCGAGCCCTTGAAAGCTCATGCTCATGGCCTGGTAAATCAGATAGGTTATGAGGCCTCCGAACGCGAGTCCCAGCGCGAGCCCGCGCCAGGCGTAGGAGGCGCATTCCAACGCGATCATGCGCCTGAACGCCCGCTCGTCCATGCCGATACTCTTCAACATGGCGAATTCCCGACGGCGCAGGATGATGGAGCTCGTGATCGTGTTGAACACGTTCGCCACCGCTATCAGGACCATCGTCACGATGAAGCAGCCGATGAAGAGCTGGACCGCTTCGGCCATGAGGCGGGTCGATCGAGCGCGCTCGGCATTGTTCGCAAGATATATGTTGCTCCATTCGGCGCCGGAGAAATCGTTGCGCATGGCGGATGCCAGGGCGTTCTCGGCTTCCCGGGGGCGCGCCGCCTTGAAGGCGAGGCAAGCCGAGATGGTGTTTCCGATCGAGCCATCCTGCGCATGGAAGGCGAAGGGCGTCGCCATGGCCCCCGCTTGAACGTCTGATAAGAGGCCGTCCGATTCCGACGCGATGGCCGGCAGCGCGGTGGCGGGCAGCATCAGCGTGGGCAATTCGGACGCATAGGCCTTGATCGGGGCCGGCAAGGTCGTGACGATCGCGCCCACGGGCAGCTCGTAGCTTTGCTCGAGCACTTGCTCGAGCGGAGCGGTCAGTTCGCGATAGAGCGGATCGCCGTTTGCGTCGTGGCCGTCTACCCCGTTTTCCCCGGCGCCCTCGTAGCGGGCGACGGGCGACCCGCTGTCGTCGACTGCGATATCGATGAGCGGGTTTTGCTGGTCGGAGGATAAATGGGTGAAGAGCCGCGCCGTGCCCGTGCGCTTGAAATGATTGTGCACCAGGTAGCGCTCCCCGTTATAGGTCCGGGCGCCGTTGAGCGCCACGGCTACCGGGTGGTCGGGGTCGGTGTGGTCTTCCGTGTCCAATGCGTTCTCTTGTAGGATGCGGTTCCAGGAGGCTTCGTCGAGGAACAGGATCGAGAGCGCCGCATACGTCGTTCCATCAGAGGCGACGCCGCATCCGGGCACCTCGTACGTCTCGTTGGGCTCCAGGAGGGCGTCGGTATCCAGCATTGCCGGGTCGCAGCTGCCGTACAGGGCGGAGTAGATCACGTAGCCTTCCCCGTCCACGCCGTCGAGGCGCTTGCATGACTCGTACGCCCGAACGATCGCCGCGAGTCCGTCGGCCGCGGTCTCGCCGGACTCGAGCAGATGATCCAGGCTGATCTCGATGTCGCTACCTCCGTTATCCGCGGTTTTCGTGATGTAGTCGAGGTGGTGCGACAGGCTGCCGGATATGATGAAGAGCGCGACCGAGGCCGCCAGGGAGGCGACCGCGACCCGACCTTTGGAGCCCGGTCGCGCGAGGTTTCGAAGGGCGAGCAACCGGGGCGCGTCGGTGCCGTGATGCGGTTTGGCTCCGTGCGAGGCGTCGCGGGTCGTTCCGTGCGAGAGGGGAGCGGCGGTCCGTCCTGCCTGCTCGCGGCCTGCGTACCCGTCCCTCGAGAGGCGGATCGCCTCGATCGCGGAGACGCGGCTCGCGCGCCAAGCGGGGAACACGGTGCTCGCGAACACCGTGAGCAGCGTGAGCGCCGTGCAGACGACGAGTATGACGGGATTCACGGTGATTGCGGATATGCCGGTTCCCGAGAATGCCTGCTGGTCGATGAGCATGCCGATGCCCTCGCCTTCGATATTGAATACCACGAAGGTTCCCATGAGCCCGATGGCCAGCCCGATTGGAATGCCGATGGAGGCGAGGAGCAGGGCTTCGGCGTAGACCACGTGCCGAAGCTGCCGTTTGCTGGCCCCGAGCGAGGAAAGCAGCCCGAACTGGCGCATCCGTTCGGATACGGAGATTGAAAAAGAGTTGTAGACCAGCGTGATGGACGCGAGGACGACGACGCTCGATAAGATGGCCGCCAACGTGTAGAGGGTTCCCCAAAGAGAGCCGACGTCGCCCATGCCCTGGCAGCGAAGAAGGGCATCGTGCTCGTATGCAGCGGTTGCGGGCGCCGCGGCGTCGATCCATCCGCGGTTGCCCCATGCGTTCAAGGGAGCGCCGCCGGTGTAGTCGGAGATCAGCTGGCTGACCTCTTCGCGCGTCTGCAGGTTCGTGGTCACGTAGACGCTCGTTTGCCGAATGGGGGCGGCGGGCGTGGAAACGAAGCCGAGGTACCCCGGACCGCTCGAGCCCCATTGGCTGTAGCTCTGCGCATCGAGGGGCCCGTGGAACCCGACGACGGTAAAGGTCAGGATATCCGTGGGATCGGCAAGGTATTCCGATATGACGTCGCCTTGCGCGCTCGCGGCGGTGTACATCGTTTCGCTGTAGAGGCAGGTGGCCTCTTCGCCCGTCTCGCTATCGACGAAGCGCCGCTCTCCGAGGGCGAGGGAGATGGTGCTACCGATTTCGAGCGCACCGTCCCATGCGGCTCGCGGCGCGTCATCGTCATAGCCGGTGTCGGGCAGGCTGTCGTACAGCCAGCTGCCCTTGTCGGTGGTCAGCCCCTTCAGGTCGTCGGCGAGAACTATTTCGCGCGGGCCCTGCGGCGCGCGGCCCTCCGTGATGCCGGGGAGGGGTTTCAGGTCGTCGAGCGCCTCGGCGGTCGGCCATTCCTGGACGCTCAGGTAGCGACCCCAGTATCCTTGAAAGCTGCGGGGCATCAGCGCTTCGCCATAGGAGATGCGCTCGTAGCTCTTCGTGATGCGTCGATCTTCCCGCAGGCGCTCGAGTTGCTCCCGCGTCACGTTCACCAGCTCCACCTGCCAGGTGCCTTCGGTGAGTATCTCCGCGCGGAGAAGTCCGGTATAGAGGGTGGCGACGCTGGTGAATATCGCGGTGATCAGGGCGCAGGACAAGGCGATGCCGATTACGGAGACAACGGTGCGCGTTCGATTGAGCCTGAGCGAGCGCGCGGCGTATCGCCAAAAGACCCCGCTCCTCGAGATGCCGGCATCCACCTAGGCCCTCCGCCCGCTTGAGACGATGCGCCCGTCCTCGATGGCGATGACGCGGTCTGCCATCAACGCGATGTCCTCGTCGTGCGTGATCACGACGAGGGTCTGCTTGAAGCGTTCGTTCGAGTGCTTCAGCAACGCCATGATCTCGGCTGAATTGCGGGAATCGAGGTTGCCGGTCGGCTCGTCGGCAAGAATGATCGCGGGGGCGTTCATGAGGGCGCGGCCGATGGCGACGCGCTGCTGCTGGCCTCCGGAGAGCTGGTTGGGCAGGGAGCCTTCGCGTCCCTCGAGCCCGAGCGCCCGTATGAGCGAAGCGAGCCGCTCCGAGTTGACCTCGCGACCGTCCATGAGCACCGGCAGCGTCATGTTCTCAACGACGTCGAGAACGGGGATCAGATTATAGAACTGGTAGATGAGCCCGACTTCCCTCCTACGGAATACTGCGAGCTGCTCGTCGCTGCCGGTGAAGATGTCCTGCCCCTGGATCTTGACCGTCCCCGAGGTCGGACGGTCGACGCCGCCCATAAGGTGCATGAGGGTGGACTTGCCCGAGCCCGATGAGCCCACGATCGCGATGAACTCCCCGGCATCGACCGTAAAGCTCACGTCGTCGAGGGCGCGCACGGCGGTGTCGCCCGTGCCGTAGACACGGCTGAGATGTTCTACGCTGAGCAGAGCCATGACGGAACCTCGATCGGTGAGCGGGCGGCGTCGAGTCGCACGGCGCCGCCCTGATTGATGTATACCATATTCTACGCAGTCCCTTTCTTTCATATGACGATAAGATGACGGATCTGTCACCATGCCCGCTCGCGGTCGTTCCGCTATGTGACGAATAGCGCACAGTAGTTGACTAACGTACATATGCTGAATAATATGATATATATGTGGTTTGAGCGGAAACCCTTGCCGTCGCTTCTAACGGCGCGGCTGGACGAGGGCTCCGGCGGTACGCGGGCAATGAGCTTAGCAGGTGTTTGCAGGCGGCGTAAACGTCCGATGCCTGGTGGATGAAGAGAGTGGTGATGGCAGTGGCTGACAAGGGCGCTCATATCGATAGGCGCGTGCTGAGGAGTCGGAAGGCCATCGTCGATGCGTTCGACCGATTGCTGGAGGACCACGAGTTCAGCCAGATCACCGTCTCCGCTATCGCCCGCGAGGCGAATATCGACCGCAAGACGTTCTACGTCCATTTCGGCACCATCGACGGACTGATGGACGCCATCGCCGAGGAGCGCGTCGACGAGCTGCTCGACGCCATGGAAGACGCGTTTCGCGATGCCTCGAAAGATGAGGAGATCACGCTCGCGCTCCAGACGTTCTTCGAGATCGCGAACCGCATCGTATGCACCAAGCTCGTCCAGAACTGCCTGTCGAGAAACTCCATCCCTTCCGAGGAGCTGCTTATACGCGTGCTGGGACCCTTGAAGCGCAAGCTGATCGAGCGCGGTCTCGTCGTGTCGCTGCTTCCTCACGACCAGATCGATTACTATCTCTCCTTTATTATGGCGGGCATCCTCTCCATCTACCGCGCCTGGCTGAAGTCGGACCGCACCACGCCGATCGAGGAGGTCTCCTCCATCGCAAACGACCTCATCCTCTCCGGCTTGTCGAGCATCGGGGGCCGTATCGCTGCGTCCGGGACCGGGTGCGGCGATTAGCCGCGCTCGTTCGCCTGTGCTAACATGCGCTCTATTGGAGAATCGTACCGTATCGCGCGCAGCGGAGGTGTGCCATGGCACCGCGTATCCTGCTGGTCGAGGACGACCAGCTCATCGTCGAGACTCTCGTTGAGTTGCTGAGCTCCGAGGAGTATGCCATCGATTCGGTATCCACGCAGCGCGAGGCGATCTCCCGCGTGCTCCTTGACCCCACGGAAGGCGGCGGTACGCCCTATGCCCTCGTGCTGCTCGACGTCACCCTCGCGGAGGGCAACGGGTTCGCCGTGTGCAGCGCGATCAAGCAGCAGCGCCCCGAGCTTCCCGTCATCTTCCTCACCGCGTCGGATGACGAGTTCACCACGGTCGCCGGAATCCAGATGGGCGCGGACGACTACATCGCCAAGCCGTTTCGCCCCCGCGAGCTTCTCGCCCGCGTTGCGGCGGTCATCCGCCGATCGGGGTCGTCGCGGGGAAGCCTGCGTCTCGGGCCGCTTCTCATCGATGTCGACCGCGCGCACGTAGAGCGCAACGGGCGTGACGTGGTGCTCTCCGCGCTCGAGTACCGTTTGCTGCTGCTGTTCGCCATGAATGCGGGCAAGCTGGTTTCACGGGACATGATCCGCGAGGCGCTGTGGGACGAAGCCGGGACCTATATCGAGGAGAACACGCTTTCGGTGTATATCAAGCGTCTGCGCGACAAGATCGAGGATGACCCATCGGATCCGCGGCTCATCGTGACCGTGCGCGGCTTGGGCTACAAGGCCTTCGGGTAGGTCGTCATGCTGATGAGGAACAGGGAGCTTGCACGCTTCGCGGCTCTGTACGCCCTGCTCGCCTCGGCTGCCGTCCTGGGGGCCTCTTTCTGCTTCGGCCGCCCGGCTGCATGGTATCTCGCCGCCTACGCGTCCGTGCAAGGCGTCGTCCTCATCGTGTTCCTGCGCCGTCGCTACCGCGATATCGAGCACCTCTCCGCGCGGATCGACGCCGTGCTGCATGGGGATCGCGATCTTTCCCTCGGCTCGATGCGCGAGGGGGACCTCTCCGTGCTCTCGAGCGAGCTTGAGAAGATGGTCGCTCGCCTTCATCTGACCGCGGACGAGCTCGAGAAGGAGACGCACGCCCTGGCGGACTCGCTGGCCGATATCTCCCATCAACTCAAGACGCCGCTCACCTCGCTCTCCATCATCTCCGAGCTCATGCGCAAGCGGTTGATCGAATCGCGCGATGGCCTGGACGCCTCCGACGTGCGCGAGCTCATCGACCGCCTGCGCGTGATGCAGCGCCTCCAGGAGCGGGTTCGCTGGCTGGTGGCGGCGTTGCTCAAGATGGCCCGCGTCGACGCAGGCATGGTCGAACTGGCGCGTGTCGAGGTCGATGCCTCCGAGGTCGTCCGCCGTGCGGCGGAAACGCTGGCGATCCCCTTTGATCTTGCCGACGTTTCGCTTGAGATCGATGCCCAGCCTGGGGCGCTCTTTATGGGCGATCAGGCATGGAGCACGGAGGCGCTGTCGAACATCTTGAAGAACTGCATGGAGCACACCGATCCAGGCGGTACGGTTTCGGTGAGGGTGCGGCAGGACGCGCTCGCGTGCCGGATTCGCGTCGAGGACACCGGTCCTGGTATCGCGGAGGCCGACCTTCCCCACGTTTTCGAACGCTTTTATCGCGGCGGCGCGGCCGATGGCGCGGCGGGATCGGCCGACGTCGACCCGAACGGCGTCGGCATCGGCCTTTCGCTGGCCCAGAGCCTTGTGTCGGCCCAGGGAGGCGGGATACGGGCTTCGAATGCGGTCGATGAGCATGGCGTGGTCCGCGGCGCCCGTTTCGATATCGTATTCTTCTCGCTGAACGTGTAGGGGCTTCCGTTCCGACCCCTAGAGATCGCCCCCGTCCGCATGTATTCGATGCGGACGGGGGCGATTGGTTTAGGTGCGACTCGTGTGTGCGCCGGCGCGCGCTCGAGCGACATGCGACGGTACCATCTCGCATCGTTACCAGTGCCGCCTGGCTACCAGTGAACGATGACGCAGATGCCCTCCTTGACGAGCCCGTACAGCTCGGCTGCCTTCTGGGGCGGCAGGTTGACGCACCCGTGGCTTCCCACGCTCTTGTATGCCGCGGGGTTCGAGAAGCTGCTCGTTGCCTGCCATCTCGCGTCGTGCAGGCCTATGGCGCCGCCAACGAAGGGCATCCAATAGGCTACGGGGGTTTTGTACTCCGGCTCGCCGGTCTCGGGATTCTTCTTGCCGACGAGTGTTACGTTGGTCGAGCAGGCGTTCATGCGGTAGATACCGCACGGCGTCTCGTTGCCGAGGTTGGGGTTACCGGTTATGCACCCCGACTCCCACAGAAGCGTTCCGTTCGCATCGTAGTAGCGAGCATGTTGTTCGGTCAGATCGACGTCGACGTATTCGGCCCAATCCTTTTCGCCGGGCTTGGTGAAGACGGCGGCCTTGCTCTTGAGCGGAACCTCGAGGTCGCCCGTCTGCTTGTTCGCGACGGCCTGCTGCACCGCTTCGGCAAGCGCCGCGGAGTCGACGACCCAGCCGTAGTTGCCGCCGCTTACCGTGATGACTTTGCCGTCGGGTCTCGTGTAGGTGCGCTCGGTGCCGGCCGTATCGAGCCCGTCGTCCAGGCTCTGCGCCCAGGCGGTGACGGCGGCGAGGTCGAGCGTGGGCTGCAGGTTCTCATCGAAGACGATCCAGGCAGCGAGTTCCTTGCCGCCGAGCTTCGCTACGGATTGGCCCTCCATCTTGAGGTCGACGTTCGTGCCGATCAGCTCGTTCGCAGCCTGGCAGGCGGCTTCCAGCTGATCATCGGTCGCGTCGCCGCGCAGGGTTGCGAAATCGCTTTGGTCGAGCTCCACGTTCGACTCGAGGGAGAACAGGGCTTTCTTGACATCTTGCAAAGCGGGCTCGAGGTTGAGCTTCACGTTGGTTTTCGCGCGCTCGAGGGTAAAGGTGCCCGTCTTCTCGTCGTAGGCGCTCGGTGCGTCGAAGGTTCCGCTGCGACCGGCGTTGTACGCTTCGACCGCTTCGGCGAAGGCGGTGTCGAACGCCGCCTCATCGAAGTCCTTCGATGAGGGCTGCTCCCCATCGGATGCTTCCGCGGGTGGCTCGGGCTGTCCGGAAAGCGCTTCGGCGAGGCGGAAGGGCCAGGCGAAGGGCTCGTTCTCAGAGATGAGCTGCTTGGTCCAGCTGTCGACATCGACGGGAAGGCCGCTGTCTTTCGCCGAATAGGTCCAGGAGAAATCATTGCCCGATACCGTGAGCGTATAGCTTTGCGCAGCGGATCTTACGCGGCTCGCCGCGGTGCTCTGGTCCATGAGCGATACATCGACGCCGCCGACCGTGGTTCTGGGATAGTAGATGTTGGAGAAGGCGAAGGCGCCGGCCAGGTAGAGCCCGACGACGACCGCGGCGGCGATACCGACCGCGACGGCGCCGCGCTTGCCGCCGGATTTCTTTTTCGCCTTGGCACCCTCGGGCTCGTTCGATGCCGGGCTTGGAGCCGCGGCGCGGGATGGGGCGGTGACGCCGGCCGCCACGGGTTCTCCGCGGCGCGGCTGAGAGGGATCCGGGAGGTCGCGCATGGCCCTGCGATTCGCCGAAGCGTGGGGATGGATGGGGTCGGGGGCGATCGCGCGTTGGTCGTCGTTGCCGTTTTGCGGCGTCTGGGGTGGTATAGGCATGGCCGTCTTCATGTTCCTTTGCACGTTATGATGGAATTCCGTTCGCAATTCGAGCATTATAGCGCTGCGGGGTGCTCGAATTATGGTCGCTGGCTGCAATCTTGCTCCCCGATAGCGATTCGATGCGACACCTCAGGATATTCGCTTGGCTTGTGGGAGCGCGTCTTACGGCGGCCCCTTCGATCGGCTGCCTGCTCGTTGCCCCGTCTTGCTACAGGGCCGTCGAGCAGGCTCCGCATCGGTCGCATGCGCGCCGTGCCGACGGCGCGGCCGCGATGCCGCCCTGGGCGGTCTCGCGAAGCGAGGAGGGGAGCGCGCGGCCCACGGCCAGCATGACGGCCGCCATCTCGTCGAAGGGGACGAGCGCGGGGACGCCGGATAGGGCGAGTTGCGCCGAAGAGAAGGCGCAGGCGACGCCGATGGCGTTTCGATTCTGGCAGGGGACCTCGACGAGCCCGCCGACGGGGTCGCAAACGAGGCCCAGCAGGTTCGAAAGGGCTATCGAGGCCGCATCCAGCGCCTGCCTCGCGTCGCCGCCGTGCATCTGGGTGAGGGCCGCCGCCGCCATCGCTGCTGCAGAGCCCACTTCAGCTTGGCAGCCCCCTTCGGCTCCGGCGACGCAGGCGGAGGTGGAGAGGATCAAACCGACCGCGGCAGCGCAGTACAGCGCCTCTGCGATGCGCTCGTCGTCGATGCCGAGGTTGCCGGCGGCCGCGAGGACGCAACCCGGTACGACGCCCGCGGAGCCCGCCGTGGGGGCCGCGACGATGACGCCCATCGTGGCCGAGCGCTCGAGCACGGCCATGGCGCGCGCGACGGCGTCGGTCTGCACCGCGCCCATGAGGTCGGAGCCGATTCGTCTGCCCTCGTCGCCGACCGCTTTCGCCTGGCCGTCGAGAAAGCCCCCGAGGGAGCGCTGCGGATGGTCGAGCGGCGCGGACGTCTCGCTCCGCATGACCTCGATGACGCGGGCCATCTGGGCGGCAGCCGCCTTCGTGCTCGTCATGCGCTCCTCGCGAAGACGCATGACGCCGCCGAGCGTGAGCCCCAGCTCGCGAGAGGCGGCGAGGAGCTGCGATGCGTCGTCGAAGAGGTCGGGGACCGAAACGCCGGGTCCGAGCGATGAGACGGACCCGGGAAGCTCGATGAACGTTGCGTAGCCGACGAGGTCGAGGGAGCGTACAGCCGGCAGGACATCGCGCTGCGGCGCACCATCCGTCTCGAATACGGAGTATGCCTGTCCGCCCGCCTCGGTACGGTAGGTTCGGCAGAAAGCGATGTTCATCTGCGCTTGTGCGAGCGCTCCGGTGAGGGCGGCGAGGGCCCCGGGCGCGTCGCGATGCGCGACGAAGAGCGTGGTGTAGAGTCCCGAGATCTCGACTTGGACGCCGTTGATGGCGCTGATGCGCATCTTGCCGCCGCCGAGGCTTTCGCCGCGGACATCGGCTGAAGCGCCCGTCGTGCTTTCCAGGTGGATATCCACCGTGTTGGGGTGGATCGAGGGATCGTCTCCCCCCAGGATGAATTCGAATGAGAGGCCGCGTCGGCGGGCGTGGTCGAATGCATCGCGGATGCGCTCGTCATCGGTGTCGAAGCCCAGGATGCCGCCGACGAGCGCGCGGTCCGTGCCGTGGCCCCGGTAGGTGTGCGCGAAGCTGTTCCACAGGGTGAAGCTGACGCGTGCGATGTCACCCTCGATCAAGGTCGAGGCGACGCGTGCGCAACGCAGCGCCCCCGCCGTATGCGAGGACGAGGGCCCCACCATGATGGGGCCGAGTATCTCGAAGGTCGAGGTGGTGGCAAACGATTGCGGCTTTGCGGACATGACTCCTCCTGCTCGACCGGCTGCGGACGCCAAAGAAACCCCCGCATTCAGCTTCACCTTGCTCAATATTCGCACGGAGTTCTTACCAACCCCCCCGTGGGCAACAAATCGAGCAAGTCGAAGCCCCCAGCACCGAAACAATACAACAAGAATTATCTTAGCGAATGGCCGGGCCGTCCTGCACCGCAGCGCCCGCCCCCGCCCGATGGCCCCGAGCGGTTCAACAAAGGCCCCGGTACATATCCCCCGAGCGATTTCTGAGCAAAGCGAAGCTGAGCGAGGGGGATATGTACCGGGGCCGGGGGATGGATTAGAGCGCCATCGGGCGGGCGCGGTCGATGCGGGCGAGGCAGTCGTCGCGACCGATGAGCGCCATGGTCTCGCCGAGCGGGGGGCTCACCATGTTGCCGCATTCAGCGACGCGGACGGCACCGAAGAGGAGGCGCTTCTTCACATCGAGCGCTTCGGGCAGGGGCTCGAGGGCGGCGTCGATGGCCTCGGCCGTCCAATCCTCAACTTCCTCGAGCGCGGTGCGCGCGGCGTCGAGCACGGCGCCCATGCCCTCCTTGGCGAGGCCCTTTGACACGGACTTCTCGTCGTACTCAAGGGTCTCGGCGGTCTTGAACACCGGGGCCGCCACGGCGGCCGCGTCGGCGGGCATCTTGGTGCGCGGGCGCACGATGGCGGCCAGGGCGTCGACCCAGGCCTCGTCTGCCTCGAAGCCCTCGTCGATGAGGCCTGCCTCGAGCAGCTCGGGAAGCATGATCTCGTCGGCGAACGTCGCGTCGTCCATCGCGTTGATGTACTCGGCGTTCATCCAATCGAGCTTCTTGGGGTCGAAGGTCGCCGGGTTCTTGGAGATGCGATCGAGGCTGAATTGGCTCGCCAGCACGTCGCGCGGGATGACCGTGGTCTCGCCGTCGAGCGACCAGCCGAGCAGCGCTAGGTAGTTCACGAAGGCGTCGGACAGGTAGCCGGCGTCGCGGTACTCCTCAACGGAGGTGGCGCCATGGCGCTTGGAGAGCTTCTTGCCGTCGGCGCCCAGGATCATGGAGATGTGGGCGAAGGTGGGGACGGGCGCGCCCATGGCCTCGTAGACCATGACCTGGCGCGGGGTGTTGGAGAGGTGGTCGTCGCCGCGGATGACGTGGGTGATGCCCATGAGCGCGTCGTCCACGACGGTCGCGAAGTTGTACGTAGGGGTCCCGTCGGAGCGGAAGATCACGAAGTCGTCGAGTTCCTTGGCATCGAAGACGACCTCGCCGTGGACGGCGTCGTTGATCACGACGTTGCCGCGGTCATCGGGCACCTTGATGCGCAGGACGTAGGGCTCGCCGGCGTCGATGCGCGCCTGGGCCTCCTCGGGTGAGAGGTCGCGGCAGCGGCGCTGGTAGCCCTGGAAGGGATCCTTGCGGGCCTGGGCCGCCTCGCGGTCTTGGCTAAGCTGCTCGGGCGTGCAGAAGCAGGGGTACGCCTTGCCCTCGGCGAGCAGGCGCTCGGCGGTCTGCTTGTAGAGGTCCAGGCGCTCGGTCTGCGCGTAGGGGCCGAAGTCGCCGCCGACCTCGGGACCCTCATCCCAGTCGAGACCCAACCAGCGCATGGCGCGCAGGATGATCTGGGTGTTCTCGTCGGTGGAACGCGTGGGGTCGGTGTCGTCGATGCGCAGGATGAAGGTGCCGCCGTTGGCGCGGGCGAACGCCCAGTTATAGATTGCCGTGCGTGCACCTCCGATATGCAGCTTGCCGGTAGGCGAAGGCGCGAAGCGAACGCGAACGTTTGAGTTCATGGACTGCTCCTCTTGATTGATACCTTTATTCATTCAAGGACTTATAGCGTATAGACCGCCGATTATTATAAACCGCAGATGCGGCACTTAAACCCGCTTTCTCGCGACGCCAGGCGTATCGTCAAACTATGCACACTCCGAGGCAGGATCGTAGAGGGCGGCGGGCTGGAGCCTTCCAGTCGACTCGATATCGTGTGCCTGGATTGACGGCATGCGATGTATCGGATATCGATGGTAGACGCTTAGGGCACCGGCGCGAGGACATCAGCTCGAGGCATTCGAGGGTCGCCGCGTGTGGCGCTTGGGCCGCCGTGGCGAGACGCTTTCTCCGGTTTCGGTATCTGACGGTCAAATTAGCGTGCATCTGAGGAATAAAAGATGATAATACGTTTATACATTGCATTTTAAAGACTCATTTTTGACATTTAGTGCCAGGCGGCTATCGGGAAGCTTCTCGCGTTTGCGTCATTACCGTGGTGCGGTTCGAATTTCCTTGAGCCCGCGATGCGGATGCCTATACTGGTAGGACTACATGCCCGGCGGAATGGTAACGGTCGCCGGACGCAATTGTGAAAGGGGCTTCCATGCCAGATACCAATCGTTCCACCGAGGAACAGTTGAGCGCTCCGCGTTCGTTCGTTTTCACTTCTGAATCGGTCACCGAGGGACATCCGGATAAAATCGCCGACCAGATCTCCGATGCGATTCTCGATGCCATCCTTGCAAAGGAGGCCGAGCTCGAGGCGAAGGGCTACGTCGCTCCGAACGGCGTTCCCGCCAAGCTCGAGAACGTCCGCTGCGCGTGCGAGACGCTCGTGACCACCGGCAGCATCATCGTCTCGGGCGAGATCCGCACCGAGGCCTATATCGATGTCCAGACCATCGCCCGCGATGTCGTGCATCGCATCGGCTACGATCGCGCGAAGTTCGGCTTCGACTGCGAGACCTGCGGTGTTATCAACATGATTCACGAGCAAAGTCCCGACATCGCCCAGGGTGTCGACGAGTCCTATGACGTCCAGTCCGGACGCACCACCGACCCGCTCGACCTGATCGGGGCGGGCGACCAGGGCATGATGTTCGGCTACGCTTCCAACGAGACCCCGACGCTCATGCCGATGCCGCATTACCTCGCCAGCCGTCTGGCCGAGCGCCTGTCCGCTGTACGCCATGACGGCACCCTTCCTTACCTGCGGCCCGACGGAAAGACCCAGGTCACCGTGCGCTACGAGGATGGCCGTCCCGTTGCGGTCGAGACCATCGTCATCTCCACGCAGCATGCGCCCGAGGTCGATTCCATGGACGCCATCAAGTCCGATCTCGTCGAGCACGTCATCGAGCCCGTTATGACGGCTGCCGGCGTGCCTTGGGACGGCGCCGACCTCTACGTCAACCCGACCGGGCGCTTCGTCGTGGGCGGTCCCATGGGCGACACCGGCCTTACCGGCCGCAAGATCATCGTCGATACCTATGGCGGCTACGGTCGCCACGGCGGCGGCGCGTTCTCCGGTAAGGACTGCACGAAGGTCGACCGCTCCGCTGCGTACGCGGCTCGTTGGGTTGCCAAGAACGTGGTCGCCGCCGGCCTCGCCGACCGTTGCGAAGTCGAGCTCGCCTACGCGATCGGCGTCGCGCACCCGCTGTCCATCATGGTCGATACCTTCGGTACGGCAAAGGTTGACGAGCAGATTATCGAGGATGCCGTGAAGTCCGTCTTCGATCTTCGCCCGGGTGCGATCATCCGCGACCTCGACCTGCGTCGTCCGATTTTCGAGAAGACCGCCGCTTATGGGCACTTTGGCCGCGAGGATGTCGATTTCACGTGGGAGCGCACCGACCGTGTCGAAGAGCTCCGCAAAGCCTGCGGCTTGTCTTAGAAGCGCTCGCTTCCGCAAGCGTATGAACACTTGTCCTCGAGGGCGTCGTACCGCATGCATGGTACGGCGCCCTCGTTCGTGGGGAAGCTTTTAGGCTCATGGCGTGGCTGTCGCATACCTGCCTGAGTTAAGATTACGCTTCCGTCCCCTATTTAATTTCCCTATCTGATCGTGTCGTCTGAGTCGTTCACTCTCTGCATGGGATTTCATCTGTCTTGTTTATCACCTTGGGTGCGCTGTTTTATAAAGACAAAGAGGCTGGCGACAAGCCTTATGGTTGTGGCTATAGCCTCTGTAAACCGTCCGATGCGGGCTTTGTTTTGGCTGCTGCCCATCAAGCCTCTCTTACCATGTCGAAGGGTTTGTAGCGTTGTTGAAGTGAACAGGGCTTCTGAAAGCATACATGATGTGCGTTAACTCGCATACCAGCTATGTTCGCATCGTAGAGCTTCCATGGTGCGGGCGTGCTGGTGGAATTACCATGCAACCTCGGTTCACGATTGTTGGCGTTTCAGGTTGGCGTACGCTTAATACTTCGGTCGTGCTGAAAGGAGGGACATGGCAGAACAGCTGTCATTGCTACAAGATGACGTTCCCTCCTTGGAGGATGGTGCGAGACCGCGGTCTTCCTCGGTATCGTCGTACCCGTTGCATGCTGCGGTCGTCGTCGACATTCCCTCCCGTTCGCTTACCGACCCGTTTGCCTATGGCGTGCCCGAGCACATCGCCTGCGATATCGAGCGCGGATGCACGGTGCTGGTGCCGTTCGGGCGGCGCGTCGCGCTCGGCTACGTTATCGATCTTGCGGAGACGCTCGAGGACCTTTCGTTTTCCGACGGGGTCGCCGCGTCCCGCCTGAAAGCGGTGCGGTCGATCGTCGCCGAACCGTCGTGCGCCTCCTATTTCGCCGAGGTGTCGCTGTGGATGAGCGGGGAATACGTCTCATCTCTGGCCGAATGCCTGCGTCTGTTCCTGCCTCCTGGCGGGACGCCGCGCTTGAGGCGCCGCGGCGATGGCACCTACGAAGTCGAGCCTGCGGCCGTTGCCGAGGCGCGGGAGCGCGTGGTGTCCCTCACGATCGAGGGCAACGATTACGTGCCGCCCGCCAATGCCGTGCGCCAGCGCCAGCTCCTATCGGCGCTTTCGTGCGGGCCGGTGACGACGCGCGAGCTCAACGTGCTCTACACCGATCTGTCTGCTGCGATTCGAGCGCTCGAGAAGAAGGGCGTGGTGCGGGTCGATGAACGGCGCGCGTGGCGTCGCGCCGATGACGCGACCTCGCTGTCGTCCGCACGCGCCGATCAGCCCAAGCAGCTTACGGCGGGTCAAACGGCCGCGCTCGAAGCCATCGACCGGGTGCGGCTCGAGCGCTCCGGTTCGGTGGTGCTCGTCGACGGCGTCACGGGTTCGGGTAAGACGGAGGTCTACCTCTCGGCCATCGAGCGCGTGCTTGCCGACGGGGGAGAGGTGTGCGTCCTGGTACCCGAGATCTCCCTGACCGCGCAGACGGTGGGCAGGTTCCGCTCGCGTTTCGGTGAATCCGTAGCGGTGTTCCATTCCAGGTTATCCGCGGGCGAGCGCCTCGATCAATGGGATATGGTGCGTACCGGCGCCGCCCGCGTGGTCGTCGGCGCCCGGTCGGCGCTCTTCTGCCCGTTTCGCGACCTCCGATTGATCGTGATCGACGAGGAGCACGAACAGTCCTACAAGCAGGGCTCTGCTCCGCGCTACCATGCGCGCGAGGTTGCTGCGCATATAGCGCGCCGCCTGCGCATCCCGCTCGTCCTGGGTTCCGCCACCCCGTCGGCCGAGGCGCTCGGCCGGTGCGCGGAGGGCGCGTATCTCGGCCAGCGTTGGGAGCGCGTCGCGATGCCCGAGCGGCCGGGCGATTCGGTGCTCCCAGAGGTTGTCGTGGCGGACCTGCGCCGCGAGTTCGCGTCGGGCGGGCGCTCCATATTCTCCGGCGTCCTCTACGACGAGCTCATGGGGGTGGCCGAGCGCGGGGAGAAGGCGGTCCTGTTGCATAACCGCCGCGGCTTCGCGCCGTTTCTCATGTGTCGCGAATGCGGCTGCGTCCCCACCTGCAAGCATTGCTCCACGGCGCTCACCTATCACGAGCGCACCCACACGCTGGAATGCCATACCTGCGGCGCGACCTATCATGTGCGGTCGTATCCGGAAGTCGGCTCCGCCTGTCCGAAATGCGGCAGTCGGTACCTCGCTAAGATGGGCCTGGGCACGCAGCAGGTAGAGGATGCGCTTCGCGCCATCATGCCCCCGCATGTCCGCATCATCCGGATGGACGCCGATTCGACTAGGGGAAAGGATGCGCACAAGCGCTTGCTCGAGGAGTTCGATGCCGCCGACTGCGCGGTCCTGCTCGGTACGCAGATGATCGCCAAGGGCTTGGATTTTCCCGAGGTCACCCTCGTCGGCGTCGTCAACGCCGATTACGCGCTCAAGATGCCCGACTTCAGGGCCCAGGAGCGCGCGTACGACCTGCTTGAGCAGGTCTCGGGAAGAGCGGGCCGAGGAGACCGCCCCGGTAAGGTCGTCATCCAAACGTATCTTCCGGACAACCCCGTTATACGCGCGGTCGCGCGGCATGATCGCGCGCTCTTCACCGATTACGATCTCGCGCAGCGGAAGGATGCTTGCTATCCGCCGTTTGTGCGCCTCGTTAATGTGGTGGTGCGGGGGAGGGACGAGCGGCAAGCGCGCACGTGCGCCGAGCGCCTCGCCGCATCCGTTCGCGATGCCGTTTCGGATGTATCGCGCGCGTTCGTCGAGCCCTTGGAAGAGGGGGGACCCTCGCTTGCCGACGCCACGCGATCTCCGGTCGTGCTCGGTCCCACGACTTGCGTCGTCGAGCGCGCGAAAGATCGCTATCGGTTCCACTTCATGGTCAAGTGCCCAGTGGGGTACCATGTCTCTAGGGTTTTAGGCGACTGCCTGCGCCAGATAGGCCCCGTACCGAATGTGTCCGTGAGCGTCGATATCGACGCATACGATCTTATGTAGGAGGAACGTATATGCAGATCAACGGCATCGTGCTGTCTCCCGACCCGCGTCTGCGCCAGGAGTGCGCCCAGATCGAGGAGATCACGCCGGATATCGAGCAGCTCGTCGAGAGGATGAAGCGCGACATGTTCGAGAACGGCGGCTGCGGGCTTGCGGCCCCGCAGGTGGGGGAGCTCGTCCAGCTGGCCATCGTCGATACCGAGTATACGTCCGCCAGGGATTACGACCCCTGCGTGCTGATCAACCCCGTTATCGTCGAGCAGTCCGATACGATGGCGCCTTATACCGAGGGCTGTTTGTCCATCCCGGGCATCAACTGCGAGATCATGCGTCCCGACCGCGTCGTCGTTGAGGCATACGACCTTGATGCGAACCTGATGCGCTATGAGGCCGAGGGCGATTTGTTCTGCGTGTGCCTCCAGCATGAGATCGACCATCTGCACGGCAAGACGATGTTCGAGCGCTTGGAGCCCGCCGAGCGGATGCACGCGATGCGCGCGTACCAAGACGCTTTGGCGCGCGGAGCGAAGCCGGGGGAGACGGCGTAGCCGTCCTGACGCTGCGGCCGTTCGTATGTCCGCAGAGGTCGGCGATGCCGCTTATGGGTTTTACGGACCTGGAGGATCCTGCAGCCTTCGGGTCCTGTTCGTTTTCAACAGGTAAGGAAGTGCCCCAATGCGCGTTGTATTCATGGGAACGCCTTCATTTGCCGTGCCTTCGCTGCGCGCGCTCGCCTCGGCGTTCGATGTGGCCCTCGTCGTGACTCGTCCCGATGCCGTTCGCTCGCGTGGCAAGGTGCTCGAGCCTTCCCCGGTGAAGGAGGCGGCGCTCGAGCTCGGCCTAACCGTGCTCGAGGCTACGAAGATGACTCCCGAGGTGCTCGATGAGCTGCGCGGCGTGCATGCCGATGTGTTCTGCGTCGCCGCCTATGGCTGCATTCTGCCCGACGAGGTGCTCACCATGGCGCCGGGCGGCTGCGTGAACGTCCATGCATCGCTGCTGCCCCGGTGGCGCGGCGCCGCCCCTATTCAGCGCTGCATCCTCGAGGGGGATGCCGAGACCGGCGTTTCCATCATGCGCATCGGCCATGGCGTCGATACGGGGGACTATTGCGCCCAGGCCGTGTGCGGCGTTTCCGGTAAGACGGCCGACGAGTTGACGGCCGAGCTCGCCTCGCTCGGCGGCGAGCTCCTCGTGCGGGTTCTCCCCTCGATCGTCGACGGTACGGTTGCGTGGATCGAACAGGATGAATCCCTGGTCACCCATGCTGCGAAGATCTCTAAGCAGGAGATGAAGCTCGATTCTTCTCTGGATGTCCAGTCCAATGTCCGTCGTGTCTTCGCCTCTTCCGACGCGGCGCCCGCCCGTTGCCAGATCGCCGGGAAACCGCTACGCGTTCTCTCCGCCGCTCTCGCCGACGAGAAGGTCGATCCGGGTCGCTTCGCCATCTCGGGAAAGCGATTGCTCCTCGGCTGCGCGGATGGTTCGTTCGAAGTCCTTGAGGTGAAGCCCGACGGCAAGCGCGCGATGCCGGCCGCTGCCTGGACGGCGGGGCAACGCGATTCCTCGGGCGAGTGGGGGCTGCTGCAATAATGGGGAAGCGTACGAGCGGCGCGAGTCGAAGATCATCTCGTTCCAGCGCGGCGACTCCGGCACGCATGGCCGCGCTCGCCGTCCTGATCGAGGCCGAGCAGCGCGATGCATATACGCGCGAGGTTCTGAAAACGGCTCGTTCGCGGTGGAATCTGGACGCGCGCGACGACGCGTTCGCCCAGCGTCTGGCGCTCGGCGTCACCGCCACGGTCGGCTGCTTGGATGACCTGCTCGCGCAGCATCTCGATAAGCCGGGTAAGGTCTCTCCTCGCGTTCGGATGGCGCTGCGTTTGGCCGTATTCGAGCTTCTCTACCTTTCGACACCGACCGAGGTGGCGGTGAGCCAGGGTGTAGAGCTCGTGCGCTCCCAGGCTTCCGCCGCCGCTTCGCTGGCGAATGCGGTGCTCCGGCGCGTCGCGCTGGCTGCACCCGGCTTCCTTGCCGCCTCTGATGCCGCAGCGGATCAGCGCGGTATCGTTCAGGAAGCGCGCGGCGCGGGCTTGCCGGTATGGCTGGCCAGGTCCATCGTCGCATCCATCGGCGAGGACCGAATGCGCTTGCTGTGCACGGCCCAGCTCGATCCCGCGCCCATTGCGTTCCATGTGCATCCTGGTTGCGAGGACCCGCGCATCGCGATGGATTCCATCGAGTGCTTTCCTGGTTGCATCGTTCCGTCCCATCCGTCGTCATTGCTGCGCTCGGGCCTGCTCGACGATGCATCGCTGGTGGTTTCCGATGAACACGCCCAGCTCGTGGCGACGCTCGCGACGCGTGCCGGCTCCTGTTTGGAGATCGGCGCCGGTCGTGGAACGAAGACGTTCGTCATGGCCTGCCAGGCCCTGCGAGCAGGTTTCGGCGGACGCCATCATGTTGCGGTCGATCTGTTCGAGGGGAAATGCACTCAAAACCTCGCACGCCTTTCCGCCGCCGGATTCAGCGGTATCGAGGCCTATGCGGGCGATGCGACCGATCTGGATATCGTTTTGAGACCGCTCGATGAACGGGCGGGTGCGACCGTGCGGTTCGATACCGTGCTCGTCGACGCACCGTGCTCCGGCACGGGCACGATGCGTCGACATCCGGAGATACCTTGGCGACTCACGCGCCGCGATGTCGAGAACGAGCTCCCATCGTTGCAGCTCCAGCTTCTCAGGGCTGCCGCCAGACGTGTCGATGCGGGCGGGGAGCTGGTTTATGCCACCTGTTCCGTGCTACGCTCCGAAAACGTTGAGGTCGTCGAGGCGTTCCTGTCCTCGGAGGAGGGTTCGGGGTTTTCGCTCGCCTCTGTTGCCGACGTGCAGATGCTGCATCAGCCCGGTTTCGAGGACGCTCTCGCTCGCGTTCGATCGCTGGCAGGTGCGGACGGGTTCCTGCAGAGCATTCCATGTGCCGGGGCGGCTGACGGCCATTTCTGCGCTCGCTTGGTGCGCAGCTCCTAGCGAGCGCGAGCGCGCTCTCGGCACTAGGCGTCCTTGTGCGGGCAATCCGCGCAACTGCATGACGTCTGCGCTTCCGGCGAGCTCGTCGCCGCGGTGCTGGATCCGCCGCTCCTCATATCGGTGTTGTAAAAGCCGCTGCCCTCGAATTTGATTCCACTTGCGCTGAACACCTTTTCGGCGGGCTTGCCGCAGTCGGGGCAGGTGATGCTCGGATGCTCGGTCATGCCGTGCTCGACTTCGAAGACCGTCCCGCATTCGGTGCAGCGGTAATCATAACGTGCCATAGTCGGAGATGCCTTTCTCAAGCAAGATCGCGCCCGCTGGAATCCTTCGATTCTCAACGGGCGCTATTGTCATCATGGGCTACTGTACCCGAAAACGCGAGCTCTTAGCGCGGGGAAACCGCTTCGCCGCCGTTAAACCGTCCTGCTTCCATGAGCATGGCGGCAACGGAATGCTCGACTTCGGCGATCTGCTTCTCATCGGCCTGCCAGTTCCAGTTGCCCTCGGCGATTCCCGGCTTGTTCATGCGCGCCTCGTCGCCCAGGAGCATCGCATCCTGGAGCTGCATCATGACGACGCGGGCATCGCTCGCAAGTGAGCGCGTGAGAATATCCTCGGTTAGGTAGCGAGCGCCCTGTTCGTCGTTGTCGGAGTAGAAGGATCTGCCGACGAATCCAGCGAGCGTGGAGGTGTCGTGCGTAGAGGTGTAGAGCACCTTGTCGTTGTGCGGGTGTATCTCGTGACGGACATCGTAGTCTGCGAATTCGAGGACGTCCATCCCGGGGAAGCCGCATTCTGCAACAAGGGCGCGCACGGCAGGCGTGAGCAGGCCGAGGTCCTCTGCGATGAACGGCAGGGGGCCGAACTCCTTGAAGGCGTGTTCGAAGAACTCGATTCCCGGGCCCGGCAGCCAGCGGCCCTCTGTTCCCGTCCCGCCCGCGGGGATACCGAAGTAGTTTTGGAAGCCGAGGAAATGGTCGAGCCTGACGTAATCGTAGAGTTTGAAGGCCCGGCGCAGGCGTGCCATCCACCAGACATAGCCATCCTGCTTCATGCTGTCCCAGCGGTAGGTCGGGTTGCCCCATACCTGGCCCGTCGCCGAGAAACGATCGGGTGGTACGCCGGCGATCTCATAGGGCTTCCCATCCTTCCCGAGGGAGAACATGCCGGGTTCGGACCAAGCGTCCGCCGAGTCGTCCGAGACATACATGGGAATATCGCCGATGATCAGGATGCCGCGCTGGTGGGCGTAGTCGAGCATCTCCTGCCATTCCTGATCGAAGCGGAATTGGGCGTATGCATGGAATTCGGCGAACTCGGCATAACGGATATCGGATAGCATGCCGATCGAATAGCGCTGCTGCGTTGCCGGCCAGCTGTGACGCGAGGCTCCCTGGTGGGTCTCCTTCAGCGTCATGTATGCGCAGTAGGAATCGAGCCATTGCTCGTTTTCACGCGCGAAGCGGAGGTATTCCGGGCTTTTCAGGCCACCCGCAGCTTTGAACGCGGCGAATGATTGGCGCAGCTCGCTATCGCTCTCGTACAGCAGGGCGGTATTGCCCGCGAAGGCGGAGGGACCCGCGTAGGGCGAACCGAAGGGGTCGGTGGGATTCACGGGCAGGACCTGCCAATATTTGAACCCCATCGTGGCAAGATGGTCGATGAAGCGGCGGGCGGGCGCTCCCAAGGTCCCCTTTTCCCCGCGTCGATTGGGTATCGAGGTGATGTGCGCTATCACGCCCGCACCGGGCTCGAGCGGCTTTTGCAGGCGCTCCTTTTTGTTGGCGTAGATGACCGACGAACCGAGGGGCCAGAGCTTGACCTCGGCGCAGCCGTCGGTGCCCCGCACGAGGTCGTTACCGCTCAGCAGGTCGATGGCGCTATCGTTTTCTATGGGCACGCGGACCACGCGGGTGTTCGACAGGCTCTTGTTGACGAGCACGGTGACCATCTGGCCGTCGGCGCCGCGTCGCTTGATGCATAGGACATCATCGTTGAGCGCGCGCGCCTGCAGCGTGCCGTCGATGATGAACGGAAGCGCTGTACGCAGGCCGGAGGCGTTGCGGATCATGTTGAGCATGTCGCGATCGCGAATATCCTCTTGTTTGGGCAGCGTGCGGCGGTTGCCTGGATCGGATAGCCCCTCGAGGCAGAATTCATCGCCGTAATAGATGGACGGGACGCCGGGAAGCGTCATCTGAAGGAGGGTCGCGAGCCAGAACCTGCTCTTGGCGCGGCCGAGCGAGTTCTCGTCGAGCCTGAAGCGCCCGCGTTCGCTTTCGGGTATCTGGGATTCGTCGGGGCCATCGCCGAGGACGGAGGCGATACGGGGCTTATCATGGCTGCCCAGCAGGTTGAGGGCGCATTTCAGGGCTTCCGGCGGATAGTTCTCTCGCAGCGTCTCGATGCGCTCGGCGGCCTGGTAGGCCGTTTCATCGCCGACGAGGAAGCCCAGGACCATGTCGCGGAACGGGTAGTTCATGGCCGAATCGAGCTCGTCTCCCTGCAGGTAGGTGCGCAGCTTGCTGTAGCTGATTTTATTCGAGGCGTCTTCCCAGACCTCGCCGAGCAACAGCCCGTCGGGGCATTCCTCGAGGGTCGCGGTCTTGATCTCGCGTATGAGCTCGTCGCTCAGCTCGTCTGCGACGTCGAGGCGCCATCCGCGGGCGCCGGCGCGAAGCCAGGTCCGGATAACGCCGTTTTCGCCCAAGATGAGGTCGCGGACGAGCGGGCAGTCCTCGTTGAGCGCCGGCATGTTGCCGATGCCCCACCACGCGTCATACGTTCCGTCATCGTGGAAGTGAAACGCATCATGCCAGGGCGACGCCTCGTTTTCCCAAGCGCCCTCGCTGTCGTAATTTCCGTAGCGATTGAAATACAGGGAGTCGTCACCGGTGTGGTTGAAGACGCCGTCGAGAATGATGCTGATGCCCATCGAGCGAGCCTCGCTTGCAAGGCGCTCGAAATCCCCCTTCGTACCCAGCATGGGGTCGATGGCGAGGTAGTCTCCGGTGTCGTAGCGATGGTTGCTCGCCGCCTTGAATATGGGGTTCAGGTAGATGGCGGTGATGCCCATCTCCTTCAAGCGCGGAAGGTCCATGCGAATCCCCTCGAGGGAGCCGCCGTAGAAGTCCCAGGTGCGAATCGAGCCGTCGGCGGCTCGATCATATACCGGCGGCGTGTTCCAGTCCCAGACGATGCGCTTACCAGGACCTCGTCGCGGCTTCTCGACCTCTTTGACCGCGCGTTCGTGCCAGTCTGCATCGCGGCGATACCGATCGGGGAAGATCTGGTAGACCATGCCCCGCTCATACCAGGTTGGCCGCGTCTGGCGATGCTTGTAAACGGTGATTTGGAAGGATGGGGCTTCAGCGTAATCGTACATGACCCCTTCGCCACCCGTCGCCCCGTTGGGCGCTCCGAGATAGGTGCTGGTGCCATCCGGCAAGTCGATATTGAACCGATACCAGACGAGCGAGGGGTCTGCGCAGGGAAGCGAAACGGTGAACAGACCGTCTCCAACATGGTCCATGGGGCGAAGGGATTCCCCTTCGCCGTCGACCCATGTGCGAAGCGTGATGGACGTGCGGTCGATATCGCAATCGCATGCCTGTACGGAAAGCTCGACCGCTGTGCCGGCGACGACCGCACCGTAGGGCGTGCGATATCGCGTCAAGCGGCTGTTATGAATGAATTTCATGATTAGGGAATCCTCCTACATTCGTATACGGGCAGCGCGGTATGCGAAAGGGGGTGCGAACACGTTACCATCCCATTATAGGCAATGCCCACCGGGGTGGCTGCTGGAGAGGGGGATGCCCCCGCGCTCATCTTCAGATAGGGCACGGGGGCATCGAGGAGATGCGCGATGAATGTCGTCTTAGCGGCGTTTCGTCGTCTTACGTGCTGCAGGGACCTTCTTTGCCGCGGGCTTCGCCTTGGCGGCGAGGGGTTCGGCGTCTGAGGCGGTTTCGGGTTTCACGGTCGCCGTTGCGGTGGCTCCGGTGCTTGCTGCGTTCGATGCTTTGCTCGTCGCAGCGGATTTCGTCTCGGCCTTCGCACCTTTGGATGCTGCAGGGTTGACCGACTCGGTCTTTTCAGCCGCTGCCTTGGGCGCAGCTTTGGGCGCAGCCGCCTTGGGCGAAGCCGCCTTGGGCGCAGCGTCATTCTCGGCTGCGGCCTTGGTGGCGGGAGCAGGCGCGGTCGTCGCAGTCTTTACAGCGGTTGCGCTCTTAGCGACGCAGCTCTTTTTCGGGGCGGTCTTGGCAGCCGGCGCCTTTGCGGCGGGTTTCGCTCCTGCGGGCGCAGGCGCCGCCTCGATTTCTGCGGGCTCGGTCTTCTCGGGCTTTGCCTTGGCGGTCGTCGTTCGCACGGGTGTCTTCGTTGCGGTCTCTTTCGCAGCCGATGCCGTCGTGGTCGTCTTGCGAGCAGGCTTCTTCGCAGCCGATGCCGTCGCGATCGGGGCTTGCTCTACGGCGGCGTCGGGGCTTGTCGCAGGGGTGGATTTTGCAGTCGAGGCGCTGGTCTTCTTGGTGGCGGCAGCCTTGTGCGTCGCGGTCCTCTTCGGTGTGGGCTTAACCTCCTTGGCGTCGGCAGATTCGACCGCGTCCAAGTCGAGCTCGACTTGGACGGGTGCCGCCTCGGCCTTCTTCGCTACTGCCGTCTTGCGGGCGGTTCGCTTCGCGGCGGGCTTCGTCACCGGCTTCTTTTCCGAATCGGCTGCTGCCTCGTCCTGCTTCGCGGGTTCCGACTTCGTTGCGGTCGCTTTGGAAGCGCGTTTCGCCGTGGTGCTCGCGCGCTTGGTCGCCGTCTTGCGGGTTGTTGCCTTTTTGGCTGGGGTTGCCTTCGGAGCAGCGCTCTCGCCGCGCGCTTCTGCAACGGGCTCCTCGGGTTTCGCGGGGGCTTCGGCCTCGGGGGTCCAATGAGGGATATCGGGGCGCAGCCAGTAGTACAGATCCATGTACTTGCTCGCCGATCTGGTCCAGCTGAAGTCCTGCTGCATGGCTTGGGTCACCACGTTCTCCCATGCATCGTGGTTGTCCCAGAACAGGCGCGCTCCACGGAAGACCGCATCGCCCATCTCGTCGCCGTTGAAGTTAGCGAACGAGAAGCCCGTTCCCTCGCCGGTCTCGTAGTTGTACGGGATGACCGTATCCTTGAGTCCGCCGGTCTCGCGCACGACGGGCAGCGTGCCATAGCGCATCGCGATCATCTGGGACAGGCCGCAGGGCTCGAACAGGGAGGGCATGAGGAACAAGTCGGAGCCGGCGTACATGCGCTGGGACAGCGCGGGGTCGAACTGGATCCGAGCCGCCATCTGGCCGGGATACTTCGATGCGAAGTAGCGCAGGGCGTTCTCGTACTCCTGGTCACCGGTGCCGAGGATGGCGACCTGCACGCCGTTCGAGAGGATGCGGTCGAGCGAGTAGGTGACGAGGTCCATACCCTTTTGACGCGTGAGCCTCGTGACCATGCTCATGAGCGGCTGGTCGGTGCGGACGGTCAGCCCCAGCTCCTCCTGAAGCGCCGCCTTGCAGGCTGCCTTGCCGGATCGGTCGGAGACGGAGAAGTTCTGAGCGATGGCGGGGTCGGTCTCGGGATTGAAGTGGTCGACATCGATGCCGTTGACGATACCCTGGAGGCTCTCGCGCCTGCGACGCAGCACGCCGTCAAGATGCTCGCCATAGGCAGGCGACTGGATCTCGCCGGCATAGGTGGGGGAGACGGTCGTGATGGCATCCGTGTAGTTCAAGGCGCCCTGCATATAGTTGACGGCGTCGGGGCCGCAGGTCAGCTGGAAAGCCGCTGCGGGAATATGCGCAAGCCCGCAGATGTCCTCGAGCACCTTGGCGCTGAACTGACCTTGGAAAGCGATGTTGTGAATGGAGAACACGGTCTTGATGTTCTCGTATTTCGGCATCCCCTGGTAGAACTCGCGAAGGAAGACGGGGGCGAGCGCCGTATGCCAGTCGTTGCAGTGCAGGATATCAGGGGTAAATCCGTCGGGGAGGTATTGGATGCTCTCGGTGATCGCCTTCGAGAAGAATGCGAACCGCTCGCCATCATCGAAGAACCCGTAGGGGTAGTCGCGGCCGAAATAGCGCTCGTTGTCGACGAACAGGTAAGTGACGCCGTTGTGAACGAGGCGCTTGAGTCCGCAATATTCGTTTCTCCAGCCCAGGCTCACATAGAAGCTGGTGATGAACTCCATCTGGTCCTTGAATCGTGCGGGGATGGTGCGGTAAAGCGGTACCATCACGATGGTTTCCGCACCCGCTTCGTTCAGAGAGGCGGGAAGCGACCCCGCTACATCGCCTAATCCGCCGGTCTTGACGAACGGCGCGGCTTCGGCTGATGCAAACAGCACCTTCATCTTCTTCGTGTTCGACATGCATTCTCCAATGAAAGAAGTAGGTAGGAAATCGCCGCCCGGGGTTCGAGCGGCGATTTCCAGGTTGGTAGGGACGTGCCTATTCGCTCGTACTGGCTAGCGAAGCGGAACCTTGGGCACGACAAGAGTCGCCTCGGGCGTGCCGCGCAGTTCGGTATTGGCTTGAACGATGTTGTTCTTATCGATGATGGCGTGGTCTACGCGCGCTCCTGCCTTGATTACGCAGGATTGCATGATGATCGCGTTGCTGACGTTCGCTCCGCTCTCGACGACGACGTCACGGGAGAGGATGGAGTTGCGTACGGTGCCGTGGATGCGGCAGCCTGCAGAGATGAAGGAGTTGCAGGCGTTCGAGCCGGACGCGTATTTCGCCGGCGCGACATCGTGGGCCTTCGTCATGACCGGGCGGTCGTGGGTGAACAGCTGGTGCATGATATCGGGATTGAGCATCTCCATGCTGCGCTTGTAGTAGGTCTCTTCGTTGAACATGCCGACTGCGAGGCCCTTGAACTCGTAGCTGCAGACATCGATGCGGGCGAAATCGTTCTTGATGGCTTCGAACAGGTCGAGGTAGTCTGCGCTCGCATAGTTCTCGCAGATCTCGAGGAGAACGTCGCGGTCGATGACGAAGCAATCGAGGAACTCCGCATCGCCATACGCGCATCCGCCGCTGACCGTCTGGATACGGCCGCAATCGCCGATTTCGAGGCGGGTGGCGTCGTCTACCGAGCGAGCGGCGCGCGTGTAGATCATAGTGATGCCGGCCCCACTGCGCTCATGGGCGTCGATGACGTCTGAGAGGTCCATGTTGAATACGATGTTGGTGCCGCTCATGACGACATAGGACTCGGTGGCGCGCTGGAACAACATTTTGTTCGAGATGATGTCGCGCAGCAGGAAGCGCAGCCCGTGCTTTGCGGTGCCGTAGGCATTGCCTTGCAGTAGGAACAGGCCGCCCTTCTTGCGGTCGAGCTCCCACTCGCGGCCGGAGCCGAGGTGGTCGACGAGGGAGCGGTAGTTGCCCGGAAGCACGACGCCGACGGTGCGGATGCCCGCGTTCATCATGTTGGAGAGCGGGAAGTCGATCAGGCGGTAGCGGCCCATGAAGGGGCAGCTCGCGAGCGGTCTGCTCTCCAAAAGCGCGCTTTTATCCTTGCTGGTGTAGTTGGCGGTGATATATCCGATAGCCTTGCGGTTGATCATCGGATCATTCCCCCTTTCCGATGACGACGTCGTTGCCAACGACGGCCGTATCCTTCGTAGAATCGACGCTGCCGAGTTTGACGCCCTCTTCGACCACGGCGTTCTCGCCCAGGATCGCGCGCACGATATGTGCATCGTCCTTGACGACGGCGCCGGGGAGGAGAACGGAATCCTCGACGATGGCGCGCTCTCCCACGACGCAGTCGGTCGAGAGGATGGAGTGACGCACGGTTCCGTAGATGCGGCAGCCGTTCGACACCAGGCAGTCATCGAGATGACCGTCGGGTCCGATGAAGTGCGGCGGACGGGTCGAATCGTTGCTCATGATGGGGAAGGACTTGTCATAGAGGTCGAACTCGGGTTTTTCGCCCAGCAGGTCCATCGAGGTCTCATGGAAGCTGGAGATGGTGCCTACATCCTTCCAGAACCCGTGGAACTCGTACGTGTAGAGGCGCTTGCCGTCGTTGAGCAGCTTCGGGATGATGTCCTTACCGAAGTCATGGCTGGAGCGCTGGTCGAGCGCGTCTTCCTCGAGAGCGGCGACGAGGACGTCGGTGCTGAAGATGTAGATGCCCATGGATGCGAGGTTGGAATCGGGCTTCTCGGGCTTCTCGGTGAACTTATCGATGCGACCGTCGTCGGGATTGGCGGTGATGATGCCGAAGCGGCTCGCTTCCTCCCAGGGTACCGGTATGACCGACACCGTGAGGTCGGCCTCGTGCTCGATATGGCTCTCGAGCATCTTGCGGTAGTCCATGCGGTACAGGTGATCACCGGAAAGAATCAGGACATATGCGGGGTCATGAGACTTGATGTAGTCGAGATTCTGCGTGATGGCGTCCGCCGTTCCGGCGTACCAGGCGCCGCCGTCCTGCGTGGCGTACGGCGGCAGGATGGAAACGCCCGACCCGTGCTCGGCGAGATCCCAGGCACGACCGGACCCCACGTATTCATGCAGCTGGTAGGGACGATACTGGGTGAGTACGCCTACCGTGTCGATTCCTGAGTTCGCGCAGTTGGACAGCGAGAAGTCGATAATCCTGAACTTGCCGCCGAACGAGACGGCCGGCTTAGCGATTTTGGAAGTGAGCGCCCCCAACCGGCTTCCCTGTCCTCCGGCGAGGAGCATCGCGATGCATTCTTTCTTGCTCATCGAACCTTTCCTCTCATAACGTGCTGAGCCTACAATTTCCTTCCCCAGACCGGGTGCCGCCCCCTTATGCGTGCCAGATCTCGTCGCGATACTCGCGAATGGTGCGGTCGCTCGAGAACCAGCCGGACATAGCGGTGTTATGCAGCGCTCGGCGGTTCCAATCCCTCATGTCGGCGTACGAAGAGGTAAGTTCCTCCCATGCCTTGACGTAGGAGTGGAAGTCCTTCAGGACGAGGTCATAGTCGTTGTTGGACATGATCTCAGTATGAATGCTTTCGAAGTTGCCGGAGAGCGCGGCGAACGTATCATCGGTGAGCTCGTCCATAACGCGACCCAAGCGGTTGCGGTCCGCGTTCACGACGTCCCATGCGAAGTAGCTGCCGCTCGCGCGAAGCTGCTCTACCTCGGGCGTGGTGAGACCGAAGATCTTCTCGTTCTCGACGCCGGCGAGCTGGGCGATCTCGATGTTCGCGCCATCCATGGTGCCGAGCGTGATGGCGCCGTTCATCATGAGCTTCATGTTCGAGGTACCCGAAGCCTCTTTGCCGGCTGTGGAGATCTGCTCGGAGATCTCGGCGGCGGGGTAGATGAGCTGCGCGTTCGAAACGCGGAAATTCGGAATGAAGCACACCTTGATCAGATCGTTGACGCGTGGGTCGTTGTTGACGACCTCGGCGACGGAATTGATGAGGCGAATGACTTCCTTCGCGAAGGTATAGCTCGAAGCTGCCTTGCCCGAGAAGATGAACGTGGTGGGCTGAACCGTAAAGCTCGAGTCGCTGATCAAGCGGTTATAGATATCCATAACCTTCATGATGTTCATCAGCTGGCGCTTATACGCATGGAAGCGCTTGACCTGAACATCGAAGATCGAGTCGGGGTCGATCGAGAAGCCGCACTCGCGGCGGACGTAGCGGGCGAGTCGGACCTTGTTTTGACGCTTGGAATGCGCGACTCGCAGCAGGAAGGAGGGGTCGTTCTCGAATTCGACGAGCTTCTTGAGCTCCTCGGCATCGTCCATCCATCCATCGCCGATAGCCTCGTTGATGAGCTTCGCGTAGGTCGGGTTCGCCTCGGCGAGGAAACGACGGGGCGAGATGCCGTTGGTCTTGTTGTTGAACTTGGACGGCGTGAGCGCGTAGAAGTCGTTGAGGACCGAGCGCTTGAGAATGTCGGTGTGGATCTTTGCCACGCCGTTGACCGAATGGCTGCAGATGACGGAGAGGTTCGCCATACGCACTTCTCCGTCCCAGAGCACGGAGGTCTTGCGCAGGCGCTCCTGCCAGCCGTCCTGGGTGGTGTCGAAGCCATCGCGCCAGCGACGATTGATCTCATCGATGATGTCGTAGACACGGGGCAGGAGCTTCTTGAAGGTGGCGATGGGCCATTTCTCGAGCGCCTCGGGAAGGATGGTGTGGTTCGTGTAGGAGATGGCCCTGGTAACGATGTCCCACGCCTCGTCCCAGGTAAGGCGCTCTTCATCCATGAGGACGCGCATCAGCTCGGGTCCGCACATGGCGGGATGGGTGTCGTTGGTGTGGATGGCGACGTAATCGGGGAGCTTCTTCCAATCGCTGCCGTGCTCGCGGCGGAACACGTCGAGCGCGGTCTTGAGTCCTGCCGATACGAAGAGGTATTCCTGCTTCAGGCGAAGCAGGCGGCCGTGCTCGCCGGCATCGTTGGGATACAGGATCGCCGAGATCGCCTCGGCATCGGCGCGGTTCGCATCGGCTATCGCGTATTCGCCGCGGTTGAAGGCATCCAGGTCGAAGTGCTCGTCGATGGGCTCGGCGCTCCAGACGCGCAGCTTGTTGACCGTCTCGCCGCCGAAGCCGACGATCGGGATGTCGTAGGGGACGGCGAGGACGTCCTGCGTGTCCTCGACCGCATAGAAGACGCGATCGCCCTCGGTATGGGAGACGACGTGGCCGCCGAAGCCGATGCGAACGGCTTTGTCGGGACGGCGCACCTCCCACGGATAGCCCTTCGAAAGCCATTCGTCCGCGACCTCGACCTGGCGTCCGTCGACGATCTCCTGCTTGAAGAGGCCGTAGCGATAGCGCATGCCGTTGCCATAGCCCGCTATCCCCTCGTGGGTCATGGAGTCGAGGAAGCACGCCGCCAAACGGCCCAGGCCGCCGTTGCCGAGCGCCGCATCGGGCTCAAGGCGGCAAATCTCATCGAGGCTGCAACCCATGTCGGAGAGGGCCTCGGCGACCATATCGCGTACACCGAAGTTGATCAGGTAGTTGTCGAGCAACCGCCCGATGAGGAACTCGATGGAGAAATAGTAGACGCGCTTCTTGCCATCCTTTTCGAAACGCTTGTCGGTCTCCGCGGAGACGGCGCGCGCCTTTGAAGCGATCAGGCCCGCGAGCGCGTTGAAGCGATCGATATCGCTGGTGATCTCGAAGCTCTTGCCCGAGAGCGCCTTGACCGCCTCGCGGTACTCCTCGATGAATGCTTGCTTGTTTTCGAAGATCTTGTTCATGGTTTCCTTTCGCAGGCGATGGGGCGTGGACGTGGCACGCCCCATCAAGCTCGCGAGCAGGGAGGTCCTGCTCAATTGGTTACTTTGACCTCGGGTGCTTCGCAGCAGGCTTTTTCGCCTGGCGCGTTCCCGATGACTTGGGGGTAGCCGGTTTGTGCGAGGCGGCGGAGCCGGTTTTATCCGCGGTGCCTTCGGGGGAGCTGGATCTTCCAGTCGCCTCGCGCTTGCCGGCGGCGGTTTCGACGGCGTGCTCGGTTGCCGCATCTCGTTTCGCGACGGCGCGGGCGCGGGTCTTGGTTGCTTCCTTCGGAGGCACGTAGGAGGACTTTCTCACGCGTTTGTAGACGAGGCCACCCATGCCGGGCAGGGAGATCTCGATCGAGTCCTTGCGTCCATTCCAGGCAACGGGCTGGCTGGATGCCATCTCGACGGTTTGGTAGCCGCTGCCGCCGTATGCCGGGTCGTCGGTATTGAAGACGAGCTTCCAGTCGCCCTCGCGCGGAACGCCCATGCGGAACGTCTCGTACGATGCGGGGTCGAAATTGATGATGACGACCAGGTCGTCGGCGGGTTTCTTGCCGCGGCGCACGAAGGAGATGATGGATTGCTTGTCGTTATCTGCGTCGATCCAATCGAATCCCTGCGATTCGTACGCGAAGTGCCACAAGCCGGCTTCCTTGAGGTAGAAATGATTGAGGGCCTCTATGAATGCCTGCTGATGGGCATGGGTTTCGAATTCGTTCGCAAGGAACCACTGAAGCGCCTCGTAGTAGCGCCATTCGATGAACATTCCGAGCTCGTTGCCCATGAAGTTGAGTTTGGCACCGGGATGCATCATCTGGTAGAACGCAAGCGAGCGCAGTCCGGCGAACTGGCGCCAGGGATCTCCGGGCATCCTGCCGATCAGGGAGCACTTGCCGTTTACTACTTCGTCATGGGAGAGCGGGAGCACGAAGTTCTCGTTGAACGCGTACATCATCGAGAACGTGAGGAGTCGATGATTCCCGGGGCGCCATGGAAAATCGGTCTGCATGTAATGAAGCGTATCGTTCATCCAGCCCATGTCCCATTTGTAGTGGAAGCCCAATCCGCCGTCTGAGGGCGGATAGGTCACCAGGGGCCAAGCGGTCGACTCCTCGGCGATCATCATGACGTCTGGATGAGTTTCTCCGACGGCTTCGTTGACCGTGCGGATGAAGGCTGATGCGTCGAGGTCCTCCTCGGTGCCGTATTTGTTGAACTTCTTATCAGCGGGGTTATCGACGCCGAAGTTGAGATAGAGCATGCTCGAGACGCCGTCCATGCGGATGCCGTCGGCATGGAACATCTCGATCCAGAACAGCGCGTTGGACAGCAGGAAGCTCACGACCTCGGGGCGGCCGAAATCAAATTTATGCGTACCCCAGTTCGGATGGATCTCGCGTTCGTAGAGCATGCGGCCGTTGAACGTGGACAGGCCCTGGGCGTCCGCACAGAAGCCCCCGGGAACCCAGTCGAGGATGACGCCGATACCGGCTTTGTGGCACGCTTCGACGAAATGCATGAACTGCTGCGGCGTGCCATAGCGCGAGGTTGCGGCGTAGTAGCCCGTGCCCTGGTATCCCCATGAGCCATCGAAGGGGTGCTCCATGACGGGCATGACCTCGATATGCGTGTAGCCCATCTTCTTCACGTACTCGACGAGCTCGACAGAGAGGTCGTCATAGCTGTAGAACTTTCCGCGCTGAGCCGGGAAGGGGTCGCCCGGGCCAGGATAGGTTCCATCTTCACGGGGTTCGCCCTGGGGTTCGTCGCCATGGCGCTTCCACGACCCGAGATGCACCTCGTAGATGTTCAGCGGGCTATGCATGTGGTCTCGATTGGAGCGCTTGCGCATCCAGGCGCCGTCTTTCCAGATGTATCCTTCGATATCCCAGAGCCTGGATGCGGTGCCGGGGGCTTTTTCGGAATAAAACGCATAGGGATCCGCTTTATAGAGCAGATCGCCTTCTTCCGTCTCGATGACGTATTTATATAGGTCGCCTTGGTTGAGATTCGGGATGAATCCCTCCCACAGGCCGCTGTTCATAATCTGGGCAAGCGGAGCGGCCTTCGGATCCCATGCGTTGAAATCGCCTACGACGTGAACGCTTGCGACTTCCGGTGCCCATACGCGGAAGGACCAGCCTGCCTGACCGTTTCGCGTATCAGGATGAGCACCCATTTTCTGCCAGCTCTTTTGCCACGAGCCTCCTGAGAAAAGGTGGAGGTCGTCATCGGTGATCATGAGACAAGGTTGCTGAGATGCGGAAGCAGCTTTTTTAGTGCTCAAAGTATCCGTCCCATCTTTCGGCGGCTATGCCGCGTCTCCTAAGTAAGCGAAGTCGCGGGCTCAACATGCATACATCCATCAAGATCGGGCAGTACGTGCTCCACAATCATGCATGTGTGGAACCTGTGACACTTACATAATGTAGCACGCTGCAATGATTTTTTTGCCGACAAGCCGTGGGAAGGGCTGAATTATTCTTTGAGCGACATCTGTGCAGTTAAAATGCGGTATCTATTAGAGTATTACGTTTTTATTTACAGGACTATAACAAGTTTCTAACATAGGCCGCGTGGTGGTACGCTAAAAATAATCCCTACTTCAAGAACCCGTTGTAGTATATTTATCAGATTTTCAAAACTGTAATCTTTTGATTGGTGAGTCATGGCAGATACGGCGGCAATCCCCAAGGCATTCATCTTCGATTGCGACGGCACCTTGCTCGATTCCATGGGCATGTGGCTGAGCATCCAACCCGAATTTATCAACGCCCACGGTATTCAGGTGACCGCCGATGACTTCGCTCGTTTCGAACACCTATCCCTTGAAGAGGAGTGCCGCGCCTATCATGACGTATGGGGTATCTGCTCCTCTGGCGAAGAGGTTTTCGACCAGATGGATGCCTTGCTTCGTCAACGGTACGCGCATGCGATCGAAGCGCGCAAGGGGGTTCGCAGCTTTCTCGATGAGGCGCGCCGCGCGGGCATTCCTCTGTGCATCGCCAGCTCGACGCCCCGGCATCTTCTGGAAATCGGATTGGAACGCAACGGGCTGTCGGATTATTTCTGCGGTATCACCACAACCGGCGAGGTGGAGCGTCCCAAGGGTTTTCCCGACGTCTATGATCTGGCGCTCAAGCGCCTTTGCAGCGTTTTCGGAACCGACGAGCCCCATCATAGCGAGGTCTGGGTTTTCGAGGATGCCTACTTCGGCTTGAAGGGCGCGGGGGATGGAGGGTATCGTCGCGTCGGGATCTTCGACCCCGCTGGCCGGTCGAAGCGCGAGGATGTCAGAGCGGAGTGTGAGGTCTTCATCGACGAGTTCGAGGAACTGTCTCTTGATGTTCTTCTTGCCTATCGGGAGGGTGAGGCCTGATGCGTGCGCTCGTCGTAGGGGGTTCGCCGGATCGATCATCGACCGAGTTGCTGAAGAAGGTGGCTGGATCGTGCGGATACATCGTTGCGGTCGACGGTGGGGTCGACGCCTTGCGCGAGGCCGGCGTCGTGCCGCATCTATTTTGCGGCGATGCCGATTCGTCCAGTCCCGCCATGCAGGCCGCCATACGCTCTCAAGTCGCGGTGCCCGTCGCATCCTCTACGCGAAGCGCGCGGTGCAAGCGGAGCATGGAGCTGGAATCAGAGCTTGCAGGTATGGAAATCGAGCTGTACGACGTCCATAAAGACGCGACCGATCTTGATCTCGCGCTGAAGGCGATCTTGAGCCGACTGGGGCCCGTCGATATCGTATGCATGAATCTTTCAGGCGGGAGGCCCGATCATTACCTTGCGGCGTTGGGACGGCTTTGTGCCTGGAGAGGTCGCGTGAAGATGGTGGAGGACGGCTTCGTTGGAACCATTCTTCATGCAGGGGAGGAGTGGGATGTGAGCTCATATCAAGGCGGCACGTTCTCATTCATTCCCTTGAGTACGGATTGCGTCGTTTCGGAATCTTCGATGAGATGGGAGCTCGACCATGCGTCCGTCCCGCTGCTCAGCGATCTTGGGATCTCGAATGAGCTCGATTACCACCATGGCGTCTTCACGTGCCATTCCGGCACGGTCGGTGCATGGGTGGTTGGCGACAGCGCCTGCATCTCGTAGGGCTCGCCGTTGCAGATGGCTCTTGCCGGATGCCCGTTCCATCCAGGTCTGCATGCTCATGAGCGGGTTGACGATCCTTCTTCGAGCGCCTGATCCTTCCTGAAAAGTAAAACCCCTGGAGGGCGCTGCTCTCCAGGGGTTTCGGGTTTTAGTCGATGATCCACGCGATGCGCGACGACGTTACTGGTAGTCGACGACGTCGATCCAGCCAAGCAGGAACTCGGCATCCTGGTCGTCGCGTCCGCGAGCAAGCTCGGAGGCGGCGACGATGGACATCCAGCGACGGACGATCTGCATCGGAACGTCGGCGCGGTCGCAATAAAGCTCCAGGTAGGCCTCAGCCTGCTGCTTGTCCTCGAGGGCGAAGAGCAGGTAGGTCATGGCGGCGTCAGCGGCGGGGGAACCCTGAGTCGCGTGGGCCCAGTCGCAGACGTAGAGGCTGCCATCCTCGCCGACGATGACGTTGGTGGGGTTGAAGTCGCCGTGGCAGACGCGGAACTCCTTCTTCATGCCGTCGAGGCGCTCCATGAGGTTGTAGCGCGTGGTGGCGTTTATCTGGGTGAGGCTGTTGATCATACGGGCGTACTTGTCACGCTGACGGTTGAGCAGCGGGGCTTGGAAGCCGTGGATCTCGATCTGCAGATCGACGAACTGCTCGAGGTACTCGTAGAAGCGGCTGGGATCATCGGCCATCTTCTCGGCCAGCGTAACACCCGGGACCTTCTCGGTGAGGATGCCCCAGCCCTCGCCTGCGACCTCGGAAACCTCGAGAGCCTTCGGCGAGCGGATGCCGGCCTCGTTGATGCGGGCGAGGTTGAGGGCCTCGTTGAATACGTCGGAGACGGGCTTGGTCGCGTTGAAGACCTTTGCCATCTTGTCGCCCAGATCGTATACCTTCTTGTTGCCGCGCTCGGCGATGAGGGTCTTGGAATCGGGAAGAATCATGGCGCTTCCTTCCTTTCTGTAGGTTTTGCACCATCATAGCTCGCTCGAGGCCGCCGCCGGGTCTTATTCTGCCCAGCGGCGGCATTCGAACGGTGGATACCCAAGTGAGGCTTAGACCTCGTAGGACAGCGGCTCGCGACCGTAGTAGGCATCGAGGAAGAGCTCCTTGATCTCGCTCATGAGCGGGTAGCGGGGGTTAGCGCCGGTGCACTGGTCGTTGAACGCCTGCTCGACCATATCGTCGAGGGTGTCGAGGAAGTACTTCTCGTCCACACCGTAGTCGGCGATGGTCTTCTTGACGCCGATGTAGTCCTTGAGCTCCTCGAGCTTGGCGCAGAAGTTCTCGAATACCTCAGCGTCGTCCTTGCCCTCGATGCCGCAGTAGCGAGCCAACTCGGCATACGCAGCGCGGGCGTTGGGGTAAGGATACTGGGAGAAGGTGCCCATCTTGACCGGTGCCTCGGCGGCGTTGTAGCGCATGACACGGGTGAGGATGATCGCGTTCGCGATGCCGTGGGGCAGGTGATGGAAAGCGCCCAGCTTGTGAGCCATGGAGTGGTTGAGGCCCAGGAAGGCGTTGGCGAATGCCATGCCGGCCATGCAGGATGCGTTGTGCATCTCCTCGCGGGCATGCGGATCCTTGGCGCCGTTGTCGTAGGAGGACGGCAGGTTCTCGAAGACGAGCCTGGCGGCCTTCATGGACAGGCCACGGGTGTAGTCGGAAGCCATGATGGAGACGTAGGACTCGATGGCGTGAGTCATGACGTCGATACCGGAGGCGGCGGTGAGGCCGCGCGGGGCGGTCATGGCGTTGTCAACGTCGACGATGGCCATGTTGGGCATCAGAGCGTAGTCGGCGAGCGGCCACTTGATGCCGGTCTCCTTGTCGGTGATGATAGCGAACGGCGTGCACTCGGAGCCGGTACCGGAGGAAGTCGGGACGGCGACGAAGTAGGCCTTCTTGCCCATCTCGGGGAAGGTGAAGATACGCTTGCGGATATCCATGAAGTCCATGGCCATATCCTCGAAGTTGCACTCGGGGTGCTCGTACATCATCCACATGATCTTACCGGCGTCCATTGCGGAGCCGCCGCCGACGGCGATGATGACGTCCGGCTCGAACAGAGCCATCTGAGCGGCACCGCGACGTGCGCACTGCAGGGACGGATCGGGCTCAACGTCGTAGAAGCAGTCGTGAGCGATGCCCATCTCGTCGAGCTTGGCCTCGATGGAACGGGTGTTGCCGTTCTTGAAGAGGAACTGGTCGGTAACGATGAATGCGCGCTTCTTGCCCATGACGGTGCCGAGCTCGTCGAGCGCGACGGGCGTGGAGCCCTTCTTGAAGTAAACCTTCTCGGGAGCGCGGAACCACAGCATGTTCTCACGGCGCTCTGCGACGGTCTTGACGTTCAGCAAGTGCTTCACCCCAACATTCTCGGAAACGGAGTTGCCACCCCAGGAGCCGCAGCCCAGCGTGAGGGACGGCTTCATGCCAAAGTTGTACAGGTCGCCGATGCCGCCCTGAGAGGAGGGCGTGTTGATGACGATGCGGCAGGCCTTCATGGTGTTCTCGAACAGGGCGATCTTCTCGGCCTGAGCGGGGTGCACGTACAGCGACGCGGTGTGGCCCGGGCCGCCTGCGAGCACCAGATGCTCGGCCTTGTCGACGGCCTCCTGGAAGTTGGCGGCGTGGTACATGGCGAGCACGGGGGAGAGCTTCTCGTGGGAGAACTCCTCCTTCTCGGGGTCGGTGGACTCCACCTCGGCGATCAGGATCTTGGTCTTAGCGGGAACCTCGATGCCGGCGAGCTCTGCGATCTTGGCGGCGGGCATGCCCGGGATGCGGTGATCGAGCGCGCCGTTCTTGAACATGGCCTCGCGCAGGGCCTCCATCTCGGCACCCTTCTTCACGAAGTAGCAACCGCGACGGGCAAACTCGGCCTTGACCTCGTCGTAGATGGTGTCGATGACGGTCACGGACTGCTCGGAGGCGCAGATCATGCCGTTATCGAAGGTCTTGGAATGGATGATGGAGTTGACGGCGAGCTTGATGTCGGCGGTGTCGTCGAGGACGACCGGGGTGTTGCCGGCGCCGACGCCCAGGGCGGGCTTGCCCGAAGAATATGCAGCCTTGACCATGCCGGGGCCGCCGGTGGCCAGGATGATGTCGACATCGCGCATGACCATGTTGGTGAGGTCGATGGAGGGAACGTCGACCCAGCCGATGATCTCCTCGGGAGCGCCGGCCTTGACGGCGGCGTCGAGGACGAGCTTGGCTGCGGCGATGGTGCATTTCGCTGCAGCGGGGTGCGGGCTGATGATGATGGCGTTGCGGGTCTTCAGCGAGATGAGGCACTTGAAGATCGCGGTAGAGGTGGGGTTGGTGGTGGGGATGACCGCACCAACAAGACCGATGGGCTCGGCTATCTTGGTGATGCCGTACGCCTCGTCGCGCTCGATAACTCCGCACGTCTTGGTGTTCTTGTACGCGTTGTAGATGTACTCGGCAGCGTAGTGATTCTTGATCACCTTGTCCTCGAGGACACCACGGCCGGTCTCCTCGACAGCCATGCGGGCCAGCGGGATGCGGGCCTTGTTGGCTGCCATGGCGGCCTCATAGAAGATTTTGTCTACCTGCTCCTGAGAATACGTAGCAAAAATCCCCTGGGCCTCGCGCATGCGCGCGAGCTTCGCCTCAAGGGATTCAACAGAATCTACGATTTGGGGTGCAGGGTTGACGACAGGTTTCTTTGCCATTCTGCTCTCCTTAAGCGGTGGCCTTACCCAACAATTCGCATGATAGCAATCTCTTTTGTAAAAAGAACGATGAATGGCGAAATAATCACTAGTGAAGCGCTCCAAATCACAAATATAGCTCAAGTCTACGACGCTTGTCAGAGATACTGCAGATGCTCAAGCGCTTTAGTAGGGGCGCTCACCTTGTATTTCTTTCCATGAACCTTACAATTCGATGACTGCTTGTAATTATACGTATGTAACGCTTCAATATTCGATTGATGCATCATCCGCTCTAAACTCATCGCTCTGTATTGCATGGGACGCCGTGGGTGGAGCCGATTGTCTCTTCGGTCCGTACTGATCGAGTTGACGACGCTGCCCTCGCATCGGGCACGCGCAGCGGCAATGGATGCGCGCCCGTTATGGATGGCGTCGTTCGCTCGAATCGCTCCCGCCGTGTTCGATGCTCTGCCGGTGCCATGATCGCGCCGAGCAGGTGCTCGCTGTCTTAGGTCGCTTGATGATGGTCGGATGGATTGAGGGAAAAAAATAGCGCCCCGTGAACGGAGCGCTTCTTGCTTGCAAGCTAACGTTTGTCCAGAAAGGGAGTCCCTTAGGAGCGAGCCACCTTAGCAGCCTTCAGGCAGCTGGTGCACACGTTCATCTTGCGACGGGTGCCGTTGACGACAACGTACACGCGCTGGATGTTCGGACGGAACGTACGGTTGGTGACGCGGTGAGAGTGGCTGATGGAGCGACCAGCAACGGGGTGCTTACCGCAGATTTCGCAAACTTTGGACATTTCTTGACCCTCCTTGGGCGGCTAGATTCGATGCCGCGTGAACAAACAGCAATGAACTATAACACAGACTGGGCGCTGTGTGCGTAATCTACACATTACACATGCGTTTATTTCTGTGTTTCGAGCGAAGCTCGGATTCGTGGGACTGTCATTATCACGCTCTATTTATCCGTGTGCAAGGATGAATTCCAGCTGCGCATGGAGATCATATATTGGTAATCGCGTCGTTTTGCGGCCTACGGCTTTGGAACGGCACCGTTTGGGCGTCGTCCCTACTCGAAGTCTTAAGAATATCGCGCCGCATCGCCGTTAATTTCGTGTATACTTAATAAGACCTTTAAGCGCGTACGAGATACCGCAAGGATATATATCTTCCCGTCGATCTTCCACGGGTTTTCCTGCTGATGTCTCTACCGCTCGACGGTCGGGCATCTATTTTTTGCGTACCGTCGGCGGTGCGCAACGGTTAGGGAAGGAGATCGATGGGCATGTCTTCACCGAAGGCGATCATCATGGATGAGACCGCCGTGCAGCGTGCGATCACGCGCATAGCGCACGAGATCGTCGAGCGCAACGAAGGCTGCGACGACCTCGCGATCGTCGGCATCGTCACCAGGGGCGATATCCTGGCTGGTCAGCTTGCTGACCAGATCAAGCAGATCGAGGGGGTCGACGTTCCGCAGGGCAGTCTCGATATCAGCTTCTATCGCGACGACTTCGCTACGCATATCTCGCCTGAGGTCCACGCTACCAAGATTCCGTTCAACGTCGATGGCAAGCGCATCGTGCTCGTCGACGACGTCCTCTTCACCGGCCGCACCATCCGCGCCGCCCTCGATGCGATCATGGACCTCGGTCGTCCGAACAGCATCGAACTGGCGGTGCTTGTCGATCGCGGTCATCGAGAGCTTCCCATCAGCCCTGATTTCGTTGGCAAGAACGTCCCGTCTTCGCGCGGCGAGAACGTTCGCCTGTTCTGCAAGGAAGTCGACGGCCGCACGTCCGTCGAGATCACGGATGTGGAGCCCGGGGCCCGCATCGGTTCTGCACCGCTGGGAGGCGAGTAACCAGTGTTCAACAACCATAAGCACCTCATCGATATCTCGGAGTACTCTGATTCCGAGCTCATGACGATCCTCCAGACCGCCAAGGCGTTCTCCGAGGTCAACGAGCGAGCCATCAAGAAGGTTCCCACCCTCAAGGGCAAGACGATCGTCAACATGTTCAACGAGCCCTCCACGCGAACCCGCAGCTCTTTCGAGCTCGCCGAGAAGCGCCTTTCCGCCGATACGCTGAACTTCGGCGGCTCCTCGACGTCGACGGTCAAGGGCGAGAGCCTCATCGACACCGTTATGACGCTCGATGCCTACAAGATCGACTGCATCGTCGTGCGCGACAAGCATGCCGGCGCCCCGTATATGGTTTCCCAGGCGAGTCCCGCCGTGGTTATCGACGCCGGCGATGGCAAGCACGGCCATCCCACGCAGGCCCTGCTCGACCTGTATTCCATTTGGGAGCGCAAGCACAGCTTCGACGGCCTCAAGGTGGGCGTTGTGGGCGATATCGGCCACTCCCGTGTCTGCGGCTCCCTCATCCCCGCGCTCAAGATCATGGGTGCCGAGGTCACGGCCGTTGGTCCCAACACCCTCATGCCGCCTCGTCCCGACATCCTGGGTGCCGACCACGTGTCCAATAGCCTTGACGACGTCCTGCCCGATCTCGATGTCGTCTACATGCTGCGTATCCAGCGCGAGCGCCTCGAGGGCGCGCCGTTCCCGAGCGAGCGCGAGTACCACCAGCTCTATGGCCTTACCGAGGCTCGCGAACGCCTCATGAGGCCCGATGCGATCGTGTGCCACCCCGGCCCGATCAACCGCGGTGTCGAGTTCGACTCCTACATGCCCGATCATCCGGAGCGCTCCGTCATCCTCGACCAGGTGTACGCCGGTATCTGCGTGCGCATGGCTGCCCTGTATCTGCTGCTTGGAGGTGCCGATAATGGCCTTGCTTCTTAAGAACGCCCATGTCGTCGATCCGTCCGTCGAGCTTGATGGCGTGATGGACGTGCTCGTCGACGGCGACAAGATCGCCGCGGTGGGGGAGAGCCTTGCCTGCGAGGGCGCCGAGGTCTTGGACCTTTCCGGTAAGTATCTCGTTCCCGGCTTGGTTGATATGCACGTTCACCTGCGTGAACCCGGTTTCGAGGCAAAGGGCGATATCGAGAGCGAGACCGCCGCTGCCGCGCATGGCGGATTCACCGGCGTCTGCTCCATGCCCAACACCAACCCCGTGACCGATAACGGCGTCGTCGTCGAGTACATCAAGTCCGTCGCCGCCGCAAAGGGCCACTGCCGCGTCTACCCTTCTGGCGCCATGACCCGTGGCCTCAAGGGAGAGATCATCTCCGAGATGGGGAACATGGTCGAGCACGGCTGCGTGGCTTTCACCGATGACGGCCACGGTGTCCAGGGTGCCGGCATGCTGCGCCGCGCTATGGACTACGGCCAGATGTTCGGCAAGGTCTTCATGAGCCATTGCCAGGATGACGACCTGGTCGGCGAAGGCCAGATCAACGAGGGCGCCGTCTCCACCCGCCTCGGCCTTTTGGGTTGGCCCGCGGAGGGCGAGGAGCTCCAGATCATGCGCGACATCATGATCGCCGAGCTCACCGGCGCCAAACTGCACATCCAGCACATCTCCACCGCCCGCGGCCTCGAGATGGTCCGCGCTGCCAAGGCCAAGGGCCTGCCCGTGACCTGCGAGGCAACGCCGCACCACCTCTTCCTTACCGAGGACGCCATCGACGGCACCTACAACACCTGCTTCAAGGTCAATCCGCCGCTGCGCACCGCTGCCGACGCCGATGCCCTGATAGCGGGCGTCATCGATGGCACGGTCGATACCATCGCAACCGATCATGCGCCTCATTCCGATTGGGAGAAGTCTCGCGAGTTCGAGCTCGCCCCGTTCGGCATGACCGGGCTCGAGACCGCGCTCGGTCTCGTGATCACCAACCTGGTCAAGACCGGTAAGATCTCCTTCGCCCGTATGGTCGAGCTCATGGCCATCGAGCCCCGAAAGATCCTCGGGCTCGACGAGGTCAAGATCGCCGAGGGCAGCATCGCCGACATCACCGTCTTCGATCCCGAGCTCGCCTGGACCGTCTCCGAGGACGATTTTGCCAGCCATGCTAAGAACTCGGGCTTCAAGGGCGCCGAGCTCGTCGGCAGGGCAACCGATGTCTTCGTCGGCGGCAAGCAGACCCTCAAGGACGGTTGCGTTCTGTAAAGTTTGCTAAGATAGCATGAAGCGTAAGGCCGTGTCTCGCACCAGCGCGCACGGCCTTATCTATATCCAGTCGGTCAGGTAAGGAGTGCATATGCCTACGCCCTCTCCTGCTCGCATGCATGATTTCATCGTTGTCTCCAACGAGCGGATCGCCCAAGGCGTCTTTTCGCTCGTCATCGAGGCTCCGAAGCTTGCGAGTATGCTGAAACCCGGTCAATTCGTCAATATACGCGTTCCCGGCAATGCCATGAGTCTCCTGCGCATCCCGCTGAGCTATGCCTCGGCGCGTCCGCAGGACGGTACCGTCGAGATGTGGTACGCCGTCGTTGGAGACGGCACCGAGCGCATGTCCGCCTGGAAGCCCGGTTTTTCCAGCGACCTGCTGGGCCCCGGCGGTCGCGGGTGGACCGTTCCCGAGGGATGCAAGAAGGCCCTCGTCGTCGGTGGCGGTATCGGCGTCCCGCCCGTTCTGTGCCTCGGCCGCGACCTTGCTTCCAGAGGCATCGCGTATGACGCGGTCATCGGCGCTTCGAGCGCCGATTCGATGGTTGGCGTCGAGGAGTTCAAGGCTGCGGGCGTTTCCGAGCTTGCCCTGGCCACCGATGACGGCTCCGCAGGCCATCATGGCTTCTGTACCGATTTGCTCGCGGACATTATTTCCCGCAACGAATACGACTATATCGCCACCTGCGGTCCCGGTGTCATGATGAAGAAGGTCGCAGAAGCCGCCGCTGCTGGGGGAATCGCCTGCGAGGCATCGCTCGAGCGCATGATGAGCTGCGGCTTCGGTGCGTGCAGCACGTGCAATGTCGAAACGACCGACGGTATGAAGGGCGCATGTATGTGCGGGCCCGTTTTCGATGCGACGAAGGTGGTGGTCTGGTGAGCAAGGTGAAGATGGCCGTCGATTTCGGCGGCGTGAAGATGAAGAATCCCGTAAACACCGCTTCCGGCACTTTTGGATACGGTTGGCAGTTCAGCGAGTTGATGGATGTCTCGCGACTGGGTGCTATCACAACGAAGGGCTGCGCGGTGGAGCCGTGGCCCGGCAACCCCGCTCCTCGTATGACCGAGGTGCCCGGTGGCATGATGAACTCCGTGGGCTTGCAGAATCCGGGTGTCGCCGCCTTCGCGGCCGAATCGGGCCCGTGGCTTTCCGAGCTTTCCGAAGCGGGTACGAGCGTCATCTGTCAGGTCGCGGGCCATTCCACCGAGGAATATGTCCGCGCGCTCGAAATGTTTTGCGAGCTCTGCCCCTGGGCAGCCGGTTTCGAGATCAACGTGAGCTGTCCCAACATCGCCGCCGGGGGAGCTGCATGCGGCTCGACCCCCGAAGGCGCCGCCGAGGTCATGCGCGCCTGCCGCAAGGTGACCGATCGCCCCCTGTTCGTGAAGATGGCCCCGGTCCGCATCCCCGAGATCGCGCGCGCTCTGGAGGCAGAGGGTGCTAACGGCCTCACGGTCATCAACTCCATCCCCGGCATGGCCATCGATGTGAACACGCGCCGGTCCAAGCTTTCCAAGCCCACCGGCGGGCTATCGGGTCCCTTGTGCCATCCCATCGCCGTCAGAATGGTGTGGGAGGCCGCGAAGGCCGTTGACATTCCCATCTGCGGCGTCGGTGGCGTGATGTCCGGCGAGGACGCGGCGGAGATGATCCTCGCGGGCGCCACCTGCGTTGCAGTCGGCATGGCGAACTTCATCGATCCCGCCGCGTCGCTGCGCGTGCTCGAGGAGCTTGAGGCATGGGCGGAGTCCCAGGGTGTCTCCGATATAAACGAGCTGATTGGAGCCTTCGAATGCTAGATGGACAGGCTCGCGACCGAATCATCGTCGCGATCGATTGCGATCGAGACCGTGCTCTCGAGCTCGCCGATGCGTTGGCGGGTCACGCCGTCTGGCTCAAGGTCGGTATGACGTTGTTCTATGCCGAGGGGCCTTCCATCGTCCGCGAGTTCAAAGACCGGGGGTTCAAGGTGTTCTTGGACCTCAAGTTCCATGATATCCCTCATCAGGTTCGCGGTGCGGCGCGCTCCGCCGCCTTGGCCGGCGCCGACCTCATGTCGGTGCACGGGCTGGGTTCCGCCGCGATGCTCTCCGCATGCCGAGAAGGTGCCGAGGAAGCGGCGCTTGTCCGCGGCCAACGGCCCAATCTGGTTGCCATCACGGTGCTTACCAGCATGAACCAGCAGTCTCTTGCCGAAATCGGCATCAACGAAGACGTCGCTGTCGAAGCGGAGCGCCTGGCTGGCTTGGCGCGCACCAGCGGCGTCGACGGCGTCGTGTGCTCTCCGCGCGAGGCGGCTCGCATGCGCCAGATCGTAGGGGAGGACGGACTGGTGGTGACCCCCGGCGTTAGACCTGTCGGCGCCGAATTCGGCGACCAATCGCGCGTCGCGACGCCCGCCGATGCCATTCGCAACGGGGCGAGCCATATCGTCGTGGGCAGGCCCATCACCGGCTCCAACGATCCCGTCGCCGCGTTCGAGGCTATCGTGTCCGAGCTTCTCGGGCTTGAGTAGGTCCTTACGCACGCGTCTATCCTGCGGAAACTTCGCGCACGTTCTATGAAATAGCGGAGTTTTGGCAAGTAGGTAGCCTAATTCTCTTGAAACTGCACACCCGTTCGTCTAAGCTATACTGTCGTTCGATATTCGGAATGCCTTTTCGCAGGTAAAGACGAGTATTCTTAAGTAATAACCAAGTCATTTGGAGGTTTCAATGGCTCTTCCTCAGCTTACCGACGAGCAGCGCAAGGCTGCTCTGGAGAAGGCCGCTGCCGCTCGCCATGCTCGTGCAGAGCTCCGCGAGCAGATTAAGAAGGGCGATGTGACCCTGGAGTCCGTTTTGAACTCCGAGGATCCGATCGCGTCTCGTATGAAGGTTTCCACCCTCATCGAGTCCCTTCCTGGTTATGGCAAGGCTAAGGCTGCCAAGATCATGGACGAGCTCGGTATCTCCGCCACCCGCCGCGTGCAGGGCCTCGGCGTTCGTCAGCGCGAGCAGCTGCTTGAGCAGCTCAATAAATAAGTGAGCTCCCTCGATTCAAAGCTCTTTGTGATTTCTGGACCGTCAGGTGCCGGGAAGGGGACGCTTGTCGCGCGGGTGCGCGAGCGTCTTCCCGAACTGGGCCTGACGGTTTCCGCTACCACAAGGAAGCCGCGCGTCGGCGAGGTCGACGGCGTTAACTACTACTTTATATCCGAGGAAGAGTTCAGCGCGAAGGTCGAACGGGGCGAGTTCGTTGAATGGGCTCAGGTTCACGATCATCGCTACGGCACGCTTGTCTCAGAAGTGAAGAGCAAGCTCGCCGACGGGCATTCGCTGATTCTTGAAATCGATGTGCAGGGCGCCTTGATGGTTAAGAAGCGCTTTCCCGATGCCGTGCTCGTTTTCATCGAACCGCCATCCCTCGCCGTTCTCGAGCAGCGACTTGTTGGTCGCGGTACGGAAAGCGAGGAGTCGATCGCGCTCCGCCTTGCAAACGCTCGCCATGAACTCGAGCTCGCTGATTCGTATGATGTGCGCTTGGTCAACGATGACCTCGATGTGGCTACCGATGAGCTCGCCTCGATTCTTTCTACGTACGAAAGGAACTGATTCTCGTGTCTGTTGTAAAGCCCAATATCGACGATCTGCTCGATAAGACGGACAACAACCGTTTCCTGCTCGCCTCCCTGGCTTCCAAGCGCGCTTGCGACATCAACAGCATGCTTCGCGAGCAGCACAGCCGTGTTCTCGCAGTACAGGATGTCGACGATATCACGATCGCCCTTTCCGGCAAGGACACCATCTCCATGGCCATGGAAGAGCTCGTCGACGGCAGCATCTCCTACGAGGAGGACCGCTACGAAGAGGCGCTCGGTCACAAGTCTTCGGAAGAATAAGATATGGCGAGCCGCGTCTGCCTTGTGCACTATCACGAGATAGGGCTCAAGGGTAAAAATAGAGCACGGTTCGAGCGCATCCTCATGGATAACATCAAGGCGGCTTTGGCCGCCTTTTCCGTTGCCACGATAACGCGCATCTCGGGCCATATCCTCGTCGCGTTCTCTGTTAAGGGCCAGGCTGAGGAGGCGTTCCCTATCATCTCCGCGATACCCGGGGTCGCCCGCGTATCCCTTGCCTTCCACACGAATCGCGATCCTCATGAGTATTGCGAAGCCGCGCGCAGGGCGCTGTTCGAGTTTGGACCGTTCGATTCCTTCAAAGTCGTCGCGAAGCGGTCGAACACCGATTACGAGCTTACCTCCATGGACCTCAATCGTCAGGTCGGCGAATACCTGTGCGAGGCGTTTCCCGATAAAAAGGTCTTGATGAAAGGCTGCGATGCTCCCGTTCACGTTTTGGTCGTCCAGGGCAGCGTCTATGTGTACGCTCGATCGGAGCGAGGTGTCGGCGGCCTGCCCCAGGGAAGCGCGGGCAAGGTCGTAACGCTGCTTTCCTCAGGTATCGATTCTCCGGTTGCAACCTGGATGATCGCGCGACGCGGTGCCGTCACGGTTCCCGTGCATTTTTCCGGTCGACCCCAGACCGCCGATACGAGTGAATACCTGTGTCGGGATATCATCGAGGCGCTTCGTCCGGGCATCCAGATCGGACGCCTCTACGTCGTCCCGTTTGGCGATTGCCAGCGAGAGATCTCCCTGGCGTGTCCGAGTGATTTGCGCGTCATCATGTATCGGCGCGTAATGTACGCCGTCGCCGAGCGCATCGCGCGCCTCGAGGGGGCCAAGGCGCTTGTTACCGGCGAGTCACTGGGGCAGGTTGCCTCCCAAACGCTTGAGAACATCATGGCTGTCAACGAAGTCGTAGATATTCCTGTCTTTCGTCCCCTCATCGGTTCGGATAAGCAAGAGATCATCGCGCGAGCGGAATCGATCGGCACATATGACATCTCGACCGAGGTTGCTCCGGACTGTTGCACCTTGTTTATGCCGCGGCGACCCGAGACGCATGCGAAGATCGATGAGGTTCACGAGGCTTGGGAGATGTTCGACCATGAAGCTATGATTCAACATCTGGTCGATACGGTTGAATATGTCGATTTCTCCACCGTGACCTATAAGCCCCCTCGTTGCCTGCGTGAACGTCACGATGAACTCGAGGTGCGCTATTGCTCTCGAGCCCATTCGGAATCCGATGAAGCCGCGTCTTCAGGCGAAGCGATGCCTGCGTAGGCTGCCTTCCGGTTCCTGCTCTTTTGTGAAGAACCCCCTGGTCATCCATGGGGTTCTTTTTTCGTCTCGCGGGATTCCGCTTTCATTCCGAGGGCTGCTTCAACATTCTTTCACGTCAGTGGGATAAGTGTTGGAGAACGGTTCGTTCCCTCTCCGCTATCTCCCCGATCGTCGTCATCTTCTCTTCTTTTATCTGATTATGGTAGGAAAGGAGGCGATAGTATGGCGCAGCTTGGTAATGAAGGACATGGGATATGGTCGTCCCTGAAGGCTCGGTTGTCTCGATTAAGCTCTGGGAAGCAAGCGCTGCTCGCGGTTGGCGCGTTGCTTGCATGCGCATCGCTGGCTGCGGGAATGCTCTGTGCGAGACCCTTCGGGGAGCCCGTAGCGATTTCTTCGGGGGAAGTGCAGGGACCGACGGAGGACCATGAGGTCGCAGCTAAGGCCACGGAGGAGCGAACTACCGTATTGCTGGTTGTCGATGTGAGCGGTGCCGTTGCATCCCCCGGCGTCTACGAACTCGAAGAGGGGTCTCGGGTTCAAGATGCTCTTCTTGCTGCGGGCGGTACAACGGATGATGCCGCTCTTTCCTCGTTGAATCGCGCCTCCCTAGTGGTCGACGGGCAAAAAATCCAAGTTCCTTCGATAAACGATAAGGTCGACGATTCGGAATCTGGTGCGGCTGCACCTTCGTCCCCTGCCCAGGGGGATGGTGCTTCCATCAGTATCAATAGCGCTTCTGCTGAGGAACTCGATGGTCTTCCCGGCGTCGGTCCGGCGACCGCTCAGGCGATCGTCGAATTCAGAGAGAAAGAGGGTGGATTTAGCTCGCTCGAGGATTTGATGCTTGTTGACGGAATAGGGGAGAAGAAGTTCGATAAGCTGAAAGATGGCATCTGCTTATGAGCGTTGCCGATCTCGATGCATCGGATGACCGCCGGATTCCCCGTCCGAGCATTCCCGTGACGTTATATTGCGCCTGCGGAGTCGCCTGCGTATGCGCTTTCGCGACGCAGGCCTTCTGGAAGCTGTATCTGAACGGCGGTTCGCTGCCCTTCGCCGGCTGCATCTTCATCATAGGATGCTCTTTGCTGCTTTGCGCGATGGGCGCGCTTCGGCTTTTTGATCGCGGGTCGCGCCGATTACGAGCTTGGATTCTTTTCTTCGCGATCCTCTTGGGAGTATCGGCAAGCATTATCTGGTATGCACGCACCGTCCTTTCTGTGCAAGGATTCGAAAACGGCGCCACTGTGCAGGGAGATGCCGTCGTCCTTGGTGATCCACGGGTAGGCGAGTACGGTTCGAGTGCCCTTGCGCGGCTTGAAGCCGACGGTCGTTCGTTCATGGTCGACCTGAAGACGGATGAAAGCTATGAGGCTGGAACGGTTGTGACGTTCAAGGGCCATTTTACTAGGCTCGGCGATGCCGAGTGGGATCGATCTCGATTCATGAAGGGGGCGCGTGGAGTCGTACGTCCCGCGGTTATCGAGGGTGTTCGGAGGTCGGCTTCGCTCATCGAGCAGATTCGTTCTAACCTATTGCATGTCGTGCAGCCCGCCGATAGTCCGTCTCGAGCCCTGTTGGCGGGACTGGTGTGCGGGAGAACAACGGAGCTCAACAGCGATGAGTCTATGGATTGGTTTTCTGCAACAGGGCTGAGCCATCTCGTCGCCGTCTCCGGCGGTCATCTCGCCTGCATCGTCTCGCTTTTGGAATCCTTTCTATTAAAAACGGGTGCGCATCATCGTGTCAGGATGACGCTGCTGCTATTCGTCATGCTTTCATATGTGCTGTTCTGCGGGGCGTCGCCGTCTGCCATGAGGAGCTTCCTGATGGTCGCGGCTTCTACGTCCGCACGCCTGCTGGAGAGGCGCGACCACGCCCTGTCGGGGCTTTCGATCGCGGTCATGGGTATGGTGGCGGTAGAGCCGGCGTCCGTTTACGACCTTGGGTTCCAACTATCCGTCGCGAGCGTGCTGTTCATTCTCATCATGTCGCCAATCATCGGCTTAACACTTAGGACATGGCATGTCCCTGCTAGCATCGAGCAGGAGCTATCTGTTGTTTTAGCAGCCCAATGGGCGACCCTTCCGATTACGGCGCCGACTTTCGGCACGGTCTCCCTCATTGGTCCGGCAGCCAATATCATCATGGCTCCCGTATTCACCTTCCTGCTGATGGCGGGGCTGGTCATCTTGCCCTTGACTGCGATCTTTCCCGTTGCCGGAATCGCGCTTGACGCATTGGTGGCTATGGTCGAGATCACGCTGTTCTGCGTTCAGGCCCTCGCCTCCGTGCCATTTGCCTCTCTCGCCGTTTCGATCGGCCGTCCTTGGATGTATCTCCTGTATCTCGCGGCTGCGTTGCTCTATCTCAGGTGGGAGCCGGTGGGTGGGTTTTCTACGGTCCTGGTGTTGTCTGCGGTCTCGGCTTGCTGCGCCTGCACCGTAATCTATTGGGGATGGTTCTCTCCTGCACAGGTTGTCGTGCTCGATGTAGGGCAAGGTGATGCAATCCTGATTCGAGAAGGAAGCCAATCGCTTTTAGTCGATGCAGGGGTTGATGAATCGACCTTGGATGCTCTGGTGAGAAATCATGTCACTCACCTTGATGCCGTCGTGATTACCCATTGGGACCTTGACCACTGGGGCGGTTTGCCAGCAATAGTTCGGCAGATTCGCGTCGACCGGCTCGTCGTTGCCGAAGGCGCGGCCGATGCGGCACCGTCCGAACTCGGGAAGCTATTCGACAAGGAGAGGATCATCGAGATAGCCTGTAAGGATCGAATCTCCGTAGGCGGGTTCTCATGTGAGATGATGTGGCCGCTCGAACCGGTGCTCGGGGATGAGAACGCCGACTCCATCGTGCTGCGCGTCACGCACGCGTCCCTCCCTGCTCATGAGTCCATGCTGCTCACGGGGGATACAGAGGTTGGCGAGGCAAGCGAGTACGCATCGAGTGTCGGCGATATCGCCGTGCTGAAGTTGGGCCATCATGGTTCATCTCGATCGATCGACGAGGAGTGCATCTCGACTCTGGATCCCGAGCTCGTAATCGCGAGCGCCGGAAAGGACAACAGGTACGGCCATCCCAGCTCGAATGCGGTCGAGATCGTCGCCTCATATGGTGCCCGGTTTTTATGCACGATCGAGAGGGGGGATATAAAGCTCGCTCCGGTTGACGACGGTCTTGTGTACAGCACTTCGAGGCGTAATTCGCTAGAATGAACGACGTGCCCGGTGCGGTACAGCTACGTGAAAGGAGCCGTTGTGACGAGCAAGGAGCTGTTGCCAGCTTATCTGATAGTAGGCGCCGACGAGTATAGGCGCTCCACCGTTGTCGCTCGCATGAAGTCCCGGCTCGAGCAGACGGGAATGATGGATTTCAATCTGGATGAGCGTGATATGACGCGCGATCCCCAGATCGACGATATCATCGCCTCGCTCAACACGCTTCCAATGGGCTCGGACTTCCGTTTGGTTATCCTTTATGGCTGCGATCGCTTGCCCAAGTCCGTCGTCGAGCCGCTTGTTGAATACCTCTCCCATCCCTCGCCGTCGACGGTCTGCCTGATCGTCGCGGAGCGATTGGCGAAGAACACGCGCTTGTATAAAGCGGCGAGCAAGGTGGGGCCGAAGGCGCTGGTCGATTGCTCTCCAAAGTCCCTTCGCGAGCTTCCCGCCTACGTCGCGAAGATGGCGAGGCAAAGGGGTGGCTCGATCACGCCTGCGGCAGCTGAGGAGCTGGTGGGCCGTGTGGGTGAGAACACGCGGCTGCTGGACAGCGAGATCAAGAAGCTCTTCGAGATCGCGCAGGTGCAGACGATAGAAAAGGACCATGTTGAGCGCTATGTCGTGAGGACCGCCGAGGTGAAGCCCTGGGATCTGCTCAATGCGATTTCGGCACGCGATATGAATGCCACGCTCGAGCAGCTCTCGCTGCAACCTGCGAAAAGCGAGGTAAGGCTCTTCTCTTTGATCGTCGGTAGACTCCGCGAACTCATCGTCGCCAAAGCCCTCGACGGTCGGGGCGATGGGCGCAGGCTGGCGGAAACGCTGGGGTTGCAGGGGTGGCAGGTTCGCAATCACATCATGTGGAGCAGGAGATACGCTATGGGGGAGCTTACACGGGCGCTCCATGATGCCGTCGAGGTCGAGATGGCGCTTAAAGGATCGCGCGATTCGGAGCTCGCGTTGCGTTTGTGGGTAACGGGGCTGATAGACCGGCCTGGTGTCTAACAGCCCCCTTGCCATTGCACGCGTTGGACGCGCGGAGCACGTGGTCGAAGCCGGGACTTTGCTTCGAGGATGCAAGGAGCTTTCGCCGGTGACCTCTTGCACGTACGGTGCGCGCGACATCACCCGATATCACCCTAAAAAAGAAGGCTCCGTAAAACGGAGCCTTCCAATCGATGCATGAAAAGTATCGTTAGGCGATCTTGTTGACAAGCTTCTGAACGCCGGACTTGCGGTTGGAAGCCTGGTTGCGGTGGATGACGCCCTTGGCCGCGGCCTTGTCGAGCGCGCGATAAACGCGAGTCGCAGCTGCCTGGGCGGCCTCCTTGTCGCCAGCCTCGACGGCGGTGTGAACGTGCTTCACAAGCGTCTTGAGCTCGGAGCGGATCGCCTTGTTGCGAACGCGTGCGATCTCATTGGTGCGGATGCGCTTCTTCTGAGACTTGATGTTTGCCACTTGTAGATTTCCTTTCGAGTTCTTCTAAAAAAGCCTTTATATCCGGCCTCTGAGACACGGTTGAGGTCATACAGTCAGGGAAGTATAGCACCGTTTGGAGCAATAATCATCGAGAACGCTGTGGATTAGACGTGAATCTACGTGATTTGTGCACGTTTGGCCTCTCGCGTAACACCTTCTGCATGCGGTATCATAGCCGATATGAATACTTTAGATACCTCTCACATCAGAAACTTCTCGATCATCGCCCATATCGATCACGGGAAGTCCACCATCAGCGATCGCATCCTCGAGCTCACGCGTACCGTCGAGGAGCGCGACATGGAGTCGCAGCTGCTCGATACGATGGATATCGAGCGCGAGCGCGGCATCACGATCAAGAGCAACGCCGTCCGCGTCATGTACGACGCCGATGACGGCAATACCTACCAGTTCAATCTGATCGATACACCCGGTCACGTTGACTTCACCTATGAAGTCTCTCGCTCCTTGGCCGCATGCGAGGGCGCCGTGCTCGTCGTCGACGCGACGCAGGGTGTGGAAGCGCAGACCGTTTCAAACGCGACCCTGGCGATGAACGCGAACCTCGACATCGTCCCGGCGATCAACAAGATCGATCTTCCGTCGGCCCATCCGGATGAGGTCAAGGTCGAGATCGAGGACGAGCTCGCCGTGCCCGCAGACGATGCCGTGTGCGTGTCGGGGAAGACGGGGGAGGGCATTCACGACCTCCTCGAAGCCATCGTCTATCTGGTCGCTCCACCCCAGGGCGATCCCGATGCCCCTCTCAAGGCGTTGATCCTCGACTCCTATTTCGATGAATATCGAGGTGTCGTCGCCACGGTTCGCGTGTTCGACGGTGCCATCAAGAAGGGCGACGACCTTCGCATGATGCAGGGTGGAGAAAGCTTCCTCGTGGACGGCGTGGGCGTCAAGCGTCCTGCTGAGACCCCCGTAGATGCCCTTACGGTCGGCGAGGTCGGCTTTGTGGTCACGGGCCTCAAGAACCCCGAGGCCGTTCATGTAGGCGATACGCTTACCATGTCCTCGCGTCCCTGCGATGCGCCGCTTGCCGGATACAGGGAAGCAAAGCCCATGGTCTACACCGGCTTGTTCCCCATCGATAACAAGGACTATGAAAACCTGCGCGATGCGCTCGAAAAGCTTCATGTGAACGACCCCTCGCTTACTTGGAGCCCCGAAACCTCCGTCGCCCTTGGCTTCGGTTTCCGCGTGGGCTTTCTCGGTCTCTTGCACATGGAGGTCGTCAAGGAGCGCCTCGAGCGCGAGTTCGATCTCGCACTCATCGCAACGAGCCCTTCGGTTGACTATCACGTGTATATGACCGATGGCTCGATGATCGCGGTGCGCAGCCCCCAGGACCTTCCCGAAGCGACGCGCATCGATCGCATCGAGGAGCCGTATCTCAAGGCGAAGGTCATCGTTCCGCCTGAATATACGGGTGCCGTCATGCAGCTCGCCATCGAGCATCGCGGCATCACGACGGATATGATCCACCTTTCGCAGAAATCCGTCGAGATGAGATTCGATATGCCCTTGGCCGAACTGATCTTGGATTTCTTCGATCAGCTGAAGAGCCGAACGAAGGGCTATGCATCGCTCGATTACGAGTTCTCCGAATATCGAGCTAGCGATTTGGTGAAACTCGACATCCTGCTGTCCGGCGACGAGGTCGACGCGCTCTCGTTTATCGTCCACAAGGACAAGGCCTACGGATTGGCGCGCGGGTTGTGCGACAAGCTCAAGGAGATCATTCCCCGGCAGCTGTTCGAGGTTCCGATCCAGGGCGCGATCGGCAACAAGATCATCTCCCGCTCGACGGTCAAGGCACGTCGCAAGGACGTTCTTGCAAAGTGCTATGGCGGCGATATCTCTCGAAAGCGCAAGCTTCTGGAAAAGCAAAAGGAAGGCAAGAAGCGCATGAAGGCCATCGGTTCCGTCGAGGTCCCGCAGGAGGCGTTCATGGCGATTCTCAAGGTTGACGAATAGCATCATGACAGGTTCCTCATTTTCACAGCGGCTGCTCGACCTCTTTGCCGAGCAGCCGTTTCTATTGGCGCCCATGGCGGGCGTGACCGATGCCGCATATCGCATCATGTGCCGCAGGCGCGGTGCGCGGATGGCTTACAGCGAGATGGTCTCGGTCGCCGGGCTCGCCTATGCCAGCGAGAAGACATGGGAGCTCGTTCTCCCCTCCGACGAAGAGCCCCAGATCTGCGTCCAGCTCTTCGGATCCAAACCGGACCAGTTCGCCAGCGCCGTCGAGGCCGTCGAGGCTCGTGTGGGCGATCGCCTGACCCTTATCGATATCAACATGGCATGCCCTGCCCGAAAGGTTATCAGCAAGGGTGAAGGCTCTGCGCTGATGGAGCAGCCTAAGCTCGCTGCGAGCATCGTGCGCTCCTGTGTGGAGGCCGCCCATGTTCCCGTGACGGTGAAGATGCGTAAAGATTTCAAATCCGGAAGGCTGCTCGCCCCCGACTTCGCCGCCAGGATGGAGCAGGCGGGTGCGTCAGCCGTTGCAGTCCATGGTCGTTCGGCCGGACAGCTATACAGCGGCTCTGCGGATTGGAGCGTCATCGATGCCGTCGCCGATCGCGTCGGGGTGCCCGTTATTGGCACGGGCGATGTGTTCTGTGCAGCCGATGCCTCGAGGATGCTTCGCGAGACCGGCGCGTCGGCGGTCTTCATCGCCCGTGGGACCTATGGGAACCCGTGGATTTTCAACGATGCCCTCGAGCTCTCGATGAACGCCGGAACCGCTCCGGTGCATGACGTATCGGAGCGCCTGTCGGCTCTTCGGGAACACCTCGAGCTGTTGCATCGCCATCATGCCCATATGGCTCGTGCCCGCACGTTCGCCACCTGGTATCTGAAGGGGATGCCGCATGCGGCGGGCTGGCGCGGCCGCGTCGTCAGATGCTCCACCTACGATGATTTCATGGAGCTTGTCGATGCGATCGACGAAGACGTGACCAGGTGCGAAGAGCTCATTGCCAGCGGCGAGGCCGTGCCCGGATTCGAGCGGTAGTCCACCCTCGTCGAGGAGCGACGAATGTCTTACGATGCCCTGTACCTGCATATCCCATTTTGCAAAGCTCGCTGTTACTACTGTGATTTCGAATCGCGCGCCTGCATCGGTCGCTCGGAAGTCGATGCTTATATCAAGCAGCTGATCGAACTCGTGGATGCAAGGGGTTTGGCTGGCGAGCTCGACGCCGTTGAGACGGTGTACATCGGGGGCGGAACGCCAACCGTCGCCGGACCTGCGCTTGAGAGACTCGTTCGGTCGGTCGCGCGCTACTGCTTGCCCGTCGAGTTCACCGTCGAGGCAAATCCCGAATCGTTTACCGCCGACGTCGCCCGCGCATTGAGGTCTGCGGGCGTTTCGCGCATTTCGCTTGGCATCCAATCGTTGGTGGACGGGGAGCTTGAGTCGATCGGGCGCATCCACACGGCCTGCGAGGCGCTCGAGGCGCTCCAATTATCGAAGGCCAACGACTTCGTGACGTCCTGCGACTTGATGTGCGGTCTTCCCGGGCAGACTATCGCGTCCTTCCAATCATCGCTCGATGCCATCCTCGCCGCACCGGCTCCACCTGACCACGTATCCGTCTACCCGCTTCAGCTCGAGGAGGGAACCCCCCTTGCGCGGATGGTGGACGATGGCCTGATCGATCTGCCCGTCGAGGACTTCCAGGCCGAGTGCATGGAGCTCGCTTCCCGACGGCTCGTGGAAGAGGGGTTCGCGCGATATGAAGTCGCGAGCTATGCGCGCCCGTCGTGCATCTGCCGTCATAACCTGGCGTATTGGACGGGATCCAGCTATCTCGGCCTCGGCCGCTCCGCTGCAAGCATGAGCGATGCCGGCGCGGCGGGAAGGGATAGATTCGTGCAGCTTGACGATGTCGGCGTGGAATTCGATCGCGAGCACCTCAGCGCCCGAGAGGCGGCAGCCGAGGACCTGATGCTGGCCTGCCGTACGGCACGGGGCGTATCTCGCGACCTCCTCGAGCGGTCCTCGCGATACATTCCGCGTGCCGCTCTCGAAGAGGCGTGCAAGCGTGCCGTATTTCTCGGATTGGCCGCATGGCATGGGGACCGTCTCGAGCCCACGCGCATCGGATGGCTCGAGGGCAATGCGCTGTTCGGAATCTTTTGGGATCTCGCCGCGGCATCCTAGAACCGGGCTATGAGTCCGTTCGAGACCGTCTAGCGAGGTCGTTGGAGTTCTCGGGCGAGAATCCTCGCGTCCGTCGCGCCGCCGCCTCGACTCGCCGTCGCCGCTTTTCGCTTGCATCCGAGTCTGTAATGCGGCATGCTTTTCGAAAGCCGTACGGAAGGGGTTTCACTATGCCGGGCAAGCGCGAGGATGTCATCAGCTGGGATGAGTTTTTTATGCGAGCCGCCGTCGCCGCCAGCATGCGTAGCAAGGACCCGAATACCCAGGTCGGAGCCTGCATCGCAGATACGAACAACCGCATCCTCTCGGTGGGTTACAACGGTACGCCGTCCGCGTTGAACGACGATGACTTTCCGTGGGGCACCGCTGACGACCCCCTGCATGACAAGCACAACTATGTCATCCATGCCGAGGCGAACGCGATTCTCAACTACCGCGGCTCCTTGAAGGATATGGCTCATGCTACGGTCTACGTGACGTTGTTCCCCTGCCATGAGTGTGCGAAGACGCTTGTTCAGGCGGGCATCGGCGAGGTCGTCTATCTCGACGACAAGTACGACGGAACGGAAGACAACCTCATTTCGAAGAACATTCTGGAGCGCTGCGGCGTGACGTACCGCCAGGTCGTTCTCGATGATCCATGGGGCGGCGCGGCGGAGTGATCGCGGCCCTCTCGTCATGCTCCCGTGCCCTGGCGACCTTTGACGGCAATCAGTGATCCTGATGGGAAAACGATAGGAACTCGTCTGTTGAAGTTCATCCAGCGTGCAGCAACCTTCGCGATGGGTATAATGTCTCCCACTGTGTAAGCTGTGAGCAGGGGAGAGTTTTTGCCATATGGCAGGAATGAACAACAAAGACTACTACGCGATCCTAGGTGTCGAGAAGGATGCTTCCGCTAAGGAGATCCAGAAGGCGTTCCAGCAGAAGGCGCGCAAGCTGCACCCTGACATCAACAAGGAGCCCGATGCCGAGGAGCGCTTCAAAGAGGTCTCAGAGGCGTACGCCGTTTTGTCGGACGAGCAGAAGCGCGCTCGGTATGACGCCATGCGTTCGGGAAGCCCATATGCCGGTGCTGCCCCCACGGCTACTACGGGGGGAGGCTATGGGGGATTCAGCGGTTTTCCGTTCAGCGGCTTCCCGTTCGACGCAGCCGGATTCGGAAGGCGTCGTTCCAGTTCTGCCTATAATCCCGAAGCCGGCGCCGACGTCGTCGTCGATGTCGACCTTACGCGCGAACAATCCCGTGACGGTGCGCGCCGAGTGGTCACGTACCGTCGCTATCAGGCATGCGAGCATTGCCATGGCTCCGGCTCGGTTTCGAGCGAGCATGCCAGGACGTGCCCCACGTGCGGTGGTACGGGTTCTATCTGCGTGGATTTGTCATCCCTCTTCGGAATGGGATCCGTTCAGATGGTGTGTCCCGAATGCGGCGGCTCTGGCAAGGTCGTTGTCGATCCTTGTACGGTCTGCGGGGCATCCGGCCGCGTCGCCGTCACCTCGGAGCGGACCATCGAGTTTCCCGCTGGAACTCATGACGGCGATGTCATCCGCATAAAGGGTATGGGGCATGCCGGTACCAACGGAGCTTCGGCCGGCGATCTCGTCGGTCGCGCGCACGTTGCTGCCGAACGCCTCGAGCAGCGCGCGAGTTCCGGTTTCTACACCATCGGACTCGTCCTTCCCTTCCTCGTGCTTTCGGCTATTTCAGGCGTCTTCTCGCTCTTTGCCGTCTTGTGCCTCGTTCCTCTTGCGTTCGGTATCTTCGCTATCGCGACCGACGATCCCCTGCATCGCTCTCTTCTATGGTGGAAGCGCGGGGGCATGGTTTTGATCAACGGCGCGATGAATGGATTGTTCTTCGCCCTGCTGTCCGTTTGGTTCACCAGCTGCACGCAGGGGTTGTTCCTCAGCCCCTATCGCACGATGTAGTGATTGCATTTACCACTTGGGGGCATAATGGTGAGCGTCGGGTCGCCGGCGAATGAATGATATGCACGAGGAGGATGTTCTAGCGTGTCGGGTAAGAGAGATTTTTACGAGGTTCTCGGCGTTGAGCGCGACGCCGATCAGCGCACGATCAAACGGGCTTTCTTGAAAAAGGCACGGGAGGTTCATCCCGATGTTTCCGACGATCCGAATGCCGAGGAGCTTTTCAAAGAGGTCAATGAGGCGTATTCGGTGCTTTCTGATGAGCAGAAGCGCGCCAACTACGATCGCTTCGGCTCCGCCGACGGTCCGGGCATGAACTCCGGCTACGTCGATATCTCCGATTTTTTCGGCGGCATGGGCATGGACGATATATTCTCTTCGTTCTTCGGCGGTTCCAGGGGTGGCGTTCGAAATGCTGCCGCCCGCAGGCAGGGCCGCGACATGGCGATATCCCTCACCGTGACGCTTGAGGAAGCCGCTATCGGCTGCACGAAGACCATCAGCTACGATCGTCTCGCGCCTTGCGAGGATTGCCAGGGTACGGGCCGCTCCGAGGGAGCTACCGAGCAGCAGTGCCCGCATTGCCATGGATCTGGTTTTGTCACGACCTACAAGCGCTCCATCTTCGGAGACGTTCAATCGTCCGCTCCCTGTCCTGATTGCCAGGGCGAGGGCACGGTCATCGACCATCCGTGCGAGATGTGCGAAGGCCAGGGCCGCACGCCGACCCACGAGCGTCTCGATCTGCAAATTCCCGTCGGCGTCGCGACGGGTCGTCAGCTGCGCGTCGCGGGTTACGGCGAGGCGGGCTATCGCGGTGCCGAAGCCGGTAACCTGCTGGTTACCATCCAGGTTGCGGAGCACGAGCGGTTCCAGCGTCACGCCGACGACCTGTATACCGAGGTGAGCGTCTCCATGGTTCAGGCTGCTTTGGGCTGCACCGTGTCGATCGCCGGTATCCTCGAGGGCGAAGAGGTTCAAATCAAGGTTCCCGCTGGAACCCAATATGGGGAGACCGTCGTTGTCGAGGGATTCGGCATGCCGCGCATGGGTCGCGAGGGCCGCGGCAGGCTCATCGCTCGCATCACCATCGTCATCCCCGAAAAGCTCTCTTCTGAGGCGCGCGAACTGCTCGAGCGCTACGAGGAGGTCGTGGATGAACAATATGACAAGCATCGGGGCGTCGGGGCCCGTATCCGCGACGCTATCGACGATATCCTCGATTAGGCTGGGGCGACGTGGGGGATAAGCGTGTAGCCGTTGTTAATCTCGGCTGTAGGGTAAACCGTGTGGAGTCCGATCGCTTTATAGCGGAGCTCCATCGCGCGGGGTTCGAAATGGTAGACGAGCGGGACGCTGACGTCATCGTGATCAACACGTGCGCCGTTACGGGCGAAGCGGAGTCGAAGACGCGCAAAGCGGTTCGCCATGCCCTGAAGATGCCCCTGGCTCCCATGGTCGTCGCGACCGGATGCGCCGTCAACCTGAATCCCGGCGCCATCGCTGCGCTTTCGGACCGCGTCGTCGTCGAGCCCTCCAAGCTCGATGTGCCGCGCCGGGTGGAAGAGCTCTTGCCGGATCGCGGGTACTCGTCGGATGATGCCGAGGGTCATGGCTTTATCGATCTTTTGGGTCGATCGCGTCTCGGCGTCAAGATACAGGATGGCTGCAACCATCGGTGCACCTATTGCATCGTATGGAAGGCGCGCGGCCCGGAGCGCTCCGTTCCCGTCGGCGACGTCGTGGGCCAGGTGCGCTCCGCTGCAGAAGCGGGCGTTCCCGAAATCGTTCTCACGGGCGTGAACCTCGGCGCCTATTGCTCCGTCGACGGAGGGTCGACCATCGGGATCGACGACCTCGTGGAGCGATTGCTCGCGGATACCTCTATTCCTCAAATTCGTCTCAGCTCGATCGAACCCATGGATGTAACGCGTCCGTTGATCGATTGCATGGCGTCCTCCTCGCGTATCGCGCCGTTTTTGCACCTTCCCCTGCAGTCCGGTTGCGACTCGACCCTCCATCGCATGGCACGCCCCTATACCTCTGGTGATTTTCTCGAGCTCGTTCATGACATTCGCCGATCGGTACCATCCGTATCGCTTTCCTGCGACATCATCGTCGGCTTCCCCGGCGAAACCGAGGAGGAGTTCGAGGAGTCCTTGGAGACGTGCCGTGCCGCGGGTTTCTCGCGCATGCATGTTTTTCGCTATAGCAAGCGTCCCGGCACCCCTGCCGCCGCTGCGCGCGACCAGGTGCCTCCCTCCGTTATGGCTCGTCGGTCGGCGCGGATGCGCGCGCTTGCTTCGGAGCTCGCGCTTGAAGACGGCAGGCGCCGCGTCGGCTCTGTGGAAACATGCGTGCTCGAATCTGGTCACGCGGGGACGCTCGCTTCGTTCCATCACGTCGAGATCGATGGTCCCTGCGAGCTTTCAGCCGGTTCGCTCGCGCGTGTGGCCATCGACGAGGTTGATCGAGACGGCGTGCTGCACGGTCATCTCTGCGAAAGGTGACGGGAGGTCTCATGGATACCGCTTCTTTGCGAATCAACCTGCCCGAGCGCGTCGACGCTTCGAGGCTCGCGGGTCCCTCTGATTGCGTGCTGCGCTCCTTGGAGCAACGCGCAGGCGTGTCCCTCGTCCTCCGCGGGTCGACGATCATGGTCTCGGGGCCGAGCTTGGACGTCGAGACGGCCGTCCAGGTTCTCCATGCGCTGTTCGACCTCGTGCTGCACGGGCGCGTCCCCTCTTCTGAGGATGCGGCGAGGCTCGTCGACGAAGCGAGGTCGACGAGCAAGGCGGTGGCCTCGGGCGATGTGCTGTTAACGCATCGTGGACGATCCGTTCGGGCGCGCACTTCCGGGCAGCAGCGCTATCTCGAGGCGATACAGCGCCATACGATCACCTTCTGCCTCGGTCCTGCGGGCACCGGTAAAACCTACCTTGCCATGGCGGTCGCCGTCGCCGCGCTTAGGCGGCGGGAGATCGGCCGCATCGTACTGACCCGACCGGTTGTCGAAGCCGGCGAAAACCTCGGCTTTCTGCCGGGAACCCTTGAGGAGAAGGTCGATCCGTACGTCCGCCCTCTACTCGATGCGCTCTACGACCTTGTCGATGCCGAGAAGGCGAACGACTACATCGACAAGGGGCAGATCGAGATCGCGCCCCTCGCGTATATGAGGGGCCGTACGCTAAACGATGCCTTCGTCATCCTTGACGAGGCTCAAAATACGACGCCCGAGCAGATGAAGATGTTCTTGACGAGACTGGGATTCAATTCCAAATTCATCGTGACGGGCGATGCGAGCCAGCGCGACCTTCCGGGGAAGCGAGCGGGGCTCACGGATATCGAGCACATTCTCGGCGGCGTCGACGATATCGCGTTTATCCATCTCGGAAGCACCGACGTCGTCCGGCATTCGCTTGTCGGCAAGATCGTCGAGGCTTATGAGGCGTACGAAGCTCGGTAGCGAGCGTTCGGGGCCGTGTAGCGAAAGGTACTCCACCATGGATGTAATGATCAACAACGAGGGGCGTCTCGCCGTCCCCATCTCGGATGAGGAGATGCGCGTCGTGGTCGAGGCGGTCCTGGCCGCCGATGGGGTCGAGCGGCCCTGCAATGTGAGCGTGTCCATCGTCGACTCGGAGGCGATTCGCCGGCTCAACGCTTCATGGCGCGGCATCGATGCGCCCACCGACGTCCTCTCGTTCGAGTGCGACGCCCTGGACGACGAGACGATTCCCGCGGATGAGCCCGTGGAGCTCGGCGATGTGATCTTGTGCCCCTCGGTTATCGAAGCGCAGGCTCCGGAGTTCAACAGTTCGTTTGCAGCGGAATTCCGGTTGATGCTCGTGCACGGCGTGTGCCATCTCCTCGGTTTCGACCACATCGATCCCGAGGAGGCCCGATCGATGGAGGCGCGCGAGCTAGAGATATTGCGGGATTTGGCCGTGCGTCGCGGCGATGATCCCGATATGGTTGCCATCGGGCCCACAACCAGCCATAGTAGTGATTAGCAACCCGTTCACCGCGGATTAGCAACCCGTTCACCGCGCGCTGGCGCGTCGCCCGCCGCGCATCATGAGGAGACGCCACGATGATTCCCGGCTCCAATAGCGACCATCCCACGTTCTTTCAGTCCTTTCGATATGCTCTCGAAGGGCTTGTCACGGCCGTCAAGACCGAGCGGAATATCAACGTGATGCTCCTGCTCGGCGCCATCACGGTCGTCGCCGGCGCGTTTGTCGGGTTGGATCCCGTTTCCTGGTGCCTTATCGTGATCTGTTGCGGTTTGGTTATCTTCGCCGAGCTGTGCAACACAGCCATGGAGACGATCGTCGACCTTGCGACGCAAGAGCTCCATCCCTTGGCTAAGCGCGCGAAAGATATCGCGGCCGCGAGCGTGTACGTTCTATCCATTACCGCCGCCGTCGTCGGCTGCATCGTTTTTCTGAACGCATTGGGCGTTCTTTAGGGGGCTTTCATGACTGACTTCGATCCGTTCGCCGATCTGAGCGATGTGGAGCTGGATGCCATGCTCGAACGAGAAGAGGCATCTCTCGACTGTGGTGCTTCGGGAGCTCCCGAAGGGTTTCGCAGCGGATTCGTCGCCTTGGTGGGGCGTCCCAATGCTGGAAAGTCGACCCTGCTCAACGCCTGCTTTGGCGAAAAGGTCGCAATCACCTCGCCGGTCGCCCAGACGACGCGTCGTCGCATGCGAGCGGTTATCAACAGGGATGATTGCCAGATCGTCATCGTTGACACCCCCGGTCTCCATAAGCCGAAGGATTCCCTGGGAACCGAGCTGAATAAAAGCGCGCTGTCCGAAATCAACGACGTCGACGTGGTCGCATTCCTCATCGATGCGAGCGCTCCGATCGGACGAGGTGACGAGTGGGTCGCCCGTCATGTTTCAAACTCGAAGGCGCGCAAGATCCTCGTGCTCTCCAAAGCCGATTTGGTGATGCCGGAGCAGATGCTCGCCCAGCTCGAAGCGGCGCGCAAGCTCGTGGATTTCGATGATGAGATCGTGCTTTCTTCGACCGAGGGCTTCAATGTGGATACCTTCGTCTCCGTCGTCGCATCATATCTTCCCGAAGGGCCTCAATGGTTTCCCGATGACATGAAGTGCGATGCGAGTGATGAAACGCTCGTATCCGAGTTCGTTCGTGAAAAGGTTCTGCTTCATACGCGCGAGGAGATACCCCATGCCGTGGGCGTCCTGTGCGACGATTTCGAGTTCAAGCGCGATCTGCTGCGCGTGCATGCGACCATCTATGTCGAGCGCGAAGGGCAGAAGGGTATTCTGGTCGGCAAGCGCGGGGAGATGGTCAAGCGCATCGGCACCGAGGCTCGTGCCGACATCGAGCGCATCTTCGGTTGCCGGGTGTACCTTGCGCTCGATGTGCGCGTAAAAGCGGGATGGCGTGAGGACCAGGGTCAGATCAGGCGCTTCGGCTACAGCGCCGAGGAGTAGCCCTCCCTTATGGGTTCTCGAACATATCGCACCACCTGCATCGTCCTCGACAAGACCAAGCTGAAGGAAACCGATCTGATCTTGACGCTTCTCACCGAACAGGGGAGCAGGGTTCAGGCCGTTGCCAAGGGCGCGCGCAAGCCCGGTTCCAGACTCGCCGGGAGGTGCGAGCTCCTCAATACGGCCGATCTTCTCCTGGCACGGGGTCGAAGCTTGGATATCGTGTCCCAGGCGGAGCTCTTGTCTGCTCCGGTCGGGGTGCATCCCGGATATGAATCGCTGATGGCGGGTTCGGCTATCGCCGAAGTAGCGAAGCATTGCTGTTTCGAAGATGCGGCTGATCCCTTCATTTTCGATATCACCTCGCGTGCACTCGAGGTTCTCGGCGCGCTCGGCGATCAGGCCCATCGCGACATCGTAGTCGCTGCATACTCCTTCAAGGTCCTCGCGCACATCGGATATCGACCGGATTATTCTACGTGCGTCTCCTGCGGGGACCCTGCGTTATCGTACTTTTCGGCTCAAGCGGGCGGGCTTCTTTGCGCATCCTGTGCTTCCTCCGTCTCCGGTGCCGAGCCGGTCGACGACGCGACCATTCAATGGCTGCGCGCCCTGCTATCGCTTCGGTTCGACGAGCTGGCTGCTCACGAGGCCTCGCTCTCCCAGTCCTCATTGCTGCTTTCCCTCTGCCATGCGTGGGCTGCGACGCATCTCGATGCGCGCTTACGCTCCCTTGAGTTTCTGCTGGGGCGATGATACCTGCGCTTGTTGTGTGTTTGCTGCGAGGTCGGATGGGCTGTGCTACCATATCGGCTTGTCCTACCTCGTTCTTGGATGCTCGCTGCACCGGCGACTTCCCAGATTGAGGCGTATTGCGGTATCGAGTACCTCGATACCAGAGAAGAAAGGTGTACCATGACTGTTTCTAAGGAGCGCAAGGCCGAGCTCACCGCCGAGTTTGGCAACAATCCTCAGGACACCGGCAACTCCAAGGTTCAGGTTGCCATCCTCACCGAGCGCATTCGCGAGCTCACCGAGCACATGAAGTCCCATCAGAAGGACTTCCACACTCGTCGCGGTCTGCTGATGCTCGTCGGTAAGCGTCGTCGTCTGCTCTCTTACATCAAGAAGAACGACATCAACGAGTACCGTGAGCTCATCAAGAAGCTCGGCATCCGCGACAACATCCAGTAACGCGGTTCTTATCATGGACATGGGGGAGCGCTTCGGCGCTCCTTCTTGTGTAACGGGCCCACATACCCGTTGCGAGGGCTCGCAAAGGCGACCCCGGAATCGTCCGGTTATCCGGACACGAAGCTGCCCGTGCGCAATGTGGCGTACGGAGATGAAAGAGGAACAATGACTCTCGTATCAAAAACCTTCGAACTCTACGGCAAGACCTACGTCTTCGAGTGCGGCGAGCTCGCACGCCAAGCGACCGGCGCCGCTCTGGTTAAGCAGGGCGATTCGACCGTCCTCAACACGGTCGTCGTCTCCAAGGAGCGTAAGAATTACGACTTCTTCCCGCTCACCGTTGACTTCAACGAGAAGATGTACGCAGCTGGCCGTATCCCCGGCGGTTACCTCAAGCGCGAGGGACGTCCTTCAGAAAAGGCCACGCTGACCGCTCGCATGATCGACCGACCCATCCGCCCGAGTTTCCCCGACGGCTTTCGTAACGAAGTCCAGGTCGTGGCGACTCCGCTGGTCGCCGATCAAACCAATCCCGTCGACGTCATCTGCGTCATGGGCGCTTCGCTCGCCATGACCATCGGCGGCGTCCCGTTCGAAGGACCGCTCGCCTGCGTCCGCATCGGTCGCGACAAGGAGACTCACGAGTTCATCGTGAATCCCACGTACGAGGAGCGCGAGAACTCCGATCTCGACCTCGAGCTCGCTGGTACCCGCGACTTCATCTCGATGGTCGAGGCCGGCGCCGATGAGATTTCCGAAGAGGATATGCTTGAGGCCATGATGTTCGGCCAGGAGGCCATCGGCGCCTTCTGCGATGCCCAGCTCGAGTTCGTCGAGGAGTGGGAGCGCGTCAACGGCGAGATCGTCAAGCGCGAGTATCCGCTCGACGAGCCCGTCGAGGAGGTCCATGACCGCATCTTCGCGCACTACGACGAGATGGCGGCCGCGCTTCGCGACGCCGACAAGCTCTCCCGTATGGGCAAGGTCGATGCGTTGAAGGAGGCCATCAAGGCCGAGTTCTCCGAGGACGAGCAGCTGCTTTGGGAACGCGAGATCCCCGTCAACCTCAAGAAGCTCGAGAAGAAGGCCATGCGCGATATGGTCGTCGAGACCGGCGAGCGCGTCGACGGCCGCACCGCCGACGAGATCCGTCCCATCATGGTCAAGGACAACTACCTGCCCCTGGTCCATGGCTCCGGCCTGTTCCAGCGCGGTCAGACCCAGGTTCTTTCCATTCTTTCGCTCGGCATGCTGAACGAGGGCCAGCGCCTGGATACCATCGAGCCCGTAGAGGGCAAGCGCTATATGCACCACTATAACTTCCCGCCGTTCTGCACCGGCGAGTGCGGTCGCATGGGTTCCCCGAAGCGTCGCGAGATCGGTCACGGCAACCTCGCCGAGCGCGCCATTCTTCCGGTTCTACCCGATGAGAACGAGTTCCCCTATGCCATCCGCGTCGTCTCCGAGGTAATGGAGTCCAACGGCTCCTCTTCCATGGCTTCGACCTGCGGTTCCACGCTCGCCCTCATGGACGGCGGCGTGCCCATCAAGCGCCCCGTCTCCGGCATCGCCATGGGCCTGATTCAGGAGAACGGCAGGACCGTCGTTCTATCCGATATTCAGGGCCTCGAGGACTTCCTCGGCGACATGGATTTCAAGGTCACCGGCACCGAGCGCGGCATCACCGCGCTGCAGATGGACAACAAGGCAACCGGCCTGACCTTCGATATCCTGCGCACCGCGCTGGAGCAGGCCAAGACCGGTCGCGCGTTCATCCTCGACAAGATGCTCGAGGTCATCCCCGAGTCTCGTCAGGAGACCCGTCCCTCTGCTCCCCGCATCGTCTCCATCACTGTGCCCGTGGATAAGATTCGCGAGGTCATCGGTACCGGTGGCAAGGTTATCCGCGGCATCCAGGACGAAACCGGCGCTTCCGTCGATATCCAGGAGGACGGCACCGTCTACGTCGGCGGCACCGGCGACTCCGTCGAGCAGGCCGTCGAGCGCATCCAGCTCATCATCAAGGTTCCCGAGCCGGGTGAGGAGTACACCGGCCGCGTCGTGTCCATCCAGCCCTTCGGCGCCTTTGTTTCGCTGCTCCCGGGCAAGGACGGCCTGCTGCACATCTCTCGCGTCGCCCAGGGTCGCGTCGACAAGGTCGAGGACGTCCTCAACGTCGGCGACGAGGTCAAGGTTCGCGTCCTCGAGGTCGATGAGCGCGGCAAGATCTCCCTTGATCGTATCGACAAGCCTGAGGCTCCTGCGGGAAGCGGCGATGACGCCGGCGAGCGACGCGAGCGCGCTGACCGCCCGCGTCGCGGTTCCCGTGACAACGGCGCCCGCGGTTTCGAGCGCCCGAATCGAGAGCGTCGCGAGCGTGGCGACCGTCCCCGTCGCACCCCTGGTGATAACGGCGGTCGGGCACCTCGCCGCCACCACGAGGGATAACGGCTTCCATCGCTTCATCGATCCTGTTCGGAAGGCTCTGCGCTCGTGCGCGGGGCCTTCTTTCTTATAGTCTGACCGCACGGTAGATCCCATTCAGAGGATCGATCAAGCGACCGGTTTTTCTCGCTCGCTGCTTTGACGGGATGTTCTTTTACTGCAGGAGGTCTCGTCATGTATGAAGCGATCGAATTCTTGGTACAGTTATACAACTTGCGTTCATTTTCGTATGTGAACGGCGCGCCGCCGCCGTGAATATATCGTTCCTCTTTATCGAAAGGATAGACTATCCATATGGCTACAACTAAAAAGAATACTGCGCCGTTGAAGGTTATCCCCCTCGGCGGTCTTGATGGTATCGGCAAGAATATGACCGTTATCGAGTGCGGTCCCGATATGGTACTTGTCGACGCCGGACTCATGTTCCCCGATGATTCGCAGCCGGGCATCGACCTGGTTCTTCCCGATTACACCTATGTCCTCGAGAACGAGGACAAGCTCCGCGGCATCATCATCACCCATGGCCACGAGGACCATACCGGTTCCCTGCCTTATCTGCTGCAGGACCTCAACAACAAGGTTCCGATCTTCTCCTCGAAGCTCACGCTCGGCTTTATCGAGGGAAAGCTTTCGGAGTTCCGAATCCGCGCTCCTAAATTCCGCGAGGTCAAAAGCGGTAGCACCGTTACACTCGGCTGCATCAACGTGAGCTTCTTCTCGATGACCCACTCCATCCCGGGCGCGCTCGGCATCTTCGTCAAGACGCCTCAGGGAACGGTTATGCATACAGGCGACTTCAAGCTCGACCAGACCCCCATCGACGGTGTGACGCCCGACTACGCGGCTATCACCAAATTCGGCAAGATGGGCGTTGACCTACTGCTCTCCGATTCAACGAATGCGGTGGTCCCGGGCTTCACCAAGTCTGAGGCCGAAGTCGGTCCGCAGCTGTACGAGGCTATCAAAAACGCCGAGGGGCGCGTGTTCGTCGCGTCGTTCTCGAGTCACATCCATCGACTCCAGCAGATTTGCGATGCTGCCAAGGCGTGCGGCAGGAAGATCGTCGTCACCGGTCGCTCGATGCTCACCAACACACGCGTCGCCCGCGAGCTCGGCTATCTCAAGATCGACGAGAAGGATATCGTCGATGCATACGAGCTCAACGGGATTCCCGAGAACAAAGTCGTCGTGATGTGCACCGGATCCCAGGGCGAGCCCCTTTCGGCGCTTTCGCGTATGGCGAACGGCGAGCACAAGACGCTGTCCATCCATGACGGCGATACCGTCATCATCTCGGCGACCCCCGTTCCCGGCAATGAAAAGGCGGTCCAGCAGGTCGTCAACAGCCTGGCCAAGCTCGGCTGCGACGTATATGATAAGCATCGCTGCCTCGTCCATGTTTCCGGTCATGGCAGCCAAGAAGAGCTTAAGCTCATGCTCGCCATGGCTCGCCCCACGTATTTCATGCCCGTTCATGGCGAGGCGGTCCACCTTCGCGCCCATGCCAAGCTCGGAGAGAAGATGGGCGTTCCTCGCGATCGAATCTTCATTTTGGACAACGGTGATTCCCTCGAGATGCGCGACGGCAAGGTGAAGCGCGGCCGCTCCGTTGAAAGCGGCGTCGTGTACGTCGACGGCCTCCGTATCGGTGACACCGACCCGATCGTGCTGCGAGATCGCCAGAAGCTGGCCAACGACGGCATGGTCACCGTCGTCGCCACCATGTCGACGAAGCGCAAGAAGATCGAGGCGATCGAGCTTTCCGGCCGCGGCGTCTCCTTCACGATCGATGACGAGTTCTCGTCGGATGCCAGCGACTCCATCCTCAAGATGATCGACAAAGGCTCCTTCAACTTCACGAGCAGCGGAACGGATGCGTTGCGCAAGGCCGTTCGCGACTCGCTTTCCAACTTTATCTGGAATCGCACCCACACCCGTCCGATGATCATCCCGGTCGTCATGGAGGTATAGCGTGGCTCGAAGCGGAAACTCGGCCAAAAAGAATACGAATACGGTTGTCGTCCGGGGTAAGAAGGCAGGTAAGGCTGCCGGTGCCCCGGCGCCGTTGCGCGCGAACGCCGATCAGGCGGAGGAGTATCGAGAGCTCGAGCCCATGCTTGACGATAGCGTGAACAGGGATGCGATAGGCGTCGTCATCGCCGTCATCGCCGTCGCTTCCCTCATCGCCGTCATCGCGCCTACCTCCGCTCCGGTGACCGCTGCTGTATCCAATTTCTTTCATCTCGGGTTTGGCCTGGGGGCCTATGTTCTTCCCCTCGCCATGCTTGCTATTTCCGCTTTGGTCTTTCTGCGCGATCGCGTATTCGTCTCATTTCGCACCTGGAGCGGCCTCGCTGTGATCTTCGTGGCCGTCTGCACTATCCTGTCTCTGCTCGTTCCGGGCTCGCAGGAGTCGACTTCAGTGATGTTCGAACCGCTTAATCTCTCGTCCGCCGGCGGCTATCTGGGCGCCACGATCGCCTCCGCGCTGCAGGGCGCGTTGGGAAAGACCATCGCGCTCGTCGTTTCGTTCGGTGTCGTTCTGCTCGGCATGGTCGTCATCGGTTTCTCGGTGAGCTCATTCCTGCGCGGTGCGGCTCAGAAAGCTGAGGAGATCGCGCGGAAGCGCCGGGTCGATGTGAACGAAAATCCCTGGGGAGGCTCTCTGGAGGACGAAGAGTCCCTTCTTGCTGACGACGGTGCTTCCCAGCAGGGACGCGGGTCCGTTCAGTCTCGTCTTTTCGATCCCGAGGGCCAGGCTGAAACCACGTTCCTGGGCTCCCGTTCGACCACGGTTCTTCCTCGCGTCGAAGACGATGGTGATAAGGTCGAAGAGTCCAGCCCCTTCGTCGACGTGAGCGACCAGATAGGCGAGGAGCAGGCCCGGACGCAACTCCTGCCCGTCAAGGACAAGATCGCCCGGGTAAAAAAGAAGATGCGCCGCGATCAGGACCGCGCTATCGATGCTTCCGTAGAATCGGCTGGGACTGTATCGGATTCCATCGTCGACGATACCTCCGATTCGGATGCGTCCGCTTCACGGCACGCCGCCATCCCAGCCTTCCTGCAGCCCGATCATGCCCGCAAGGAAGACGGCATTCATTCCCATAAGGAAGACGGGGGAGACCCTGAAACTCTGGACGCGGAAGAGGGAGAGCGCAAGTTGCCCCCGGTTTCGATGCTCCATAGAAATGCAAAGAAGTCGGGAAGCCCCTACTCGAGCAAAGAGCTCGAGCAAACCGCTGCCGCCCTGCAGTCGACGCTTGCAGAATTCGGTCTCCATTCTCGCGTCGTCGGCTGGATCTCCGGTCCCACGGTGACCACGTTCAAGGTGCAGCCCGGCGAAGGCGAGCGCGTGAGCCGTATTTCAAATCTCGAAGACGATATCGCGTTGTCGCTCGCAACGGATTCCGTGCGCATCTTCGCTCCCATCCCGGGCACTTCTCTGGTCGGTATCGAGATTCCAAATCGCAGCCGCGAAAACGTCTCCTTTGGTGACATCTTGCCGTATGTCAAAGGCGGTCCGCTAGAGTTCGCCCTGGGTCGTGATGCCGAGGGTACCCCTATGGTCGCAGACCTTGCCAAGATGCCGCACCTGCTCATCGCGGGCACAACGGGCTCGGGTAAGTCGGTCGTTATCAGTTCGATCCTCATGTCCCTTCTTATGCGCACCTTCCCAGAAGATGTCCGCTTGATCATGATCGATCCCAAACGCGTCGAGTTCGCACCCTACGATGGCCTCCCGCATCTCTACGTCCCCGTCGTGACCGAGCCAAAACAGGCTGCGAGCGCCTTGCAGTGGGCTGTTTCGGAAATGGAACGTCGGCTCAAGATCTTCGAGCGCATCGGCGTTCGAAAGATCGCGACCTTCAACGAGAAGCAGCAGGCGGGGGAGTTCGATCACTATGACAACCCGCCCTCGAAGATGCCGTATCTCGTGATCGTCATCGACGAGCTCTCCGACCTCATGATGGTGGCCGGCAAGGACGTCGAAGCTTCGATCGTCCGCATCGCCCAGCTCGGTCGAGCGGCCGGTATACACATGATCGTCGCCACCCAGCGCCCGAGCTCCAACGTCGTCACCGGTCTTATCAAGGCGAACATCACCAACCGTATCGGCCTTACCGTTGCAACGGGTATCGATTCCCGCGTCATCTTGGATCAAACGGGTGCGGAAAAGCTGCTCGGCCAAGGCGATATGCTCTTCAGCCGCGTCGACTGGGGTAAACCGAAGCGTATCCAGGGGTGTTATGTTTCCGATGAGGAGATCGTCGACGTCGTCGGCTTCGTGAAGGAGCAGAGCGCTGCTGAATATCATGAGGAGATCCTATCAGCCGTTGCTCCCGCTCCCGTCGGTGGCGGCGGAGGCGGGATGACCATGCCTGGCGATGTTCAGGAAGATGATCCGCTGCTATGGGATGCCGCACGCATTGTCGTCGATTCGCAGCTGGGGTCGACGTCCGGCTTGCAGCGACGACTCAAAGTCGGATATGCCCGTGCCGGGCGTATCATGGACATGCTCGAAGAGAAGGGAATCGTCGGCCCGCCCGACGGTTCGAAGCCTCGCGAGGTGCTTTTGGACGCCGAGGGGCTTTCGGAGCTCGAGTCCCTTGAGGCCAGGATGGCCGAGGAAGATGGGTTTGGGGGGTTGTGATGTCCTCTCGTTTCGGAGAAATGCTGCTGAATCGTCGCCGTGAGCTCGGTTTATCGATCCAGCAGGTGGCCAACGTAATCAAACTTCGCCCCCAGATCATCGAGTATTTCGAGTTGGGCAACCTTGCCGCCATGCCGCCTCGCGGCTATGCGCAGGGAATGATCGCGAGCTACGCACGGTACCTCGGTTTGAATCCGCGAGAAGTCGTCGATGCATACTTCGATGAACTCGCTACCTATGAACGGGTCAACAATACCGGCGCGGGGCGCTTTCAGGACAGCGTCGCCGAGGCAAGCCCCCATAGCGATAACGCCGCCGGTCGATTCATGATCGTCAACGGCGTTCCCAACTCCCGCTATGGCCAGCGTCCACCCCAAGCGGGCTATGTTTCGGAATCCCATTCGCTACACGAGCCCGCTCCCGTTTCCGCGATGAGGCCCGAACGGGGGCCGCATCGCCTTCGCTATAGCCAGCAGCGCACCCTTCCGCCCGCGGATGGCTATGGACGGGGATCTGATCCTCATCGAGCTCGTGCTCAGGGCTATAGGGAGCGGGGGGCGATGCAGGCTCCCTATCGGGGCCGTCCTGCGGGTTACCCAGCAGGTGGTTTCTCCCGGTCCCAGAACGACTCGCGGCCAATGCCGCTTCCGGGGGGCCAACGGCGTCGTGCCGCTTGCGGACGGCAGGGCTATAACGTCAACCGGGGGCGACGCGGTTCGGGCGGGGGTGCATCGGGGGGATCTGTCTTCGATAATAGAATCCTCTTGATACTTCTTGTAGTTGCGTTGCTCTTTGTTGTTCTGGTAGCGGCCCTGCTGTTGAAGTCCTGTGGCTCCGACTCCTCGGCATCGAATGAGCCCGCGGTTCAGGTCCAATCCGAAAGCGCCGACTCTTCCGACTCATCCGAGGAGGAGGAAGATGATGCGGTCGTGGTCGATGGGGGTGACTCGTCGTCCGCTGATGCGCCTGCGGGTTCAGATGCGAACGAGTCCGGCAGTCAGCAGGCGGTTCAGCAGGAAGCGAAGGTGACCATCAGCATCGCTAAGGGAAAGACGTCTTGGATCGAGGTCAAGCTCGATGGACAGTACGTCTATTCCGATACGCCCGTCGGTCCCTTCGAGCAGGAGTATACGGTGGCGCAATCAATCGAGATCACCGTCGATAATCCCGCTGACGTCGTGATCAAGAAGAACGGTGAGAAGGTTCGCTACGACAGCAAGAGCTCCGGCGTGGGACGCGTCTCGATAACCGCCCCTAAAGTCGTTACGGATTCGGATTCAGATACTACGTCAGGCCAGCAGGCTGACACCCAGACGGCTTCTGGCTCCGATGGTGATGACAGCCTTGATTCAACCTCTGCTGCCGTTTAGTGCTGATCTTGTACGAGAAAGGAAGTACCATGGCAAAAGATTCCAGTTTTGATGTCGTCTCGCAGGTTGACATGCAGGAGGTCGACAATGCTTTTCAGCAGACCGCGCGCGAGCTGTCCCAGCGCTACGATCTCAAGGATTCCGGGGCCACGATCGAGCTTTCGAAGGCTGATAAGCTGTTCACGATTCACGCTCCCGCCGATTTTGTAGCTCGCCAGATAACGGACGTCCTCAACAGCAAGCTCATCAAGCGCGGCGTCGACATCAAATCGGTATCGTGGGACGCGCCCCAGTCGGCCTCGGGCGGGACCGTTCGCGTCCTCGGCCACATCGTCGAGGGTATCGATCAAGCCACGGCTAAGAAGATTAACAAGGATGTTAAGGACAGGAAGCTGAAGGTCAAAGTGACCATCGAGTCCGACAAGCTCCGCGTATCCTCGGCCTCGAAAGATGCCCTTCAGGAAGTCATCGCGTTTCTGCGCGATCAAGATTACGGACAGCCCCTGCAATTCACCAACTATCGATAAGGGATTCCCATGGCCTTTGGCTCTATTCTGTATGTAACGCTTGGCTGTGCCAAGAACGAGGTCGATACCGACCGCATGAGATCGCTGCTTACGGCGGCCTCGTATGATGAGGCGGATGGCGTTGATGACGCCGATCTCGTTATCATCAATACCTGCTCTTTTCTGGCTTCTGCGACGTCAGAGAGCATCGAGACGACGCTCTCCCTGGCGAACGAGGTGCACGACGGGGTGCGCGACGTGCCGATCGTCATGTGCGGATGCGTTCCGTCGCGCTATGGCGACGATCTTCCCGGCGAGCTCCCGGAGGTCGCGGCGTTCGTAAGAACGGACGAGGAGGACGGTATCGTCACCGTGTGCGACCGGGTGCTCGGCATAACCCGTCCGGCGCCGGCTTTCCTTCCCGATGTGAAGCGCACCGTCGAGGGCGCCGTCGCTTACGTGAAGATCTCAGACGGATGCAACCGATTCTGCAGCTTCTGCGCCATCCCGTATATTCGCGGCCGGTATCATTCCCGCCCCGCAGACCGCATCATCGCCGAGGCTCGCGAGCTCGTCGCCGGAGGAGTTCGCGAGATCGTGCTGATCGGTCAGGACACCGGTATCTGGGGCTCTGACTTCGCGGCGGAGGCCGACGGTCCGTCCAATCTCGCGCAGCTCCTCGAGGCGCTGGCTTCGGCCTTGCGTCCGGAAAAGGTGTGGATTCGCGTGCTGTATCTTCAGCCCGAGGGCATGAGCGATGAGCTCATCTCCGTCATCCGCGACACGCCCGAGGTGCTTCCCTATATCGACATCCCCGTACAGCATTGTTCCGCGCGCGTTCTCAAAGCGATGAACCGCAGCGGGTCGGAGTCTGAGCTCGACGAGCTCTTCAACCGTCTTCGGGAGGAGATTCCGCAGATGGTCATTCGTACGACGAGTCTGGTCGGGTTCCCCGGTGAGACCGATGAGGAAGCTCAAGCGATGCTCGCCTTCATGGACCGCAACGGCTTCGACTACACGAGCGTGTTCTCGTATTCCCCTGAAGAGGGTACGCGTGCCGCTGTGATGCCGGGCCAAATCGATGACGATATCAAGCTTGCTCGCACGCAGGCGGCCATGGATTTTGCCGAATCGCTTGGATTCGCCGCCACCGCATCTCACGTCGGCGAGGTTGCAGAGGTGATCATCGACGGTATCGAGGAGACCGATGACGGACTCGAGCTCATCGGCCATGCATGGTTCCAGGCCCCTGATAGCGACGGTGCGGTCCACCTCGATGTCGATGAGGCCCGAGTCGGCGATATCCTCACGGTCGAGTTCACGGATAGCTTCTGCTATGAGCTTGTCGGTCACGTTGTTGAGGAGTAGAAAACGATGGCAGTAAATAAAAAGGGGCAGGAGATTACGAGCATATGGACGCCCGCTAACGTGGTCACCTGTGTTCGAATCGCCTTCATCCCCTTGTTCATGGTTTTCAGCGAGATGGCCTTCGCGCAAGTTTCCGCTGGCTTGGCATGGCTCGCCTTTGCGATCTATCTTTTGCTCAGCCTTACCGATAAGGTCGATGGGGACCTTGCACGGAAGCGGGGGGAGGTGACTGATTTCGGTAAGTTCCTCGATCCGATCGCTGATAAGTTACTGGTTTTCGCAGCGCTCCTCATCCTTTTGGAGCATCAGTTCGTCGGGGTCTGGGCTGTCTTCATCATCATGTTTCGCGAGTTTCTCGTGAGCGCGCTGCGCATGGTCGCGAGCGCGAACGGTGAGGTCATCGCCGCCGATAAGCTTGGCAAGGCAAAAACAGCCGTTACCATGCTGTCTCTATGCGGCTATCTCCTTTTCATCGCGTTGAGCTTCGGCGGAGGAGCGACGGGCATCGTCGAGCTCGTTGGAACCATTTCGTGGGCGCTTATGATCGCTGCCGTCGTCCTCACGATAATTTCCGGTCTTCAGTATTTTTGGAACGCGCGCCATATCGTTTTCAGGGTGTAACCGATGGGTGAATGCGAACTCGAACGGCTCTGTGCCGAATTGGTTGCCCTATACACCGACAGGAATCTAACGATTGCGACGGCCGAATCGTTGACCGCAGGATTGACGTCGTCCTCCATTGCGGCGGTGCCCGGGGCCTCCGCTGTGTTGCGCGGAGGAGCGGTCACCTATTGCGACGAGATTAAACACCGCGTCCTCGGTGTTTCCAGGCGAACTCTAGATACGTGCACCGCCGTCTCGCTTGAAACCGCCCGCGAGATGGCGTCGGGTGCGCGAGCGCTATTCGGTGCGGATTTCGCAGTGAGCCTTACGGGCTACGCCGGACCCGGCGGCGGAACCGCCGATGACCCTGCCGGCACCGTGTACATAGGGCTTGCGTCAGCCCATGGCGTCGAAGCGGCTCGATATGTGTTTACGGGCGATCGCAATGAGGTGCGGCGCTCTGCTTCCCTGCAGGCGGTCAAGCTTCTTGTCGATGCGATTTTGTAATTTTGATGCTGATGGTCGCCTCTGTTATCCGTTTGGATTCGCCCCGTATGCTTTCTGAGCTTGGACTGTAAGAATGATGGCGATTTCAATCGCCCCGTTGTTAGCATCATGTAGGCAACGGGGCGTTTTTCGAATCTATACTCCAGTGGTGGTACTTGCAACGAACAGCTGTTCGTAGTACCATCGAGTTCGCAAACGTATAGGAGGATGACCTATGGCAAAAAATTCTGGTCCTGCACGGACTATTCATGAGCGCACCACCGGTGAAGAACGCGATAAGATGATCGATCTCACGACTGCCGAGATTGAAAAGAAGTTCGGCAAGGGCGCTATCATGAAGTTTGGCGATGGCGGCCCCGAGCTCGAAGTCGAAGCGATTCCCACCGGAGCCCTCGCATTGGATGCGGCTTTGGGTATCGGTGGCGTTCCGCGAGGCCGTATCGTTGAGATTTACGGACCGGAATCCTCCGGCAAGACTACTCTCTCCCTAGAAATCCTTGCCGAGGCCCAAGCGATGGGCGGTGTGGTCGCCTTTATCGATGCAGAACACGCGCTCGACCCCACCTATGCCGCTCGCATCGGCGTCGATATCGATGAAGTCCTGATTTCTCAGCCCGATACGGGAGAGCAGGCTTTGGAGATCTGCGATATGCTCGTTCGCTCCGGAGCCATCGACGTCATCGTTATCGACTCCGTCGCCGCTTTGGTTCCTCGTGCGGAGATCGAGGGCGAGATCGGCGAATCTTCAGTCGGTCTTCAGGCTCGCCTCATGAGCCAGGCCCTTCGAAAGCTCGCAGGATCGCTCGCGAAGTCCAAAACCACCTGTATCTTTATCAACCAGCTTCGCGAGAAGATCGGTGTGATGTTCGGTAATCCCGAAACGACGACCGGTGGCCGCGCCCTTAAATTCTTCTCCAGCGTTCGCATCGACATTCGTCGATGCGACAGCATCAAGGTCAAGGATGAAATCGTTGGCAACAGGGTTCGCTGCAAAGTGGTTAAGAATAAAGTCGCCGCTCCATTTAAAACGGCTGAATTCGACATCATGTACGGAACGGGCATTTCAAAGGAGGGCTCGATCATCGACATGGGCGTCGATTACGGCATCGTTCGCAAGGCTGGTGCCTGGTATACATATCCTTGCGGCGATGAGGTAGAGCGCTTGGGACAGGGTCGCGAGGCAGCCAAGGAATGCCTGCGGGTGCATCCCGACCTTCGTGAAGAGATCGAGCATAAGGTTCGCGTCGCATGCGGATTGGATTTTGATGACGAGGAGACGGGAGAAGCCGTAGCCTTTGATGCGAGCGAATCGATTTCTAGCGATTCGCTGCTGGCCGACAAGTAGTCGGACGATGCGGTTCGTCATAGGGATGGATATCGAGGCGATTGAACGTTTCGATATCCATGCTGGTAGCGCCGGGTGCGCTCGATCGGCATCTCGGGTTTATTTGCGTCTTGACGATGGGGAGGCTTTCGAGCTTTTGCTCGCGCCTCGGGCTGCTAAGGCATTGAGCTCGAAAGACCTCCCGTTTCCGCTCGACATGGATGAAGCTCTTGAGCGTATTATGGGTATTGAGAGCACCGCTTGCCTTGCCTCACTTGCTGAACTGCAGGCTCGGCGCGATCACTCTTCCATGGAGCTTGAGAGCAAACTGCGGGCGATGGGCTTTCGCGATGAGGCGATAGCTCGCGCGATCGAGCTCGGTCGGGAACGAAGGTATCTTGATGATCGACGTTTTTCATCAAGCTTCATCGCCGAACGAAAGCGACGTGGATGGGGCCGGAAGAAAATCGAGTTCGAATTAAAGCGCCGGGGAATTTGCTTATCCGATATTCCTGGTTATCCGGATGGTTTCTTTGATTCGAGCGAAGATTACGAAAGAGCCATCGAGGCATTGCGTCGAAAAAGCGTTCCCGAGGCGCAAGCTTTTGAAAAACTTACCCGGTTTCTCATGGGTCGCGGCTTTGATTACTCAACGTCGTCTCGTGCCGTCCGGTCATTCTTGGATTCCGAATCGGAAGCGTAAACCACAGGTCTCGAAAAGCACGTCTAATCTTTGAGTATGCATGTTCACTAGGGATGCATAAGCGCATTATGCATGGTTCAATAACCGTTCATCGTGAGTTTGATTGACAGAATCCCTTTCACAACGTACGATTAATCAGTCATTTGTTATGTGATATGCGCTCATCCCCTGATGAGAGTGATATATATTTCATATTCATTATTTGAGATGGCCTGTATGCATGCCAAATGTCCCGCATCGACGCGCTACGTCGATGCGGTTTTGTGCACTTATTCCATTAAAGGAGCTTAAGCATGGAGATTGTCGTTGGCATACTATGCCTTATCGCGGGCGCTGGTGGCGCCGTCGTAGCCATGCGCAACGCCAAGACGGGAAGCATCCGCGAGGCTGAAGAGAAGATTCAGTCTGCACATGCGGAAGCGGAGAACGTAATCGGCGAAGCGCGTCGTGCTGCTGAGACCCTTAAGAAAGAAGCGCTTCTTGAGGCCAAGGAAGAGATTATTCAGAGCAAGCAGGTCGCTGAGGCTGAGGAGAAGCAGCGCAAGAAAGAGTTGCGCGTTCTTGAGAATCGCGTAATGCAGCGCGAAGAATCCCTTGAGCGCCGAAACGAGGCGCTTGATAAGCGAGAGCACCAGCTTTCAAGCCAGCAGGGACTGATCGAAAAGAAAAGCCGCGAGCTCAACGAGCTTTACGATAAGCAGACCGGTGAGCTTGAGCGCATCGCCGAGCTCACGCGCGATGACGCGCATCGCGAGCTCCTCGACAAGGTTCGGTCTGAAGTGACCCATGAGTCGGCTGCGATCATCCGTGAATCCGAGCAGCGCGTGAAGGCGGAGTGCCATAAGACCGCTCAGGAAATCATCTCCCTCGCTATCCAGCGCTGCGCCGCCGATCACACTGCGGAGGTCACGGTCACCTCGGTGCATATTCCCTCCGATGACCTCAAGGGTCGCATCATTGGTCGCGAAGGCCGTAACATCCGTACGTTTGAACAGGTTTCTGGCGTTAATCTCGTGATCGACGATACTCCCGAGACCGTCGTCCTCTCCAGTTTCGATCCGGTACGCCGTGAGACCGCTCGAGTGGCGCTCGAAAACCTCATTGCAGACGGTCGCATCCACCCGGCTCGCATCGAGGAGATGTATCACAAGGCTTCCGATCTTGTTCAGGAGCGCGTACGCGAGGCCGGCGAGCAGGCCACCTTCGATACGGGCATTCACGATCTGCATCCCGAGCTCGTTAAGACCCTTGGCTCGCTTCGTTACCGCACATCGTTCGGTCAGAACGTTTTGCGCCACTCGATTGAGGTCGCCGAACTCTGCGGCATCATGGCATCTGAGCTCGGTGTCGATCCGCGCGTTGCGAAACGTGCCGGCCTTCTTCACGACCTTGGTAAGGCCATCGATCACGAGGTAGAGGGCCCCCACGCCGTCATCGGCGCCGACCTCGCTCGCCGCTATGGTGAAAAACCCGTCATTGTCCATGCTATCGAGGCCCATCACGGCGATGTTGATCCGAATACCGTTCTCGCCGTGCTTGTTCAGGCCGCAGACGCTATTTCGGCATCACGTCCCGGAGCTCGTCGTGAATCCGCTGAAAACTACATCAAGCGTCTCGAGAAGCTCGAGGAGATCGCGAATTCGCATGAAGGCGTCGAGCGCACGTATGCCATGCAGGCCGGCCGCGAGGTCCATGTCATGGTCCAGCCTGACAAGATCTCTGATGCCGAATCGACCGTGCTCGCACACGACATCGCACAGCAGATCGAGGACGAAATGGAATATCCCGGTCAGGTGCGAGTCGTCGTCATCCGTGAAAGTCGTGCCGTTGGAATCGCTAAATAGCAATGAGTGACGCTAACGAGCTTATTTCGTTCATCGCCTCGATGTCGGGTGAGGGCAACCTTCGCGTTGAAGAGAACCTTGGAGACGGATACGTTCGTCTGCGTGTTTCTGAGGCTGAGCGGCGGCAGGCAAAGCACGATATCCAGCATGCCGAGGATATCGTTATCGAGATGCTTCGAAACGCTCGTGATGCGGGTGCTCATGTCATCTATATAGCAACCCAGAAAGAGGAGGGCGTTCGTACCCTCCTCTTTCTCGATGATGGTTCCGGCGTGCCCCATGACATGCAGGAACGCATCTTCGATGCGCGTGTCACCTCGAAGCTAGAAACCATGAAAATGGATCGATGGGGCGTTCACGGGCGCGGAATGGCGTTGTTCTCGATCAAGCAAAACACTCGGTCTGCAGAAGTCGTTGAATCCGATGTGGGTCTTGGGTCTGTATTTCGAGTTGTGGTCGATACCACTCGGTTGAAGGAGCGTGCGGATCAGTCGACGTGGCCACAGTCATCGAAAGATGATTCCGGTCGGTATGTGTGCGTTCGCGGTCCCCACAATATTATTCGTACTGCCTGCGAGTTCTCCTTAGAAGAGCTTCATGGGTGCGATGTCTACCTTGGAACGCCAACCGAGATCGCGGCGACGCTCTACGCCCATGCCGTTCATGAGCTGGACGCCTCCCGTCTTTTGTTTCTTGAAAGCGAGGCGGAGCTTCCGGTTGTATCCCGCCTCGGCTACGCGGCGGATGCCCCCGATTTCATTCGCATCGCCCGCAGTCTCGGCCTCGAGCTATCGGAGCGCACCGCGCATCGAATTCTTGCCGGCACCATTTCGCCTATCCGGAGCGTCTCGGCGCGGTTGCTGCGCGAGCGTATTGACCCCGCAGATCGACCGAAAAAAGAGATCGACCTTTCGAGGGATAGGCGTGGTCTCAAAATTGGCTCTGAAGACCTCTCTCGGTTTTCCAGAGCCGTTGAACGTGATTTTAATGACCTTGCCGAGCGCTATTACATTAATCTGACGGGCGATCCTAAAATTCGAGTCGGGAAAGACAGGATAACGGTTACGTTCGAGCTCGCCAAGGAAGAGTGACCGTCATCGTCGAACGCTGCATTTTTTGATACAGTCATAACAAAGCTTAAACGTACTCTCATCGCAGGAGAAACATAGATGGAATTCCTGAAGGTATCAAGCAAATCATCGCCTGCATCTGTAGCGGGCGCGATTGCCGGCATGGTTAAGGATGGTGCGCCGGTCACGATTCAGTGCGTCGGCGCCGGTGCCGTCAACCAAGCGATCAAAGCGGTTGCCATTGCAAGGGGCTTCCTTATTCCGACAGGATTTGATATTTCCTGTGCTCCTATTTTTTCGGATATCGTCATCAATGGCGAATCAAGGACCGCTATTAGACTTTCGGTGTTCGTCCATCATTTGAGCGCGCAATACCCCGATGTTCCTCAGAATCCCTTCGACGTACAGCAGGTTTCATAACATGATCAACACTATTCTTCGTGGAAAAACGTATTTTATCCGCACGTTCGGTTGCCAGATGAATCTTCATGATTCCGAACGCGTCAGCGGATTGCTCGACTCTTACGGCTGCCTCGAGGTCGCTGAACCTGCTGAGGCGGATATCGTGGTTTTTATGACGTGCTGCGTTCGAGAGGCAGCCGATACGCGCCTCTATGGCCAGTGCTCTTCTTGTAAAAGCCTTCCAGCCGCACCCAGCGGCAAGCGCGTCGTTGCGGTAGGAGGGTGCATAGCCCAGCGCGACGGAGAGGGTCTTCTGACCAACCTCGATAACGTCGATGTGATTTTCGGCACCCATTCCATCGCTCATGTTGGAGATCTGCTTGCCGCAGCGTTCGCCGACGGCGGTAAGCATGTTCGCTGTCTCGAGCGCGAGGATGAAGATGCTACGAGCATGCCGTGGCATCGTGCAACCACCTATCATTCCTGGGTTCCCATCATGACTGGTTGCAATAATTTCTGCAGCTATTGCATTGTTCCCTATGTTCGCGGACGTGAGAAGAGCCGGCCATTTGAAGAGATCGTCGACGAGGTGACCGGGCTTGCCCGCGCTGGTGTTCGCGAGGTCACCTTGCTCGGACAAAACGTGAACTCATATGGCAGGGATCTATTCGGAGCCCCTCGTTTTGCTGATCTTCTGCGTGCTGTGGGGGATACCGGAATCGAGCGCATCCGGTTCACCTCTTCGCATCCGAAGGACCTGCTGCCTGAAACCATCGACGCCATGGCTGAAGTTCCTGCCGTGATGCCCCATCTTCATCTAGCCGTTCAATCTGGTTCCTCCCGCATTCTCAAGGAGATGAATCGTCGGTATACGCGCGAGGACTACCTCGCCCTCATCGACGACATCAGGAGCAAGATTCCCCACATCGCGCTCACCACCGATATCATCGTTGGATTTCCCGGGGAAACGGAAGAGGATTTTCTTGAGACTCTTTCGCTTGCGAAGCGCGTCGGTTTTGCCCAGGCGTTCACATTCATCTACTCCAAGCGCGCCGGTACGCCCGCCGCGGAGATTGATGACCTTACGCCGCATGAGGTTATCCTCGACCGCTTCAATCGCTTGGTGAAGTCCATCGAGGACTCGGCATTCGATTTCAACGCGGGCTTCAAAGGCGAGACCATGCCTGTTCTCATCGAAGGCACCTCGAAAAAGGATGCTTCCGTGCTTCAAGGTAAAAGCCCCTGGAACCAAACGGTTCATGCTCCTGTTCCTGCAGGAATTGACCCTGCAGCCCTCGTTGGTCATATGGTGGACATCTTTGTCGATACGACAAGGACGTGGTACCTGTCCGGTTCCATCGCCAGTGATTTTCGATAATGGTTCAGGTTATAGCGATCACCGGGCCTACGGCTTCGGGAAAAAGCGCTCTCGCTGATGAGGTCGCGCTCCGCATTGGAACCGATGTGATATCGGCCGATGCGATGCAGGTCTATCGCGGGATGGACATCGGTACCGCTAAAACTCCGATGGCGCAGCGAGCCGTCCCGCTTCAACTTGTTGACATCGTTGACCCCGATCAGGCGTACTCAGCTGCATTGTATCAACGAGATGCCCGCGATCTGATCGATAACCATATCGAAAAGGGGAAGCTGGCAATCCTGTGCGGGGGCACTGGGCTCTACATTCAAGCCGCCCTTGAGGATATGAGATTTCCCCAAGGGGAAGTCGATGATGCTCGCAGGACGCGATATAACGATATGGCAGAGTCGCTGGGAGCCGCCGGGATTTATCAGCTGCTCGTTGAACGCGATCCGTTGAGCGCAGAGCAGATACATCCGAACAATGTCCGCCGTGTCATTCGCGCTCTGGAAATGACGGACGAGGGCGTTAGCTACGCTCAACAGCGCAGCGGATTCGCCCAGCCGACGCCGGTGTATTCGTCACTCACGTTTGCCTTGACCATGGACCGAGGCGCTCTTTATGAACGCATAGATCGACGCGTGGACGCCATGATGAATCAAGGGTTGGTCGATGAGGTTTCCGCTTTGATCGAGCACGGCATGTCCGACGCGCTCACGTCTCGCCAGGCGATCGGTTATAAGGAGATCATCGACGCGCTTTCAGGCCTTACGTCGATGGAAGAGGCTGTTGCTCTCATAAAGCAGCGTTCTCGTCGATACGCCAAACGTCAACTATCCTGGTGTCGTCGTAATCCTCGAACGATCTGGATCGACATGGATGCGTATTCGCTCGATCAGGCGGCGAGCTTCATTGTTGAGCGCATAGGAGCATAGATGACAAAGGACCGCTTCATATCGACCGCGGTGGTACCCGAGAGGGCGCTGCTACTAGGCATTGATCGCAGGGATGCGACATGGCCCGTCGACCGCTCTCTTGATGAGCTGGAGCGCCTAGCTGAGACTGCAGGAGCTGAGACGGTCGGTAGAATAACGCAGCGGCTCGATCGACCGATTCCCAAATCCTATATCGGTTCCGGTAAGGTTGAGGAACTCAAGGGTATGGTCGCAAGGCTCGACGTCGACGTGGTCATATTCGATGACGATCTTTCGCCGTCCCAACAAAGCTACTTGGAAAAAGTCGTCGGTTCCCCAGTGAAAATCATTGATAGGACGGCATTGATTCTCGATATATTCGGTTTACATGCCCGGACGCGTGAAGGTCGGCTGCAAGTTCAACTTGCTCAGCTTCAATATCTTCTACCTCGCTTACGTGGCATGTGGACCCACCTTGCTAAAGAGCAGACCCGTGGAGGCATCGGAAGTCGATTTGGCCAGGGAGAAAGCCAACTCGAAGTGGATCGACGATTGATTCGTAATAAGATCGCCTATCTACGAAAGCAATTGAAGGTCATCGATAAACAGCGGTCGGTCCAATCTAAGGAACGTTCCGCTTCGCACACGTTTCGCGTTGCATTGGCGGGCTATACAAATGCTGGTAAATCTTCTTTGCTGAACATTCTAACTGGAGCGAATGTCGAGTCAGCGGATAAGTTGTTTGCGACTTTGGATCCTACGACGAGATGCTACACGCTTCCCGGCGGTCGCGAGATAACGATAACGGATACCGTTGGCTTCATTCAAAAACTCCCCCATAGTTTGGTCGAATCATTCAAGTCGACTTTGAAAGAAGTCCTTGAGGCTGATTTGATTCTTAAGGTCATCGACATTTCCGATGACAACTGGGAGCGACAACTCTCAGCAGTCGAACGAGTTCTTGAGGAGATCGGTGCCGACGAGCGCCCCTCTATAACCATATTGAACAAGATCGACTTGCTTGAATCCGATTACAAGCGAAGCCTTCAGCTGCGTTATCCAGAATACGTCGCCTTCTCCTCGGTGACAGCCGAAGGATTGAGCGTACTTTTAGATAGGATGAGCGCGGCCGCTGCATCTAGTGATGTCTTGATGAGCCTCTCGATACCCTATTCAGACGGGCAATTGATCGCGCTCGCGCATTCTATTGGCACGGTCACGCAAGAACGATTCCTGGATGATGGAGCCCAGATGATCGCGCGCGTGCCTGCGGCCTATGCCTCACGCTTCAGTGGCTATAGTGTCTGACGAGAAGCCGAGTGGCAACTCGTTCTTAAGGTACCGCAAGGGTAAAGAGGAGAATGAGCAGCGGCTGGTGAGCGAGATAGATTACCAGGCTATGCCGGCCGATCCAGTCTATTGGCTTACATCCGAATGTGTACATCCATGCGGGATAGAGCGTGCTATCGGAATCCTTCGAAGACTTCCACCCCATTCCCGCTGCAGCACCCGTCAGGTACAAGAACGAATAGGGGATGATGGGATAATAGTCTCCCGAGCTGAAGCCCTGGGAGGGAAACCCGAGCCATTCAAGTCCCGGGAATTCATACAGGGTTTCCGGAACAGCCCGCGAGCCCAAGAAGAGCGCAAACGATAGAAGGGCAAAGATCCATGGCGATTTTCTGAACATCGGTTGAACCACGATGAACAGAACAGTGCTCGCAGCCATGCAATATAGTATGCCGAAAGAAATCGGAGTATCGACAGATGCGACGGTCGTTGCCAGGTAGACCGCTAGGGCTGCTGCGCCATATAGCGCCGCTCTTTTAGCATTGCTGCGAGAATGGATCGTTATCCATCCAGCTAAGAATAGAAAAGACCAGCTGATGCTTGCTCTCCAAAACGTCTGTATTGACTCGTTGGAAAAGAAATCGAGCGGAATACCATAGAGGTATACGACATCGTAGCAAGCATGGAACGCAACCATGGAGATCACCGTCAGGCCTCTCACGAAATCAAGGGCGCGGACGCGCTGTTGCGATGAATGACGGGGCATGATCAATGTTCCTTCGCTAGCTGCGTATATGGTGAAACGCGATGAAAGGTCGAGCAGATGAGGCGCGGCCTAGAGTCTTCTCATAAGGGCGACGACTTTGCCGAGAATCGTGGGATTGCTTGCATAGATAGGTTCCATCGCATCGTTTTCAGGCTGAAGGCGAACGCGACCGCGCTCTTTATAAAATGTCTTCACCGTTGCTTCATTGTCGATCATGGCGACCACGATCTCTCCGTTCATAGCGTTCGGCTGCTCGCGTACAACGATGAAATCACCGTTGAAGATGCCGGCGTTGATCATCGAGTCACCGTGCACTTCAAGGATAAACGAACTGGACTCGGTGGCAATCTCTGATGGCAGCGTGAAGGTATCCTCAACGTTTTGCTCTGCAAGAATGGGAATGCCGGCGGCGACTCGTCCTATAAGGGGAAGCGTGACGGTCCCGCGGGAGGGATTCTCTTCAACCTTGGCCAAGACCGCCGGGGAGCCATCTTGCTTGAACAGCTCAAGAGCGCGCGGCTTGGTGGAGTCGCGCTTGATAAGCCCATGTTCTTCAAGGGCGTTGAGATGAGCGTGAACCGTCGATGGTGATGAGAGCCCGACTGCCGAGGCCATCTCCCGAACGCTGGGCGGATATCCTTTTTCCTGCTGATAGCTCAGGATGAAGTCATAGATCTGCTGCTGGCGCTTCGTTATCTTTCGAGCCATGTTCGCCTCCCGTAGCATACGAACAATTGTACGCTTTTCCTTGACAAGAACAACTGTTCGTTGATAATACTATACGAACATCCGTTCTCCGTCCAGAGTAGATGTCGGCTCGAGGAGATATAACTGGTTCGTTCACAATCAGAGAGGAGAGGCAAATGAGTTCATGGAAAGCAGTGAGTGGCAACCTTGCACTGAATCTTGAGGATGACCGCGGCTTCGAGGCTCCTCGGGCTTTTTCCATTGTTGAAGGTCGCAAGGCGGCCATCGCCGTTCATGGCAGGCAATCGAACTCAATGCGCTTGCTCACCGTATCCTTTGTCTTGCTTCTCATCTTCGCAGCATGCGTGATCGGGCGATCGTTCATACATGCTCAGCAGGTCGCTACTGTTATTGAAAACGTTCCTCGAACGGAAATCACTGTTTCATCCGGAGATACGCTGTGGGATGTCGCACAAGACCACGCTTTGGATGGCGTCGCCTCCTATCAGCTTGTAGAGGCAATAGAGGACTGGAACGACCTCGAAAGCGCTCAACTCCTGCCGGGCCAGAAGCTCGTGGTTCCCGCCATGCGATAAAGAGATGCAGAACAGCTCCTTCTTTGATTCGATGGTACTCTAATAGAACCTAAGACTTTGAAAGGAGGCCATCGTGCGTTGTCCAAAATGTGGCTCAGACGATACTCGAGTTATCGACTCTAGAATGCAGGAAGCCGCGAATGCAACGAAGCGACGCCGTGAATGCAAAGCGTGTGGCTATAGGTTTACCACCTTTGAACGTTGCGAAGATCAAATCGAAGTCGTTAAAAGCAACGGTTCGACCCAACCCTTCGATAGAAACAAGCTGCTTGTTGGCTTGATGCGGGCGACTTCCAAACGGGATATCGATCTTCCTCAGCTCAACGCGCTGATCGATGATATCGAGAGCGAATTACGGCAAAGCACCCGTACCGCCGTAAGCTCGCATGAATTGGGCGATATGGTGCTGAAGCGCCTTCAGGTCATCGACAAGGTCGCGTACATTCGCTTTGCTTCCGTCTATCGTGATTTCAAAGACGTGGACGAGTTTATCCAGGAATTAAATAAGTTAAGGTAGGTTTCATGTCCAATATTCAGGTCTCAATCAAGCGCCTTGATCCATCTGTCGAGCTGCCTGCTTACGCCTATCAAGGCGATGCAGGTCTTGACTTGCGGGCAAACGAAAGCGTCCGGCTCAAACCCTTTGAACGCGCCATGGTTTCCACGGGGCTCGCTATCGCGATTCCAGATGGATATGCAGGTTTCGTTCAACCGCGCTCGGGATTGGCGATTAAACGCGGTCTCTCCATCGTAAACACCCCGGGCCTTATCGATGCGCATTATCGCGGCGAGCTTAAGATCATCGCTATCAATCTTGACCCTGAACACGACCTCATAATCGAGCGCGGCGAGCGTATCGCCCAGTTGGTTATTCAGGAAGTGCCATCGGTTGAGCTGGTGGAGGTTGATGAGCTGGATGCTACCGATCGCGGAAACGGCGGATTTGGTTCCAGTGGAACGATGTAATGCCGTGACTCAAGGTTGCAAAGCTTGTTGCCGTTTCAGGCAGCGACTTTACAGATGCACCCCCTGAAACGGCTCCACGTCATAGACTCTCATGCAAACAAGGCGCTCCATTCGTTTTCGGTTCACATGGAGCGCCGATTTGTTTCGAGCTCCCTAGCGAACATGGGCGGGCTTATCGCCGAGATAGAAGCTGAAAAGATAGCGAGCGCGCTCTTGCGGAAGCCCAACAAGGTCCATAGTGGCGTTCGCAATGTCCTCGGCCGCCTGGGGACGTCGGAGTGCATCGGCGTTGATAAGCAGGGCGTCCAGCACCTCTGGATGCTCGTGGATATGGTCAAGGGTGCTCACGAGTTCTCGGGCGGTCGTAGCGTGCAAGCTGGCACCGAAAGAAGAGAGCATGGTTGTGTTGGCTTTTTCCTGTCCATAGGTTTTTCCAACGAGAAGCATCGGAAGCTTGGCACACAGGCACTCCGTGATCGAGAGGCCGCCAGACTTCATGATAGCCAAATCACTAGCTCGCATAAGCGATGCCATATCGTCGACAAAATCAAGCACCGTCGCGTTATCGAGCTTCATCCCTTGAAATACAGCTTTGAGATTCCTTGAGTACTCGATATCTTTACCAGGAAGAAATACGAAGTGCATGCGCTGGAATCGACGAAGGTAGGGGAGCGTCTGCTCCATGGCGGCACGGAACCTGACATATGGCTGCGGAAGACTCGCCCCCGCCATCACAAGCACGATGGCGCGATCATCGGGGAGGTTGAAACGCCTAAGCACCTCGTCTCGAGAGAAGGGTTCATCGCCGAACCCGGGTCGCACGGGGATTCCCGTGATCTTGATATGGCTTTCATCCACTTTGCGAGGACGGAGCGTTTCGGCCATGAACTCGGTGGCCACGCAGAATAAATCCGCTTCCTTATGCGGCCATAGACCCTCGATTTCATAATCGGTCGGTATGCATACGAGTGGATAATCGATCCCGGTTATCATCCTTGCACCAGCTGCAACGTTCGCTGCCGTGATATGCGTGCAGATAACCGCTAACGGTTGTTTTTCCCGTATGTAGTCGTTGAAACGCGGAAACATGACACGCGACCAGATCGACCCGCCGCCCCAGAGAATTCGGCCAGTCAACGTATATCGCCATGTCACATCATAGATCGGACGCGATGCACCGGTGAAGGCGGCGGCGGTCTTGTTGCCATCGAAAATGATTCTGCCGTAATCAAGGATGTCGAGAACCTCGACCTCAACATCGTTAGGTACCTTACCCTTACCTTTAAGCTGATTGAAGGCGGCTGCGACGGCATTGGCAGCCGCACGATGACCCGAACCCACGGATGCGTGCACGATGGTGATCACGGGCTTGCGCGAAGGCGCGGTCTCATTGCCATCGGAATCAGTTGCGGGCAGCGAGAGAAGATCCGGCTCGGTCATATCACTCCTTAAGGTAAGCAGTTTTAACATTCTACGCCCAAATTGTGATGAGAATATTGCTTACGGGGTACCAGTCAAAAGAGACGATCGGAGGAACCCATGACCACTGAAACCGTGTACGACTTGATCATCATCGGCGGCGGCCCCGCGGGATATACCGCGGCTCTCTATGCGGCCCGTGCCAGCCTCTCAACCGTTGTAATCGAGCAAGGTATGCCTGGCGGACAGATAGCCACCTCGGATATGGTTGAAAACTATCCCGGCATCGCATCCATATCCGGATCGGAGTTGGGCCAGAAGTTCCAGGAGCACGCTGAGGAATTTGGCGCGCAAACTCTTTATTCCATGGTTACGCACATTGCACACCGGGAAGACGGTACGTTTGAGATCGGCTTGGATAATGGATCGATAACGAGCCGTGCGCTTGTCGTTGCAACCGGAGCGACCCCGCGTCCAGCCGGATTCGACGGAGAGGACGCATTCCGAGGCCGTGGCGTTTCCTATTGTGCTACGTGTGACGGAATGTTCTATAGAAACAAAGATGTATTTGTAGTTGGTGGCGGCAATTCGGCAGTCGAAGAGGCGTTGTATTTGGCTAAAATCGCCAAATCCGTAACGATGATCGTTCGGCGTGACGTCTTCCGGGCCGAGCGCGGACTGGTGCATAGGCTCTTGATGCTCGATAACGTTTCTATACGCTTCAATACGTCGATTGTTTCAGTTGCCGGAGAAAAGCTTCTCTCAAGCATCACTTTTAGAGATAATCAAACCGCAGGAACCTATTGCGAGGAATTTCCCCAGGGCAGCTTCGGTATCTTCGTATTTGCCGGCAACGATCCCGTTGTTGACTTGGTGCGTGATTATGTCGAAATCGGTCCAGACGGCGGTGTCATCACCGACGAATCGATGGCCACGAAGACCTCAGGCCTATATTGCGTCGGAGACATGCGCTCTAAACGTTTGCGTCAGGTTGTTACGGCGGCTGCCGATGGCGCGATTGCTGCTCATGCAGTCAATGCATATCTTGAGGCATGAATGCCTATCTAGGTTGGTATGGCGCGACTGCACGAGCAGCCGACGTCAATGAAATGTTCAGTAATTATTGATAATATATCTTATGTAAAGTTGTAATTTCTGCACAGAGGGGTCTTGGAAACGTTTCGCTTTCAAGACCCCTCTATATCGTGTTCAAGCTGAATCGCATTCAAGTGCAGATAACGATTAGAGCCATTCATAACCCACGATGATGCCGGATTGCTCAGCATAATATGAGCAGAGACCACCGCATGGCAGCACCTCAACGGATGCCATCGGCCAAATATCATGGATTGCATCGCTGATGCCCGAAGCGGTCCCCGTATTATCAACATGATCGATGTAAACCCGTCCGCCATGGTATCCATCGGCTTGCATCGTTTCTACGATCTTCTTGATCGTCTTCTTCTCCCCGCGCGTTGGGCCTACGACCTTAATGGTGCCTTCGTGCGAGGCCGTTCCCAAGATGCGGATGTTCAATTTGGACGCAACGGCTCCGACACCCCTGGGCATACGTCCGCTCTTGGTAAGGTTCTCATATCTGCTTAATGAATAGAGAACTTGCGAAGAGGCTTCGGCTTTGGTGACGTAGGAAACGACCTCATCGAACGTATGGTCTTCCATGAGGTAGGTATCGAGCATGCGTACGAGCACCTCGAGTTTTCCACCCGCAGCTCGCGAATTGACAATGTGAATATTCTTACCTGCTATGACGCCGGCATGATCTTCCGCATATTCATCGAAAACCATGTTGCGTGCCATCTGTGCGGATTCAAAGCTTCCAGAGAGGTTCGACGAGATGGTTATCGCGATGATGTTGTCTGCGGTTCGGAAAATATCAGCCCACTCTCCGATGCTCGGGCACGAGCTCGAGGACGCGCTCGACTCATCGAGAACGGCTCGATTCAATGCTGAGACATCAAGGGATTCGTCGTCTACGAATTCATGATATCCAACATGCACCTTCAAAGGCGCAAGCCTAAAAATGGTATGAGGCGAATTCGGCTTATATCCGCGGAGGTTGCAGCTTGAATCGACTGCGATACACCAAGACATAGAGAACCTTTCCAACGACAGGCAGCTTCAGTGAGTATACACCCCAGCATAATAGCTGGTATTGGAAACAAGATGATTAGGTTATGTATTCTAGTTATAATGATAAACAATGTTTTGGATTACTGCGCTCTACCCCACGCGTAAGCGAACTTGATCTGTACGACTAAAGAGGTAAGGATGATCTCATGCCGCATAATCTAACCATTCCCATGTCGGATAGTGCGGATTCAATCACGCTGGAAGACGTGACGCCTACGGTACTTCCAGACGCATTTCTTGATTCAACTTGTGTGCGTGAAGCTTCAAGGTTTCGCATGCCGTCTTTTGACGAGCTTCCCGAACTGCCACTCTATCGTGAACAAGTGATTGCCTATGTAGAGTCCGTCCTCTCCCCTCTCAATCAAGGAATCGATGGGTCCTGGCTCACCTCCTCGATGATCAACAACTATGTAAAGACTGGATTGTTAGCACCCCCGGTAAAGAAAATGTACACGAGAGAGCACATCGGCCGGCTGCTTGTTATCTGCGTGTTTAAACAGGTTCTATCGATTTCAGCTATACAGCAACTGCTCCGCATTCAAAAAATGACGTATCCCGACATGATAGCGTATGATTATACTGCTCGAGAGATCACGCAATCAGTCCAAGGAATGTTTTGCGAGATGCCGCATTCCAATGCCGATTCGGCGCAGTATGTTACGAGGGAATCCCTTCTCATACGCAGCACCGCGATCGCATTTGCATCTAAGATGTTTCTCATGCACTATCTCTCGTATAGCGGGATGCCGGTCGGTTAAAGCCCGTCGATCGACGGGAAGCTGATCAAATCCCGTTTGGGCAATACATGGAACATCAAAAAGCTGGGACCGGCTCCCTTTACGGAGAGCCGGTCCCATTTCGTCGATATAGAGGCGGTCTCGAATCGTCTCGCCAAAAGATGCTAATTCACCTTGACGAGGCTGAAAAGCTCCTGGTCACCCGTGGAGGCAAGGGTAGAACGCGGATTGAGGAACTCGAGCTCAAGTATGCAGGCATACCCCACGAGCTCGGCACCGATCTCGGAAATGAGCTTGCCGGTTGCCGCGGCCGTACCGCCCGTTGCGATGAGGTCGTCGACGATCAACACCTTATCGTCAGGCTGGATGGCATCCTCGTGTATTTCAAGTGAGTCGGTGCCATACTCGAGTTCATAGCTGACAGATAGCGTCTTACGAGGAAGCTTCCCGGGCTTTCGAGCGGGAATAAAACCAGCGCCGAGTTCCATGGCTACAGGAACACCGACGATGAAGCCACGGGCTTCGGGCCCAACAACCTTCGTTACACCGGCGTCGCGGAAGTGGTCCGCGATCGCGAGTACGGTCTGTCGCAGACCCTCGGGATCAGCGAAAAGCGGCGTAATATCCTTGAAGACAATGCCGGGCTCGGGGTAATCCGGGATATCGGTAATCAGCGAAGCGTAATCGAAGTCGCTCATGCATCTGCTCCTTGAATCAAACCGTGTTACAACGGTTATTTACGGATAACATGGGAGGTCTGTTTAGCTCGACCAGAGGAATCAAGCGGGAGAATGTTGGAACGCTCGGTAGCGCGCGGAGCATCCGATTTTGCTTTCTGCGCCTTCGAAAGCTCGTCATCGATGCTATCCACATCAGCATCCTCGACGATTGCATTCAGCGATTCGAAAACCCTGTTCTTAAGCAGCGCGGTGCGGACCCCATCGGTAAGATCATGCAGCTTGTTGAATGCTCGCTCGAGCTTGGCCGCGCGGTCCTCATCCGAGTCATCCATGCCAAGCATGCCGATCAGCACCTGTTCGAACATCGTAGATTCGCGATTTGCGGCAGAAACGTACTGGCGCAGGTTACGCGGTTCGATATGGAACCGAGATAGCTCGGCGCAGTGGCGAATGATATCGAAATCTCGGCCATCGACGAGCTCGCGATTTTGCGGGCTGCGAATGATGCGAATCAGATCATTATCCGCAAGCGACCTCACAAACGAGATCTCGACTCCAAGCAGATCGGGCATATCTTCAATGGGATGCAGTTTCTGCTTGCTTTCTTTCGGTTGCGCTTTCATGGGGAGATCGGAAAGCAGCCCGACTTCAAAAGCTAGCGTTGACAAATCGGTGGCACCGTCGAGCTTCTGCTTGATAACGTTGAGCGGCATATACCGAGTCTTCTGAAGATGAAGGATGACTTCCAACCGGTCGACGTCCTCTTTAGAGTATTGTCGATACCCTTTAGGAGTTCGATGGGGAGTAATCAATCCTTCGTCTTCAAGAAAACGAATCTTGGAATTCGAGAGATCGGGGTATGCGCCGCGAAGCAGGTTGACGACCTGCCCGATGCTTAGGTAGCTGCGCTCGGCCAAGCTACTCACCAGTCTCGATGAGCTCTGGAGCGCTTTCGTGGTAAATAAGCGTGAAGGTGCCGATCTGCACGGAGGAGCCATCGTGGAGCGGAGCGGAATTCACGATGGCGCCATCCACCCACGTCCCGTTCAAGGAACCAAGATCCTCGATAAGCGTGCCAGCATGATTTCTCACGATCTTCGCATGGCTGCGCGAAACGGTCATATCGTTGAGGAAGATGCTGTTGGCAGGGTCTCGTCCGATCGTCGTTTCAACGGGCTCGAGTTCAAAGGTGGCGCCGGACTGAGGCCCTTTGATGATGGAAAGAACGGGCTTGGTGATGGGCCTGCTCCTCATAAGATCCGGAGAGGTGGCGTCATCGAGAGGCATGCGAAAGACGCGAGTCGAATCGGCGGATTGGTTATGGTCTGCTTCACGCGAGAACAATTGTGACATAGCGGCGCTCCTGACTAGAAAAACTGGATACTCTCTAGTTTACCCCAGCATGGGGCAATCGATGGCGTAGGTTCTATTCGTCGCTATCGATAATTTCAGGATTGAGGAAGTCCTCTTCCTCCTCTTCCGGATGCTCGGTAGCATACTTGATCGCCGTGAGACCCTTGATGGTGTAGATGACTCCGGTGATTACAGAGAAGATGACGCCGAGATAGACGAAGTAGATTCCCATGGGCGCCGCGGACCCATTGAGGCCGGGAAATGCGCTCCAGGAGGCAGGCAGCATGGCGACGCCATCGAGTACAGGCAAGCCGAGAAGCATCAGCGAGAAGCCGCTCATGAGCAGGGCGGTGGCAGCTTTACCCGGGAACACGACATCGATGGGACGACGACGGTACTTGCGAACGATGAGGTTTCCGATACCGAGGTACACGTCTCGTCCGATCAGGATCGCGCAGATCCAGAACGGGAGCTCCCCGCGCACAACGAGGCCGACGACGCCGGTAAAGAGCAGGGCGCGGTCGACGACGGGATCCATCATCTTGCCGAGCCAGCTGACCGTTTTGGTCATGCGGGCGATCTGGCCATCAAGCCAGTCTGTCGAGGCCGCGATGGCGTAGATGATGAGCGCGATATACCGGTTGTAGTCGGTAACGAACAGATAAAGGAAGACGAACGTCAATGCGAGACGAAGGAACGTGATGAAGTTCGATATGGTAAAGATCTTATTCGAAGGGTAATCGGACGTTCCGATGAGCTCCTTTTTGATCTTTTTCCTCAGGCCCACGTTTCAGTCCTTACTGCTCTGGAATTCATACGAGAGTCATCATACCCATTTGAAGGGATAGACAAGCAGTCCAAGCGCGGTCTATCAGAAAATTGCGAAAGTCGGTGGGTAGATCCTTTCGGAAGAATATGACGCCTCGCCATTCCGATGCTGCTAACGGGATCGATCAAGATCAAAAACTAATTCCAACTATTTTCAAAATAGTGCTTGCAAGCGTAGAACGATATGAGTATATTATTCCTTGCTGTCAGACAGACAGCGGATTGCTTCGGGACGTGGCGCAGTTTGGTAGCGCACTTGACTGGGGGTCAAGGGGTCGCTGGTTCGAATCCAGTCGTCCCGACCAGAAGCTTCAAGCCCGGCTCTTCGGAGTCGGGCTTTTTATTCATGTATGTTATTCCAACCGCTTTAAAGTAAATGATGATAACTATCGCAGCGTATAAGGGCGCCCCGTATAGCCATCGACATGCATGGACGCCTGAAGGCTATGCGGGACGCGGTGAACCTAAGAGATGCGCGCGGCTCTTTCAATCAGATCGTATGCGAGCTCGGTTTTGCTCGCGAGGGGCAGCTCCTCCGCGCCTGAGCTCGTGACCCACCAGATCTTATTCGTATCCGACCCAAACGTCGACTCCGATTTCGAAACGTCGTTGGCCACGATGGCATCGCAACCCTTGGCAAGAAGCTTCTCCTGAGCATGGTCGAGCAAGTCGTTCGTCTCGGCAGCGAACCCGATAACGATTCGCTCCCCCTTCTTTGCCGCCATCGTCGCGAGAATATCCCTGGTTTCCACCAGCTCGATGGCGTCAAGATGCTCGTTGCTCTTTTTCAGCTTATGATCTGCTGCCTCGACGGGGGTGTAGTCCGCAACGGCGGCGGAGCAGATCAGCATATCGCAATCATCGAACAAGCAGTCGACGGCTGCGAACATATTGCTCGCCGTCTGAACGGATACGAACTCGACCCCGTGAGGCGCAGTCAGAGAGGACGGCCCGGATACGAGCGTAACCTGGGCACCCATATCGCGTGCTGCGCATGCGATGGCATATCCGAATTTGCCCGACGAGCGATTCCCGATGTAGCGGACCGGATCGATCGGCTCCTGAGTACCGCCTGCGGTTACCACCACGTTGCGTCCGCTCAGCAACGTGGTGCCGCGGAGCAGCGACGATGCTTCTTCGGCGATGACCTCGACAGGCGCAAGCTTACCCGAACCGCAATCACCGCAGGCGAGGCGACCGTCGACCGGCAAAACAAACCGAACGCCTCGTCTGCGAAGCGTAGACACGTTTGCTTGGGTGGCGGCCGCCTCCCACATAGCGGTATTCATAGCCGGAGCGACGAGTACGGGAGCCCTGGTAGCGAGCAGCGTGGTGCTCATCAAATCGTCAGCGATACCCGATGCCATCTTGGCAAGGATATTTGCTGTGGCGGGGGCGACTAAAACAAGATCCGCTTCCTGAGCAAGGGAGATATGGTGAATCGGGTCTTCAGGATCGTCGAAGAGCCCGATAGCGACCTTCTCGCCGGTAAGGGCTCGAAACGTCGCGGGGCCCACGAAGCGCGTGGCATGCTCGGTCATGAGAACCTTCACGCGAAAACCCGCCTTCTGAAGAAGGCGGGTGATCTCGCAGGATTTGTATGCGGCGATGCATCCCGTCACGCAGAGGAGCACGCAGCGCCGCTTGTCAGAACGAGCGACCACGGTTACTCCAGGACTCCGCGAACGATGATACGGTGGCAATACGGGCACTCGCCAACCTCGTCAACCGAAGCGAGGTCGTCCATCGAGGAGGGAGAGAGCGTGGTGCGGCAGATGCTGGGCACCGTGCCTTCAAGACGCTCGACCGCGAGGCCGCGGAATCGTTTGGAAGCGGCTTGATAACGAGCGTAGAGGGCGGCATCCATGCCGTCGACGAGCGCCTGACGACGTGCGGCGTTCACCTTGATATCGTTTTGGAGCGCTGCGGCCTTATCGCGAGCGATACGGGTGTCCTCGACGATCGCGGCTTCGAACTTCGCGATATAGTCACGAAGGTACGCTTCCTTCTCCTCGGCCTTCTTCAGCTCCGCGAGCTTCTCCTTGCGAGTAAAATCGAGCTTATCGAGGCGCTTGGAGATGCTTGAAAGCTGGATCTCGAGTTCCTTGACGACATGGTAGTTAGCGGGATCGACCATGTCGGCCTGAGCCTGGTCGACGGCGGCCATACAGAAGGCTTCGTTCTCATCGAGCTCGGCGAGCTCGTTGTCGAGATCCTTGTGCAGGCCGAGCAACTTGGTGGCGTCCTGCTTGAGCTTGAGGTACGCCTTGCGCTTCTTTGCAAGCTCGCGAATCTCGGGCATGCCGTCGAGTTCGCCGTTCAAGCGTTCGAGCTCGAGATCGAGTTCCTGCAACTTCAATAACGTCGACCCGTCGGTCATGAGCGATCTCCTTTTGTATAGGTCCACCATTGATGCGAGAACTTCATTTTAGCTACAACAGATGGTGATAGGCCGCTCTCGCACACAGAATTCGCCAAGATATCCACGAACGGATATTCTGAAGCATCGTGCCCGAGCTGGATGACCGAAGTACCGCGCAACGCCAGATCCTGGCATACGTGGTACCCCGCTTCACCGCAGACAACGGCATCGGCACCTGCTTCAACCGCAAACGATCCGAAATCGCCGAGGGACCCGCCCATGATGGCGATCGTGCGAATCGATTTGTGCGGCTCGCCCCAAACACGAGGCGTGGTATCGAATGCGATCGAAGATCGTTCGCAGAGCTCCCCAAGTGTCACGGGTTCGATTCGAGCGACCGATCCGAGTCCGCGTCGGCTTGGATCGGCTGGAAACTCAAGCGAGGACAGGGGCCGTTCACCAAGCAGACCGGGCAGGAGCTCTCGGACCTCGAACGAGCGGTCCAGGTTCGTATGGAGCGAAATGATGCTGATGCCGAGTCGGATTGCGGTATATACGGCCCCCGATGCGCTCGGCAGACTCGACTCGGGCGGACAAAAGGAGCTGGGAGCTTTGATGTAGACGGGATGATGCGTGACCAACACGTTGCAACCGGAATCTTGCGCGAAACGCAGGGACTCCTCGGTAGTATCGAGGGAAATCGCGACGCGTCGCACCGTATCGTGCGGGTCGCCGACGGATAACCCGACATGGTCCCAGGGCTCAGCATCGGCGACGGGGTATCGGTGCAGAAGATAGTTCAACAGATCCTGTACGTACATCTCTCCCCTAACCAAGCAGGCCGAGCAAGGCTTCAGCGAAACGATCGAGGTCGGCTGGGTCGACGCGGTCGTCGAATGAGATGCGCAGCGAGCCGAGCGCATCGTTTTTCGGTATGCCCATGGCGGTCAGAACGTGGCTCGCGTCCATGGACCCGCTTGAACAAGCGGAAGCAGCCGAAACGGCAAAACCGGCGGCATCGAGCTTGAGGATGAGCTCCTCGGATTCGAAACCGCGAACCATGATCGACACGATACCCGGCAGATGTTCGACGGCATGCGGATCGCCCATGGTGGGGCGAATGCGCTCGTCGACGCAAAGCCGATCGTAGAGGCCGTCTGCAAGCGCGTGGATCGCTGCGGCGTCCTCGGCCAGGGTCGACGAGAGAGCGGCAGCGGCAGCGGCGAATCCGATGATGGCACGCAAGTCCTGCGTTCCGGGCCGCAGACCGAATTCCTGTCCCCCGCCCTGGATGACGGGGCGCAGCGGCGTGCGCGATTTGAGATAGAGCGCACCTATACCCACGGGCCCGCCGATCTTGTGGCCGGCGACCGAAAGCGCGTCGACATCGAGGTCCTTGACATCAAGGGGCGCGTGGAGCCATCCCTGTACCGCATCGGTATGAAACCGAGCGCCATAGGAGTGCGCGATACGGGCCAGGGAGCGAATCGGCTGCAAGACACCCGTTTCGTTATTCGCGAACATAATGGAGACCAGCGCAACATCGGGACCCATCAGGGCATCGAGCGCCTCCGGTTCGATGTAACCTTCGCGACAGGGGGAAACGAGATCGACCTTGAACCCGGCATCGCGCAACCGACCCAGGTTGTCGAGGATCGAATCATGTTCGATAGCCGACACGATGAGGCGGGACCGCGAGGGCTCCTTCTGACGAACGCCTTGCGCGATGCCATGAAGCGCCAAATGGTTCGACTCGGTTCCCCCGCCGGTGAAGACGACCTCCGAAGGCCTGACGGAGCGACCGAAGGCAGCCGCGATGACGCGACGGCATGATTCGAGTTCTGCCTGGGCGGCCCGACCGAGCGAATGGAGGGAATTGGGGTTCGCGCCGGCAAGCGACGAGCCGTCGTATTCGAGCTGTGCCCGAATGGCCTCGCTCCTCAGCGGCGTCGAAGCGGCGTAATCAAGATTGACCAGCTTCTCGAGGGTTGGATTCGAAACCATGGCTATACACGCGCCGAAGCGAGGCCGCGGTTTCCGAGCTCGCGCAGCACGCCGATCTCGGCAGCGGGGTCCTGGGCGCCGAATACGGCAGAACCGGCGACCACCATAACGGCGCCGGCAGCGCACACGGCCTCGACGTTCGTGCGCGAGACGCCGCCATCGACCTCGATGAACGGGGAAACGCCATGACGCTCGCACATCGCGCGGAGCTCGCGGATTTTCGCATAGGTCCCCTCGATGTAGGACTGGCCGCCGAAGCCCGGATTGACGCTCATGAGCAGCACGGCGTCAAGGTCCTCGATGATGCTCTCCAAAAAGCTTACAGGTGTAGCGGGGTTGAGGACCACGCCCGCCTTCACGCCGCGCGACTGGATATGCTTGATGGTGCCGTGCAGATGCGTGGAGGCTTCGACATGGATGGTGATGAGATCGGCACCGGCGTCGATGTACCAATCGACGGTGTCATCGGGGTTGGTAACCATCATATGGACGTCAAGCGGAACAGAGGTGGACCGCTTGCATGCAGCCACAAAGCCCGCCCCGAAGGTGAGGTTCTTGGTGAAGTGACCATCCATCACATCGATATGGATATAATCAGCGGAAGCGATCTTATCGAGGTCCTCGGCCAGACGAGCGATGTCGGCTGACAGGATGGAAGGTGAGATCAATACGGAATCAAGCACGGTGGCTCCCTCTCTTCTAATTGTCGATACCGTAGAATTCCTGTGTGGGGCACCTGTCGGTAAGAAGCTCAAGCGCCTCTGAGATGGTACCGCCATGATACAAGGTGTGATTGAGCGCAGAGGTGAGCGGTACCTCGACGCCAAGCTGCTCGGCGAGCTCCAAGACGCTTACCGCCGCAGCCGCCCCTTCAACCACCATATGAGAACGCCGCTGATAGTCCCCGAGGCTGACGCCTTGGGCGAAGGAGACGCCGAAGCTTCTGTTGCGAGAGTGCTCGGAGGTGCAGGTAGCTACGAGGTCGCCCATGCCGGCGAGGCCCATGCAGGTGATCGGATCACCGCCGCGCGCGCTGACCATGCGGCTGATCTCCGCGAGGCCGCGCGTCATGATGAGCGCCAGCGTGTTGTCCCCATAGCCGGCTCCGGCGGCTATCCCGCAAACGATCGCGATGATGTTCTTCATGGCGCCGCACATCTCGACACCCACCATATCATGCGATACGTAGATTCGAAATGCCGGCGTGATGAGCAAGCGCTTGAAATAATCGCTGATCGCAGGGTCCTCTGAAGCGATGACGGCGGCCGACAGACCGCCCTTGCAGATCTCCTCGGCGTGGTTCGGACCGGAAAGGGCGGCGATGCGCTCGGGATGCCCGATTTCATCGGCGATGACCTCGCTCATCAAAAGCCCCGTACCCGCCTCGACGCCCTTGGTGAGGCAGAGGACGGGCGTCGAGGCGCCGAGGGAGAACGCCGCGTCGTGCGCCACAGCGCGCAGGTGCGCGGAGGGAACCGCGAAGACGACGCCGTTGGCACCATCGAGGACCTCATGGATATCCGTACTCGCGGAGATGTTGTCGGGAAGCCCGTAGTCAGCGAGATATCGCGGGTTCCGCCCGCACTCGTTGATACCGCGGGCGGTCTCAACGCCATGAGCCCACAAAGCCACCTGATCGGCTTGGGCGGCGGCAAGTCCCGCGACGGCGGTACCCCATGAGCCAGAGCCGATAAGAGCGATTTTCATCAGTCATCATCCTTCGTGGTGACGCGTTTGCTAAAGGATAACTTGGATTCTTTACCAGCGCGTAAGCGACGGATATTGCTTCGATGCGCCCACACGACGGTCCAACCGAGCAGTGCCCAAAGGGCGAGCGCACCCACCCCCATCGAAGGGAAGGCGAGGTACATGGTGAGGGGGACGAGCCCCGCGGTCACGATGGAGCCCAGGGAGACGTACCTGGTAAGGGCGACGAGCACGATGAATATCCCAAGGTGCACCAACGCCAGGGGCCAGAAATACCCGAATAGGATGCCGACTCCCGTCGCTATGCCCTTGCCACCGTGGAAATGCAGGTACGGAGAGAAGATATGGCCATAGAGGCTCGCGAGGGCGACGAAGACTACCAGCCAGTCGCCCGGCGCGCCGGGGGCGACCGCCGATGCAGGACCGCAGTAACCCCATGCGGGGATAGCGTAACGCGCGACCACAACGCACACGGTGCCCTTGAGGAGGTCGAAGAGCAGCGTGAGCGCGGCGACTTTCGGACCCGCGACGCGCAGGGCGTTGGTGGTACCGATGTTGCCCGAACCCGCTTGCTGGATATCGACGTTGCCGAGGCGCTTACCCAGAATCTTGCCGAAGGGGATGCCGCACACGAGATAGGAGACGATGCAGCAGACGGCTGTGACGAGCAGGACGCGCATTGAACTATCCATGTTCCGCTAGGCCTCCTTAGACTTTTGGTCTTTCTTGCGGAACCGAAGGCGAATCGGCGTTCCCTTGAAATCGAAGGCAGCTCGCATGCGGTTCTCTATATAGCGCTTGTATGTATCGTTGACCAGATCGGTATGGTTGACGAAGAACGTAAAGGCGGGAGGCTTGGTTCCCGTCTGGGTAACGTAGTGCATGCGAAGCCGGCGCTTGCCATCCACGACGGTATGGCCGAACTCGCGCATCTCGGTAAGCATCTGGTTGAGCTTGGACGTGGAGACCTTGCTCGCGCGGGCTTCGGCGGCCGCATCGATATGCTGCCATATTTTTTCAACCGAGCGGCCGGTCAGCGCCGAGATACGCAGGTAGCTCGCCCAGGGAGCGAGCGTCATGCGGCGGTCGACGGTGGCCATCATATGCTCGCGCTCGCGGTCGGTGGTGAGCAGGTCCCACTTGTTGAGCAGGATCACGAGGGCGCAGCCGCGCTCGATGGCGAGGTTCGCGACTTTCTGGTCCTGCTCGGTCATTCCAACCGAAGAATCGATGACAAGCAGCGCGACGTCGGCGCGGTCGATGGCGCGCAAGCCGCGCACCATCGAATAGTACTCGATGTTCTCATAGACCGTGCTCTTCTTGCGAATGCCCGCGGTATCGACCATGCGGTACCTACGGCCGTTGCGCTCGACGATGGTGTCGATCGCATCGCGCGTGGTGCCCGCGACATCGGAAACGATCGAGCGGTCCGAACCGATGATCTTGTTGAATAGAGACGATTTGCCCGCGTTCGGCCGGCCGATGATGGCGACGGAGAGCGCATCCGGATCGGAATCGACCTCGGGCTCATCATCATCTCCAGCGGGAAACAGGCTGACGATCTCATCGAGGAGGTCGCCGGTGCCATGCCCGTGAAGAGCCGATACGGGAATGGGCTCTCCGATGCCAAGCGAATAGAACTCCCACAGGTTATCGCCCTCGCGATCGGGGTTGTCGAGCTTGTTGACGAGCAGGAAGACCGGAGCCTTCACGTGTTTGAGCATGCGGGCGACGCTTTCGTCCTCTTCGGTGACACCCGTGGTGCCGTCCACGACGAAGAGGATCGCGGAAGCCTCCTCGCAAGCTGCGAGAGCCTGGTCGCGGATGGAGCCGGAGAAGATATCCTCGCTCTTCAGGGGTTCGATACCGCCGGTGTCGACCAGGGTGAACTCCCGGCCGTTCCAATCGGCCTCGTGATAGCTGCGATCACGCGTGACGCCGCGGCTTTGATGCACGATGGCATCAGCGGTCTGGGCGATGCGGTTCACCAGGGTGGATTTGCCGACGTTGGGTCGACCGACGATGGCGACGATAGGTTTCATGGAAACGCTCCTAGATAAAAAGCGGGTCGATATGACTATGCACCCAAGACGCTTTCGAGAAAGACAAGCAGCTCCCTGGGCGTGGTTGAAGAGCTGAAAGCGCGCGCGCCGCGCTCTGCAAGCTCGTTGAGCAGGTGCTCTCGATGATACCCGTCAAGCGTGAGGCCGTTGGCGTTGAACATGACATCGGGCAGAATGAGCATAACCCTGCTCAAGTTTTCTTCCAGCTGCTCGAGGACATCGCAGGCGCACAGCAGGCCGGTGACGTTTACATTGCCGCCGAAGTAATCATTGCGAATCGCCCGAACGGTTCCGCCGAGCCCCGCGGCGCCGACGAAGCCCGCAACCGTCGTCTCGGCGGCTTCGCCTGAGATGACGACGAGACGCTCGTCGCGGGACTCGAGCGCCCTCGCGACCGCGCGGACGCGTCCGGGCTCCTTCGACAGCACTTCGACGGTGTCATCAAGGTACGAGCGTATCATCCCGATGCCGTCGTAGAACTGCGGGTACCCGTCGTAGAACGCTGCGGGAGGCGGCGTGACGCGCGCGGCGAGGTAGAATTCATCGGACAACTGGAAGGTATGGCGCCCGAACCGCTCGAACGCCCGATCCTGATATGGCCGCACCTGCTCGACGACGACACGGGCCGCTTCGGCATCATCCGAATACGACGTGCTGAAACGGTCCTGGTGCTTCGTGAAGCCGAGCGGAACGATGCCCAGGCTCGTGATAAGCGGATGCTCTTCGCAATAGCGAAGCGTGCTCTCGAGCTCCTCGCCGTCGTTCAGCCCCGGACACAAAACGATCTGCGCATGGATTTCGATCCCCGCATCAATCAGGGTCTCGAGGACGTCGATGCCGCGCTGTGCGTTCCGACCGATCAGGCGCCGGCGCACATCGGGCGAGATCGCATGTATCGAGACGTTCATAGGCGAGAGGAATTTGTCCACGACCTCCCGAACATCGCGATCGGACATATTGGTCAACGTGACGAAGTTGCCCTGGAGAAAAGAGAGGCGGTAGTCATCGTCCCTGATGGTCAGCGTGTCGCGGCTCTCCTTCGGCAGCATTCTCATAAAGCAGAACACGCATGCGTTCACGCAGGTTCGCATCTCGTCGAATATGGCATCGTTGAACGTAAGGCCCCAGTCTTCACCAGGGAACCGCTCGAGGACGCAGGCCACCGAGGTGTCGTCGGAAGGATCATAGACGACGAGCTCGACCTCGTCCTCATCGGCTTCCCAGAGCCATACGATCATATCGGTGAGCGGCGCGCCGTTGACCTGGGAAACGTACATCCCCGGTTCGATGCCCGCATCGTAGGCAGGTGAGTCGATGCGGACGTCGGTTACGAGCGCACCGTGGAAATCGCTTGATAAGGCCGCTTCGCGCCGCGTTCCATAGTTCGCGGGCGTTCCCGCATACGAGGGAATGGTCGGTGCGGTCATGCGCGATCACGATCCCATTCGACCGAGGAGCCCGGGTTGATGGAAAGGAGCGCTTCGATCGCCTGGCGAATATGGACGGGCGGCGTAGAGGCGCCCGCGGTCACTCCGATGGTCTCGACGTGACCGAACCAGCCGGCGTCTAATTCGGCGGCATCTTCGATATGGTGGGTGTTCTCGCAGCGCTCGGAGCAGATCTGGGCGAGACGGCGGGTGTTTCCAGAGTTCTTACCGCCGATGACGATCATGGCGTCGACGCGGGAGGCAAGGGCGGCTGCGCTTTCCTGCCGCTCATGCGTCGCCTTGCAGATGGTGTTGATGACCTTTACATCGCCGACGCGCGAGACGAGGGCGGCAACGATCTGACCGAGTTTCTCATCGGTCTGCGTGGTCTGGACAACGACGCCGACTCGCCGAGAGAGCTCGAGGCCGTCGAGGTCATGAGCGCACGAGACGACGACCGCGCCTTCGCCTGCATGGCCGAGAATGCCCTCGACCTCGGGGTGACCGCTCTCCCCCACCACGATCACCTGATAACCCTCGCGCGCGAGCTTCGACGCGGCATGATGCACCTTTTTTACATAGGGGCAGGTGGCGTCGATCACATCGAGCCCACGCGCCCGCGCGGCCTCGATTGCCTGCGGAACGACTCCGTGCGCCCGTATGACGATCGTGCCCCCATCGGCCTGCTCGATGGCATCGGCCGTGCCTACGCCCTCGGCGGCGAGCTCGACGACGACACGCGGATTATGTATAAGCGGACCGAGCGTGCGGACCGGCTGGCGGGCGTCGCGGGCAGCGTCATAGGTGAGCTGCAGCGCGCGCTCCACCCCATAGCAGACGCCAGCGTGCTCTGCCACCAGGATACGGGGCCCCCTGTGACGGTCGAACATGGTCATCGCCTCCCCGGATGTTCGCGGAGAAGGTCGTCGCGGAGCGCGTACATGCGGCGAACCGCCTCGTCCTCGACCCATTGAGCGCGCTCCCTGCGCTTCATTTCGGCCGGCGCGTCCTCGAAAGAAATGGCCTCCCCGGCCTTCATCCAACACGTGACCGATCGCATGAGCTTCTTTCCGGGAGGCGTAACATCACGGAAACCGCAGACGGCGACGGGGGCGATGGGTGCCTTGCCCATCTGCGCGATGAGGGCGAAGCCGCCGTGGATCTCGACAGGTTGCTCATCGGAGCGGACCCGGGTTCCTTCGGGGAAGATCAGGATGTCCTCGCCGCGCTGCAGAGCGTGCTGGGCACGGCGAAGGCTCTTCATATCCGCGGTGCCGCGCTCGACGGGAATGCCGCCTGCACGGGAAAACGCCCATCGTACGATTCCCGTGCTGTTGAACTCAGATTTGAAAATGGGGCGCACGCGACGCCCGCGCGACCAGAGATGCGCTACGAGGACGGGAACCTCCGCCATCGAAGTGTGGTTGCAGATGATGACGCGACCCGTCGGCCCGGCCGCATCAAGGCGATGCGAATCCTCCATGGTCCAGCGCCACATGATCTTCGTGAAGGCGAACACGACGGCCAACGCGATCGCATAGAGGATTCGGATGACGAGCGGGAACTCATCCATGCCCGCGTCGTAGTACGCGTCAAGGGAGCCGCCGAACGATTTCATCATTCGCCCCTTTCATCGATCAAGCGGGAGATGGCATCGACCACTTCGTCGATGGTATGACCCGAGGAATCCATGCGGACTGCATCGTCCGCAGCCTTCAGCGGAGCCGTCTCGCGAGAAGAGTCGAGCGCATCGCGGCGCTCGAGATCGCGCAGCGTCTCCTCGACCTCGCGTTCGAGCTGATCGCTGGAAACGGTCTCGCCCTCATGACGCTGCAGGACGCGGCGGCGCGAGCGCTCGCGCGGATCAGCGGTAAGAAAGACCTTGACAGCGGCATGGGGGAAGACGACGGTCCCGATATCGCGACCCTCGGCGACGACGTTGCGACCTTCGGCGAAATGGCGCTGGACGGGAAGCATGGCCTCGCGAACTCCGGGATAGGCCGACACCTTGGAAACGATTCGGTCCACCTCGGGCGTGCGAATGGCATCGCTCACATCGTCGTCATCGAGCGCGATACGGGTAATCGAACCGGTCGAATCGAACGAGATGCGGATGGAACGGGCCTGCTCGCACACGGCCGCCTCGTCATCAAGATCGATTCCGTCGCGAACGCACGCGAGCGCGACGGTGCGATAGAGCGCGCCCGTATCAAGCTTCTCGAATCCGCGACGATGCGCGATCTCATGTGCGATGGTGGATTTTCCCGAGCCCGCGGGCCCGTCGATGGCGACGATCATGCGCGCACATCCTTTCTTATAGAAACGTTTACACAAGCGCGGAGGCACGCGCCCTAGACGATGCCGGCATCCTCTTTCAGCATTGCGACTTCTGCGGAATCCAGTTCTCGCCAGGAGCCCATGGGCAGGTCGGCGAGCTCAAGCGAGCCGAACTCGGAGCGATGCAGCTCGAGTACGGGATGATGGATCCTCGAGAGCATGCGCTTCACCTGGTTTTTCCGACCCTCGTGGATCTTGACCTCGAGAAACGTCGTATACGCAGGCGGACGTCCCGCGTATACGCGCCGAGCCTCCCGGTCGCCCAAGATACGGCAGCGCGCCGGCTGGCACGGCCCGTCATCCAATTCGATGCCACGGCGCAGTGGTTCGAGTTCCCCGTCATCCAACACGCCGTCAACGAGCGCCAGATACGACTTCCACACATGGTGGGACGGATGAAGCAGAGCCTGGCCGAAATCCCCATCGGTTGTAAAGAGCAGCAGACCCGTGGTATCGAGGTCGAGACGGCCGACGGGAAACAGGCCGGGATACCGATTGACGGGAACGAGCTCGGCTACGGTCGGGCGTCCATGGGGGTCGCGCATCGTGGTGATGTAGCCGCTCGGTTTGTTGAGCATGATGTAGGCAGCGCCCCTCCCCAGAACGACGGGTACGCCGTCGACGGTGACCGAATCGACTGCCGGGTCGACCTTGCTGCCCAGCTCGGTGGTGATGACGCCGTTCACGCAGACACGGCCGGCAGTCATGAGGTCTTCGGAACCGCGGCGGCTGGCCACCCCCGCGCGAGCGAGAAAACGCTGCAGGCGCATAGGGACCAAGCGCTCATCCGGTTGGAACGCGGGACTACTCATGGTCGCCTCCGTCGAGTGCGGTGAAGACGTCGGCTGCGTCGACAGTGGAATCGGGCTCATCCGAATCTCCGATAAGATCGCGTTCCTCCTCGAGGTCGTCCTCGGTCTCCTCAAGGGTCGACTGAATCGAACGGCCCGAAAGGCGCTCGCGAATGAATTGACGGGATTGCTCGTCGGGGGCGAACTGCTCGAGGTCCGGGAGGTCTTTTACGCTTCGCAGGCCGAATTTTTCCAAGAAGACGTTCGTGGTGCCGTATCGTATGGCCTGCCCGCGTTCGGGATCGCGACCCATCTCGCGAATAAGGCCCTTGTCGACCAAGGACGATATGACGCCGTCGGAATTGACGCCTCGAATGCCCTTGACCGCCTCTCGGGTTACGGGCTGATGATACGCGACGACCGCAAGGGTCTCCAGAGCCGCCTGGCTCAGCTTCTGAGTATCCCATGAGAGCACGTATGATTCGACCTGTTCGTGGAAGGCGGGGTGGGTGAACAGACGCCAACCGCCCGCGACCTCGCGCAGTTGGAAACCGCGTTCGGCTTCCTCGTATTCAACTTGGAGCTCGGCAAGCAGCGAGGCGACTTCGCCGGGCGCGATCTCGAGATGGGCTGCCAAGGTGGCAGCGCTGACGGGGTCGCTGGAAACAAGCAATAAAGCCTCGAGCGCCCCCTTCAAGGACGAGGGACCAAGCGTACTGAGTTCAGACATCGAGTGTTACTCCTCTTCGATGGAGAGCGAGTCGCCGGGATGGTACTCCGCAGCGCCCGCGACGCGGTGAATGGAGATGGTGCCGAAATTCTCTTCCTGCTCAAGGGTAACCGAGCCGCGCTTCGCGAGTTCGAGAATAGCCAAAAACGTCGCCACGAGCTGTTCTGTCGTGGCATCGCCATCAAGTAGCTCGCGAAACGTGATATGTGGCCTGGCGATGGTAATGCGATCGACGGAGGCGACCGTGAGCTCGATGGGCATGCGGCGTGGAGCGACGTGCTCGGCCTCGAGAAGGAACTTCTCGCGCCGGCCGTCGATGTCGGCGCAGATAACGGCGAGGCCACGCAAGGTGATGCCCGCGAGGTAATCGGGCATCAGGTTGAGAAACTCGGGATCGGGACCAGCGACGCGCGGATGCATCCGGCTCTCCGCTTCCATACGGGCGCCGAGCGCCGCGGCAGCGCCCTTGAACTGCTTATAGGCGATAAGCCGAGCGATCAGGACCTCGCGCAGGGCATCGCCGTCAAGCTCGGCGAACTCCTCTTGATCCTCTTCATCCAGACGGGCACGAACGGGCTCGTCCGGCACGAGGGAAGCCGCCTTGATATCGAGAAGCGTAGCGGCTACCAGCAGAAAATCACTTGCAACGTCAAGATCCAACGCTTCGAGGCGCTCGACCTCGGCGAGATACTGCTCGGCGACCTCGGCGATGGAAATGGATCCTATGTCGACTTTTTGACGGGTTACCAGCTGGAGCAGAAGGTCGAAAGGACCCGAGTAGGCCTGCGTGGAAACGCGGTACGACAACGCCGGCCTCCTCTACCGCTCGTCATGGACATATCTCATCTAGTTTAGCGCACTAACGGCCCAGCGCCAGGGAGACAAGCGCATCGCCCAACGGGTACACGGTGAAATCGAAATAGATTCCTATGAGATCGATGCCGGTGAGCATGGGAAGCAGGTAGAGGACGACGATGAGGATGGGCATGGCGTACTGCTGAATCTGGTAGTAGGTGTGCAGCGCCCTACCCTTAAGGAAGGGGACGAGGATAGAGGATCCGTCGAGCGGAGGAAGCGGAATCAAGTTGAAGAAGGCAAGCGAAAGGTTCACGAAGATGAACGTGAGGGAGAAGTCGAGCAGCAGGCTCAAGATGTTCGCGGGAAGCGCGGCGTATGCGGTAGCGGATGCAGAGGGCCCGAGCACGGCCGCCCCGATGCAAGCGAGCAGGATGTTCGATGCGGGCCCGGCCAAAGATACGAGGATCTCGTCGCGTTTCGGATGTTTGAGGTTGCCCAGGTAAACGGGAACGGGCTTGGCGAAGGCGAACACCGGTCCGCCCGCGGCGATCATGAGCAGTGGGAGGATGATGGTGCCGAACGGGTCGATATGGTTGAGGGGGTTCAGGGAGATACGCCCCCGGGAGCGAGCGGTCTTATCTCCCAGCAGATACGCTGCGAGCGCATGGGCGCTCTCGTGGACGACGATGCCGATGATGACGGCCAACGCGCTGATGAGCAGCGAGCTGATCTTGAGACTCATACGATACCTTTCAGGAGCGGAGCATGCGGGCGCAGCGCATGCATGCGTAATCGAGTAAGAAGAACAGCAGGGCGATAAGGGAGAAATCAAGCCTAAACACCCCGCCGAACGGCGTGGTGATGACGCCGTAGCCCGCTATGAACGCAGGCAGCAACCGTGACAGGTCGACGACGAAGCCAACCATGTCCAAGCGTGCGGACAACCCGCTGAAACACAAGATGACGACGATCACGCACAAAGCGATGGCGCACAGCCGAAAAGCAAAGCCGAGGACCGTCAAGGCGATGGCGCCGGCTCTACGCACGTCCACGTTCGGTTTCCTCCTCAATAGTGGTCGATAGCTCGAGCCACTCGTCTTCAAGCGCCGGAATGAGCTTCTTCAGCTCGTTATATTCCGCAAGGGCCGCGCTGAATTTCTCCTGATCGGCATACAGCTCCTCGGAGGCCATCAATTCCATAAGCTCGTCATAGCGCGAGCGGTGCTTCTCGAGAAGCCCGTCGACCTCTTTCAGCCGCTGCTTCGTCTTCTTGAGCCTGCGGTTGAGCTCGGCGCGCGCGTCGGCCTCCGCGCGTCGCTGCTCACGGGTCTTCTTGCCCTCGCGCGCGGAAGCGGAGGCGGGCTTCGGAATCTCGGGGGCACCGCCCTTGCGCGCCACGACATCGGGTTGTGCCTCAAGTGCGGCGCGCGCGGCTAGATCCTCGCGCTTATACAGGTAATAGTCGTAGTCGCCGTCGATGACCGTCATGCGGCCGTCGCGGATATCGACGACTCGGTTGGCAACCGCGCGGACGAGATGCTCATCATGGCTGACGAGGACGATGGTTCCCGGAAAGCGCTTAAGGGCGTTCTCGAGCATATCGACGGAATCGATATCCAGATGGTTGGTGGGCTCATCGAGGCAGAGGAGCGCCTCGGGCGCCACGAGCATCTTGGCCAGTGCGAGACGGGCGCGCTCGCCACCCGATAGCACGCCGACGCGCTTGTCCACATCGTCGCCGGAGAACAGGAACGCTCCGAGCAGGCTTCGCTCTTGAGGCACGGTCCAGCCAGGGGCGACGGAGTCGATCTCCTGCAAAACCGTGTTCGATTCTTTCAAGCCCTCAAGCTGATGCTGCGCGTAGTATGCGACCCCCACATGAAGGCCGAGCTCGCGTGCACCCTTCGTAGGGGCTTCGATGCCGGCGAGCATCTTGAGCAGGGTTGACTTGCCCGCGCCGTTGGGGCCGACGAGCGCCACGCGATCGCCGCGGTAAAGCTTGAGGTCGATATCGCTGTAGATCTGCTTGCTGCCATACGCCTTGCTGACGCCCTCAAGCGAAGCGACCAAGTCTCCGGAACGCGGGGGGTCCGGGAATTTGAAATCGACATGCTTGTGGCCTTCCGGCAGGATCACGAGCTCCTTCTTGATTTGCTCGATCTTGCGCATACGCTCCTGCGCCTGGGCAGCCTTGGTCGGCTTATAGCGGAATTTATCGACGAACACCTGCATATGAGCGATCTCGCGCTCCTGCGCCGCGCGCTTGGCTCGCATCTGCTCGAGATTGTCCTCGCGCTGCTTGAGATAGGAGCTGTAGTTACCGGTGTAGACGGTCACGCGTCGATTCTCGAGCGCCGCGACATGGTCGACGGACGCGTCCATAAAAGCGCGGTCGTGGCTGACGAGGAGCACGGCACCTTCATAACCCGAGATGAAGCCGCGCAGCCACTGGACGCTTTCGAGGTCGAGATGGTTCGTCGGCTCGTCAAGAAGCAGCAAGTCGGGCTTGCGCAGGAACAGCTTGGCGAGAGCGATGCGCATCTGCCAACCACCGGAGAAATCGCTGCAGGGTTTATCGAAATCGGAAACGCTGAATCCAAGGCCCGCAAGAATCTGGCGGGCATGGCTTTCAAGTTCATAGCCGCCCAGGTGCTCAAACCTATCCTGCACCTTACCGTATTCCTCGAGCAACGCCTCAAGGTTGTCAGAATCCCCCGCCTCGGCAATCTGGACCTGTAGCTCCTCGGCACGAGAACCCATTGCCCTGATCTCGACAGCCGCAGCCATGACCTCTTCGATAACCGATGTGTCCGAAGCGAGCTTCGTTTCCTGCTCGAGATAGCCGACCGTCACGTCTTTCGCATACGAGACGGTACCAGCATCCGGAGACTCGATTCCCATAACGATCTTGAGGAAGGTGGTTTTACCAGCGCCGTTTGGACCAACCAAGGCGTAGCGCTCGCCGGCATTCACCTGGAGGGTGGCTCCCGAAAACAAAACCCGGGCGCCAAAGCTCTTTTCAATCTTGTCGGCAAGTAGAATCACGACGACTGCTCCCATTCATATGAAAAAGGACCCGGTTACCCAGGTCCTTAAGATTCGATGGTGGGCGATACAAGATTCGAACTTGTGACCCCATCCGTGTGAAGGATATGCTCTACCCCTGAGCCAATCGCCCGTTGCTTTTCAGCAAGGAGAATAGTATCACGGAGTCCTTTCCGGAAGCAAGCATGATTTTCGATAATTTTCCCGGGATGGAGCGGCTGGAAACGAGGTGTGAAGCATGTCCAGCAGCCAGCTATCCCATCCCACTTCCTATTCGAGGGATTACGCAGGTACTTGGACAATCTAGCGGACGCACTCCCCCGCCGCCTGGTCCTCGCCGCGCGCGTGAGGCGTAAATGAAACTAGTCCTCGGTCAAGAGCTCGACGAGAGCACGCTTCCAAGACTCGACGGCATCGCGCTGTCTCCTATCGAACTCAGAGAACCCGAATCCACCAATGTTGAACTATGTCTCGTAGTAGCAAATACCGATATCCTCGGAAGCGAAATCGAAATCAAAGGTTGTTCGAGGGGAATAGGGATGACAATCCAGTCATCATAAGGATGGAAGCAAGATCAAGCATACGTTGAATACAGCCTTGAACAGAAGTAAAGCGAGACGATGGATTGACCAACCTTCTTGTCGCCGCGGGGCAATACAAAGCACGAAAGGGCGGCCTCCAGATACCGCCACTACAAGCGCCGTCGCGCGCTGCCGGTCCTGCAAGAGGACGACGCGCTCACCGCCCCCGTGGAGGCTATGATGACGCGCTTCTACTTTGGCTTGAAGCGTTGAAGAACTCACAGCCTCTACAACCAAAGTGCAGGTCAAAGGCTGTGATCGAAGACTGTCAAAAAAAGTTTGAAATACCGCTTGCATACTTGGCGTGATTCCCGTATAGTACTATTTTGTTGCAAGGGGGCGTAGCTCAGCTGGGAGAGCGCTTGACTGGCAGTCAAGAGGTCAGGGGTTCGATCCCCCTCGTCTCCACCACTTGCATTTTTCTTCTCTCTTCATGGGGGCGTAGCTCAGCTGGGAGAGCGCTTGACTGGCAGTCAAGAGGTCAGGGGTTCGATCCCCCTCGTCTCCACCATGAGATTTAAGGCCTCCGGGGAACCGGAGGCCTTTTTTCTAGGAAGGGGGTTGCAAGCCTGCTTGTGGCCGATTTCTCGGGCTCTTGGCGCAACGGTTAGCGCAGGGGACTCATAATCCCTGGGTTCTGGGTTCGAATCCCGGAGGGCCCACCAGACTCTTAGCAGGTCAGGCTTTATGCTTGACCTGTTTTACTTTCCATGGGCGATGTGAATCCTTGTCCATGCTCCCAGCTAAGGCTATCGTCGCGCGTCTTCCTTAGAGGCGGGAGCCGGAACATCATGATCACGTGGCGCGTCATCGCGCGCCGCTAGGGCTGCACCATAGACGAGATTGTGGATTAACCGAAATCGCCCCTAAAGCGTCCCAGATTGGCCCGTGCAAATGCCACTTGAGGCACTGATACGCCGTTTCGCAGCGCGTTCGCGCATGTGCGTCGCCGCTGGCATGCCAAGGGTCCCGCAACGCCGTCAAAATACGCTGCGGGGCCTTTTGCCGGGACGCTAGCTCTTACGTTCCGTATCGTCCTTCATGGCGGCTTCGGCATGGTCGATGAAGCAGTTCACGATATCGCAGAACAATTTTATGACGAACAATATCAACCCGCCGACGACTTGGACCAGGAACGGTAGCAGTATCGATAGCCCGATCACGATGGCGGGGAAAACGAAGACCCAGGGCATTTCAAATCCTTTCGAGCGGGCGGCCATCTGGAGTCCGCCGTTTCGTGCATTGTATCGCCCCGCGGTGACACGGAAAAGGCGCGGATGATCCGCCTGCGGCCGCGTTACCGGGCTATAGGGAGAAAGTGTGTTCCATTCTGGGCCATCTGCATAGGTGGACGGCCCTTTCCCGTGACTTTAATACTCGTCGTCGGTTATAAGTGCTCGGACGAAAAGTGTGTCCACTGGACAGACGTATCCGCAGGTAGATAACCTCTTTTAGACGCCTTAAATACCGTCTGCGGGAGGTCCGCCGCGACGGCAACACCGCCGCCCTGCGCGAGTTCCTCGGTTGGGTCATGTCCAAGGGCTCCCAGCGCGACATGCCCGGGCAGGGAAGGTCGTTCAGGCGCTGGACGGCCTGGTTTTGGGGGCTGCGGCCGTGCCCGTCGCGGACGACGAGTGGCACCGCGTCCCCTTCGTCGACGGGATCTGGCTCGCACGCGACCTCGTCGTACTGATATGCCGTAGCGTCGAGCGCATCGTCTCGTGGTGCATGGCGCGCTCGGAGACGTCGAGGGCGTGGTCGGCGCTGATGGACCCGATCCCAGCGCCGGACGTCGTCTCCGACGACGGCGCCGGCTTCGCCAACGCCGTGCGGCGCAGCTGGCCGGGAACGCGGGTCCAGAGATGCGTCTTTCCCGCGTTCTGCCAGGTCGGGCAGTACACGACCTCGCGCTCCAGGCTCCAGTCGGGCGTGGAGCCCTATAGGCTCGCGGGCGAGCACGAACAACGCAGCGGAGAGCCTGAACGCACGCCTGCGCGAGATGCTCGGGAACCATCGCGGGATGTCGCTCATGCGCAGGGTCAAGGAGGTGTTTCTGGTGGTGTCGCATGAACTCGGGGGACTCCAGGACGGCCGCCGAGAAGCTCGCCACGATGCCGACGGACGCCGACATCGACCTGCTCTACAGGACCTACTCCGCCTCCCCGAAGCGCGAGGACGGCGGTCCGGAGTGGGGCGACAGGGCCGTGTGGGAGAAGCTCCACCACAGGGACCCGTTCCCGTGGTGGCTCGATTGACGGGCGGGAACTGGTGCTCTATCGGGACACATTTTTTGTCCGATAACCCGCCGTTTCGCGGCACGTTCGTGCATGCGTGGCGCCGCTGCAGACAAGGGCCCCGCGACGCCGTTAAAATACGCTGCGGGGCCTCCTTTGGCAACTAGACGGCTAACTCGAGTCGCCGTCGTTCAAAGTGTTGAACAGCCATGCTATGAATTCGAATATCTTGGTTATGGCGGATATCACAAGGCAGAGCAGCACTCCGAACAGCTCGATAAGCACCGGTAGGGAAAACAGCAGCAGCGTAACGAATAGCCATGTCGGCATTTCAAATCCTTTCAAGCGGGCGGTATCTGGAGTCCGCCGTTTCGTGCATTGTATCGCCTCGCGGCGACACGGAAAGGGCGCGGACGATCCCCCGCGCCCTTTCCGTCTAGATGCCCATGTAGAGCTTCGAGCGCGGCATTACTAGGTCGATGGCCCAGACGAGCTCGCGCGCGTAATCGAACGCCGAATCGCCGCCGTGGTACTCCGGCTTACGCGCGGCGGCGCTTGTAGTAGCGTGCGGGCATAGTGGTTACTCCTTTCGGACGTGGTACAATGTCCCCGTGGGCGGGGCCGCCGCTTCCAACACAACGGCCCCGCTGTTAGCGGTTAGCGCTCCTCGTCCTTAGACGCGGGGCGCTTTCTCGTTTCCCGTACCAGCGCGACTAATGCCGTTGCCAGCTCAACCGCGCCCGTTGCGAGTGCGAGAAACGCCGCTAACGTTTCCATGGGGCGACCTCCAGACGGTGAGAAACACCTAGGAGGCCGTGCCGTTCGGCGCTGGGGCCGGGCGACGGCTAAATAGCTGCATAAACGCATGAGGACGAGTGCGGTAAAATACAGCGTGTAGGCGGTTGCGTGGAACCGAACAACGTTCTTGAGCTGCTATAAATCCGCGCAAACATCGGCGGGCGCGAGCTTTCACGTCGCATGGAGCGCACTGAAACATGGGCCAACAACTCGTTTAGACGCGTCCCGAAGCTCGATACTGTGACCGGCGTCTGCAGCTGCGACGTGTGCATCATCGACCGCCGACTCGGGCGCAGCATAGATGAAATAGTGGGATAGGATACTGTCGTGTGGCGCCGTTGCACGCAACGGGCCCCGCGACGCCGTTAGAAATGTGAACTGCCTCCCATTTCTTGGACTTAAAAGTAAAGTCCTTGAGATGGGAGGCAGTTCATTGAAATGCGTCGCGGGGCCCTCTGTTTGGACGTGGGCGCCTAGTCTCGCTCCTCACGGCGGGCGTACCATTTGACGCGCAGCCATGTGAGGAAGTAGATGAACGCGGCTATTGCCTTAGCTATGAGGACAAGCAGCCCCGCGAGAATCTGGGCAAGGAACGGTAGCAGTATCGATATCCCGATCACGATGGCGGGGAAAACGAAGACCCAGGGCATTTCAAATCCTTTCAAGCGGGCGTGCGGGCATGATGGTTTCTCCTTTCGGTAGCGGGTACAATGCGTCTATAGCGGGGCGCGTGCATTGGTGTTTAGTTCGCACGCGCCCCGCTATCCGCTATTTAGCGGGTACCGTTATCGTTATGCGCACCTTCCTACCGTCGGGTAGGACGTGCACGAAACGGTACGTTGCGCGTCATGGCCCACCGACTCGGCTGCGCCATAGACAAGATCGTGAGTGACATGCGCGCGTGGCGCGAGCAAATTCACGCGGCTTAGGTGGCTTAGGAGGGACTTATGAAGGTTAGGTACATCGGCAGTTACTACAAAGTTGTCTTGGAGAAAGGCAAGACCTACGATGTCGAATGCGTAGAGCCGGGCCCCTTCGGCGATGGGTACAGGATCTTACTCCCCGACCTCGATGACGATGGGCTTTTCTCCGCCGAAGATTTTGAAATCGTGGAAGACTCCGACGATTAACGTGCGGTCCCTTATTTGCGGTTATTTTGAAAGACACAAGAGAATCGGCGGGGCGTACGTTCTTTTTGCAAGAAGACGGTACGAAAACCGGGCCCATGCGCCTGCGCTCCCGGTGCTACGAGGCCGAAGGCATCGACGTAATTGAATCTAACATAGGTCCCATAGGGAAAGCCTCCCGTCTCTCAGCCTTACATTTCCCTGTCCAAGAAATGGGAGCCAGTTCAATGATGCAAAGAGAGCATCGTTCTCGATAAAAGAAAACCCGCCACCAATTCTCGATGGTGACGGGCGATTAGAAGAACAGATTCAAGAATGCCGGAGAAAAGCCCCCTAGCGACGCTGAGAGATAACCAGATCGCGAACCTTAGCTGCGACGTCCTCGAGCGCGATGTCGGAGCGCTCGCCCGTCGCGCGGTCCTTCAGCTCGACCGTGCCGTTCTTAAGACCGCGCTTACCGATGATGACCTGATACGGGAAGCCCATGAGGTCGTTGTCGGCAAATTTGACGCCAGGGCGCTCATCGCGGTCGTCGATCACGACCTCGATGCCGGCTTCGCACAGAGCATCGGCGATGCTGGAGCATGCGGCCGCGCAGTCATCCATCTTCAGGTCGAGCGGGATAATCGACACCTCATACGGCGCGATGGAGACGGGCCAGATGATACCGTGCTCGTCATTATACTGCTCGACGACGGCCGCGAGCGTACGCGACACACCCACGCCGTAGCAGCCCATGATGAAGGGCTTCTCCTCGCCGTTCTCATCGGCAAAGGTGGCCCCCATGGCCTCGGAATACTTCGTACCGAGCTGGAACACCTGGGAGACCTCGATGCCGCGGGCGCCCTTGAGCGGACGTCCGCAATGCGGGCACGCATCGCCCTCGTGGACGGTTACAAGGTCCGCCCACTGATCGACCGTGAAATCACGGTCGGGGCATGCGCCGGTGAAGTGGTAGTCGACCTCGTTGGCGCCGCATACCCAGCTACGGGACTCGCGCAGCGACTCGTCGACGACCAGGCGGATGCCATCGGGAAGGTTCACGGGGCCGATGAACCCCTTGAACAGCCCTGCCTCCTTGAGCTCCTCCTCGCTCATCATGTGGTACTCGCCAAACAGCTTCTCAGCCTTGCACTCGTTCAGCTCGTGATCGCCCGGCACGATCGCGACGACCTTGGTGCCGTCCTCCGCGACGAGCGCCAAGGACTTGCGCGTCCCGTTCTCGGGGAAGCCGAAGAACTCCGCGACCGCTTCAATGGTTCCCAGGCCGGGCGTATGAACCTTCTGAAGGGTACCGTCGCCGGGACCCTCGGTAACGACGATCGTGGTGACGGCGGCTTCGTCATCGGCGGCAAAGCCGCAGGCATCGCAATATACCAAGCTAGCCTCGCCGGCATCGGCGAGCGCCATGAACTCGACGGAGGTATCGCCGCCGATCTGCCCCGAATCGGCGGCGACGGGAAGGGCCTTCAATCCGCAGCGCTCGCAGATACGGGCGTATGCATCCTTCATATCGTCGTAGATTTCTTGCAAGCTCTCCTGGGTGGCGGAGAACGAGTAGCCGTCCTTCATGATGAACTCGCGGCCGCGCATCAAGCCGAAGCGAGGGCGCATCTCATCGCGGAACTTGTCCTGGATCTGATAGAGGTTCACGGGAAGCTGCTTGTAGGAGCGCAGCTCGTTCTTGACCAGATCGGTAATGGTCTCCTCATGCGTCGGGCCGAGCACGAACTCGCGGTCATGGCGGTCCTTCATGCGCATGAGCTCGGGACCATAGGCGTTCCAGCGACCGCTCTCGTGCCAAAGCCCGCCATCGACAACCATGGGCATCAGGAGCTCCTGAGCACCCGCGGAGTCCATCTCATCGCGCACGATATCCTCGATCTTCTTCAGGGAGCGCCAAGCAAGCGGGAGGTAGCTGTACAAGCCCGCCGCCTGCTTGCGGATCATACCGGCGCGCAGCAGCAGTCGATGGCTGGCGAGCTCGGCCTCGGCGGGATCCTCCTTCAGGGTGGGCGCGTACAGCGCGGACATGTTCATTGCCCTGGTACGGTTGGTAGACACGATTGAAACTCCTTGAATCTAGCAAGCAAAAACAGTTGAATGATAACCCAAACGGGCGTTTGGGAGACAGCACGGCTGCACCGGACCCCGGCTTGGATGGGACAGCGGGTACAAGCGCCTACAGGGCGTCGATCTCCGCAAGCAGGGCGTCGACGATCTCGCCTTCACCGATCTTCCGAATCACCTCGCCACGGCGGAACAATAGCGCCGACCCCCTACCGCAGGCCACGCCCACATCCGCATCGGACGCCTCGCCCGGCCCGTTGACGACGCATCCCATAACAGCGACCGTGACCGGCTTCGTGCAAGATGCGAGTCTACGCGTGACCTCGTCGGCGATTCCTATCAAGTCGACCTGGCAACGAGCGCAGGTGGGGCACGATACGATCTCGGGACCGCGACGCCTGAGATCGAGCGCCGACAGGATGCCCCATGCAACGGGAACCTCCTCGACGGGATCGGCCGTGAGGGAGACGCGCATGGTGTCCCCGATACCCTCGGCAAGCAGCGCGCCGAGTGCAATGGAACTTTTGATGGTGCCCTGCTGAACGCCGCCGGCCTCGGTTACCCCGAGGTGCAGCGGAACCTGCGGGAGCTCGGCTGAAAGACGACGATAGGTGTCGATCGTCGTGGCGACGCTGTGCGCCTTGGCGGAGAGCACGATATCGCGAAAGCCCCGCTGCTCGAAATGCTCCACGAAGCGAAGGGAGGACGCAACAAGCTTATCGACCTGGGAGAGGTCGTCGCGTTCGGCGATCGAGGGCTCGAGCGATCCGGCGTTGACGCCGATGCGAATCGCGGCGCCGCATTCACCCGCGGCGTCGATGACGGCGTCGACACGATCCCAAGATCCGATATTGCCGGGATTGATGCGGAGCTTCGAGGCGCCCGCGGCGACCGCGGCGATCGCGAGGCGATGGTCGAAGTGTATATCCGCCACGATGGGGACGGGGCTCTCGGCGCAGATGACGCCGAACGGCTCGACCGCATTCTTACTGGGAACGGAAACGCGAACGATATCGCACCCGGCAGCCGCCAGCTGCCGCACCTGCTCGAGCGTCCGGTCTGAGTCGGTCGTCGGGGTGCACGTCATGGACTGGACGGCGACCAGGGCGCCGCCTCCGATCTGAACCGATCCCACCATCACGGCACGGGTTTGATTTCGAGCGGGCTCGTGAGCCGACATAGACGGTCCTCCCGTTATAACAGGCGCAGGATATCAGCGCGCAACATGTACAGGAACAAAAAGGCGAAAAACGCGATGCCGACGTACGAAACGACGGTCTGAGCCTTAACCGAGAGTTCCTTGCCGCGAACAGCCTGGATGATCTCGATCACGAGCTTACCGCCGTCAAGAGGCGGAATGGGGAGCAGGTTCATGAATCCCAGCGAGAACGAGATGAGGGCCGCGAAACTCATGAACGAAGCAGCACCCTGCTCCGCTGCCTGCGCGGAAAGGACCGAGATGCCCACCACCGATGTCGAGCTATCAAGAACCTCCTTGGTGTGCTGCGGCATCAAGAGCTTCGCCACGCCCTGGGCCGTCTGAGCAAGATAGTCGACGGACATCCGGGCAGCGGCGAGGGGATCCACCTTCATCGTGTGATACAGCACACCGATGCCCAGCAATCCGGAATCATCAAGCTTCGCCTCAACGGTCCTCGTCGCGCCATGATCTTGCAAATAGCCATCGTCGACCGCGTCGAGCTGCCGTTCAGTCGATTCGGGCTGATCTGATGTCCACACCTCGAGGGTTACGGACTCGCCCGGACCGCGGTCGCCCAGCGCGGTGAGAAGCTCGGACCAGCTCCCGACCGAAGCCCCATCGACCGACAGGATTCTATCGCCCGTATGGATACCGGCTGCAACCGCCGGCGACCCGTCGGAAACGGACCCTATCACGTTGACATCCATGGGGGCACGGTAGCCAATAACCGAATAAGCGACCACGAATAGAGCGACACCGGTGATCAGATTGACCAGAATGCCGGCTACCAACATGAAGGCGCGCTTGAAGAAACCCTTGCCGATATACGTATGAGAGCGTTCGGCGAGAAAGAAATCATGCTCGGAGCAGGGAAGCTGCCATGCCTCGCCGTCCTTGGTGGCTCCATCGCGCTTGAACGCGCGCCCATCGAACACCGTATGCCCCGATGCATCGCGCGCAGGAGCCATATAGCGAGAGGGGTAGTACTTCGAAGTGGGCCCCTCCCCTTTCGACTCGTCGTAAACAGGGAGGACGGACCCCCACCCCATAAGGAAGACGCATGCTTCCAACGCTTCATCGGCGGTGATCTCGAGGTCGGCGGCAAGCTCGTCTACGGACAAGGAGCCGGCCTGATGGATGCGGGCGAGCACGCGCTCCGCATGGGGCGCCTGCTCGGGATCCATGCCGCATATCGCCGCATACCCGCCGAGCAGCAGCGGCGTCACTCCGAACTTCGTACCGATGCGCTTCGAGGTGATATGCAGGTTGTAGCGAAACGGCAGACCGAGAAAGAACTCGGTTACGCGCACGCCGCAGGCGCGGGCCGCGAGAAAATGCCCGCCCTCGTGAACGAACACGAGCAGCGAGAGGAGCAACACGCCCCAGAAGAGCGGGGCGATGAAACCCATGATGGCACCCATATGCATCCGTTTCTAACGATTGAGCGAGGAGATGTAGGTCTCGGAGATACGACGAGCCCAAGCATCGACCTCGTCGAGCTGGCCGAGCGACGTGACCGCTTCCCTATCATGCGCGTCGAGAGCGTGGTCGACGATGCGAGCGATATCGGTGAACGAGCACCGCTCGTGAAGGAATGCGTCGACGGCGACCTCGTTGGCGGCGTTCAGCACGCACGGCATGGTTCCTCCCGATTTACCCGCTTCCTCGGCGAGAGCGAGGCAGCGAAACGCGTCTTGGTCGGGAGCGTCGAAATCGAGCGAGCCGAGCGTCCTGAAATCGACGCGCGGCGCGGGCGTCTCCCACCGATCCGGATAGGACAGCGCGAACTGGATGGGAATACGCATATCCGAGGCACCGAGGTGCGCCATCACCGAGCCGTCGGCAAATTCGACCATGGAGTGAATCTTGGACTGACGCTGGATGAGCACCCGGATGCGATCGAATTCGATATCGAAGAGATGCATGGCCTCGATGCGCTCGAGCCCCTTGTTCATGAGCGTCGCGGAATCGATGGTGATCTTCGAACCCATGTTCCACGTAGGATGTGCCAGAGCATCCGCAACGGTCACGCGCTCGAGCTGGGCCGGGGTCGAACCAAAGAAGGGACCGCCGGAGCAGGTAAGCCAGATGGCGTGGGTTTCACGATGGCGTTCGCCAAGGTAGCACTGGAAGATAGCGGAATGCTCGGAGTCGACGGGAAGCAGCTGATCGGGCCTAACGAGCGGCATGATGAGATCGCCGCCCACGACAAGCGACTCCTTGTTGGCAAGGGCAACGATTTTGCCCGCAGAAACGAGCTCGTAGGTAGCATGGAGGCCGGCGGCACCGACGATTGCCACGACGACCACATCGACCTCGTCGGAAAGGCACAAATCGATGGCCGCGCGCATGCCGAACCGACAGCAGACGCCCGAAGGGAACCGGTCCTGAGACACAGTCGATGAAAGGGACTCATCGGTGATGACGACGGAGCTCACCTCGAATTCACGCGCCGCCTCGGCGAGCGCCCGGACATTACGATGCGCCGACAACGCGACGACCTGAAGCTTGTCGCTATGTTGACGGCAGACGTCAAGCGTTTGAACGCCGATGGAACCCGTGGAGCCCAGGATGGCGACACGTTGGCGTTTCAAGGTCATAGGACACCTCCGAGCACGAGGATAAGATGTGCGGTGATGCAGCCGAAGATGAGCGAATCGGAACGATCGAGCATACCGCCGTGGCCAGGAATGAGGTTCCCGGAATCCTTCACGCCGACGCCGCGCTTGATGCGCGATTCGATAAGATCGCCGAATACGCCGAGTACGGCAACGGAAATACCGGCGAGGATCGTCACCGGAAGCGACAGGCCATACCACCCCGTGGCATACAGGATCAGCCATATAAGCAAAGAGCCCGCGATGCTCCCGCAGAATCCCTCCCACGTCTTGTTCGGGGAGATCTTCGGCGCCATCTTATGCTTGCCGAACCTGCTGCCGACCATATACGCGAGCGAGTCGCTTACCCACAAAGAGGCGCAGACGCCGACCGAAAGCAGGGCGCCCGCAAACCCGCTGATCGAACCGCGGGTGAGCACGATAGCAGACAGCATGAAGCCCGTGTACAGGGGACCGAAGATGGTGACGGCGACATCCGAGATGCGGGTACGAGGCGAATAGAGATACCAAAGGCCCACCGCAAGCACCAGGATGAACAAAAGCGCCGTCAGCAATACGGATGCACCGAGCGCGGACAAGGGAAAGAGGACCGCCGCTGACAATCCGATAAATTCGTTCGGCACCTTTCCATCAAGCCGTGCCATGCGGTAGAACTCGTAGCAGCAAAACCAGCTCATGATGGAAACGAAAAGGGCGGTTGGGACAACGCCGAGAACAAGACAGGCAATGAACAGGGCGGCATAGATGATACCGAAACCCGAGCGAACGAGAAAACCCTTGAGATCGAAGGGCTTGGTCTTTGCGCGAGTTTGACTCTGGTCGCCCTCTGACCCGGGCTGGACCAGCTGCTTCTGTTGATCCACGATTAAGAACTCCTCTGATGAACCTAGGCGCTACTTCGCGCTCAATCCGCCAAAGCGGCGGTCTCGTTTTTGGAACGATGCGATCGCGCGCAACATCCCCCACCTATCGAAATCCGGCCAATAGGTCTCGGTGATATAGAATTCCGAATACGCTATCTGCCATAGAAGATAATTCGAGACGCGCATCTCGCCGGAGGTGCGAATAACGAGCTCGGGGTCGGGCAGGCCGCCGGTATACAGCTCGCGCGCGACGGCGTCTTCATCGATGGATCCCGGATCAAGCTCACCGGTTCGGACTTTTTCAGCGAGCAGACGTGCCGCGCGCGCGATTTCGGCACGGGCGCCGTAGTTGACGGCGAGAGCGAGCACCATCCCCGTATGGTCTTGGCATTCGCTGAGGCCGAATTCGAACACGTCGCGCGTTTTCTTTGGCAGTGCAAAGAGATCGCCGAGAAAAACCACACGGACGTTCTCCCGCTTCAGAAGCGGTAATTCATCGATAAAGGTCTTAGCGAAGAGATGCATGAGAACGTCGACCTCGTGCTGCGGCCTCCCCCAATTCTCAGTGGAGAACGCGTATGCGGATAGTACGTCGACACCGAGGCGAACCGCGGTGGTGATGACGTCTCGGAGTGCGACGATGCCCTGCTTATGGCCCTCGGTGCGGGAGAGGCCGCGGGAAGTCGCCCAGCGCCCGTTACCATCCATGATGCAGGAGATATGCCGCGGAATACGGTCGAGGTCGATATCGGCAAGCGAAATATCCTGAGGGGGATGCATGAAGTGCTCAGCGAGCTTCTCGGAATCATAATCCACGATAATGGTCTCCATACCGTACGTGAACCCCGACACGGGATTCGAATAATCGAAAAGACTGCCTGTATGACCTATAGATAGCATACACGCATGGTATCTATAATAGGGTTGCGCTCGAACCATCGCAACGATGGCGGCGTTTTCATAAAAGGCCCGCGCGCAGCAGGGTATCCTGCATTGAAAATGCCCGCGAACGCCATCGTGCGCTCGCGGGCAAACTGAAAGCTACCAGCTGTGTCCAAAAGGTGAAGCGGATGTAGCGACCGCTATATCTCCATCACTTCCGCCTCTTTCGCCTTCAGCATAGCGTCGATCTTGGCGATGTACTCGTCCGTGCACTTCTGGATCTTAGCCTGCTCGCGGCGAACCTCGTCCTCGGTGAGCTCTTCATCGCGATCGAGCTTGTTGTTGAAGTCGCGGCGAACGTTGCGAACCGCCACGCGGGCATGCTCGGCAAGGTCACGGCACTCTTTGACGAGCTCGCGACGACGCTCCTCGGTGGGGGCGGGGAACGGAAGGCGGATGACGGTGCCGTCGGTGTTGGGCGTGATGCCCAGGTCGGAGGCGGAGATGGCCTTCATGATAGCGTTGACCAGCGCCTTGTCCCACGGCTCGACGAGCAGCATGTGAGCTTCGGGCGTCTTTACGGCAGCGACCTGGCTGACGGGCGTGGCGACGCCGTAGTAATCGACGGTGATATCAGCCAGGATGTTGGCGTTCGCGCGGCCGGTGCGGACCTTGGAAAAGCTGTGCTTCAGGCTATCAAGGGTCTTGTCCATGTGATCGTTGATGGTAGCCATGTTAGTCCTCCTGAACTACGACGGTGCCGACAGGCTCTCCGCAAAGAGCGCACTTGATATTGTCCTCGCCCTCGATATTGAGGACGATGATGGGCATGCGGTTATCCTGGCACAGGGCGGTCGCGGTGGAATCCATGACCTGGAGCCCGCGCACCAGGACCTCATGATAGCTGATGGTATCAAAACGAACGGCATCCTGGTTCGAGACCGGGTCCTTGTCGTAGACGCCGTCGACCTTAGTCGCCTTCAGCAGGCAATCGGCATCGATCTCGCAGGCGCGAAGCGCGGCAGCGGTATCGGTCGTGAAATACGGATTGCCGGAACCGGCTGCAAAGATAACGATGGAGCCCTTTTCGAGATGATGCATCGCACGACGGCGAATATAGGGCTCGCAAACCTCGTTCATCTGAATGGCGCTCATGACGCGACAGGGACAATCCTCGTTCTCGAAAGCATCCTGAAGGGCCAGCGCGTTCATAACCGTGGCAAGCATGCCCATATAGTCGGCCTGGGCGCGGTCCATGCCCTTGGCGGACCCGGCAAGGCCGCGGAAGATGTTGCCGCCGCCGACAACGATGCCGACCTCGATACCATCCTCGTGAATCAACTTGATCTGACGGGCGAGATTCTCGGTTACGGAAGGATCGATACCGTACCCATTGTCCCCCATCAGGGCTTCACCGGAAAGCTTCAACAAGACGCGCTTATAGCGATAATCAGACAAGGCTCCTCCTTCATCAATCATGTGCATCTATTCTAGCAGCGAAAACAGGTCGAATTCCATAAAAAAGCAGGCCGTAGGTCAACCCCACAGCCCGCTTTCACATTACAAGATCCAAAAACCTTAGTTATCGGACTCGCCGCGCTCGAGACGATCGAACGCCATAACCTTGACGGTATCGCCGCAAGCCTTCGAGACCTGCTCGGCGAGGCCGTTGACGGTCACGCTGGAGTCCTTGATGAACTCCTGCTCGTTCAGGACGGAAGCCTTGAAGAACTTCTCGAGACGGCCGATAGCCATCTTCTCCTGGATGGCCTCGGGCTTACCGGACTCGGCAGCCTGGGCCATGTAGATGGACTTCTCGTGCTCGACGACGTCGGCGGGAACATCCTCGCGACGAGCGCAGATGGGGCTGGTAGCAGCAACCTGCATAGCGACGTCATGAGCGAAGGTCTTGAACTCGTCGGAGGAGAAGGTCTCGGGCTTCTCGAAGGAGAACTCGACCATGACGCCGATCTTGCCACCCATATGGATGTAGGAAGAAAGGGCGCCTGCCTCGACGGTGCGAAGGTTGAAGCGGGCGATCTTCATGTTCTCGCCCATAACGTGGATAAGCTCGGTGAGCTCGCCCTCCACGGTGTCGCCGTTCATAGGAGCAGCCTTGAGGGCCTCGGCGTCAGCGGGCTTGACCTCGGCGACGACCTTGGCGAGCTCGGCGGCAAAGCCGGTGAACTTGGGGTTGGAGGCAACGAAGTCGGTCTCGCAGGAGAGCTCGACGAGCGCGCCGGTCTTGCCATCCTCGGAGATGAAAGCGGCGACGGCGCCCTCGTTGGTCTCGCGACCAGCCTTCTTAGCGGCCTTGGCAAGACCGTTCTTGCGCAGAACGTCAACGGCGGCATCCATGTCGCCGTCGGCCTCAACGAGAGCCTTCTTGCACTCCATCATCGGAGAGTCGGTCATCTCGCGAAGCTGCTTGACCATAGCGGCGGTAATCTGGGCCATGATGGCTCCTTTCAAAGAGCGTTGAACGAACGGAAACGGACGTTACTCAGCGTCGGCAGCGGTCTCGGGGGCAGCGGCCATCTCGGCCTCAGAGATCTGCTCCTTGCCGGAACCCGCGAGGCAGGCGTCGGCGAACAGCTCGCACATGAGGGAGACGGCGGAAATGGCGTCATCGTTGCAGGGAACGCCGAAATCGACCTCGTCGGGGTCGGAGTTGGTGTCGATGAGAGCGACGACGGGGATGTTCAGGCGCTGGGCCTCCTTGATGGCGTTCTCCTCGCGCTTGGTATCGATGACGAAGAGCGCGGCGGGCAGGCCCTTCATGTCGCGGGCACCACCGAGGTTGGTCTGGAGCTTCGTGAGCTCCTTACCCAGAACAGCCTGCTCCTTCTTGGGGAGAAGAGCCATACGGCCGTCCTCGACCATGGCCTCGAGCTCCTCCATGCGGTTGATGCGGGAGCGGATGGTCACGAAGTTGGTGAGCATGCCGCCGAGCCAGCGCTGGTTGATGTAGGGCATGTTAGCGCGCTCAGCAGCGGTCTTCACGGCCTCCTGAGCCTGCTTCTTGGTGCCGACGAAGAGCACTTGGCCCTTGCGGGAGATGTTCTTCAGGAAGGTGTAGGCCTGGTCGGCGTTGATGATGGTCTGCTTGAGATCGAGGATGTAGATGCCGTTGCGCTCGCCGAAGATGTACTCGCGCATCTTGGGGTTCCAGCGGCGGGTCTGGTGGCCGAAGTGGCAGCCGGCCTCGAGTAGGGTGCGGATGTTAATCGTGGTAGCCATGTTTACCTCCTGTGGTTCGTTGCCTCCGCACGATGTCATCCTGTTCGAGCCACCCGACCATGTGCTACCAACGTTCGGGCACCACGGCTCAAAAGTCGTCGTGCGTGCGTATTACCTCTGTTGCTCGATGAGCAACCTGAAGAATGATAGCAGGAAAACCGCAGCAGTCCAAGGGTCTAAACCGATGTTGTGTGCGACTTGTGGCATACCGCTTCATTCGATTCGGCTGGAGGCTCGTAGCGCCCACCCCGCTCGCTCAAGCGCTACGAGCGCGGATGGGCGAGACGTACAGCAGACTTCAGCGCCTCCGGCGACAGATGCGTATAGACCTGGGTCGTCGATAGGCTCGCGTGGCCCAAAAGCTCCTGGACGCTGCGAAGATCGGCCCCTCCGACGAGGAGATCGGTAGCGAAGGTATGTCGCATGGTATGCGGGGTCACCGAATCCGGCAGCCCCGCCCGACGCCGTAGAACGCAGAAACGGTATCGGAGGGCGGATGCGTCCATAGGCGCACCGCGATCCGATATGAAGAGCGCATGCTCCCCTCCTTCCCGCAAGCACCGCTTCTCGCACGCGACGAGGGCGGGCCGCGCGCCATCGATATAGCTCTCGAGCTGTGAGACGGCGCGTCGATGGAGCGGCACGATGCGCTCTTTGGATCGTTTGCCGAAGAGGCGAACGAGGCGATGATCCGATTCGAAGGACTCGATATTCAGACCTGCGAGCTCGGAAATGCGCGCACCCGTGGCATACAGCAGCTCGAGCATGCAGGCGTCACGAATGCCGCCGGGCACGCGGGTGTCGGGGGCCTCGAACAAAAGCTCGAGCTGATCGCAGGCAACCGTCGTCGGAAGCCGTTTGACGAGTTTCGGCGAAACCAGCGCATCGGCGGGATTGATGTCGATAACCCCGTCTCGCACAAGCCATCGATAAAAGGAGCGAATCGCCGAAAGGTGGGCCGAGATCGTCGACCCCTGGTAGCGAGCCGCATGCAAATAAGCTAGATACCGTCGAAGACCCTTGCCTCCTATCTGAAGACCGTCGACCCCCTCGCGGCGGCACCAAGACGAGAACGCGCCCAGATGCTGCCGATAGGCACGCCCCGTCTCCGGCGAACAGCCCCTGACGGAGAGCAGGAACACGCAGAACGCATCGATTTCCTCATCGAGGACCGGCATGGTCGCCTAGCACCGAGAGGTCGCGAACAGGTCGCATCTCGAGGAGAGAAACCCCTTCATGGCAAGGTCGCCGCGCTCGGAATAAGCAGCATAGCGATCGCGCTTCGACCTCCGCTTGCCATCCTCGAGCGGAGGAATGATCCCGAAGTTGACGTGCATGGGCTGGTAATCAGCGCAAGCGGGGTCCGTGGCGTAGGAGACGAGCGCACCGAACACGGTCTCCTCGGGAAGCCGAACGGCGTCGATGCCCTTGATATCGGCAAAGGTATTCAAAGCTGCCAGCAGGCCCGAGGCGACGGCCTCCGCATAACCCTCTGTTCCCGTGATCTGGCCCGCCAAGCGCACCGTGGTCCCCGGTACGGCGAAGGTGGGGTCGAGCACGTGCGGTGCGTCGACGAAGGTATTGCGGTGCATGACGCCGAAGCGGAAGAACTCCGCATGCTCGAGACCGGGAATCAGGCGAAACACGCGCTTCTGCTCGCCAAACGTAAGGTTCGTCTGGAAACCGACGAGATTATAGGCGGTATGTTCAGCGTTTTCCGCCCTGAGCTGCACCGCCGCCCAGGGCCTACGGCCCGTGCGGGGATCGGTGAGGCCGACGGGCTTCATCGCACCGAAGCGTATTGCATCCCTGCCGGTGCGCGCAACCTCCTCAGCGGGCTGGCACGCCTGAAAGAGATCGCGGCGCTCAAAGTCCTTCAGCACGACGCGCTCGGCGCCGACGAGCGCGTCGATGAAGACGTCGTATTCCTCGCGAGAGAGCGGAGCGTTGAGATAGTCGCCGGCACCACCGTCTTCATAACGAGATTGAGCGAATAGGACGTCCATATCGAGCGTCGAGGCATCGACGATGGGCGCGGCGGCATCGAAGAAAGAAAGCGAGGATCCGCCGACGAGCCCCATGACCGCAGCACTCAGCGAGGGCGAACATAGCGGGCCCGCCGCGATGACGACGCGACCATCGGGAATTGACAGCACCTCTTCCCTGATCACCCGTATGCGCGGTCGGGAGGCGATCTCCTCCTCGACGAAACGAGAGAACAGTTCGCGATCGACCGCGAGGGCGCCGCCGGCTGGAACCGCGGCGCGATCGGCGCACGCCATGAGAACCGACCCCATCGCCCGTAGCTCGCACTTCAACATACCTGCTGCCGAGTCGGAACGCGTCGATTTGAAAGAATTCGAGCAGACGAGTTCGGCGAGATGGTCGGTATGGTGGGCGGGAGAACCGTTGGCGGGACGCATCTCGTACAAACGAACGTCGACGCCCCTATCTGCAAGCTGGATGGCGCATTCGCAACCAGCCAAGCCACCTCCGATAACGCTCACGCCGTCAAACATCTAAACCCCTATCAATCATCCGTACCGTATTTCATGGTTCCGAACGAGGTTAACCCATGCAGCGCCTTTTTTGAAGCAGCAAAGCGACCATCATATAGTTGCTCCACCAGGCCCTCCACTGCAAGCTGGCTCAAGAGGAGCAGTGCCTCCCTCTCTGAGATCGCGATATGTCGTGCAACCTCCTCGCATCGCGATGGCTGCGCGACCAGGATATCCATAATGCGCCCGGCGGTTCCTTGAGCCTGTTGGGAGCGAACGGGCCCGGGAGAGAAGCGCAGGGTTTCATAAATTCTCGAAATCGCGACCTCAAGGGACTCCTCGTCTATGACGCATGTCGCGCCGATGGAGATCAGATAGTTCGTACCCCTGAATTCCGGAGAGAACATCGAGCCTGGTACGGCTAGCACCTCGCGGCCAAGGTCGGAGGCGGTCTCAGCGGTCGAGAAGGTACCGGAGGGCATACCCGCTTCGCATACGATCGTCGAGCGGGCGAGCGCCGCGATGATGCGATTGCGCTTGGGGAAAGCATATCGGCGCGGAGGAGCGCCCCAGGGCTCGAGGGAAACGATGGCACCGCCCTCTTCGATGGCATCTTGGATAAGTCGTTCCGAACTCTTGGGGTACACGACATCGGCTCCCCCACCCAACACCATGATATGGCGCCCGCCGTTAGCCACGACGCTCCTGCCCGCAGCCTGGTCGCAACCGATCGCCCCACCCGAAACAACGGCGATTCCGGCCTCGGACGCGAGCCGAGCGGCGAGTTCCGCCACAGCGAGCCCGTAAGGCGTCGCGCGACGCGACCCGACGACGGCGATGGAGGGCATCGACAGCACCTCCGCAGCGCCGCGCACGAACAGACGAGGCGGTTCGCCGGGAAGATCGAGCAGCATATGCGGGTATAGCGGATCATCGGGCGAGATTGCGCAACGCGCCTCATTCTGCATCCGAGCACCTCCCCCGATATATCGCCGCTTCGAGGATATGCTCGGAGCCGACCTTGTCGCATTCGTGAATGTCCGCGATCGTTCGGGCTATCCTGCACAGGCGGATGATCCCCCTGCCCGTAAGATGGGAGCTGCGGGCGACGGCCAGCAATGAATCGCTCCCCCCGCCATCGAGGTCGTAGGCGCTTACGGCTCCTTCTACGCCATCGCATCGATTCCAGCCGTCCGCCAGCTCCCCGCTGGACCGCTTGGTGCGGCGCGCGCGGAACGCCCGACCGATCTCCACCGACTCCTTCATCGATTTCGAATCGGCACCCAACCCGCCCTCCACGAGGACATCCGGATTTGGACGGCAGACATCGATGCGCAGATCGATTCGATCGGCAAGGGGCCCGCCGAGCTTCGCCTGATACCGGGAGATGGCACTGGGCTGGCAAGAGCACTGGATCTCACGATCACCCAGGTACCCGCAAGGACAGGGATTGCTCGCAACGACCAATTGGAAGTGCGCGGGGAACACATACGAACCATCCGCGCGCACGATGCGCACCGTGCCGCTTTCAAGAGGCTGCCTCAGCAACTGCAGCACGCTCGAGGGAAACTCGGCCAGCTCGTCCAAAAACAGGACGCCGCCATGCGCCAGGCTGATTTCTCCAGGCCTGACCGGGCGACCGCCCCCGACGAGGCCCGCCGCAGAGATGCTATGATGCGGGCTTCGGAAAGGACGCCGAAACGCGAGCAACCCATCGACCTCCTCACGGGCAACCGAATGGATGCAAAGGGCCTGCTGGCGCTCCACTTCATTCATCGGGGGAAGAATCGTCGTCAAGCGCTCCGCTAGCATCGTCTTGCCGGAACCCGGCGGGCCGACCATCATGAGGCCGAGCTCCCCGGCAGCCGCGATCACCAAGGCGCGCTTAGCGAGCTCCTGCCCCATCACATCGGCAAAATCGAGCGCCGGCAAGTCCGTCGTCACCGCTATCGATGGCTCCAACCCGCTTTGCAGGCATGAATCCAAACCATAGCGGAGCGATCCGATCGCACGGAGATGCGAACAGGAAACGTCACCGAGGGGAAACGGGAGCATCGAAGGAGCGGTAACGAGCTTCAACCGAGATTCCCGAGCGAGCACCGCATAGGCGACATCACCGGAAACCGGCATAACCGCCCCATCCAAGGACAGCTCGCCGATGAAGAGGCAGCTTTCGAGATCCTTCAAGGGTATCTGGCCGGAAAGCGCGAGAATGGCAACGGCGATGGGCAGGTCCAGCCCGGAACCGGTCTTCCTCATATCCGCGGGCGCGAGGTTGACGATGATGCTGCGGCGGGGAAACTCATATCCAGCGCCCCGCAGCGCGCAGCGAATGCGCACGCTCGCCTCGCTCACCGCGGCTCCAGCCATGCCAACCAAGGAGATTCCGGGTATGCCGCCGGAAAAGGAGACCTCGACCGTGACGGGCTGGGCCTCGACACCGCGGATGCAAGCCGCATGGATGCACACGGTGCCGCCGCTCACAACGCCGGCGCTCATCGGTCTGCATCCCGATCGAATGCTCCGAGAATATGCTGGATTCCCGCCGTCCGCCCCTCATGGATATTGATCGCGATGACATCGAAGCGAATCGCCCGAACCGGATGATGCTCCAGCGCGTAATGGGCGGCTATCCTACGATAGCGCCTGCGCTTCTTCTTATTCACCGCCTCTTCGGGATACAGCTCTCCCCTGCCAAGCTGCCGCCTCGTCTTCACCTCGATGAGGACGACGGAATCATCCTGCTCGTCGAAGGCGACGATGTCGGCCTCTCCCTCGGGGCAGCGGTAGTTACGCTGAAGAACCTCGTATCCCCGCTCCTCAAGATAGAAGCAGGCAAGGCTCTCCCCTAGACCACCGAGCTCCTGAGTCGACAGGTCATCGATAGAGGCGTCCCGACACAAGCCTTTATCGCGTACGTCCATACGAGGATTCCCGTTCGATCGCGATTCCCTTGTTGGACGGTCCTGTTTCAATCCCATACCAGCTCCTCTCATGTTCGGAGCACAATCATCATTCCAACGTGAGATAGACCGTCTCGATGCTGCTAACAAAGATGCCCGCATTCCTAACGGGAAATGCGGGCATTGCCAACACTGCTGCTCAAGACCTATGGGACGCATCTACAACGACATAAAACCTTTAGAACAGCGACTCGGTTTGAAGAAAGTTTCCACAAAAGCTCACACGATGAAGCGGCGTGAGGCCCCGCGACTTGATCGCGGCTATATGATCGGCCGAGGCATAGCCTTTGGATTGGGCGAAAGCGTAGCCGGGATATTCCGCATCGTATTCGACCATGAGCTCATCTCGCGTGACCTTGGCCACGATCGAAGCGGCGGCGATACATGCAACGGTGGCATCGCCGTGAACGACGTCGCGTTCACGGGCGACGGCGCCCAAAGGGTTTCCATCCATAAGAACGCAATCGGGCTCGACGCCCGCATCGGCCACGGCGCCGGCAACGGCCTCGCGCAGCGCCCGCGCCATCCCGATCTCGTCGATTCGATCGGGGGCGATATGGCAGATGCCCAATGCCGGAGCGAGGTCTGAAATCTGCGAAGCGAGGACCTCTCGCTTCGCAGGCGTCAGCTGCTTGGAATCATTCAGACCCCATATGATGGGCTCGCAGGGAAGTTGAACGGCGCAAACAGTAAGCGGACCCGCAACCGAACCGCGACCGACCTCGTCGACGCCCAGAACGACCCCGTCGCCGCCGAGCTCCTTCATCATCTCATACATGTCGAGAACGCGATCGTGCTCAGAACGCTCGCGCTCATACCTTCTGAGTGCGCGCTCGCATGCCTTCTTAACCTGTTGGCGGGGATCTTCCGCATATCGATCGACCAAGTCGGGGATTTGATCGAAAGGAGCGCTTGCGAGCTCGGCGGCCAATTGCGCCGCGGGGGCAGAACTCGTCATGTTTGCCATAAGCCACCTCGCATGGAAAACAAATAGACGTTGGAACCCGTATAAAAAAAGCCGCCTCCCGAAAGAGACGGCTCGAAAGGCCAAATGATAATTTAGCGCTTCTCGGGAATGCGAGCGGCCTTGCCGATCTTGTCGCGGAGGTAGTACAGCTTCGCACGACGAACGCGACCGTGGCGCATGACCTCGAGCTTGGCGATCTTCGGGCTGTGAAGCGGGAAAGTACGCTCGACGCCGATGCCGAAGGAGATCTTGCGAACGGTGAAGGTCTCACGAGAGGAACCGCCGCTCATGCGGATAACGTCACCCTGGAAAACCTGGATGCGCTCGCGGTCGCCTTCCTTGATGCGATAGTGAACCTTGACGTTGTCGCCGACGCGAACCTGAGGAATGTCCTCGCGGATCTGCTGGCGCTCGATTGCGCGAATGTAATCCATTCTCGCTCCTTTACTGTTCTAGAGGTGCCGCACGCGTACGCCGACACATAGGTTTACAAACTTCTTTATAGTACATGAGATTCTTGAGAAAGCAAGATGGATTTTAGGCAATTCACGCCGGCGTCAACTACGTATCTTTCGTGCATGCGATCATCTCGCAACAGATACCGACCGAGCCGGGAAAAACAGGGATACCCACGTCACCGTATGAGGTTGGACGCGAAACCGCGCGCGTCCAACCAGGACGATACGAGCGAAACCCTATTTCGCGAGCTGGGAGATGTCCGCGATTCCGGAGAAAACCGACTCGAAACGGTTGAGCAGGCGCAGCCTGTTGTTGCGCAGCGACTCATCCTCGTCCATGACCATGACCTCATCGAAGAAGCGGTCGATCGGGGCGCGCAGGGAGGCGAGCGCGGAAACGACGTCGAGATAGCGTTTCTCGGCGCTCGCGGCACCGATGACGGCTGCGGCAACATCGATCGCGCGGGAGAGCGCGGCCTCGGCATCGTTCAGCAGGGACTGATCGACGGCGTCGCCAAGAGAGGCGTCCGCGAGATGGGCGGCGCGGGCATAGGCCGTGGCGAGGTTCTCAAACGTGTCGGGATCTTCGGTGCGCGCGGTCTGAAGGACCGAGCAGAGCTCGAAGAAGTCAGCGGGGACCGTGATGTCGCCAGCGGAAACGGCGGCCACGACATCGGTCGGAACCCCGTTGTCACGCGCGAGCTGCTCCATACGTCCCTTGATGAAGGCGCAGGCGGCGTCCTTAACAGCGGCCTTATCGAACGAGAGGCCCTGCTCGAGATACAGGTCGAGTGCAGCGTCGACGATGGCCTCGAAGCCGCACGAAAGGCGGCGGGACAGCATGTTGATGACGCCGATAGCCGCGCGACGGAGGGCGAACGGGTCCTTGGATCCAGTGGGGGGCTCGTCGATCGCGAACATGCCGGCGATCGTGTCGATCTTGTCCGCTACGGCAACGATGCAGCCCGCAATGCCCTCGGGCAGCTCATCACCGGCGAACCGGGGACGATAGTGATCGCGGATCGCCGCGGCGACCTCGGGGGCCTCGCCGGACGCCAGCGCATAGTATCCACCCATTACACCCTGCTGACTGGTGAACTCCACGACGGCGGACGAAACGAGGTCGGCTTTCGCAAGGTGGGCGGCGCGCTGGGCGTCGGAAGCGGACGAAGCGCCGACGCGAGCCTCGCGAGCGATGACCAAGGCGAGGTCTTCCATCCTCTCGGACTTCTGCAAAACGCTGCCGAGCTTCTTCTGGAACCCGACGGAAGCAAGACGGGAGCGGAACTCCTCGAGGGAGACCTTCAGGTCCTCGTCATAGAAGAACTTGGCATCGTAGAGGCGGGCGCGGACGACGCGCTCGTTGCCGTCGATGATGGTGTCGGCGCATTCGGGGCGCCCGTTCGAAACGACGACGAACTCGGGCGTCAGCTTGCCATCCGAATCATAGATGGGGAAATAGCGCTGGTTCGAAAGCATGGATTCGCAGATGATCTCGTGGGGAACGGCGAGGAACTCGTCGTCGAATCGCCCGATGAGCACGGTCGGCCATTCGCACAGATTGACGACCTCGTCGAAAACGGAACGCGGACGCTCGACGCGGACGCCGCGCTCGGCTTCGATGCGAGCGATCTCCTCGTTGATGAGGCGCCTGCGATCCTCGTCGGGCATGACGTATGCGCGTCCGAGCGCATCACGGTAATCGACCAGAGACGCGCTGGCGACCCGATGGTCTCCCGCAGCGAGAACTCGGTGGCCGCGCGTGGTCGCTCCGCTTTCCACGCCTGCGAAGGAGACGGGAACGACCTCGGTGCCGAACAGGACGCAGAGCCAGCGAACGGGGCGAACGAAGGTCTCATGGGTAGCCCCCCAGCGCTGGGAGCGGTAGTTCGGCCACTGCAGGCCGCCCAAGACGGATGCGCACAGCTCGGACAAAATGGGCTCTGCGGGAATGGAGTCGATCGACTTCTCCGCGAATACGTATTCACGGCCATCGGTATCCTCGCGCCGGATCAGCTCGGAAGCCGAGACCCCGCATTTGCGCGCGAAACCCTCGGCGGCCTTGGTGGGAACGCCCTCCGCATCGAAGGCGATGGATGCCGCGGGACCGCGCTTGACCTCGTGGATCGCGTCGGTGGCCGCCGCGACGTCGGCGACGTGGACGCACAGGCGACGAGGGGACGTGAGGACGCTGACCTTGCCATGGGACAGGCCCGCTCGGTCAAGCGCCTCGGGGACCATCTTCCCCATCTGTGATGCAGCGTTATTCAACGGAGCCGAGGGCATCTCCTCGGTACCGATCTCAAAGAGAAAATCGCGAACGTCGGCCATCGCTATGCCACCTCATCATTGTCTCGTGCGGACTCATCCCGCGCTCCTGCCACCTCTGCGAGATATGCCTCGCAGCACGCCTTGGCAACGGCGCGGACGCGAAGAATATATGCCGCGCGCTCGGTCGCGGACAGCGCGCCGCGAGCATCGAGAATGTTGAATGCATGGCTGCACTTCATAACGCAATCGTATGCGGGCAGCGGCAGCTTCGCCTCCAGGCAGGCATGGCATTCCCTCTCATAGTCATCGAACTTCTCGCGCATGAGCTCGACGTTGGCGACCTCGAAGTTGTACGCGGAGAATTCGCGCTCGTTTTCAAGGAAGACGTCGCCGTAGGTCATGGTCGTACCATCGGGAGCGACGCTCCAAACGAGGTCGTATACCGAATCGACGCCCTGAACATACATGGCGAGGCGCTCGAGACCGTAGGTGATCTCCACGGGAACCGGATCGACTTCGATACCACCGACCTGCTGGAAATAGGTGAACTGCGTCACCTCCATGCCGTTCAGCCAGACCTCCCAACCGAGACCCCAGGCACCGAGCGTGGGACTCTCCCAGTCGTCCTCGACGAAGCGCACGTCGTGCTCTGCGGGATCGAGGCCAATCGCCTTCAGCGACTCGAGATAGAGCTCCTGGGAATTCTCGGGGCTCGGCTTGATAAGCACCTGGAACTGATAGTAATGCTGCATTCGATTCGGGTTCTCGCCGTAGCGTCCGTCAGCAGGACGGCGACAGGGCTGCGCGTAGCACGTGCGCCAGCTCTGAGGGCCGAGCGAGCGGAGGGTCGTTGCGGTATGGAAGGTGCCGGCACCGACCTCTGAATCATAGGGCTGCATGATCACGCAGCCATGGCTGCCCCAGAATTGCTGGAGCCTGAGGATAATGTCCTGGAATGAAAGGGCTGAAGCGTTCATCTACCTGCTATCTCCTCGATAGAATTACATACAGAGACCCATAGTAGCGCATAGGGTCCGCCCCGAGGGAGTCGGGTTGAAAAAAGCGCCCCGCTTCCCGAGGGAGTCGGGTTGAATAAAGCGCCCCGCTTCGCACGGAGCGCTCAAGCTACAGAAGACCGATCCGATCGACGGGGAGGTATCGGGCGACGACGACGCCGATGACGGAGCCCTCGTCGATGCAGCCGAAATAGCGTGAATCGGCGGAGTTCTCGCGATTATCGCCCATGACCCACAGACCGTTTTCGGGGACCGTGAGCGGATAGGAAATATCGACGCCGGCCGCCTGCTGAAGCAAAGGATACGTCGTTCCCTCGACATAGGGTTCGTCAAGCGGCTCGCCGTCGATGTAGACGGCGCCGTCCCGCACGTCCACGATCTGCCCGGCCGTAGCGATCACGCGCTTGACGAGGATATCGTGGCCGGTTGAGCCGTCGGGGTTTTCGAAGACGATGATGTCGCCGGGCTTGACACCCTGTCCGAGGTTGACCGTGACCTTCTGGGCGAGCAGATGGTCCCCGACCTCGATCGTATGCTCCATGGAACCGGTCGGCACCACGAAGGGGCTGATTACGAAGGTGCGCAGAAAGAGCGAGGCAACGACGGCGATCACGAGGACCGCTATCCATTCAAAGACGTTCTTCAGGATCGATTTGCGATTCATGTTCGCATCACTCCGAATCATCTTGTTCGCCGCGGTCCTGAAGATAGCGAAGGGCGAAGCGCCGCTCCTCATCACTCAAACGCGCGGATTCCAGCAAATCAGGACGCCAGCGGCAGGTTCGCTCGATGGCGTTGCGCCGGCGCCAGGCAGCGACCTTGGCATGATCGCCCGAAAGCAGAACGGGCGGCACCTCGCTACCCGCATAGGAAGCGGGCCGCGTATACTGCGCATATTCAAGCAGCCCGCCATCTTCGCCCGTAGCGAAGGATTCATCTATATTGCTCATATCGTCGCCGAGCGCGCCGGGAATAAGCCGAACCACGGCATCGGTCACCACCATCGCTGCCAGCTCTCCACCGGTCAAGACGTAATCACCGATGGAGAGCCGCTCATCGGCGAGCTCGTACGCGCGCTCGTCCATACCCTCGTAGCGCCCGCATACCAGCAGCAAGCGCTCATATGTGGCAAGGCGTTCGGCGACATGCTGCGTGAACGGCTCGCCGCACGGCGTGAAGAACACGACGCGGGGTCGGGGCAGCTCGCGTTCGCTCGACAGCTGGGTAATCGCCTCATGAAGCGGCCCGACCTTCATGAGCATGCCCGCTCCGCCCCCGTAGGGCTCGTCGTCGACGGTGCGATGGCGATCGTGCGTCCAATCGCGAAGGTTATGCGCACGAAAGTCGAACAGTCCCGCCGAACGCGCACGCCCGAGGATGGACGTGGACATAACCGGCTCGAACATCTCGGGAAAAACCGATAGCGTCTCGATGATCATGCGCGTCCCCTCATGCTAGAGATTGATTAGTCCATCCAGAAGCTTGACCGAGATCGGCCCGCTTTCAGGTAGTTCGACAACGACGTCCTCGACCGCGGGAACGAGAACCTCCCCATAGGCCCCGCCATCTACGACCCAGACGTCGTTGGCGGGCGTCTCCATGATCTCGACGATCGATCCTATGATCCCGTAGCGCTCGTCATGCACCGATCGACCGATCAGGTCATCGAAAGCGACGTCGAGCATGTCCAAGTCGAGATCGTCGACGGACGCCAAGACGTAGCAGCCGGCAAGCGACTCGGCTTCGTCGATGGAGTGGGAACAGGAAAAGCGGACGAGGTAGCGATCACCCGCATCCACGACGCTCTCGACCGTGACGAATCGATCACGGTCGAGAGCAGGAGGCGTAAGGGCGACGCGCATCCCCTTGTCAACGAGAAAAGGAAGGCCATGTAGCTCGGCTACAATGACCTCCCCTTTGGACCCGTGCGCTCTAAGCACGCGGGCAATATTCTTATACTGGGAAGACACGGACCTACCCCAAAACCTCGACCTCGACAGCGGTGCCCAAGCGGGCAGCGAGGGCACGCGCGAGCGTACGAACAGCTTTGATGGTACGCCCATGGCGCCCGATGACCTTGGCTACGTCGTCTTCGGCGACGGTCACCTCGATGGTGGAGGAGTCGACGCCATCGATGACCTCGAGGCTGACGGCATCAACGTCATCAACGATGTTTACGATGAGGTACTCGACGAGATCGGCGATACGATCGGAGAGCAACTCACCTTCGACCGCATCATCGCGCGGGTCGAGATCGTTGTTGGAATCAACAGACACCGTAGATTACTCCTCGGCAGCAGCGGCTGCGGCCTCCTCGGCGGCCTTAGCCTCCTTAGCAAGCTGCTTCTTGGACTTCTTGGGCTCGGCAGCAGCCTTCTCGCCCTCGTTGGCGGCGCGAACCAGAGCGGCGACGGCGTCGGTGAGCTGAGCGCCCTTGCGCTGCCAATCAGCGATCTTCTCGAGATCGAGGCTGATGGTCTTCGGGGTGGTCAGCGGATTGTAACGGCCAACCTCCTCGATGAGACGGCCGTCGCGGGGCGAACGGGCGTCGGCGACGACAACACGATAGTACGGACGCTTCTTAGAGCCGTGACGAGCAAGGCGAATCTTGACTGCCAATGCAAACTCCTCCAACCAAGCAGCATGCCAGCTGCGACGATAAACAAACAGTTGATAATATTACGCCAACGACGGGAGCAGGTGAAGCCCAATCAAGAACTTCTTCGGAATTGACGTTAGCGTTTCCATATCTTACCCATGAATGAGTAAAATGCAAAGGGCAAAGATGAGGTGCGCTATACTATCTCCATGGTTAGCGAACACACATATGATTTACCAGGGTCAACCGATCCAGGGCAGGCGACGTTATCGAACGAGCTCTTCGGCTCCTGGACCGGAAAGGCCATCGGACTACTCGACCTCGATGCCTTCTTTGCAAGCGTGGCACAGCTCGACCATCCCGAATGGCGCGACAAGCCCGTGATCGTCGGAGGCCTTCCCGAGCACCGCGGCGTCGTCTCGACCGCATCGTATGAAGCGCGGGCATTCGGCGTCCACTCGGCCATGCCCTCCGCTCAGGCGAGGCGGCTATGCCCCGACGCCATCTGGACCGAAGGCGATTTCTCACGATACCGCGAGATGAGCGGCAAGGTCATAGAAATACTCGCCGACGAGACCCCCTACGTCGACCGGGTATCGATCGACGAAGCGTTTTTCGACATCACGCCGGGAAGATTCGAATCGAATAACCCCATCGAGACCGTGCAGCGCATCTCCCGACGGGTACGGGAGCTCGGCATCACCTGCTCGATCGGACTGGGATCCAATAAGACCATTGCGAAGATCGCGAGCGAGCGCGACAAGCCGCAGGGCCTTACGATCGTCATCCCCGGAACGGAGCAGGCGTTCCTTGCCCCGCTTCCCGTCCGAGCGATGAGCGGTATCGGCGGACGGGCGGAGCAGGAGCTTCATAAGCGCGGCATCTACACGCTCGGACAGCTGGCCTTGGCGCCCGAAGACACGCTGTCCCCTATATTCGGTGCGAATGCGACAACGATCAAACAGCGTGCCCGGGGACGCGAGCAGAGCGCGGTGCGCGCGATCGATGATCGCGAATCGGTAAAATCGGTGAGCAACGAGCGAACGTTCTCGCGCGACCTCGTCTCGCGAGCAGACATCGAGGCAGCCATCGACATGCTCGGGGAATCGGTGGGACGACGACTCCGCATCAAGGGATTGGTAGGAAAAACGGTCACGCTCAAGCTGAAGTACTCCTACGGGTCGGGCAGGAGCGCTCGAAGGACGCTTCCCCATCCAACGGACGATGAGCACATCTTCTGCCCGGTCGCACACGAGCTGCTGTCCGCGATCTGGTCGCCGGGCATGCCGGTACGCCTGGCGGGCGTTGGCGTCAGCGGATTCGAGCATGAGGAGGGTATCCAGACCGACCTGTTCTGTACCATCGACGAACGCGGAGCGGTCTCGAGCTCGAAGCGCGACCTCTCGGTCGCCATGGATGAGTGCATCGCTCGATTCGGTTCCGGGTCGGTAAGCTACGGACGAGCGCTGCGCTTCGACCGCAAGGTGGTACGGGACGACAAATTCTCCTAGGGGGGGCGACGAAGCGAAGATGCTCGGATACCCATCGATCAGCAAAGCGGGAGGCCTGCATGCAGACCTCCCGCTTCTTGCAACTCCTGGCTCACGCCGACGCAACGATGCGGCGGCACGGATATGTCACTAATCGAGATCGAGCTCGAGACGGGGCGCGTCTCCCCAGAGCTTCTCGAGACGATAGTACTCGCGCTCATCCGGCGTGAACACGTGAACGAGGACGGAACCGTAATCCATGAGGATCCACGTACGCTCCTCGCGGCCCTCGATGGCGAACGGATGCTCGCCGCAGGTTTTAGCGACCTGCTCCTCGACCTCGTCGATGACGGCGTCGACCATGCGGCTGTTGGTGCCGGTGGCGATGACGAAGTAATCGCATACGTCCGAGAGCTCGGTGAGGTCGAGAACGACGATATCCTGTGCGCTCTTATCACTCGCCGCCTGGGCTGCCAGCGTCGCAACGGCCCGAGCGTCCACGCCGCGAGTCGAAAGCGAAGCAGCGGAACGGTCGACGGATGCACCGAACTCCTCGTTACGGGCTTCCTCGCAGGAAGCGGTGTCTAGAATCTGGTCAGTCATGCTTGCCTTTCTAATACGGTACGCGCGATAGCATACCTGTTGTAAATATCGATTGCCGTGGGATACAGATATCTGCCCGTAGAAACCACATAGGCGATCCCGTGGGCGAAGCAGGTGAAGAAGAGCTCCTCGAGGGGCTTCTCCCCCACCATGTCGCGCAGCTCGTCGGCATACGCGCCGCTCCGACCGGGCTCGATGGCATCGGCGATGAACACCACCATATCGAGGGGGGTCATATCGGGCGCGCCGATCGTATGCCGTGCTACGGCCTGGAACACGGAATCGGGCAGATCGGGAAACTGCGCGGGAAGCTCGCGCGCGGCGACGGGTCCATGGAGCAGCCCGACCGTGCAGTCGACAGGACCATCGAGGGAGACACCGAGGGATGTGGCACGAAGAAGCAGCTCGTCGCCCGGAACGACCTTGTCCCAATCATGGAGCAGTCCGGCGGCTACGGCCTCGAACTCGTCGACGCCATACGTGCGGGCAAGGCGCCCGGCGGTATCGGCGACCCCGAGGACATGCTGCAGGCGCCGCTGCTTGGCAGCCATGCGCTCGCGAAGGAGCGATTCGATATGAGCGAGCGCACGGACCCGATCTTCATCTAACATGGACCGAAATCCCCTTCCAACACATCAACCGTCGAACCATCCGGTTGATAGAGTCCGTTTTTTTGGATGTAGCCGATTACCGACTCGGATGTGAGATAGCGAACGCTCTTTCCCAACGAGACGCGTTGACGGATGTTGGTGGAGCTGATCGCAAGCGCGGGGATCTCGATGTATCGAACGTCGAACTCGATACCCGATTCCTCTACGCGCATACACGATTGATTGATATCGTATCCCGGTCGCGTCGCGGCGATAAGGGTGGCCAGGGAGGCGATCTGAGACGCATCGTGCCAAGAGACGATATCGTGAATGGCATCTGCCCCGGTGATGAAATACAGATGAACGTTGTCAGGATAGTAGGCGCGCAGCGCACGGAGCGTATCGACGGTGTAGGTCGTTCCCCGCCGGTCGATCTCGAACCTGCTGGCGATAAAATCCGCATTCGCAGCCGTAGCGAGAACGGTCATGGCATATCGATCCTCGGCGCTGGTCACGGAAGCGTCCTCCTTGAATGCAGGGGACCCCGCAGGCATGAAGAGAACCAGATCCAGGTCGAGTGCCTCACGAGCCTGTTCGGCGGTTACGAGGTGCCCGTAGTGGATCGGGTCGAACGTGCCGCCCATGATGCCGAGCCGATATTCACGTGATGGATCCCGACCCAAGTCGGGAAGCCGCTGCGGAGCACGCGCACCCATCTATTCCTCGCTCTCCCCCATCTCGTATACCGAGTAATCGAAATCATCGTCCTCGTATTCATCATCCTCGAGCTCTTCGGCTCCCTCGAAATCGAAGGAGTAGCCAAGAATGCGGACCTCGTCGCCGGGTTTGCAGCCCGCCTTGCGCAACGCGTCGTCGACGCCGATGCGCTCGAGACGATGCTGGAGGTAGATGACGGCCTCCTCGTTCTCCCAATCGGTTTGCACGACGAGGCGCTCAATCCCCCTGCCGACGACGCGCCAAGCGCAACCATCCTCGCGGACGACCTCGAACCTGCGGTCGCGCGCTTGGCGCCTGCGCTCCCATTTGCCCTCTTCGAACTCGGGCGCATCGGAGACCTCGGACAGGACGCGGCGAAGCTCGGCGACGCGCTCGCCACAGGCGAGCATAAGCGTTTGCAGACCGGCGCCCGTGAGGGCGGATACCGCGAAGAAGGCGTGGCCGTCATCGAGCGCGGCGCGCTTCAACTCGGCAACGCGGTCGGCCATGCCGCTGGTATCGCATTTGTTCGCGATCACGATCTGAGGCCGTTCGGCAAGCTCGGGGGCGTACGCAGCGAGCTCCTCGTTGATGATGCGATAATCCTCGAGCGGGTCGCGGCCCTCGAAGCCACCGGATATGTCGACGACATGGAGGATGAGCGCAGTGCGCTCGATATGCCTCAGGAATTGATGCCCGAGCCCCTTGCCTTCGCTCGCACCCTCGATCAAGCCCGGAACGTCCGCCACGACATACGAATACTCCCCCGCGCGAACGACGCCGAGGTTGGGAACGAGCGTGGTGAAGGGATAGTCGGCGATCTTCGGCCTGGCGGCGCTCATGCGGGCGATGAGCGAGGATTTACCGACGCTCGGCATTCCCACGAGCGCGGCATCGGCCATAAGCTTCATCTCGAGCTCGATCCAATGTTCGAGAGCAGGCTCTCCCTTTTCAGCAAAGGCCGGCGCGCGACGGGTCGAGGTCACGAAATGGGGGTTGCCGCGACCGCCCGAGCCACCCGGGGCGACGATGACGCTCTCGCCATCATGGGTGAGATCCGCGATTTCATACGAGGGCTCCATAGTGGAGCCGTCGATCTCGCGGACGACCGTACCCATGGGGACCTTGAGAACGAGATCATCGCCGTTCTTGCCATCTTTGCGCGAGCCCTGGCCGTGGGTGCCGCGCTCGGCCCTGAAATGATGCTTGAAACGATAATCGATCAACGATGACAGCTGAGCATCCGCCTGAACGACGACGTTGCCGCCATGGCCTCCGTCGCCACCGTCGGGACCGCCCTTGGGCACGAACGCCTCGCGACGAAAGGACATGCAGCCTGCGCCGCCGTCGCCGCCCTTAACATTGATGCGGCAGATATCGGTAAACTGGAACATGGAAAAGCCTTCCCTTTTAATTCGCGAACAATGGTGAGCATATCAAAAGAGGCCCTCGGCTACAGCCGGGGGCCTCAATATTTGCCTATGCTGTGAAGGGACTTAGGCTTCAACCACGGGAAGGACGCTCACGCGATGCTTGACGCCGCGGGTGAACTTGACCTTGCCCTCGGTAAGTGCGAAAAGCGTATCGTCCTTACCGCGGCCGACGTTCTCACCGGGGTGGATGTGGGTGCCGCACTGACGAACGATGACCTCGCCGGTCTTCACGAACTGACCGTCGAAACGCTTGGTGCCGAGACGCTGACCGCGGGAATCGCGTCCGTTACGGGAGGAACCAAGACCTTTTTTGTGTGCCATGTCTGATACCTACTCTCTACAGTTCTTGGGTGGAGTTACTCCGCTGCGGGAGCAGCGGCGTCCTCGGCAACGGCCTTCTTGGCGCGGGAAGTAGCCTGGACCTTGGTGATCTTCAGCTTGGTGAGCTGCTGACGGTGACCCTGAAGCTTGTGATAGCGCTTGCGCTTCTTGAACTTGTAAACAAGCTGCTTCTCACCCTTGAACTGGTCGACGATCTCAGCAGTGACCTTAGCCTTTGCGAGCTTGGCAGGATCCGTGACGATCTTCTTGCCGTCGTTCAGGAAGATGACGGGGAGCTCGACCTTGGTACCGGCCTCGCCCTCGATCTTCTCGACCGTAAGAACATCATCGGTGGCGACCTTATACTGCTTGCCGCCCGTTGTTACGATTGCGTACATTGTTTCTTGCCCTTCATGCATCAGTTAGTGCAACAGCCGAATATAGTAGCAGGGGAAAGATGTACCGTCAACACGATTCAGGAACATTTCCCCAGCGTATTCACAAGTTGCCCTTGTTTCACTGGAACGACGCTGCACCTGCATAGGAAACATGCGATCTGGACGACGCGGCGCCGTTGTCAATCATAGACCATATTCCCCGACGCGCAAGACGACTCCATAAAAAGTGCAGGTCGAGCATCGCGAGATCGCCCCACCGCGGCAAAGACCCGATTCCCGCTACGAACGGGCCTCAAGGGGGTCGACCAAGGCGCCGTCCTCGAGCTCGACGAGCTGCGCGACGCGCTCGACCCGGTATCGATCGATCCGGTCGAAACGCTGGATGCCCGTGGACTGGATGGGGTCTTCATCGCTATCCAGCGCGGCGCCGGCGAGCACGCGGTCGAGAGCGGAGACGATGATCTCGGGCCTCAGGGCGCCCTCGTTGTCGCAGCGCGTGTCGAGCTCGAGTACGGCACCGCCCTCGGAATCGAGGAATCGGCTGGAAACAAGCAGGCGATCGACCTCCAACACCTTGCGCTTCTTCCCGCGCGCATACGGCAGGGCGCCGACGGACGCGACGACCGAGAGGGCGGATTCGAGATCGGCGACGGTCACCGCATCGCCATCGGAAAATGCGAGCTCGATCCGATACAGCATCCGGGTTATCTGAGCGGTCAGGGCCGGGGTCCGCACATCCACGTACCCACAGCGAAGTGCCGCGAGGTCATCCGGAGAGGCATCGCGAAGGCGGCGCAGTGCATCCTCGACCGGGACCAGCTCGGTGAGGAAGACGTCATACCATTCGCTGCGCGAGCTCGTTCCGACGGGAAGGGCCGAAGAGAAGCCCGCCCGCATATGAGGCGAGAAGCCCTGCGTGACCGCATAGGGCAGGGCCGCACGACGAATGATGCGCTCGATCGTATGCAGGACCTCGAGATGGCCGAGGTAGGCAAGGCGACCGGATTTGGCGTACTCGACGCGGAGGCGGAAAAGAGGTTGCAGGTTCTGATCACTCACGAGCGATCTCCCATCAAGACGTTGTCGACATGGAGGGTGGGGCAGATACCGCAGCCCGCGCACGTGGAACGCGTGCAGTCAGCGGTCGTCTCGCCGGCGAGCGCGCGACGATACTCCCGCTGGAGGAATCCGCGAGAAACACCGGGGCTCACATGCTCCCAAGGCAGCACGGTATCGAGGTCGTAGGGCGTCTGGGCGATCTCGCGCAGGTCGATTCCGCACTCCTTCGCCGATTCCTCCCATCTCGCCAGGCTGAACTGCTCGGTCCAGGCATCGAAGCGCGCGCCGCGACGCCAGGCGCCCTCGATGACCGGCGCCATATCGCGACCGGCGCGGGAAAGCACGGCCTCGAGCAAGGAGGTCTCGGCATCATGGTAGTGGACGCGAACGGCGCGGTTCTTGACGCTCTTCAACAGAAGCTGCTGACGGCGCCTGACCTCGTCATCAGCGGTCTGCGCGCACCACTGGAACGGCGTCGAAGCCTTCGGTATGAAAACGGAGACCGAGATGGAAATCGAGATGCCGCCGCGCTGCCCCTTGGGAACAACCTCGCGAGCGAGCTCCAGCACATGGTCGGCAAGCTCGGCGATGGCGACGATATCCTCATCGCGCTCGCCGGGAAGGCCCATCATGAAGTAGAGCTTGCACCTGCGCCATCCGGCCTCGAACGCAGCCTTCACAGCGCGATCGAGGTCTTCCTCGGTGACTCCCTTGTTGATCACGTCGCGCATCCGCTGGCTTCCGGCCTCTGGGGCGAAGGTGAGACCGCCCTTCTTCTCCCCTGCGACCTGAAGCGCCATGTCGACGCCGAACGAATCAAGGCGCTGCGATGGAATGGAGACGGAGATTCCGGTGTCCTCGAGACGCCGGTTCAGGCGCGACAGGATCTGCTCGCAGCATGAATGGTCGGTCGTGGAAAGGGATGTGAGCGAGACCTCGTCGTATCCCGTCTCGGCAAGACCGCGCATGACGGCGCTGACGACCTGATCGGCCGAGCGCTCGCGAACCGGGCGATACGTGATACCCGCCTGGCAGAACCTGCATCCGCGGGCGCATCCGCGAAGCACCTCGACCGATAGGCGGTCGTGAACCAGCTGGGCATACGGGATGACGGACTGGCTCACCGGATCGGTCGCACCGAAGTCCTTGACGACCCGCTTGTAGACGACGGGCGGAACGCGCTCCCCTTCACGCGGAACGGCATAGCCGTGCACGGTGGAGGTCTCGTCATGCTTCACCTCGTACAGCGCGGGCACGTACGTGCCGGGCACCTCGGCGATTCCGCGAAGGATCTCCTCTCGGGTTGCACCGGCATCGCGAAGACGCTGGTGCGCGCGACAAACCTCGACGATGGACTCCTCGCCCTCGCCGATCAGGATGGCGTCGAAGAACGGAGCGAGGGGCTCGGGATTGTAGACGGAGGGGCCGCCCGCTATGACCAGGGGATCGTCCTCGCCGCGATCGGAGGCGTAGAAGGGGATGCCGGCGAGGTCCATCGCCTCGAGATAGTTCGTGCAGGCCATCTCATGCGGCACATGGAAGCCCACGACGTCGAAGGACGCCAAGGGGGCAGCGCCCTCGAGCGAGAGCAGCGGAACGCCGGCGCGCCGCATCTCATCCGCCATGTCGACCCAGGGGACGTAGCCGCGCTCGCAGGAGATACCCTGCTGTTGGTTCAGAATGTTATAGAGGATGGCGATACCCTGATTGGGAAGACCGACCTCATAGGTATCGGGATAGACGAGGCAGGCTCGATACTCCGCATCGGGCGACGAAAGGGTTCCCCACTCGTGGTCGATATATCGGCTGGGCTTCTCGACCCGGGCGAGCAGAGGCTCAAGATCATGAAAACGATCCTCGTAGGGTACTCGCACGAAACACTCCTTTATTCGTTGCTGACAGTGGCGACGGGGCTATCCGTCGCAGGGGCGAAATCCTCATCGACGCGCCGAAGCCCCTCAAAGAGGCGAAGCACTATGTGGTTGATAGGACCGTAATCGAAATCCCTCTGATACAGCTGGCACAGACAGTAACCCATCGCAGCCGTACCGCATCCGCCAACGAGGGCCTTCACCGCAAACGCGCCCCTCCCGGCGCGCGATGAGAGGGCTCGCGAAACGGAGCGAAGCGCCAAGCCGGCAACCGCGACGCCGGCAGCGTCGTAGAGCCGATCGATGCGTAAAGGCTTATCATACATCGAAGCGAGCTTGAGCATCATGCCGACCTGCGCGAGCGTCATCACGGGGTAATCCGCACCCGGGATGAGAACGAGGGCCCCCGTGGCCGCGTTCGAAGCGGACGCGGAGATAACGATGCCGCGAGCGGCCACCGAGCGCATGAAGGGGAAATTGGCGGCGAAGGCAGGAGTCTTGTCGGTTCGATCGAGGATCCATCGGGCGAGCCGATCGAGCAGCACGGTGGAATCGGAGGCGGCGATGACACCGAGCATGGGGGAATCTCCGACAACGAACGGCGCCGCCTCCGCATCCTCGGCGACGATGACGGTCGGTATCCCCGCCACCACCAGTCGATGGCATGCCGCCTCCAAACGGGACGAGCCATTGGTGAGAACGATGGCGACGTCGGTATCGTGCCGCGGGTCCTCCGCGCCATCAAGGCGCGCGACGCGGACCAGCCCCGTCGTCGTCTGCGGAACGAGCGCATCGCGAGCAATCGAAACGAGCAACGTCGAGGCGGTGTCGTCGACATATACGGAGACGCGGACGGGCTGATCGGACGCTCGCTGCGCATCGACGCCCGTCTTGAATGCGTTGACAAGCTTATCAAACGGAAGTCCCATAGAACTACCTCCCTTTCATTCCAACCAGCCTGGAAACCGAGGATAGCGGCACGGACCGGCTAGGCCGCCTTCGAACGGTGCCGCCACACCGACTGAACGATACCAACCATCGCGCTCTGCATCAGCATGGAGCTTGAGCCGAAGCTGATGAACGGCAGCGGGATGCCCGTGATGGGCATCAACCCGATGCACATACCGATGTTCTCGAAGATCTGGAACGTCCACATCGCGACGATCCCGACGACGGTGAGCTTCAGGAAATGGGAGTCGCTTTTATAGGCGACGCGAATGGATGAGAAGATCAACAAGGCATAGAGGGCGAGCAGGAGCAGCGCACCGGCGAAGCCGAACTCCTCGCTCATGAGCGCGAAGACGAAGTCCGTGTGCGCCTCGGGAAGAAATCCCTCGGCCGCCTGCGTCGCGCCGCCGATTCCCTTTCCGAAAAAACCACCCGAGCCGACGGCGATCAGCGACTGCATGAGGTTGTATCCCGCATCCGACGTATCTGCGGTGGGGTCGATGAATACGAGCAGGCGGTTCATCTGGTACTGCTTGATCAGCACGTCGTGTCCGACCAGGGAGTCGACGAGGGAGTCGGCTGCGAGGAGCAGGGACACGAGACCTATCAGGATGGCGATGGTCGATAAGATCCACTCGCGGCGCGCGCCGCTCATCGCGATGACGATCGCGCCGCCGACGAAGATGACCAGACCGCTTCCGAGGTCGCCGGCCGCCAGCACGGCGCCGAACGGCACCGCGAGCATAGCGCAGAGCTTGACGTAGTCCCGAACGGAATCGATCTTGCCGTTGTACTGCGCGCCCAGCCCCGCGATGAAGAAAGCGGTGATGATCTTGGCGAGCTCGACCGGCTGGAAGGTGAGGCCGATGCCGGGTATCCGAATCCACCCGGTCATACCCTTCGCGTTATAGGAGAGGCCCGGGATATACGGCGAGAAGATGACCATGATATCGAGCACGAGCAAGATGGTCGTCATGTTCGAGAGCGCTCGAAAATCACAATGCCAGCACAAGACGCCGAGACCGGCACCGAGGCCGATACCGAGAAGGTGTCGTGAAAACGAGGCTTCTGGGATGGATAAGGAGGCGGTCCAGATAATGAGGGTTCCGTATGCCACGAGACCCAGAACCGCGATGAGCACGGGGATGTTCACCCGCTGGGAAAACGAGTTACGCGACGACCCGACGCGCTTGTTGACGCGCTTCAGGCTATCGGCATTCGAGCGCTCACGCTGAGCGGTTATCGCCATGGAACCTCGCCTCCAATCTATCGATCATGCGTGCCGCCGACCGAGGACACCGAGTCCTCGGAGCCGTAGATGGCGCCTAGAACGTAGCGCGTGCCGACGAGCGCCGAAGTGGATCCGAATCCTCCGCGTTCGACCAACGTGGCGACGACGTATTTCGGATCGTCCGCGGGGGCGTAGGCGATGAACCACGCATACAGGTCGCTTCCCGTCTTCTCGCCCGTACCGGACTTTCCTGCGACCGTGACCCCGAGGCTGTTGAAATGGCTTGCCGTGGAAGCCGTATCGTAGATGACGCCCTTCAAGCCGTTATGGACCAGATCGAGCTCGGACCGATCGTTCACAGAGACGTCTCTCAGCTCCTTGGGCTCGTAGGTCACCGCATCGCCGTCGCCGTCGCGCGCGACGGCCGACAGGAATACATGGGGGACGTACTCCTTGCCGTTGTTGGCCAGACCCGAATACACCGTCGCCATCTGAAGGGGCGTGACCAGGATATCTCCCTGGCCGATCGCGATATTCAGCATATCGCCCGCGCCCCAGCTGCGTTCGGCATCGGACCAATTGGAGAAGAACTCCTTCTTCCATGCAGCGGTGGGGACGCGACCCGACGCCTCGCTGGGGAGGTCGATACCGGTCGTCTCGCCGAGGCCCCATCGGGTATATATTTCCTGCAGGCCCTCGGGATGCTCCTCGTTATAGAAGAAGGCCTTTCCGATGTCGTAGAAAACGGGGTCGCACGAGTGCGCGATGCCTTGCTGGAGATTGAGGGTTCCATGCCCGGCATGGTCCCAGCACCACCGGCCCGCGCCCTCGCCCAAACCGGTCCACCAACCGGTGCACGTCGTCGTGCTGCTCGCGGTGTACACGCCGTATTCTTGCGCGGCGAGCGCGGCGAGGGGCTTGATGGTGGAGGCGGACATATACTGGCCGCTTATGCATCGATTGATAAGGGGGTTGCCGCTGTCCTCGCCGTTGAGCTTGGACCAGTCGTCGTTCGAGACGCCGCCGATGAAGACGGACGGATCGAACGACGGGGCGCTCGCCATGCCGAGGATATCGCCGTTGGTGCAATCCATGCAGATACAGGCGCCCGCATCCGAGATATACCCCGATTGCTTGCCGGCAGCCATGGCGCGCGCGAGGCCCTCCTCGCAGGCCTGCTGAATCTTGAGGTCGAGCGTGAGCTTGATATCGCTGCCGGCACGTGGCGGAACGGCGCCCGCCTTGCCCGTCACGTTGCCGGCAGCATCGACCTGCACGGCCTGCTCGCCGCGGATGCCTTGGAGCAAGCGCTCGTAATGAGCCTCCACGCCCGCTTGGCCCACGATGTCGCCCGACTGGTACGTCACGGCGCTCGCATCCGCCTCATCGCCCTCCTCCTGGGCGTTCAGTTGCTCGCTGGTGATCGTGCCGGTATAGCCGAGGACATGGCTAGCAAGCGAGCCGTACGGATAGACGCGCTGGGTGCGCTCCTCGATCTGGATGCCCTCGAAATCGGAGGCGTGCTCCTTGATATGGGCGATGGTCGACATGCGAACATCCGAGGCGACGGTATGGACGCTTTGAGCGCTTTGGGAATAGTCGAGGATATTGCGCCTGACGGCGGTATACGGCAGGCCGAGAACGTTTGCGAGGTGGCGAACGGCGATCGCATCGGAGGCGAAATCACGGTAGGCGCCGACCACGAGGGACGGACGGTTGGTGACGAGCTCGACACCGTTTCGATCCAGAATGCGCCCGCGCGGAGCAGGCGTGGTGACGGTTCGCATCTGATTTTGGAGCGAGAGCTCTTCATAATGGTCGGAGGAGACCATCTGCATGCTCCACAGCTTGGCGATAACCGCCGTGAAAACGGCGCCGACCCCCATCGTAAGGAGCTGGAACCTGCCCTTCATCGCAACCCCGGGGGTATTGCCCTCCCCCTCGGCCGCGCGCGGCCTCGTCCCGGTGCTCGTGTCGAAGGTGAACTTTCCAGAATAGCCGCGCAGGAAGAACAGCGATCCGATGATCGCTATCGCGAGGATGATGCCTGCGACGATGACGACGAGCTGCGCATCCATCGAGCGATCACCTCCTACTTCAAGCAATTATATGGCTTGAATCGTTTACCCTTCGAGCGTGCGGTAAAACCCTTCTTGGACTCTGTCGACGAACCGAACACAAGAAACGGAATGGCGGCGAGTATATCGAGAACGCTCGATGCCACGCCATGGACAAGCAGGGCGGAGACCAGGCTGGACTCGATACCGAGCAGGAACAGGGCGAATCCGTACGCAAGGTTGACCCCGAACGCAGCGACGCCGACCAGGCGCAGCGTGTTCGAGGAGAACCCTCCCCCCATACCATGCGATATCATCGATAGAAAAAAGCAGGCAAGGGTGAGGAGCAGCGACATCAGCCCCACGGGGACGGACGAGGTGAAATCGAAGAACAGGCCGGCGAAGAATCCAGCCAGGACGGCGCTCCTGATGTCGCACGCGGGCGCCATGGTGAGCGCAAGAACGACCATGAAATTAAACCTACCGCCGAACAGGGAAACCTGCGGAGCGATGGCGAGCTGGAGCACCGCGGCTACGGCGCAGACGACCAGCACCGTGCGACGAGCGCGTGCAGGATCACGAACCTCCATACCAAGCACCCCCTACTCTGCCCGACTCGATGACTCATCTGATGAAACGCTGGCGGAGCCGGTGCCCGCCGCCTGCGCGTTTGCCTCGGCGACATCCTCGTTCGATGCCGCCTGCTCCACCGCCACGGAGGTGATGACGAGAACCTCCTCGTTGTTCTCCGCAAGCGACTGCGCGCGAACGGTGACGGTATAGTACGTCGCGTTGCTCGCCCGGTTGACAGAGGTCACGGTACCGAGCGGCAGACCCTTGGGGAAGACGCCGCCCAAACCCGAGGTGATGACGATATCGCCCACGCTCACATCGGAGTCGGCAGCCACGTAGTTCAGCAAAAGGGTACCATCGGGCTGCCCCTGCAGAATGCCCTGTGCGCGCGACCGCTGTACCATCGCGGAGATACCCGAGTTCTCATCGGTGAGCAGACGAACGGTGGAAGAGCTCGCGGAAACCTCTACGATCTGCCCGATAGCGCCACCGGAGTTACAGACCGCCATACCCACTTCGAGACCGTCGATCGTACCCTTATCGATCGTAACCGTCTGCGACCAGGCATCGCTCGAGCCGCCGACGATGCGCGCAGCGGTCGACTCGAGGCTGTACGTAGACTGGAGGCCAAGCAACCCTTCAAGTCGCTCCGCGGTCTTTTCCGCTTCGGTCAGCTTGGCGACCTCGGCGGTCAGCTGTTCGTTTTGCTCGCGAAGCTCGGAAAGCGTTTCCTGGGGCGCGGTCACGTTCGACACGACGTTGCCGATGGCGTGAAACGGCGCGGCGACGACCGAACCCACCATGCGCACGGGCGTGGCGACCGTATTGACCACGCTGCGAACGCTATGGATGGGACCGCTCTCCCCCTCTCGGATATAGAACGTCAGAAGAAGGAGCGAGATGAGGCAGCACAGTACGAACGGGCGCATGCCGCTGGATTGCTGCTTTGTTTTGAGCGTCGAGGGGTAACGCTTCTTGCTCGAACGAGGCAAACCGGATCAAACCCCTACGCGTTGCTCTGGACGAAGCCGCCGTCGAAGGCATTGGCCTCGAGCACGCGAGCGCAGCCGTTCACGACGTTGTCGAGGGCGGTGGGGCTGACGTTCACCGCAACGCCCGTCTCGTCACGAAGACGAACATCGAGACCGCGAAGCATCGCGCCGCCGCCGGTGAGCAGGATACCGTAGTACATAAGGTCGCTTGCAAGGTCGGGCGGCGTTGCATCGAGAGCGTCCTTGACCGCCTTGGACATCTCATCGAGAGGCTTGTTCAGCGCTCGACGAATCTCCTCGCTCTCGATACGGACCGTCTTCGGGAGACCGGAAATAACATCGCGGCCGTTGACCTCGACGTCGAGCTCGTCTTTGAGCGGCACCGCGGAACCGACCTTGATCTTGATGTCCTCGGCGGTGCGCTCGCCGATCGCAAGGTTGTAGGCATCGCGGACGTGCGTGAGAATAGCCTGATCGAATTCATCACCTGCGACGCGAATCGACTGGGAAACGACGATGCCTCCCATTGCGATGACCGCGACCTCGGTCGTGCCGCCGCCGATATCGATGACCATCGAGCCGGTAGGCTCCTCGACGGGCAGATCCGCTCCGATGGCTGCGGCCATCGGCTCTTCGATGAGATATGCCTGCCGGGCGCCTGCTTGGATGGTCGCCTCGAAGACGGCGCGCTTCTCGACGCTGGTAACACCGGAGGGGACGCAGACGACCACGCGGGGGCGCGGCGTCCACGGATAGCGCTTCTCGCTTGCCTTGTCGATAAAGTACCTCAGCATGGCCTCGGTCACATCGAAGTCGGCGATGACGCCGTCCTTCAAGGGGCGAACGGCGACGATGTTGCCGGGTGTACGGCCGAGCATGCGCTTGGCCTCGATGCCGACGGCGAGGATGCGCTCGTCGTTCTTATCGATAGCGACCACGGAGGGCTCGCGGATCACGATGCCCTTACCGCGAACGGAAACAAGGGTATTAGCGGTTCCAAGGTCGATGGCAAGGTCACCGTCGTATTGACCGAAGAACATATCCATCAAAGAAAACAAAGTCACTCCAAAAGGTACGGTGGGTCCTAAGCAGTGTAACGCGAAATATCGGCCCCGCGAAGCCCGCGGAGCCGATATGAGAAACTTACCATTTATTCGGAGACGACCTCACCGGATTCTTCGGAGCCGGAATCCTCCGCGGTCGAAGAAGCCCCGCCGTCGCGATCCTGCGAGTCGGAGTCCTTGCCGTCCTGGGACGATTCGAAATCAAGCGCCACGTTGGATACGGCCCATCCAAGCCCCTCGCGAACAAAAGACACCTCGTACTGCGCGGTACCGCCCTTCGAGAGCTCGACCGAGACCGTAGCAGTGGATTCGGTCATGGAACGGTCCATCGCCTCGATGGTGGGCGTCGCGCCATCGGGAATGGAGGCTGCGATAATGGCCTTGGAATCCTCATTCAGGCCTGAAGCGAGATAGGAATCGGTTTCGGTGCCGTTGGTCACGGCATCGAAGAGGCCCGTCAGGACATCTTGCTGCGTGGGATAACCGTAACCGCGCGTGTAGGCAAACGCGAGGCCGCCGGCTGCAAGGGCGAGCAGCAAGACGATTACCAGGAACACCTTGAGCCCGGTATGGCGGTGGCGCCGGCGAACCTTCATCTCCTTCTTGTCCTGCTGGATCATCTCGGATTCGGAGAGCGTGAAGAAGCCGGTATCCGAGGGATCCGGAATGAAGCTGCCCGACTGCCCGAGGGGGTCGAGGGGATCGACGCCGCTCTGGATCGCCCCGGTGCTTGCGACCTCGGTCGACATGGAGCGCTGGGCGCTCAGCGCATCCTGGGCGCTGGAAAGGGCGACCTGCTGGTCGGAGGTGAGCTGGTAGATTCCGTCGGACGTGGCGCGCATGAACGCGTCCACCGCATCGGACGGGCGGTTCGCCGCCGCGAGCGCCTGTCCGAGAGCGGCGTTGATGGCGCGCGGATCATCATGGGGACCGACGAAATCGAGAGCCGTGCGGTACGATTCGACGGCGTCCTCGGGACGGCCGATCAAGACGAAGCAATCACCGAGGCTCGTTAGGGCCGAGGCGGGTGCGGGGTTCGCGCCATCGATGGCAGCCGAACGGAAGGCGACGCCGGCGTCGGTCGGATTGCCGAGCTTCAGCAAGGCGTTACCCAAGCCCATATAGGCCTTGTAGGGAGTGGCATACGAGCTATCGGTAATCGCGCCGTTGAAGCTGGCCACGGCAGCCTCGAAATCTCCGGCGGCCGAGAGGGCCTTGCCCTGGTTCGTGAGAAGCGCGCCGCGCTTGCCGTAGGCGGCGTCGTTCAAAGCCGCCTCGTAAGCAGCGGCGGCGTCGTTGAAAAGACCGAGCCGCATCAACGAGTTGCCGCGCAGGTGGTCGGCTTCGCCGCACACCTCATCGGCGGTCTTGGCAGCAGAGAACATCTGGGCCGCAGCGGAGAAATCTCCTGCGCGATAAGCGGCGCGGGCCTGGTCAAGTAGCTGTGCGTTCACGATTGCTCCTTATCGTCTTCGTTCGCCCTAGGCGACATGCTCAATCTCGATATGAACGATCTCATCGCCAGCGCGCAGCTTGGAGATGACATCGAGGCCCTCAAGCGTCGTCCCGAAGACCGTGTAGCCGGAGTCGAGGTTGTGCTGGGGACCGAGGCAGAAATAGAACTGCGAGCCCGCGGAATCCGGCATCATGGAGCGCGCCATGGCCAGGGCGCCGTCAACATGGCTGTTGTTGGGGTTGGTCAGGTACTCCGCCTTGATGCAGTACCCCGGCCCACCGGTCCCCGGCATGCCGTCGGGGCCCTCGATGCCGCGGGCGACGTCTTCGCGGGACATATCGCGCGTGTTCGGGCAGCCTCCCTGGATAACGAACCCGGGGACATAGCGATGGAACTTCAAGCCGTCATAGAACCCCATCGTGGAAAGCTCGCAGAAATTAGCAACGTGGATGGGCGCGCCGGCACCATCGAGCTTGACGCGGATCGTTCCCTGCGACGTCTCGATGACCGCCACCTCATCGCCGACAACCTGATACTCGGGGGTATGGAGACTCTTTCCAAACATGCGGAACCCTTTCACCGAAATTAAAGATATATCTCTACAATATTAGCAACTTTGCATTGATTTCACGAATTCGGCACGCTGGAGCTTTTTTCCACCGGGCGATAGGGGCCGACGTGGGCGAAATAGGCATCGCGAGCCTCGGAATCCTCGGTAGAGCGCTCGCGGAGCGGGGCGAGGATCTCGTCTTGATGCTTCACGGGCAGGTCGGTCGTTCCATCGAACGACAAGGAGATATCCCACGACGAGCAGTAGATATCGACCCTCGTGCGCACCCAGCCGGCGAGCTGCTTGACATTCTCGACATCCTGGGCGTACTGGGTGTCTTCGGGCAGCTCCAGGGAATCAAGGTCCTCTACCACGGTATCGAGCATATCGCGCGTGGCATACGCGACGGCGGATTTCTCCTCGCGGACCGACCGGTCGCTGGCGATATAGCCGTAATTGTAGTCGTCGATGATATCCCCGAGCGCATCGAAGGAATCGACCACCTTGTTATACGAAGAGCTGACGACCTGGAAGACGTCGGCATCGGTGGGTTCGGCGGGACCTTCGGGAATGGGCTCCGTATCGGCGGAAGGATCCTGAGGCAGCTGCCTGCTCGGATACATCTCGCTCGCCGCCTGCTCGAATGCGGCGATGAACCCCGGCATGACTCCGAGCGGATCGTAGGCGACGAAGTAGTATCCGCCGCCGAGCACCGCCGCGAGGACGAGGACGGTGAACGCGGGCTTGAGGAATCGATTCTTCTTCTTGTGATAGGGGTCCTCGCCGTCCGATAGCGGAGGGACGCTGGCAGCGCGCAGCTCATCGGCACGCAGCACGTTGGTCGACGAGGGATCGATCGAATCGGATAGCACCTGCGCTGCCGTAGGTGCCTGCTCGCGTGACGCGGCGGCATCCGCATCGATCATCTGCTGCGTGAGACGGGGGAAATTCGCCGTTTTGCCAGCCGCAAGATCGGACGAGGAAGATTCCGTAGACAGGATGCCCGGAGCAGGCCGACCGCATTTCGGGCACGTCCTGTCGTGGGCGGAAAGCCTGGCTCCGCACCCCTCGCAGAACACGAAATCATCGTGCGAGGGCTGGTCGGATGCGCCCACGTATGCATTGCAATGGGGGCAGAAAGCAGCGTCGTCTTCGATTTTCTTGAAGCACTGGGGACAGATCACGCCTACCTCTTTCGCGATTGCTCCGTAGCAAGCAGCTTATCAAGTACATAGGGAAGGATACCACCTGACGCGAGATAGCGGCCCTCGGTCACGGTATCGACCCTGACGCGGACGAAGAACTCGACCGCGCGGCCCGCGGCATCCACGGCGGTCATGCGAACCCGGTCGGTCCGGGGCAGCCCCTCGAAGAAGTCGATGGGATCGAGCCGGTATTCTTCGCGACCGGTGAGCCCCAGGGTATCGGCGCTCTCCCCTTCCTCGAACTGAAGCGGGACGATACCCATACCGATCAGATTCGACCGGTGGATGCGCTCGAAGCTCTCGGCGAGGACGGCGCGGACGCCCAGCAGGGCGGGTGCCTTGGCCGCCCAGTCGCGCGAAGAGCCAGAGCCGTACATCTTGCCCGCGATGATGATGAGGGGAATCCCTGCCCGCTGAGCCGAGGACGCCGCATCGAATATGGAGACGACGCCGCCGTCGACGACATCGCTCGTCCAGCCGCCCACCCGTCCGCAGGCAAGGCGGTTTTCGAGCTTCACATTCGCGAAACAGCCGCGCATCATGACCTCGTGGTTGCCGCGACGAGAGCCGTATGTGTTGAAATCCGCCTCCTTGATGGAATGATCGCGAAGGTACGCCGCCGCCGAAGAGCCGGAAGCGATGGCGCCGGCAGGAGAGATATGGTCCGTGGTCACGAAGTCTCCGAGGAACGCTAGCGGGCGGGCGGCGGTGAGCTCGAAGCGGAGGTTCGAGCGGGCCTCCTCGAAATACGAGGGACGACGGACGTAGGTAGAGCCCTCGTCCCAGGCGAAGGTCGAAGAGGGCTCGCAGGACAGCGCGCGCCAGCTCTCATCTCCCTCGGCCCCGTCTCCACCCCGCTCGAAAACGGACTCGTCGAGCGCGCCGGACAGGACGCGCGCAACCTCGTCGTCGGACGGCATGAGGTCGGCGAGCATGACGGGGCCGTCGGAGCCCTGGCACACCGGTTCGCTCGTCAGGTCCTTGTCGAGCGTGCCCGCAAGGGAATACGCGACGACCAACGCGGGGGCGCAAAGGTAGTTTTGGGCGACATCGGGACTGATGCGGCCATCGAAGTTCCTGTTGCCGGACAAGACGCTCGTGAGCTCGCACGCGGGCGCGATCTCATGGACCGGATCGAACACGGGTCCCGAGTTGCCGATGCAGCTCATGCACCCCCATCCGCAGACGGAGAAACCGATGTCGGCCAAGGGGGCCAAAAGACCGGCGCGCTCGAGGATGCGGGTCGTGGAATGGGAGCCGGGCGCGAGAACCTTCTTGACCCAGGGCAGCGGAGAGCATCCGAGCGAAACCGCCCGCTTCGCGACGAGGCCGGCGGCGACCATCATGGCGGGGTCGGTAGCCGTGGTGCACGACGTGACGGCCGCGATCGCGATGGCGCCGTGATCAAGGTCGAACCGCCGCCCGTCGAACTCGACGGGAAACGCCCCCTCGCCCAACCGGCGCCCGTGGTCTCCCAGCGCCTCGATGAAGCGCGCGCGAACATCGCGGAGGGCGACCCGGTTGTGCGGACGCGACGGACCGGCGAGGGAGAGCTCGATCGTCGAGAGATCGATATCGATCACATCGGCATAGGAGACGCCGGACCGATCGGCGCCGAAGGCCCCCTGCGCCTCGAGATACGCGCGAGCGCACGCCACGTCCGATGCGGACGCGCCGGTGAGCTCGAGCTGGCGAAGCGTCGCCTCGTCGGCGGGGAACAGCGTTGCGGTGCAGCCGTATTCGGGAGACATGTTGGAGATGGTGGCCCGCTGCGTCGGAGAGAGCCGCGAGACGCCGGGACCGAAGCACTCGACGAGCATCCCGACGACGCCCCGGGCGCGCAGCCGCTCGGCAAAGGTCAGCGCGACATCCATAGCCGTGGTCCCGGCCGGCAGGGAACCGGTCAACCGGACGCCCACGACGGCGGGCACGCGCATGGTGATCGGCTGGCCGAGCGCGGCCGCCTCGGCCTCGATGCCGCCCACGCCCCAGCCCAGGACGCCCATGCCGTTGGCGGTAGGGGTATGGGAGTCGGTGCCGACCAAGGTATCGAAATACAGGGAGGGAGCGCCGCTGCTCGAAGCGCCCTTCCACGCGACGCGGCAGAACCGCTCGATGTTGAGCTGATGGCAGATGCCCACGCCGGGAGGAACGATCTCGACGTTATCGAAGCTGGACGCGCTCCATTTGAGGAACGAGAAGCGCTCGGCATTGCGCCTCGCCTCGATCCGGGCGTTCAGGCGCGCCGCCTCGGAGCAGGATACGACGTCGGCGGCGACCGAATGATCGACCACGAGCGTACACGGAATCTGGGGGTTGATGCGAGAAGGGTCCGCGCCCCGCGCGGCGGCCGCATCGCGCATGGCCGCGAAATCCACGAAAACGGGGACGCCCGTGAAATCCTGGAACAGGACGCGAGCGGGCATGAACTCGATCTCGCCGCCTGTCTCGCAGGCGGAGCCGGCGCGGACGATCTCGTCGGCCATGGCGCGCGCGGCGCCCTCGTCCGAGACGCATCTCAGCACGTTCTCGAGGAGGATCTTCAAACTCAACGGAAGGCGTTCGACACCCGGAACCTCGAGGACCGAATACATCGAGTAGGCGCACCCGGCTATCTCGAGCGTCCTCTCTCCTCGGCGGGCGGGGGCGGCGTTATCCATGGGTGCTCCTATCTTCCTGAGACCGAACGCCCCGCGCGGGACGTCGTCGTTGCTTCGCGTTGCAAGATGCTATCGCGAGGTTGTTACCGTTTCATATCGCGAGAGCGCTTCGACACCATTTTTACGTGGATGCCGGACGAGGACTTCGTAACGCGTTGAGTCGCGCGGCCCCCATCCATCCGGGCCAGCGCGCGGTTCGCGTCGCGCTGCGCGCGCCGCAGCTCGTGGTCGCGCCGCTTCCGCTCGGAGGATCTCCTGACGGACCCGATGGCGCGAACGACCGGGCTGCCTGCGCTCGTGACCCGGCCGCCGCCGCGCCCCAGGGACACGCGAACCCCTCGGCCGATACCCGAAGCCTGGCGCGCGGGACGTCCCTGAGCCTCCTCGAAGACGCGGGCCAACCGGGCGTAGAGGAGGCAGGATGCGACGACGATGCACGCGAGGGCGACCGTCTGCGCGATCCCCAGCGAGGCGATGGAGAAGAATCCCGGGAACCCGACGACCCCGACGGCGACGCCGATGACGACGAACGCGAACACCGCAGCGCGCAGCGGGGTGAACGGCCACGAGATGCGCCAGATGAGGCTCGCGCCGATCGCGCAGGTCGACACGAGGCAGAGCGTGGAGAGCTCGGCCTGGCTGAACCCGAGCAGGGAGCTCGCGGCCATGGAGAGCACCGCCGCCGCCATCACGGCGATCGACGCCGGCAGCGAGCGACGCAGCACGTTGCCGAGGAACCTGCCCTCCACGCGCGCGCGGTTCGCCTCGAGCGCGAGGACGAAGCTGGGGGCGCCGATGCAGAAGAAGTTGATGAGCGTCATCGTGATAGGCTCGAACGGATACGGGGGAAAGGCGATGCAGATAGCGGCCAGCCCCATGGAGAACAGCGTCTTGGTGAGGAAGAGCGACGCCGAGCGCTGGAGGTTGTTGATGGAGCGCCGCCCCTCGGCGACGACGGCGGGCATGGAGGCGAAATCGTTGTCCACCAGCACGATCTCGGCGACGTTGCGCGCGGCGTCGGAACCCGCCGCCATGGCCACGGAGCAGTCCGCCTCCTTGAGCGCGAGGACGTCGTTGACGCCGTCGCCGGTCATGGCCACCGTGTGGCCGCGGCGCTTCAAGGCGACCACGAGCTCGCGCTTCTGCTGGGGCGTGACGCGGCCGAACACGTGGTAGCGGTCGACGGCCGCATCGATCTTCGCAGGGGTGTCGAGCGACGTGGCGTCCACGTAGCGCTCCGCGCCGGGAACGCCCACGACGCGCGCGATCGACGAGACGGTCCTAGGGTCGTCGCCCGAGATGACGTTGAGCGCCACCCCCTGGTCGCAGAAATAGCGTATGGTGTCGCCGGCGCTCGACCGGATCTCGTCGCGGATGGTGACGAAGCCGAGCGGCTCGGGCTCGCCGAGCATATCGCCCTCGGCGGTAAAGCCGGACACGCGGGCGGCCACGAGCACGCGGCAGGTATCGGCGAGCTCGGAGACCCGGTCCTCCACCGAAGCGAGCACATGGGGCGGAAGCACGAACTGGGCCGCCCCCATGACGAACGAACCCCGGCGAAACGAGGCCCCGCTCCACTTCTTGGCCGAGGAGAACGCGACGATGCGGACCGGTTCCTCGACCGCGACGCCGCGGCCCCCGTAATACGAGAGCAGCGCCTTGCACGTCTCGTTAGCGTCTTCCGACGTCGCATGAGCGATACCGGACAACGCGAAGTCGAGCTCCGAGCGCTCGCGGGCGCCGTCGCCCTCCAGGCCGATCGGGTACACGCCCTCGACCTCCATGCGGCCGGATGTGATGGTGCCGGTCTTATCGAGGCACAGCACGTCCACGCGCGCGAGCGTCTCGATGCAATAGAGCTGCTGGGCGAGAACGTTGCGGCGCGCGAGGCGGATCGTCGCGATCGCAAGCACGGAGGAGGTGAGCAAGACGAGGCCCTGCGGAATCATGCCGAGCAGCGCTCCGACCGTCGAGAGGATCCATTTGGATACATCCTGCCACGGAGCCAGCCCCCCGAGCAACCACATGAGGAAGGTGGCGGAGGGGTCCGACGCGCCGCGCGCCCAGGCCGCGTACCCCTCGTGAGCGCTCGAAAGGAAGAGGGCGACGCCGAGCGGAACCATGACGACGCTGGCGAAGCGGACGATCGCGTTCAGCGCGTTCATGATCTCGGAGTTGACCTTCTTGACGTATTTCGCCTCGTTGTTGATGCGGGCGACGTAGTTGTCGGCGCCAACGTGGACGACGCGCGCGTAAACGAGCCCGGAATCGAGGAAGCTGCCGCTCATCAGCTCGTCACCCCGTTGCTTGCGGATGAGGTCGCTCTCCCCCGTCAGCAGGCTCTCGTTGACCTGCGCATCGCCGCGGACGACGACGGAGTCCGCCGGTATCTGGTCGCCGCGACCGAGCTTGAGGACATCGTCCAAGACGATCTGGTCGAGATCGAGCTCGACCTCCGCGCCGTCGCGGAGCGCCACCGCCTTCTTGGAAGCCAGCAGCGTCAAGCGATCGACCATGCGCTTCGAGCGCAGGGCCTGCACGATGCCGATGCCCGTGTTCAAAAAGACGATGCCCAGGAAGGTGAGGTTCTTGAAGGCGCCGGTCGCTATCACCAGGACGGCGAGCACGACGTTGATGAGGTTGAACAAGGTGCAGAGGTTCTCGAGTACGAGCTGGCGCACGGTCTTGGTCTTCAGCTCGGTATTCACGTTGACCTTGCCCGCGGCGATGCGGTCGCGGACCTCCTCGGCGGTCAATCCCGAAAGCTGCGAACGAGAGGAAGCTGCCTCTTTGGACATTGGGCCCCCTAGGAACACGTCTTCCAGATACAAGAAGGGCCACGAACGCGGAGCGCTCGCGACCCGATTGAACGATGGTGCGCCATATAGGGCTCGAACCTACGACCTTCTGCTCCGGAGGCAGACGCTCTAATCCACTGAGCTAATGGCGCGCAACGCTTACCGATTATACCCAAAAGAAGCGAAGGGGGCTCTGCGAATTTCTTAAGCAATTCTTGAGCGCATCGCAGCGGCGCATGGCGCCTTTGTAACGACTCGGCCGCAAGCAGCCCGTGCCGTAAGGGGATAGTATAAACTGGCTAGCACCGAACACGTACGCAAGCCATTGGAGTACCTATGATCGCCATCCTCCGAAAGAACGCCTCTCCCGACGCCGAGCGACACCTCATCGAATGGATCCAGAGCAAGGGCCTTCAAACCCATGTGAGCCGCGGTGAAAACGAAACCATCGTCGGCCTGGTGGGAGATACGACCAAAATCGACCCCTTCCTGCTCGAGTCGATGGAGATCGTCGAGCGGGTCCAGCGCGTCTCGGAACCGTTCAAGAAGGCGAATCGGAAGTTCCATCCGCTGGACACGGTCGTCGACCTGGGGGGCGGCGTCAGAATCGGCGGCGGAAGCTTCCAGGTCATTGCGGGCCCCTGCTCCGTCGAAGGCGACAACCTCCTGCGCATCGCACGGCGCGTCAAGGCTGCCGGAGCCACGATGCTGCGCGGCGGCGCCTACAAGCCGCGCACATCGCCCTACGCGTACCAAGGCATGGGAGAGCGTGGGCTCGACCTGCTCCTGGAGGCGCGCGCGGAGCTCGACATGCCGGTCGTCACCGAGATCATGGATCCCCGGGACGTTCAGCTCTTCGTCGACCGTAAGATCGACGTCATGCAGGTCGGCGCGCGGAACGCGCAGAACTTCACCTTGCTCAAGGAGGTCGGCAAGACCCAGACTCCCGTCCTGCTGAAGCGCGGCATCGCCGGCACCATCGACGAGCTCCTCATGGCGGCCGAGTACATCATGAGCGAAGGGAACGAGAACGTGATGCTGTGCGAGCGCGGCATCCGCACCTTCGAGACGCGCACGCGCAACACCTTCGACCTGAACGCCATCCCCGCCCTCCATTACCTCAGCCACCTGCCCGTCGTCGCCGACCCCAGCCATGCCACCGGCTACACGCGCTACGTCGAGCCCATGGCACTCGCCGCCACCGCGGCCGGCGCGGATGCGCTCGAGATCGAGGTGCACGACGACCCGAGCCACGCCTGGTCCGACGGCGCCCAGGCGCTCACGCCCGATATGTTCGACCGGACCATGGAGCGCATCCTGCAGATCCGCGCGGTTGTCGCATCCCAGGCAGCGGACGGGAGCAACTAGAAGATGGTCGATACGATAACGAACGATGGCCGGCGCGAAGCGCATCCGAGCGCACCAGGCCGCACCGTCGGCATACTCGGCCTCGGCCTGATCGGCAGCAGCTTCGCCCGCGCCTACCATGCGGCGGGATGGAGCGTGGCCGCGTTCGACACGGACGCCGATACGCTCGCCATCTCCCTGATCGATGTCGTAGACAGGGTGCTCGACAACCAAACCATTCCGGCATGCGACCTCGTGATCCTCGCCGCCTACCCGCAAGCATGCATCGATTGGCTCGAATCCAGGGCCGAACTGCTCGGAAAGCTCGGGGACGCCGGCCCCCTCGTCATAGACAGCGCCGGCGTCAAGGGAGGGCTCTGCGCCCGCGCATTCGAGCTCGCACGGACCCACGGATTCGCCTTCTGCGGCGCACACCCCATGGCGGGAACCGAGCATTCGGGCTATGCCTACGGAACCGCCGACCTGTTCGCAGGCGCCCCCATGGTCCTGGTCCCGCCGGCGCAAAACGACCCGGAGCGGCTCGACCTCCTCGATCGCGCCCACACCCTGCTCGCGCCATGCGGGTTCGGCAGCTTCAGCGTCGCGACGCCGGACCAGCACGACCGCGTGATCGCGTTCACCAGCCAGCTCGCGCACGTCGTGTCGAACGCGTACGTCAAAAGCCCGACCGCGCAGACCCACCACGGCTTCTCCGCGGGAAGCTACCGCGACCTCACGCGAGTCGCCCACCTGAACCCCGATATGTGGAGCGAGCTGATGATCGCCGACGCCCCCTACCTCATCGAGGAGCTCAACGTCCTGATCGGCTCACTCGAGGCGTACCGAGACGCGCTGAGCTCCGCAGACGGAGACCGCCTCAGGTCGCTTCTCGCCGAGGGGGACCGGATCAAGCGCCAGCTCGACGACATGCCGCGCCCGCGTCGATAGAAGGAGTTCGCTATGGAATACACCGTCGATATCGAGGTCGAGAGACCCTACACCGTCCATATCGGCACGTTTCTGCTGGAGCGCGTCGGCGACATCGCGCGGAGCGTCTGCGAGGGCGGACGCGCCCTGGTCGTCACCGATTCGAATGTCGGCCCGCTCTACGCGCACCCCGTCATGGAGAGCCTGGAGAAATCCGGCTTCACGACACGGCTCGCCACCTTCGAGGCGGGAGAGCAGCACAAGACCGGGGAGACCTTCCTCGATCTGCTCGATGCCGCGGCCCGTGCGGAACTCGGTCGCAGCGACCTCGTCGTCGCCCTCGGAGGAGGCGTCGTGGGCGACCTTGCGGGATTCGTGGCCGCGAGCTATATGCGCGGCATCGCCTATATCCAGGTCCCGACCTCCCTGCTCGCGATGGTCGATTCCTCTGTTGGCGGAAAGACCGCCATCGACCTGCCGGCGGGTAAGAACCTCGCCGGCGCCTTCTGGCAGCCCCGGGCCGTCATCGCCGATGTCGGCTGCCTGGGCACCCTCGACGACGCGCAGTTCGCCGACGGCTGCGGAGAGGTCGTGAAGCACGCCGCGATCGCCGACGCCGACCTCTTTGCATGCCTCGAGGAGACGCCCCTCACCCCCGAGCTGCTCAAGCGCGACCTCGGACGGGTGGCGTACCTCATCGCCCGCAACGTCGACATCAAGCGAGCCGTCGTCGCAGCGGACGAACGCGAATCCGGCATGCGAAAGCTGCTGAACTTCGGCCACAGCATCGGCCATGGCGTCGAGGCGGCGGAAGGCTACCGGCTCGGACACGGCGCGTGCGTCGCCATCGGCATGGTGGCCATCGCAAGCGCTTCGGTGACGGCGGGCGTATGCCCCGAAGAGGTTCCCGACCGCATCGCATCGCTCCTGGTCCGGCATGGGCTCGCCCTCGAGACGAGGGCGGACAGCCGAAGCGTGTTCGAGGCGGCGCTTCATGACAAGAAGCGCAGCGGGGACGCCATCGACCTCGTCGTACCACGGGGCATCGGCTCCGCATCCATCGCACGGACGCCGATCGAGGAGTTCAAGCGCATCCTCGAGGTCGGTCTCGCATGCGCCGAAGCCTATGCGGACCGAGACGACGCCGCCCACAACCACCAGGAAACGAGGGACGCATGATCGCACATATCCGCCCAGCCCTGCTATCCGGCACCATCCCCGCGATAGCATCGAAATCCGTCGCGCACCGCCTGATCATCATCGCGGCGCTCGCCAACGGAGATACGCACGTATCCTGCAATACGACGTGCGCCGATATCGACGCCACCATACGCTGCCTCGTGAAGCTCGGCGCCCGGATCGAGCCCGTCGAAGACGGATACGACGTCAAGCCGATGCCGAAAAGCGTCGCGCTCGGGCTGCTGCGCGCCCTCCACGGCGCCACGCTCGATTGCGGGGAATCCGGCTCCACCCTTCGCTTCCTGCTGCCCGTCGCCTGCGCCCTGGGTGCGGAAGCGACCTTCACCGGATCCACGAGGCTCGGCGAGCGCCCGCTCTCCCCCATGGCCGAGGAGCTGATCGCCGCGGGATGCGAGCTCGAGGGGCTCGGGGGCTTCCCCTTGAAGACGTCGGGACGGATGCGCCCGGGAAGATTCGAGCTCCCGGGCGACGTCAGCTCGCAGTACATCACCGGACTCCTTCTCGCAGCCCCGCTGCTTGATCATTCGAGCGAGATCGTCGTGCACGGCCGGATCGAGAGCAGGCCCTATATCAACCTCACCATCCAGGCCATGCAATCGTTCGGAGTCGACGTCTACGTCGACCGTCGCGTCCTGGGCGACGAGGAGACGACGGTGTTCACCACCGAAAACGATACGTATCGGACCCCGCGCACCGTGGACGTCGAAGGGGACTGGTCGAACGCGGCCTTCTGGCTCTGCGCGGGCGCGCTCGGGCGCCTGCCCATCAAGGTCGACGGACTCACGCTGTCGTCTGCCCAGGGAGACCGCAACGTCCTCGCGGCGCTCTCGCGTTTCGGCGCGCGGATCGGCCGCTCCACGAACGCCGCCATATCCCGACCGGACCAGCTTCACGGCTTCGAGATGAGCGCAAAGGACATCCCGGACCTCGTGCCGGTCATCGCGGCGGTCGCATCCGTCGCGGAGGGCCGCACCGTGATCACCGACTGCGCCCGTCTGCGCATCAAGGAATCAGACCGCCTCGCCACCGTCGCGGCGGAGCTCTGCAACCTCGGCGCCCAGATCACCATCAAGCGCGATGCCCTCGTCATCGACGGAGTCCCCGCTCTGGTCGGCGGAACCGTCGATTCGCACAACGACCATCGTATCGCCATGATGGCCGCGATCGCGGCGACGCGCTGCGAGAACGACGTCTACATCAAGGGCGCCGAAGCGGTCAACAAATCCTATCCCCTGTTCTTCCAGCATTACCGAGAACTCGGCGGCCTCGTCGAGCTCCTGGACGAATAGCGCTTGAAGGAGGCGCCATGTCATCCTGCATCGGAAACGCGCTGCGCGTGTCGATATTCGGGCAATCCCACTCTCCCGCCATCGGATGCTCCATCGACGGATTGCCCGCCGGCATCCCCATCGACCTCGAGGAGCTCCAACGCTTCCTCGACCGTCGCGCGCCGGGTCGCGACGAGACCGCGACCGCCCGCAAGGAGACCGACGTCGCGCACATCATCTCCGGTATCGTCGATGGCCATACCTGCGGTGCACCCATCGCCGGCATCATCGTGAACGGGGACACGCGATCGGTCGACTACGACGGCCTGCGGCGCGTCCCGCGGCCCGGTCATGCCGACTACGCCGCATACACCCGATACCGCAACAACCACGACGTCGCGGGCGGAGGCCATTTCTCGGGGCGGCTCACCGCCCCCCTGTGCATCGCCGGAGGCATAGCCCTGCAGGCGCTCGCGACCCAAGGGCTGCGCGTCGCCGCGCACATCGCCTCCCTCGGCCCCGAAGCCATCCCCGACACCCCGCTCGATCCCATGAAGGCGAACGATGTCCAGATCCGCGCCATCCTCGCCAACCCCCTCCCCTGCGTGAGCGCCGCCGCGGCGGCGCAGATGCGCCAGGCCATCATCGCGGCGAAGAACGACCTGGACAGCATCGGCGGCGTCATCGAATGCGTAGCCTACGGCATGCCGGCGGGCATCGGCGACCCGATGTTCGATGGCATCGAGAACCGCATCGCGCGCATCGCGTTCGGCATCCCCGCTGTCAAGGGCATCGAATTCGGCGCAGGGTTCGGCGCCGCCCGTTTGACCGGGAGCCGGAACAACGACCCCTATCGCATCCAAGATGGCGGGCCCGCGCCGGCTACCAACCGAGCCGGCGGCATCCTGGGAGGCATCACGACGGGGCTTCCCGTGACGTGGCGCATGGCGGTGAAACCGACTCCTTCCATCGGCCGGGAGCAGGACAGCGTCGACTTGCTCGAACGGCGCGAGGCGACCCTGCGCGTCCGCGGCAGGCATGACCCCTGCATCGTGCCGAGAGCCGTCCCCGTCGCCGAGGCGGTATGCGCCATCGCGCTGCTGGATGCCCTGATCGAATCGGGATCCCTGCGCCTCTCGGGCCTTCGGGATGCGCGCTACCCCGTCCCCGACCATGACCGCGCATAGAACGGAAGGAGCATGATATGACGCTCGATGACGTGCGCCGCGAACTAGACGAGATCGATTCGCAGCTTATAGAGCTTTTCGATAGGCGCCTAGATCTTGCACCCGAAGTCGCCAAGGCGAAGCTGTCGATGAACAAACCGGTGTTCGACCCGGAACGCGAGCGCCGCAAGCTCGCGTCCATCACCGCACGGGCGCGAGATGACCGAGCACCCCAGCTCATCTCGCTATTCTCGCTCCTCATGTCCATGAACAAGATCGAGCAGAACCGCTACCTCGCCGGACTCGACGAGGGTAGTATGACTCGGAAAGCGCTCGACTCGCTTCTCCCCGCGACGGCCCATTTCCCCTTGAGCGCAACGGTTGCCTGCCAGGGCGTCGAGGGCGCCTACAGCCAGATAGCGGCCTCCCGGCTCTTCAAGGTTCCCTCCATCTCCTATTTCGACACATTCGAAGGCGTCTTCCGCGCTGTCAGCGAAGGCTGTTGCGAGTTCGGCATCCTGCCGATCGAGAACTCGACCGCGGGCTCGGTGAACGCGGTCTACGACCTGCTGGCCCAGTATCGGTTCTCGATCGTGCGGTCGCTTCGCCTCAAGGTCGATCACAACCTCGTAGCAAAGCGAGGCGTTCGTCGGCAGGATATCCGCGAAGTCGTATCGCATGAGCAGGCCCTCGCCCAATGCGCGCGCTATCTGTCGGGACTCGGGGCGAAGACCACCGCCGTGGGCAATACCGCCCAGGCGGCGGAGTTCGTGGCGAGCAGCGACAGGAGCGACCTCGCGGCGCTCTGCTCCCGGAGCTGCAAAAACCTCTACGATCTCGAAATCGTCGAAGCGGATGTACAGGATTCGGATAACAACTACACGCGTTTCGTCGTCATCGCGCGCGAGCCCGTCATCTACCCCGGTGCCGACCGCACATCCCTGCTGATGACGCTTCCCCATGAGCCGGGTTCGCTCTACCGCGTTCTCGAACGATTCTACGCACTCGATATCAACCTGGTGAAACTCGAAAGCCGCCCGATCCCGGGACGGGATTTCGATTTCATGTTCTATTTCGACCTCATCTGCCCCGTGGGCAGCGAATCCTTCGCGGCGCTCCTCGACTCGCTTGGCGATGTATGCGAGGACTGCACCTATTTCGGAAGCTATCTGGAGGTACTCTGATGCAGAACAGACCCTACGGCGTGCTCGGTCGCGTCCTCGGCCACAGCTACACGCCCGCGATCTACCGCGAGCTCGCCGGCCTCGATTATCGAAAATTCGAGCGCGAGCCCGATGAAGTCGAGGCCTTTCTGGCAAGCGATGCATGGGAGGGCGTGAACGTCACCATACCCTACAAGCGAACCGTCATGCCCTATCTTGACGAGATCTCCCCGATCGCGCGCCGGCTCGGCAACGTGAACACCATAACCCGCATGGATGACGGGCGTCTGAGGGGCGACAACACGGATTACTACGGATTCAAGGTCCTCGTGCAAAGCATGGATATCGACCTGGACGGGAAGGTCGCGCTGGTGTTCGGAGGCGACGGGGGCGCTGGAAGCACGTGCTGCACGGTCTTGGAGGACCTCGGGATGGAGGTCCACCCCGTCGGCCGCACCGGAGCTGTGACCTACGAGGGGCTCGATGCCTGGAAGCATGCCGCCCTCGCGGTCAACTGCACACCCGTCGGGATGTATCCCCGATGCCCCGAAAGCGTGTGCGACCTGGATGCGCTCACGGGGCTGGAGGGGCTCGTCGACATCGTCTACAATCCCGCGCGTACGGGACTTATGCTCCAAGCCGAGCGTCGGGGCATCAGGTGCGCCGGCGGCTTGCTCATGCTCGTCGCCCAAGCGGCGGAGGCGGTGGAGCGCTACACCGGCCGCCGCGTCGACATGAAGCGCATCGAGGAGGTGACGCGCAAACTCTCCGTGTCGGAGCAGAACATCGCGCTCATCGGTATGCCCGGTTCGGGCAAGACGCGCGTCGGAGAGCAGATCGCCCGCCTCACCGGCAGGCACCATGTGGATATCGACCGTCAACTCGAGGAGAAGCTCGGCACGACCTGCGCGGACTACATCGTTGCCCGGGGCGAGGAGGCGTTCAGGAACCAGGAGGCTGAGATCCTGCGCTCGATTTCCGGGGGAAGCGGGCAGGTCATATCATGCGGGGGCGGCATCGTCATGCGGAGCGGCAACTACGACCTGCTTCACCAGAACAGCCGTATCGTCATGCTCGATCGGCCCCTCCAGGAGCTTGCTCGCAAAGGCAGGCCGATAACCGCCCGCGATGGCATCGAGCGCCTCGCCGCCATCAGGATGCCCCTCTATCGCACATGGTCGGACATCACCGTCCCCTCGCAGGTCGACGCCGAGCACACGGCGCGGCTCGCATTATCATTGCTCGACCGCGGCGCGCGCTAGGAGGCATCATGAAGGCGCTGGTCATCAACGGACCGAACATAAACATGCTGGGCATTCGGGAACCGGGCATATACGGATCCCAGAGCTACGAATCGCTCGTCCAAACCTGTAAAGATTCCGGGAGCTCCCTGGGATTCGAAGCGGTCGATTGCTTTCAATCGAACCATGAAGGGGCCATCATCGATGCCATTCAACATGCGTACGGCACGTACGACGGTATCGTGATCAATCCGGCGGGCTACACGCATACGAGCGTGGCGATCCTCGATGCCCTCAAGGCCGTCTCCATCCCGGCGGTCGAGGTTCACATCTCGGCCGTCGAGGAACGCGAATCATTCCGGCAGATATCCTACGTGCGCGAAGCGTGCTTGGAAACGATCACCGGCGAGGGCATAGCGGGCTATAGCCATGCCCTCGAACTACTCCATGCGTACCTCGCGCTCGAGGCGCAACCGAGTCGACCCTAATCCCAACCGAGCAGCGAGCGGGCGTGGGCAAGAGAGGCCTCTGATCGCTCTCCGGACAACATCCGCGCGATCTCCAAGACCCGCTCATCCCCTTCGACCAGCTCGAGCGTCGTCATGGGGACGCCGCCCTCCCCCGCATGCTTGCTGACAACGTAATGATGGGATGCCGCGACCGCGATCTGGGGAAGGTGGGTTACGACCACGACCTGATGCGTTCGAGCAAGGTCTGCGAGGACGGCGGCGAGCGAGCGAGCCGTGGCACCGCCCACGCCCGCATCGACCTCATCGAAGACGAGCGTAGACGATTGATCGGATGAGCCCAAGACGACCTTCGTCGCAAGCAGGACGCGCGACAACTCGCCACCCGAGGCGATGCGCTTCAAGGGGCGCGGCGTGAGGCCCGCGCCGCTTCGGTAGAGCAGCTCGCAAGTCGCGGGTCCAGCAGCGGTCCATCGTTCACGGGGAAGCGGACGCTGATCCCAGACGAGCTCGGACCCGGGCATCTCGAGACGCTGCATCTGCCGCATGACCTCGCGGCAGAAGCGGGGTCCGGCGGACCCGCGGCGCTTCATGAGCTCCTTCGCAGCCGCGACGAGCTCGTGCTCGCATGCGTCGTACGCCGCACGCGCGGCCTGAAGGCGCCCATCGGCATCATCAACCAATCCCAGCAGCTCAGCCGCCTCCTGATAGCGGGAGAAGACGTCATCCATCGTGGGACCGTAGCGGCGCATCAGACCCTTGAGCTGAGCCAAGCGCTCTTGCATCCGCTCGAGCTCGCTCGGATCGAACTCGATGCCGTCGCGATACGAGCGAAGGCTCGCCGCGGCATCTTCGATGATGATCGACGCCTCGGACAGGGAATCTGCATAGGAGCCGAGCGCGGCGTCAACGCGGCCCATGCGCGACAGCTCGGCGATGGCGCTATTCAGCGCATCGAGTGCACCACCCTCATCGGAAAGCACGGATTGCGCGTCATGGGCGCAACGCGCCAGCGCCTCGGCATGTTCCGCGCGCGGCAGGACCTCTTCAAGCTCTTCGACCTCGCCGGAACGGGGATCGACTTCGGAGATGCGCTCCATGCGGAAACGGGCCTCTTCGACCTGCTCGCCCTGCAGCCGAGCGGCGGCCTCGATCCTTTCAAGTTCGGCAGCCGCGGCCTTGCGGGCATCCCATGCTGCGCGGTAGGCATCGCGTGCCTCCGAAACAGCGTCACCTGCCCATCGGTCGACCATATCGGTATGGAACGAGGGGTCCAGCAACCGTTGATGCTCATGCTGGCCGCACAGCTCGACCAGGGGCCGAACGCAAGCGGAGAGCTCTCGAACGCTCGAGATGGAGCCGTCGATCTTGACACGGCTGCGGCCGTCGGCCGAAACGGTGCGCACGACCGAAAAACCTTCGGGATCCTCGTCATCTCGATAGAGCCGGCCCTCGACGCGAAGGGAATCGGTGCCCTCGCGCACGAACGAAGCATCGGCTCGCTCACCCATCAGCAATTTCAAGGCGCTGAGCAGAGCCGTCTTTCCCGCACCCGTCTCGCCGGTGAGCACGGTCAATCCCCGACCGACCACCAACGACGCCTCCTTGATCAAAGCGAGGTTCTCTACGCGGATCTCATCAATCATGCCGTCTCACCCCGTAAAAGACGCGGGAAACCGAAGCGTAGAAACTCTCGGGGCCATAATCGAGCAGCAGGGCGTCACGGTCGGCACGCGAGACGACGACGCGGTCGACTACGCCCTCGGGAGAGAGGAACTGGCCGTCCACCGCGATGGCGGCAACGGAGGGGCGGGATTTCGAGATGGTGACCTCGACCACATCGGAAGGAGAGGTGAGAAACGCTCGCGCCTGGATGGTATGCGGGGCGATCGGGACGCAGACCAGCCCGGTAAATCCGGGATTCACGATAGGGCCGCCGGCGGACAACGCGTATCCGGTCGACCCCGTCGCGGTCGAAACGACGACGCCGTCCCCGCGAAGCCGGTCGATATGATGGCCGGACACGGTCATGTCGAACTCGACCATATCGGACAGCGGACCCCGCGTGAGCGCCATGTCGTTGAGGCACGTGGCGCGCAGCTCGGAGATGGACCCATCGTCGCATTCCGAATACACCGCGACCTCCAAGCGCGAGCGCCGGCTCACGTGCATCTCGCCGGATAGCGCATCGGCCACGACCTGGAGGATATCGCCATCCTCCGGACTTGCGGCGGTCAGGAAACCAAGGTGCCCGTAGGATAGGCCGAGGATGGGAATCTCCCGATCGCCGACAAGCCTGACGGCACGCAGGAGCGTACCGTCGCCTCCCAGCGAGATGACGAGGTCGCTCCCATCGATATCGGCGGGAAGCGTGATCCCGGAACGCTGATCGGCTGCCCAGGCGACCTCGTAACCCTGTCGAGATAACCAGAGCTCCAACGTCAGGCCGCTCTGAACGGCCTCGTTCTTATAGAAGTTAGGGACGAGAAAGACCTTCATAGAAGCTCCGCCTTACCAATCAGTTCCGCAACCCGCTCGGCGAGCGCATCCGGTGACGCTTGTCCGAACAGAGCACGGTCGCCGAACAAGAAGAACTCCCGATTTCCCTTCGAGCCGGTTATGGGAGACGGGCAAACGTCGACGGGATAGAGTCCGCATGAGGAGAAGAGGCGGATGGCGCGGGCGAGGACCTCGTGATGGACGCGGGGGTCCCGTACGATACCGCCTTCCCCCACCAGGCTGGCATCTGCTTCGAATTGAGGTTTCACGAGCGTGATGAATCGACCCTGCGGCGTCAGCACGTCCAAAACCGATTCGATGATCGTAGCGATACTCGTGAAGGACACGTCGCAGACGGCCAGGTCGCAGCAACCGGCATAACCCATCTCGGGCAGTCGGACGATATTGGTGCGCTCGAGCAGGCTGACGCGAGGATCCTGTCGCAGCGACCAATCGAACTGCGCCCGTCCGACGTCGACGGACAGCACCGTGGAAGCGCCGCGCTTCAGCAGGCAATCGGTGAATCCTCCCGTCGAGCAACCGACATCGAGGCACCGTGCACCCGTCGGATCGACCTGAAATGCATCGAGGGCGCCGGCGAGCTTGAGCCCGCCGCGGCCGACGTAGGGAATTCGGCCCTTCACATGCAGCTCGATGCCGGGGGTCACCTTCATGCCGGGGGACGTGAGACGCTCGCCCGCTGAGGACACGAGACCCGCCATCAACGTGCGCAGGGCATCTGCGCGATTCTCGCAGATGCCCTGTGAAATCAATTCGTCATCGAGCCGGACGCGCTTCATATCCGGTCTCCGTCGAGAGACTCCCCAAAGACGGCGTCATGGCTGGATGCGGCCCTTGAAGGCTCGGCGCCGTCAGTGGACGGCCCCTCTTCAAGCAACTCGCTCTCGCGGGGCGACAAGTCGAATTGATCGACCATGTCGACTGCCTTGGAACCAAGGCGTATCGCCTCGTCAAACAGATCGAGGCTCCGCTCGAGCGAGGTATCCTTCGATCGAACGGCGGCGATGATCTCATCGAGTCGCTCGGTGATATCGTCGAAGGACCTGACCGTGGTTTCGGCCATTCCTATTCACCATCCACATCGAAGGAGAGGACGACCACATCATCCTCATCCTCCAGGACGGCAGCCTCTTCCCCATCGGATGCAGGCGCGACGTCGAACGAACCGTCGGTCCCATCGGAGACCTCGTCGTCCTGCACGGCCTCCGCGTCGTCTACCCCATCTCCCTCATCATCGGAAGCAGGCGGAACGGGAAGCTCTTCCAGTCTGGAGATGCGGCCGAGGACGCCGTTGACGAAGCGAGCGGATTCATCGGTGCCGTATGCCTTAGCGATCTCCACGGCCTCGTTGATGACGACGGCGTCATCAACCGCCGAGCCGTCCCCGAGCAGGCACATCTCATAAACCGCAAGACGCAGGAGGTTGCGATCCGTACCCGGCATGCGGTAGAGGCTCCAGTTCTGGGAGACGGATTGCAGCGCGTAATCGATGCGATCGATGTTGTCATGGCAACCCCGCGCCAACTCGATCGCATACGCATCGAGCGGACCCTTGGAAATCAGGTAGTCTCCAGCGAGCACATCGTCGACGGAAAGATCGAGCGCCTCCGCTTGAAAGATGATCTGAAGGGCTTGGCTGCGGGCAAGCGTGCGCCCGCGCTCAACTTTAAGACTCACGCATTACTCCTTGGGGAAAACGAGTCCGTCGATGCAGACATCGACCGCGCAGACCTCGACGCCCACCTGGGCATCGATGGCGCGGGACACCGCATCGCGGATGGATTCGGCAAGCTTCTTGAAGGGATAGCCAAAGAAGACGGTGACGTGCACCGTGATGGACAGCTTATCGTCAACGACGCTCGCCTCGACCGACGGCTCCGCAACGGGACCGCGAGCGGAAAACATGGAAACGAGGTTGGTGGCGATGTCCTTGACGCCCACCGCGGCGACGCCGTCGATTTCCTCGACAGCACGGGACACGATGGCGGACAGGACCTCGGGGGCAATCCCCATTCCTGCGATCTTGATCTCTTCGGACATGGTCTCCTCCTTAGATCACGAGGTGGAACGCTAGGCGCGGGAAACGAATTCGCCCGTACGGGTGTCGACCTTGATGCTCTCGCCCTCGTTGAGATACATGGGGACCTGGACGACGGCACCGGTATCGATGGTCGCGGGCTTGTAAGCGCCCTGGACGGTATCGCCCTTCGCGCCGGGAACGGTCTCGGTGACCTCGGCGATGATGAACATCGGCGGGTTCACGCCCATGAGCTCCTCCTCGGCATACAGCAGCTGGCAGGTGTCGTTCTCGCGGAGCCACTTGGCGTTGTCGCCGACGAAATCAGAGGGAACGGAAACCTGCTCATAGGTCTCGTTGTCCATGAAGATGTAATCGACGCCGTCGTTGTAGAGGTACTGCATCTCCTTGGTGAACAGCTGGACGCTCTCGAACTTGGAGCCCGCGTTGCAGGTCTGCTCGACGACGCGGCCGGTCTTGATGTCCTTGGTCTTATAGCGAACGAAGGCGCCGCCCTTGCCGGGCTTGACGTGCTGGAACTCGACGAGCGTGCACACCTTGTCCTTGATGCGCAGGCCCATGCCGTTCTTGAAGTCAGCGGTGGAGATAGATGCCATTGGAATGCCTTTCTCTAAAGAAATGCCGATGAGCTTATAACCAAATAATTATACAACAAGCAAGCCCCGCCTCGAGAAGCGCACACACGATACGCACCTCGAAGCCGGGCTCGCAAGATGGGGACGAACCCGTCCTAGCAGTCGATAACCACCAGGTCATGAGGGGAACGGGTGAACGGATCAAACCCGTCCTCGGTCACGACGCCGTAGTCCTCGAGGCGCACGCCACCCACGCCGGGCAGGTAGACGCCGGGCTCTACGGTAACGACGGAGCCCTCTTCAAGCACGTTGCTCTTGCGACCGAGGTTGGGCAGCTCGTGAATATCGATGCCCACGCCATGGCCGAGGCCGTGGCCGTAGTACTCTCCGTAACCCGCATCCCCGATGATCTTCTGGGAGAGCAGGTGGACCTCGCGGCCGTCGACGCCCGCATGGATAGCGGCGGCGCATGCCTCATGGGTGCGGCGAACGAGGTCGTAAAGCTCGAGCTGCTTATCGGAAGGCTGGCCGACGCAGACGGTGCGTGTCATGTCGCTGCGGTAATCTCGATACCCCGCGCCATAGTCCATCAAGACGAAATCGCCCCGCTCCACGACGCGGTCGCTCGGGATCGCATGGGGATTGGCGGTGTTGGGGCCGGAGGCGACGATGGACGAGAACGCGAGCGAGTCCGCGCCGTTGTTGAACATGAAGGTCTCGAGTTCGGTGCGGATCTGCTTTTCGGTCAAACCGGGCTGGATAAACGAGCACATGTGCTGGAACGCGGCATCGGTGATCGATTGGGCATGCCGCATGAGCTCGAGCTCCTCGGCATCCTTCACCGCGCGCATACGCTGGATATCGCCATGCAGGAGAGGTAGACGAGCGCAGATGGATACGTCCTCGAGGCCGCGTTCGATGCCGCGGAAAAACGAGATCTGCATATCGTCCTCGACGGCGATGACGGAGCTCTTCGTCTCCAGCGCGCGATCGGCGACCCAGCGCGTCATGGCGACCTCGTCCATATCGAGCTTCCAAGGATGGCCCTCGGGAAGGTTCTCGTTGAACGAGTTGAAGTAGCGAGAATCGGTATGGAGATAGCAGCGATCTGCACTGATGAAAGCAACATGGGGGAACTCGAAGGTGTAATCGAATACGCCCATGGCGCCCGTAAGCCAGCGAAGATTCGCCTCGTCGCGAACCACGACGGCATCGTAGCCGCGCTGCTCCATCATCGAGCGAACGCGCGCGATCCTTCCCGCAGGTCCATTCATCACATCAGCCATATCCTCTTCCTTTCCACGTGAGCGTGCGATTCGACGTTGATTCTACCCCTACTGAGGACGAAGCGTTACTCGGAGTCGTCTGCCAGCTCGGCACGCGAGGCGAGATAGGCGCGCGCGTGGCGCTCGAGCACCTCTTCATCGACGACCGAAAGGCGGACGGTACCGGGATGCCGGGGCAGGGAGAACATCAGCCGGTTCGAGCGCTTGAAGTGGGTCTCTTTGAGCGCCTCGATGAAGCGCTCGCAGCCCAACGTGAAGGGAACCTCCTCGATACCGGCCTCGACCAGCAGGTCGTCGAGAGCGAACACGTCGTCCACGTCGAACGAGGTGACATCGTGAGCGAGACGGGCCTCGAACCGCATTCCCTCGGCGAGCAGGGCGTATGCGGGAACGGCATCGCCCAGGCATAGACGCAGGGCGCGCGCCGTGGTCCTGCCGAACTGCAAGGCGTTGCGCGCAGAGGGGTTCGCAGAGGTGAGCACGCGCACGCGAGCGGATTGCGCCATGCCGAGGGCATCGTACAGCGGGACCTCGTCCCCGTCGACGACGCCCGGGAGCACGGATTCGATGCGCTCCCACTGCCTGCGGCTATCGATGAGAGCGGAAACGATCATCTCGGCATACCCAAGGAGCAGGCCGTCCCGCGGGGAATCGGCGAGCAGCGACGGATCGCATACGACGAGCGCCGCACGGGGGTCGACCGATACCATCTCGCGGGAGGCAGCGGTATCGAGCGCCGGGACCGATGTGGCGACGGTGACCATGGCGTCGAGCGTGGCGGGAATGAACACATAGGGCGTCTCACCGCACCAGGAGCGCGCGCAATATGCCGCGAGCGAGCAGACCTCGGCGCCGCCGAAAGCCACGACCAAGTCGTCCGCGGTGACCCCGCAGCGATCGAGCGCCTCGAACAGCTGCAGCGCGTAGGCGAGCGTGGACACGTGCTCCCCCGCGGGAAGCGAAAGGTCCTCGACGGTGAATCCGGCATCGATGAGCGCGCGAGAAACCTCGAGCCCATGGGAGACGGCCAGAGACGCATCGGTGACGATCACGGCGCGCTTAGGGGTCGCCACGACAGAGGACACCATGCGGGAGAGCTCCTCCAACGCTCCGACGCCCATGCGGAAATCGGTGCTACGGTACCCGAAGTTGACCAATTGACGACGTATCACAGCAAACCACGCTCCAAGAGTAGCTCGGCAACGGAATAGGAGACATCGAGGAAGCCCTTACCTCGAATATCGACGCTGAAATCTGCGGCCCGGCGATACAGGGGGCGCCGATGCTCGATCAATCGAGCCGCATGCTCGGCAGACCTGAAATCGGGACGGGTATCGCTGCGCCTGATCTGCCGGAGGGAATCGTCGATATCGCCGTCCAGGTAGACGCAATAGCCCATCTCGCGCATCAAATCGATGTTGCGCGGGGTCTCGACGATGCCGCCGCCGCAGCTTACCAGAAGGCTGCGCTCGGATTCGAGTGACTCAAGAGCGCGCGTCTCGAACACGCGGAACTCCGGTTCGCCCAGGGTGGAGAAGATCTCGGTGACGCTCATCCCCTGCTGGCGCTCGACCATGCGGTCGGTATCGACGAAGCGCCTATGAAACATCGTTCCGAGGTTTCTCGCCAACGTGGACTTACCGGCTCCCAAGAATCCGATGAAGAAGATATGGTCGCAGCCGCGCTTTTCGATTCGCTCCATCAGCGGACCGCCTCGTCCTCGCACGGAAGGTCCGCCAGGGCCCTACGCTCAAAGATGCGAAAGATATGCGTATACCACATGTCGACGTGCGTCTGGGGTTTCACAAGGATGCTATCGATGCCCGCGAAGTTTGCCGCCCAGACATCCGTATACAGCTGGTCGCCGATCAAGACCGCCTGGTCCCTACGGGCGCCGAGTTTCCGGCAGCCGATGCGCAGGGCGAACGGAAGGGGCTTGCAGGCGAACGAGATCCAGTCCATCGAAAGCTCGGCAGCCGAGCGAGCGACCTCGCTGTGATGCCAGTTATTGGAAACCATGCACATGCTGAAACCGAGCGCGCGAGCCCGCTGGAGCCAACGGGCAACGTCGTTTGGAACCGTACGGCGGTCGCGGGGCACGAGGGTGTTATCCCGATCGACCAAAATGGCGACCTTGCCCTGAGCCTTCAACTCATCCAAATCGATCGAGCACACCGAAGAGACGTATCTGCGAGGTGAAAGCAGGCGCATTACGAGGCCGCCCCGTAGGCTTCGCGATCCTTTAGGAACTGGTTGTAGTCGCTGCTGAACCTATGGGTGCCATCCATGGCTGGAGATGCGACGTAATACAGGTAGTCGGTATCGGCCGGATGGAGCGCCGCCTCGATGGAGGACACGCTCGGCGAGCAGATGGGACCCGGGGTCAGGCCCAGGTTCTTGTAGACGTTATAAGGCGAATCGATCTCCAGATCGGCGTAAGATACCGCCTGGTTGCCCCCACCGCGCGCGTAGACGATGGCGGCATCGATCTGGAGCGGCATATCGATGGCGAGGCGGTTATAGATCACGCTTGCCACCAGCGGGCGCTCGTCGGCGACGGCGGTCTCGCGTTCGATAAGCGAAGCCATGGAGACGATCTGTTGGAGGTTAAGACCGGTACTCCCTTCATCGAGCCCGAGGCCGGCGGTCTCCTTCTCGAACTGATCGAGGAGGGCCCGGATAACATCGTCGGCGCTCGGATCCTGCCCGAGGGTATAGGTCTTGGGATACAGGAAACCCTCGAGCGAATCGTTGTAGGCACCCTCGAGGAAGGGGTAGTCATCGACGTAATTCGAGGCTTTCGCCTGCGCGGTGAACTCATCAACCGGTATGCCGTACACAGCCTCCACGTTCGCGGCCGTCTGGGCGAGCGTCAGCCCCTCCTGGACCACGAGCTTGGTGCCCTCCGCGTTCGGGCCGTCGACGAGCTGGCGCACGACGTCTTCAGGATCTTGCCCGGTATACAGGAGATAGTCACCGGGCTTGACGGAGAGCGCGGCATCGAGCTTGTTCACCGCGGCATAATAATCCTTAGGATTGTCGATAACCCGGGCATCGGAGAGCAGCGAGGCGATGGTGTCGCCCGAGGCCCCCTCGGGAATGGTGACCGAGACCTCCACGCCGGCCTCCACGGGTTCGCGATGCGAAGGCAGCAAGCTGCTCGCAGCAGGTAGGACGACGAAGACGACCAGCGAGACGACGGCAGTCAGGGCGATCAGCACGAGAACCGCCCCCATCGGCGATGGACCCTCGCGACGCGCAACGGGCCTGCGAGAAGCGGAACGATCGGCAACGCGACCGGAAGGGACGGCGTTTCGCCGGGCAGCAGAGCCGCTATACGGGGACACCCCCCTGCGGGACGCGGGCCGGTTACACGGAGATTCTTTAAAGCGCTTGCCAGCGGGCCGAGAAACCCGAGCGCGATCGGGAGCGGGGCGTTGTCCGTTATTCACCGGCATCCTTTCCGTCGAAGCCGTCAAGCCAGGCCTGCAAGAAGAGCGAGGCGGCAACCATGTCGACCTTGCCGCGCATCTGCTTCTCGGAAAGACCCTGCTCGCGCAGGATGCGCTTCGCTTCCCGAGAGCTCATCCGCTCGTCGACGAAATGCAACGGCAGGCCGAGGGAACGAGACACCCCGAGCGCCACTTCCTTGACGCGTTCGGCCTGCGGCCCCTCCTCGCCCGCGAGCGTACGGGGAAGCCCGCACACGAGGATGTCGGGCTCATGGTCCTCGACGAGCATGCGAAAGGGACGAGACAGCGCAACCACATCTTGAGCGGGCATCACCTTGAGGGGCATCGCCACCCGACCGGTCCGGTCGGAGATGGCGATGCCGATACGCGTTTCACCTATGTCGAGCGCAAGGGCGACCACGATAGGCTACCCCAGGATGAACGAAGAGGCAGCAGCCAGGGCATCGGAGATGCCGTCGGCATTCTTACCGCCCGCCTGGGCCATCGCGGGCCTACCGCCGCCGCGCCCATCGATCTTGGGAGCGATCTCCTTGATCACGTTCCCGGCGTGGAAACCCGCCGACACGGCGTCATCGGTCGCCGCGGCGAGCAGTGCAGGGGTGCCCTTCTCGGTTACGGTGGCGAGGACGCACGCGACGGGCCCGTTCACCTTCTGGCGAACGGTATCCCACACGTTGCGCAGATCGGAAGCCTCAAGCCCGGAGAGTTCGGCCAGCACCAGCTTGTAGGACCCCGCATCGATCGCGTTGTCGATGGCCGAGCCGATCGCATCCGAGCTGCCGCCCGTCAGAGCCGCCTTGAGCTTCTGGTTAGCCTCGCGCAGATCGGTCTGCAGGCAGGCGATACGGCACGGCACCTCGTCGATGCGGCACTTGAGCGATGCTGCCGCCTGCTCCGCGATAGCGGCGCGACCCTCGAGCCACTCGACGGCGCCCGTGCTGGTCACGGCCTCGATGCGGCGAATGTTGGAGCCGGTCGAGGATTCGGAGACGATTTTGAACAGGCCGAGCTCGGCGGTGTTGGCGGCATGCGTTCCGCCGCAGAGCTCGCGCGAGAAGGGCTGCTCCTCCTCTCCGACCGACACGACGCGGACGACGTCGCCGTATTTCTCGCCGAACAGCGCCACGGCGCCGGAAGCCTTAGCCTCCTCGATGCCCATGACGCGGGTCACGACGGGCTTGGCCGCGAGAATCTCGCGGTTGACCAAGCGCTCGACAGCCTTGATCTGATCGGAGCTCAGAGCCTCGAAATGCGTGAAATCGAAACGCAGGTAGTCGTGAGCGACGAGCGACCCCGCCTGGTTGACATGGTCGCCGAGGACCTCCTTGAGCGCGGCATCCAGCAGGTGCGTCGCAGTATGGTTGCGGCGAACGAGCGCGCGGCGATCGAGATCGTAACCGGCGAAGACGGAATCGCCCTCGGAGAGCGTGCCCGCAAGACGGCCCTCATGAACGTAGAGCCCGCCCTTGGAAACGGTATCCGCGACGACGACCTGCCCGCCATCGGCATCGATAAGGCCGCGGTCGCCCGCCTGGCCGCCCATCTCCGCGTAGAACGGCGTGCGGTCGAGCACGACCTGCACATCGCAAGCGCCTTCGGCGGTCTTGACGCGCTCGCCGTTCACCACGATGGCGAGAACGCGAGCGCCCTCGACGCTCTCATGGTCGTACCCGAGGAACTCTGTCGCGGGAAGCTCATCGGAAAGCTCGGTCCACACATCGTTGAAGGAGCCCCAGGCGTCGCCCTTGGCTGCGGCGCGGGCGCGGGCCTTCTGCTCGGCCATCTCGGCGTTGAAGCCGTCGATATCGACTGCATGTCCGGCGCCCTCGGCGATCTCGACCGTAAGGTCGATGGGGAATCCGAAGGTGTCGTGCAGCATGAACGCGGCCGCGCCGGGAAGCGCCTCGCCGTCGGCAAGCGCCCCGAGCTGCTCGTCAAGATAGACGCGACCGTTGTTGAGCGTGGTGGAGAAGCGCTCCTCCTCCGCGTTCACGATGCCCTTGACGAGGTTGGCGTTCTCGATGAGGTTGGGATACGCCTCGCCCATGACGTCGTTGACGGCATCGATGAAGCGGCCCAGGAAGGCGTCCTCGATACCGAGCAGGCGTCCGTGGAACACGGCGCGGCGCAGCAGGCGGCGCAGGACGTAGCCGCGGCCCTCGTTGCCGGGAAGGACGCCATCGGAGATAAGGAAGTTCACGGAGCGGGCATGGTCGGCGATGATGCGAAGCGAACGGGAGGCTCCGGTGTAATCGTCGTCGACATAGGTCTTACCGGAGATGTCCTCGCCGAGCTTGATGAGGCTCTGCATGACGTCGCCGTCGAAGAAGGAGCTCTTGTGCTGCATGATGGCCGCCATGCGCTCCAGGCCCATGCCGGTATCGAGATTGCGATGGGGCAGCTCGGGCATCGAGCCGTCCTCCTGGCGATCGAACTGGGTGAAGACGAGGTTCCAGAACTCCAGGAAGCGATCGCAGTCGCAGCCGGGCGCGCAATCCTCGCGGCCGCAGCCCACTTCCTCGCCGAGGTCGAAATAGATCTCGGAGCAAGGGCCGCAGGGGCCGGTGGGGCCGGCGGCCCAGAAGTTGTCGTCCTCGCCGAGGCGGGTGATATGGTCCTCGGAGACGCCCAGGGCGCGCCAGATGTCGTAGGTCTCGTCGTCATCGGTGAAGACCGTGAAATGCAGACGATCCTTAGGGAGCTTGAACACCTCGGTGATGAGCTCGTAGGCCCAGGCGCACGCCTGTTCCTTGGTGACGCCGCCGAACGCGAAGTTACCGAGCATCTCGAAGAAGGACGCATGGCGGCCGTCGGCGCCGATGATGTCGATATCGTTGGTGCGCACGCACTTCTGGCAGGAGCAGGCGCCGATCTCCTTCATCGTCTTCTTGCCCTGGTAATACTCCTTGAACTGGTTCATGCCGGCGTTGGCGAGCAGCAGCGAGGGGTCGTCGGGGACAAGGGACGAGGACGGGTACAGCTTGTTGCCGCGCTCCTCGAAAAACTTGAGATAGGCCGAGCGAATCTCGGCGGTAGTCATAGTCGGGTAATCAGCAGTCATGGTGAATACTCCCCTAATGTATGAAAGAAAGCCTTAGCCGTATGATTATACCGAACTCCTACCGCGCGTAAGCGACTGATTTGAGGCTGCACAGAGTCCCCGAGACCCGCATCATGCAGCGCCAACGAAGCGGGCCGCCGAGAGCGCGCGGCTTCCGGCGGCCCGTAGCGCCATCGCGGGCTCTCGACCTATTTCCCGTCGTCCTCGCGAGCGTCATCGTCTTCGCGCTCGCGAGCGCCATGGTCGGCGAAGGGGATCTTGAACGCCCCCGTCGCACCCGACTTCGGAGCGACCCCCTCGAGGAACGACAGGTTCATCCAAGGGTTGTCGAGTTTGGGCCTCGGAGCCATATTCGCCTCGGGCATCGCCTCGTTGTCGAGAATCTGGGACTCGGTAACGAACGTGTCGTCACCCAGGGCATCGAACGCGGGAACGGGCGTCCCATCATGGTCGAGAAACGGGGCGCCGCGGAACAGGGCGCCGTCATACGAAACGATCTGCCTACCCGTCTTGGTCTCGTAATAGAAGATGAACAGGCTCTTCAGCACGGCCGCGATGGGCAGGGCGATGACCATGCCCATGGTCCCACCGAGCGTCGACCCCATGATAAGCGCGGTGAGGGACAGCACGGGATGGACCTGCATCGTGGACTGGTTGATCTTCGGAGCGATTACGTTGTCGGTCACGTTCTGGGAGACCATCGCGACGACCATGGTCCACACGGCCATCATCGGGCTGTAGAACAAGGCGATCAGGGAGGCGGTGATGGCCGAGATGCTCGGACCGACCACCGGGATGATGTTCAAGATACCGGAGAGGATGCCCATCGCGGCAGCATAGGGATGACCGACGAGCGCGAAGCCCAAGAAGGCCAGCAGGCCCTGGATAAGGGAGTTGATCAGCGTCGAGCGAAGGTATCCGCCGACCGAACTGGAGACGACGGCGACCATGAGCCGGTAGTCCAAAGCACGGCTGTCGCCCAGGACCTGGCAGATCTCCTCGTTGATCCGCGGGTAATCGAGAACGAGCCAGAAAGCGAACACGAACGCGAGGAACACGATGAACACCGTGGACGCGATATTGCTCACCATGGGAACGACGCCGTCGCGGAACGTGGAAAGCAGGCCGGAAAGCACCTGGTTGAACACATCGCTCAGCGATTTCAGCAATGAATCGAGCTGAACGGTGTTGCTCAGATGCTCGAAGACGGCATATTTGCTCTCGAGCTCGACGAGCCAAGATCCGAGCGCGGACAGCCAGGACGGCGCATCGCGAAGAATGGATGCAACCTGGGCCATAGCGAATGGGATGGCGAAGCCAAACAGGACGAGCAGCGCGACGAGCACGAGCAGGATGCCCGCGATCGCAGCGACTCCGCGGGGAAGCCCGCGCCGATCGAGAAGGTTCACGACCGGGGAAGCGACGAACGCGGCGATGGTGCCGATGGAAAGGAATAGAAGCGTGCCGGACAGGATGCCAAGCAGCTTGAGAACAGCAAAGAAGATGATGGCAGCGCCGATGACCGTCCAAACGCTTACAAAAGCCGAACGGGCGGCGCGCTCATGGTCTTCCCTGGTTGCATGCTGGTTCATCGAACTCCTCGGGGCCTAGCCCTTTTTACTCATGACCCCTTCGGGGTCGATCTTGTCCTGGATCTTCTTCAGCGTTCGCCTCAGAAGCCTGGAAACCTGCACCTGCGAGATGCCGAGCTGCTCGGCGATCTCGATCTGGGTCATACCCTGCAGGAAGCGCAGGTCGATGACCTCGCGCTCGCGCGGGGAGAACCCCTTGAGGGCCTCTTCGATAATCAAGCGGTCCTCGGTGAAATTCAAAGCGGAATCCTCGGTCGCGTAGCGGTCGAGGACGCTCGGCGCATCATCGTTGTCGGCGTTGCCCGAGCCCTCGAGCGGAACCGAGCTGTACGCCGAGGAGGATTCCATGGCCTCGAGGACATCGTCGACGGAGGCGTCGAGATAGGTGGCGATCTCCTCGATGGTGGGCGAGCGCTGCAGCTCGGTCGTAAGCGCATCGGTCGCCTGGTTCACCTTGGCAGAGAGCTCCTGCAGCCGGCGGGGGACGCGAACGCTCCAGCCCTTATCCCTGAAATGGCGCTTGATCTCGCCCAGGATGGTGGGCGTGGCATACGTGGTGAACTCCAGGCCGCGGTCGGGATCGAAGCGATCGATGGCTTTCAGCAGACCGAGATAGCCGACCTGGATCAGATCATCGAGGGGCTCGCCACGGTTCTTGAACTTGTTCGCAAGGAAGCGGACGAGGTTCATATGGGACATGATGAGCTTCTCGCGCGCATCCTGGTCCCCGTCTTCCTTGAACTTGCGGAACAGCTCGTGGGTCCTCTCCTTATCCCACGCTGTCTTACCCGGGCGAGCGGCGCGTGCCGAATCCGTCATGCGACATCAGCCTTCAGGGTAAGGACGAGGGAGCTGCTATCATCGCGCTTCTCATATGAGTCGCAGACAGCCGTCAAGATGAGGTCGACGTAGGCCGCGGTCGGGTCGTCGACCGTGGGCTCGGCAAACGCTGCCTCACCGAGATCGAAGATCATGGAGACATGGCCGCTGTCGTATTCGAACGTGATGTCGAACGCGCAGCCCGGGAATGAGGCGCAGGCGTATACGAACGCTTCCTCGGCGGCCATGCGGATGTCCTCGACGCGCTCCACCGACATGGAGGAGAGCATCGCCACGTTCGAAGCCGTCATGCGCACCAGGCGGGCAAGACTGGGATCGGCGGCGACGGTAAGGATCACGGGCTCGTTAGCGCTCATCTTCAGCCTCGCCTTCGGATTCGGCGCCGTAGGTGAAATAACCGCCGCCGGCGGAGTCTTCGCTGACGTCGGTGTCATCGACGGGAGCGACCGCGGACGGCTCGGGGGTCTCTTCGATGCCGGCGAGCGCGCGCTCGCGGGAATCGGGGCGGCGGGTCTTCTTCCCAAACAGCTTCTGAACCTTCTCGGACGCTGCGTCCGCGATACCGCTGACGGCCCCGGATGCGCTGGAAACCGTCCCGGTCACCTCGGATACGTCGCGCAGGACGCCGTTGACCTCGATCAGGTCGGCGGACAGGGCTTCCACCGCGACGCCCGCCTGCTTGAGCAGGGGCTCGACCTGCGAGAGCGCGGGCGCGAGATCATCAAGGGCGCCGTCGATCTTCGCGATGACGGGCCGGGCCTCGGTGATGACGTCGTTAACCTCCTCGACCGTCTTATCGAGCGATCCGACCGTCTCGCGCGCGCGACGCACCGTGACGGCCAGTTCCACAACGGCCCAGATGCCTACCAGCACCAAGGCGGCCAACAGTACCTGAATGGGATCCATCATGCCTCCCCAACGTGAACAATAAGAACGGATGCGCCGAGACGGACGGATGCGCCCGGCACGGCTATCCCCCATGGTACCCCATGGCCGGCGTCTCTATCCGAGACGCGATTCATTCGACAGCTCGTCTGCACCATCGGTCCTCGGAGCCCGACCCGAGCGGTCGCGAGCGGACTGCTCGTAGCGCCACTCCTCCCAGCCGCGGCCGGCTGGCCTCCAGAACGCGCCCCGCTCCAGGCCTTCGGGTAGATAGCGCTGCTCGACCCAACCCTCCGGATAATCATGGGGGTACAGGTAGGGACCGTAGGCATCGGAGCCTGGACGGTGGCGGTCGCGCAGGTGGACGGGGACCTCCCGCTGCCCGCTCGAGCGAATATCGGCGAGGGCCGCATCGATGGCGGCCTCGCAGGCATTGGATTTGGGGGCCAAAGCGTTGTAGATGGCAGCCTGCGCGAGGTTGATCCTGCACTCGGGATAGCCGATGACCTCCGCCGACTTGAAAGCCGCCTCGGCGATGAGAAGGGCCTGCGGGTCGGCGTTGCCGATATCCTCCGATGCCTGGATCATGATGCGGCGGGCGATGAACTTCGGGTCCTCGCCCGCATCGATCATACGGGCGAGCCAGTACACAGCGGCATCCGGATCGCTGCCGCGCATCGATTTGATGAACGCGGAGATGATGTCGTAATGCATGTCGCCCGACTTATCGTAGGAGAAGCCGCGGCGGGGGTTCGCGACGCGCACGTCTTCCATCGTGATCGCATGGCACCCGTCCTCGGGTGCGCGCGTGACGGCGATCTCACTTGCGAGCTCCAGCGTGGTGAGCGCAGCCCTTCCGTCGCCCGCAGCGAGCATGCAGACGGCATCGACCACCTCGTCGGACATCTGGAAGCGGCCGGCGAGCCCCTGGGGCGCGTCGAGCGCGCGGCGAACCAGCTGCTCGATGTCCTCGTTGCGGAGATGTTCGAGCTCCACCACGCGGCCGCGGGAAAGAAGCGCCGAATTGACCTCGAAATACGGGTTCTCGGTCGTCGCACCGATCATGACGACCGTACGGTTCTCGACGGCGTGGAGCAGCGCGTCCTGCTGCGAGCGCGAGAAGCGATGGATCTCGTCGATGAACAGAATGGTGCGGCGGTCGTACATGAGGAGGCGATGCTTCGCCTCCTCGATTTCCCGGCGCAGGTCCTTCACGGTACCCGTGACGGCGGAGACCTCCACGAACTCGCTTTTCGTGGTCGACGCGATGATGTGCGCCAGGGTGGTCTTCCCCGTTCCAGCGGGCCCGTAGAGGATGACGCTGGAAAGAACATCGTGCTCGATCGCCGACCGTAGCCAGGAGCCGGGGCCCACCGCCTTCTCCTGTCCGACATAGTCATCGAGCGACGTGGGGCGCATGCGCACGGCGAGCGGCGCGTTCTTAAGCTGCGCGGTGCGCTGCTGTTCAGAAAACAAGGTATCCATGTCATCCATTCTATTCGAAAGCGGCGGCGAGGTTGCGGACGCGCGTCGGCGCCCCTATCGCTCGTTGATGTAGGTTCTCCTCGGCAGGGAGATCTCGGGAAACAGCTTCGTAGCCAGCTCCGTGAAATATCCATCGGTCATGCTCGCGATGTAGTCGACGACGGTCTGGTTCAAATCATCCTGCCAGCGGTAGCTGCGATCATAGTGGGCCAGCGCGCGCTCGATGCGCGCTATATGATGGCGGAAGATATAGCTGCCCTCGTCGCCCCGACGGAGGTCGTCGAGAAACCTGTCGTACATCAAGGCGAAGGCCGTCGACAGCACCTCGGCGCATTCCCCCTCGATCCCGCCGGCCCGGTAGATCTTGGCGTAGTTCTCCGCTTTCGCGCGGCGAATCTCGGCGAAGAGCTCCTCGCTCATCTCGATGCGGTCCCTGCCATAGCTATGCTCGATGATGTCGACCGATGCACGCGAGAGAATCCACGAGTTATAGCGGCCCCCCATGCCGTCTTCGAACGCATCCTCGGCGAGCAGGCCGGCCTCGATCGCGTCCTGCCGATCGCGACCGACGTAGGCGATGATGTCGGCGATCCTGACGACGCAACCTTCCAGGGTCATTGGCCTAAGATGCCCGATCGCCCTGCCCCCTTCGACGTAGCAGCGCTCGACGATATCGTCGAATTCCGAGAAGTCCTCAAGCCCGGAGAGCTCGAAGACCCGCTGCTCGTATTCGCCGTTATGCGTAAGGGCGCCATCCAGCGTCTGCAATGACAGGTTGCGCCCGTAGAGAACGTCCATGACGCGCACCGAGTGCACGTTGTGGAAAAACGAGCGCCCCGTTCGCTCACGATGGATCGCGTCGAGATATCGCTCGCCAGCGTGTCCGAAGGGGGTGTGTCCGAGGTCGTGGCCGAGGCCGATCGCCTCGATGAGGTCGCAATTCAATCCGAGCGCAAACCCGATATCCCGTGCGATGCGGGCGACGAGCTGCACATGAAGGCCGCGACGGGAGAGATCGTCGTTGCTTCTGAAGCTGAAGACCTGCGTTTTGCCCGCATAACGCGTATACGCGGGAAGATGAAGGATCTTCTCGACATCGCGCACGAATGCGGGCCGCCACAAGCTCCCGCGATCGGACGGACGGTCGACGCGGCGAAGAACCTCGTCGTCGTTCGTCCGGAAGGGGTTGACCCATCCTGCCGCGCGATCGCGCTCCATGCGCTCGCACAGATCGTCGGATAAGCGAAGCGGCATGCGTTCGAGCCGCGTTCTCAATGCATTGCTCGTTGAACCCATCTTCACACCGATCATTCCTCCGAGACCACCTGAATGAACATGTGCATCATCCCCCATCATGCCGACACCGCCGGATCATCCCGCCCATGCGGACGCGATCGACCATCCAAACGGAACAAGGAAGGCGCCCGCTAGAAAAGGAAGCAGGGGCAGCGATGAAACGCGCGCCGCAAGGGCGCAGACCGCGAGCGCCAGCAGCGATGCACCGAACGCGAGCAGCGCGAGCGGCGGGTCGATGAGCATGATGCCGAACAGGGCCTTGACGTCCCCCATGCCAAGGCCCGCGCGGCCCGCCACGCGCCGCCAGAGCAATTCGAGGCACATCAAGATGAGAAAGCACGCGGAGGCGCATAGAAGATGGGCCGCCGCCGCACCCGGACCGTTCAGCGCGACGGACGCGCCGAACGCCGACGCGACCAAAGCCAGGGCGAGGGGGTTTGGAAGACGACGCGTTCGGGCGTCGACGACGCCCGCGCAGACGAGGACGACCGCGAACAGCGCCGAAAAGCCGTAACCAAACCACGCATGCATACCGAGCGACCTATTCGTCGACAACGAGGCAGCCCATGTTGAGCCTTCCCGTATGCTCGCCGATGACCGCCGTGGCACCGCAGCGCGTAAAGACCCCCGCGAAGGCCCCATCGAACAGATACAGGCCCTCCATGTTCGAATACCGCGCCTCCTCCTGGCCAACAGCGCCGGCACCGCCCTCGAAGTTCACCGTGTAGAACTGCGGAGCGTATGCCTGGACCGTGCCGCCCATACGCGCCATATGCTCCAACGTCTCCGACCATTCCTCCTCGGTGCACTCGGAACCCGCGCGAACCCCGAGACCGTTGAAGCCGTCGCGGGGCTTGGCGATCCACCGTTCACGTTGCCGGAACCTCGACAGGTCGCTCGAACCATCCAACATAAACGTCTCCGGCACGTGCTCGCGCACGAACGCGACCTCCTCGGGGGCGAGCACCTCTTCGATCAGCGGGTCGTGGAACAGGGCGAACACGGTCTTCGTCGCGCACGGCCACGTTCTGAACGCACCGACGATGGGAACGCGCCCGTCGCGCGCGCACGCGGCGAACGCCTCGACGCCGTCGCAGGGCTTGAGTTCCATATCGGAAACGACGACGCGACGCCAAACGCAGTCGATGGCGCCCTGCGAATCGCTGAGGACCCCATCGCGATAGGAGAGGTCGCGAAGGTCGGAGAAACGCAGGCTCGCGCAGCGCGCCTCGAATTCGGCACGGAATCGCTCGATCTCATGGACGGCGATGCTCTCGGAAAAATCGACCGCCGCGATGACCGGACGCTCCCGGGCGCCGCCGGCAGCGCGATACGCGGATAGCACGGCGTTGACGCAGGCGCCGTAGATATCGAACGACGTCACGGCATGGCGACGAGAGAACTCGAGCCCCGTACGCGTGTGCAGATTGGCATAGGTGACCTCCGAGGTCGCGAGCATGCCCGACGACCCATCGGTGTTGAGCTCGCAAAACTGGAATTCACCGGTCTCCTCGTTGAGAAAGATGTCGACGCGCGCGATCGGTATGGGCTCCTCATAGGGAACGGGGGCGAGGCAGAGCTCCTCGACTTCGGGGCTGAATCCGAAGTAATCGCGTATGCGCCGGTCGCGGGCATAGGCCTCGGTAACCTTATTCATGATCCGGCCCGTCGTCTCTGCGATCCAAGCGAGGTAGGAGATATCGGAACGCGAGAAGACCTTCGGAATGAAGCTCCACTGGACCGGCCCCTCGTGGTAGTAAGCCCCCCGCTCCATGAGGATTCCGTCCGCGACGGAGCGGGACGCGACGTCGCCTCCCAACGAACGGGAGATCTCCAGATATTCGTCTTGCAGACGCAGCGAGTCGAGCGGCGCCCGGCGCGCATCATCGCGTGCGATGCAGGATAAGGGATGCGATGCGGACATTGATACCCCAATCGATCGACGGCAGGGCGGCCACCATGCCGGTTTCCATCTATAATGCCACGCTTATACCCATTCGACGGAGCGCTCCACGAAACGAGTGCGTGAAACAGCTGCAGCCCGGCGCGCTGCCCGGTAGAAATCCCTATAATAGCGATGGAACCAACAAGAAGGAGCCACGATGACCAATACCACCGATGCAAGCGCCGCCCAAGCCGTCGAGCAACGTGAACTCGAAAGCGCCTCGGCGGGCAGTGCCTGCCAGACGACCTCCTCTCATTTCGCCTACGCCCTAACCGCCGGTGTGCTCGGGGTCATAACGTTGATAGCCTTCTCCCTGGTGATGATTGTATACGCTGCTCTTTCAAGCTATGTATACACCGATGGCTTCACGACCGACGACACGTACTTCGACTATGATTACGGCTACGATGACTGGGGCTCAGATGAGCAGGGCTATGACGAATGGAGTTTTGGAGACGACCTGCTCCGTCATGAATTCATGAGCTACTGAACCCGACGGGACGCCCAACCGGTCGCCTGGAGAGACGCACCGCTTCGTACCGCAGCCCGAGTGGCCGCTATTCCCATCCAACGGCGAAGAACCCGCGCGACCAAGATTCCATCCTGGTCGCGCGGGTTCTTCGTATCTAGCGCGCCCCCTCGATGACCTCGTCGAGGGTCACGGAGACATCATGCGGCGTCGGGACCCAATCGACCTTGAGGAACAAAGCCGCCACCGTTAAGGGAATATAGGTGAACATGAACAACGGGAACGTGAACAGATTGGCGATGATGCGCCACTTCGCAGGACAGTGGATATGCCGGTACTCGGTGATCGTGGTGATGAGCCCCATGACGAAAAAGGTCCCGTACATGTAGAGCAATGTGATCAGCAGCGAGCCGACGCAGAGCTCGAGCTCAGCATCGGTCGCGAGGAATCCGTGCGAAAGCGACCCGACCACGAGGAACGTACCGTTAGCGAGCAAGGAGATGAGGGTCAGGAGCATGCCCGGGGCGATCGTCATGAGCATGTCGTAGGCGGCGAAGCGATGATGGTGGAAGATCGACTTCACGAGATGGGAGCCGTAGGTGAAGAAGACCTGGTAGAACCCCTTCGTCCACCGCATGCGCTGTTTCCAGGACGCCGACATCGTCACCGGCTGCTCGTCAAAGAACTCGGCCGGCGCATAGCCGATCCGCACGCCGTGAACGGCGCAGAAGGTTGAGAACTGGATATCCTCGGTAAGGGTGTGGAAATCCCAGCCATGCATGCCCTCGACGATCTTGGCTGAGATGAGGTAGCCGGAACCGGAGACGGCGCAAGAGGTCCCGCAGATCATGCGTGCGTTATTGAGATAGCGGGCCTCGCGCAGGAACCACGTCGCATAAGCAGCGGAGATCCACGAGCTACCGAAGTTCTTGGAGTTGCGATAGCTGGTGAGCGCGAGGTAGCCCTGGTCGAACGCATCGTTCATGATGGTGACGTAATCCCTGGACAAGAGGTTATCCGCATCGAAGATGAAAAAGGCCTCATGCTTCCCCGGGTATTCGCGCAAGATGCGATCGAATCCGTAATCCATGACCCAGCTCTTACCCTTGCGCGCCAGATCGTTGCGCTCGTAGACGATCGCACCCGCTTCGCGCGCCGCCTGGGCCGTGTTGTCGGTGCAGGCGTCGGCAACGACGAAGATGTCGATCAGCTCCGATGGATAATCCTGGTCGCGGATGGACCGTACGAGGTTGGCGATGACGGACTCCTCGTTATGCGCCGCGATGAAGAAGGCATAGCGGTGCTGCTTTCGAGCACGTGGCAGCTTGACCTCGCCACGGAAAAGGCCTATCAGCAGATACACCACCTGATAGAAGAAGCAGACGGTGAACAAGATGCCCAAGATGAAGTTGAAGAATACGATAGGTGCCACGGATCATCCCTACGTGTGCCGATGTTTTTCATCGTAGTGTATCGCAGCAACTGGTTGCAGCGCACCTCTGAAGCGGGATATGCGCAAAAGGCTGATATATTCACCATCGAAGCAGATTGCCCGCGCGATCAGTCCTCGAGCAGACCGAGCTGGGGGACGATCTCGTCGCCGGCCGCGGTTCGTCCCAGGGACCGGCCATGGAGCTCCTCCAAGGCGGCAGCGAGGTCCCAGGGCAGTTCATCGCGGCACTCGATGCGCTCGCCGGTCAACGGATGGTCGAATGCGACGCGCCATGAATGAAGGAACTGGCGATCGAGATCCAGGTTCATGCGCTCGCCGCCCTTGCCGTAGAGGGGATCGCCGACCAAGGCATGGTTGATGTGGCGCATATGAACGCGAATCTGGTGGGTGCGCCCGGTATACAGATGACATTCGACGAGCGTATACCCCTCATCCCACCGCTCGGACTCGAATCGCTCGAGCACCTTGAACGTTGTGATGGCCTGCCTCGCGAAGGGGTCGTCGGAAACGGCCATCTTGACCCGGTCGCGCGTCGAACGCGCGATGCCCGTGTTGATGGTGCCCTCGTCCATGGCGATGTGACCATGGACCAAGGTGATATAACGGCGGTCGAGCGTGCGCGTTCGGATGAGGTTCTGAAGCTCGCGCTGCGTGTCGTCGTCCTTGGCGGCAAGCATCAATCCCGAGGTATCGCGATCGAGACGATGCACGATGCCGGGACGGTCCTCGCCCTGAACGGTCCCGAGGTGCTCGATGCCGCAATGGTAGACAAGCGCATTTGCCAGCGTTCCCGAATCATGCCCATGGGCAGGATGGCACACCAACCCGCGTTGCTTCGACAGCACGATCAGATGATCGTCTTCAAAACGGATGTCCAACGGAATGGCCTCAGGAACGACCTCGCCGGGCTCGCGCTCCTCGGGAACCTCGGCAGAAATGCGGTCACCGGCCTGAACGATGTACTTCTTCGACAGGCACGCCTCGCCGTTCAACGTGATGGCGCCCGCCTCGATGAGCTTGGCGCATGCGCTCCGAGACGGCATGCCATCTCGAGCCCCGAGATAGGCGTCGATGCGTACGCCGGCATCTTCCGCCTGGACGAGATAGTGGATATCCTGCGCCATCAGCACGCGCCCCCCTTCCGCGACGATTCCCCATCGCAACCGCAACCCGCTTCGTTCTCAGGGCTCAGGAGCAGATACCCGACGAAAGCGATGACGACACCGCACGTGATGCCGATATCGGCAACGTTGAACACGGGAAACTCGATGAACTCGGTCGCTAGGAAATCGACCACGTAGCCGAAGAGGATGCGGTCGATCGCGTTGCCGATGCCGCCGCCGACCACCATGCCAAGGCCGATGACCTCGAGCTTGCTCACAGAGTGCGCCCGGAGCAGATAGACGGCGACGGCGACGCAGACGGCAAGGGCGAGCAGAACGAACAGCCATCCGCTCCCCTCTCCCAAGCTGAACGCGGCTCCTCGGTTCTCGACATAGAAGAGCTTCAGGATGCCCGGCAAAAACGGCGCCTCGAACCGACTGCCCGAAAAGGGAGCGGGATCGAGATTCACCTGGATCGCAAGCTTGCTCGCGCGGTCCAAAAGAATGAAGAGCAGCGCGACGAGCGAGGATACGGCGATGCGCCAGCGACGACTCGGGATGAAGCGAGCGCGTTCGTGCCTGTTACCCAAGGCTCCCCCTTGTTCTGAATAATTGGCAGAGAAAGAGCATCGAGAGGATGCATGAAGACCGCCCGTCGGGATCCCGAACGCGCTTACGCGATGGAGGACCCGAGCGGACGGTCTGAAAGAAATGACCGAGGTTTACTGGAGCGCAGCGGCGCAACGGTCGCAGATGTGCGCGTGCTCCCCGTGAACGCCCGTGCTCTCGCGGAAGTTCCAGCAGCGGTCGCACGCCTCGCCGTGGGCGGCCTCGATCTTGGCGGTGAACGATTCGCCGCAGGCGAGCTCGACCTCGGAGACGATGTAGAACTCCGCAAGGTCGACAGCCTTGTCACCCGTGAGCAGGGCGTAGGCCCAAGCGGGCGCGGTGGCCTTCACGCGGACCTGCTGGCTCTTGGTGAAGGTGCCCGCAGCGCGCGCCTCCTCGATCGCCTTGGTGACCACGCCGCGCAGCTCGAGGGACGCCTCGAGGACGCCGGCGAACTCGTTGGCCTGCTCGAGCGTGATGGGGCTCTTGTACCAATCGAGCAGCGCGCCGTACTCCTGGTTGTCGCGGCAACCGGCCGGAGCGAACTCCATGGCCTCGTCGACCGTGTAGGACAGAATGGGCTGCAGGTCGCGCATGAGCATGGAGAGCAGCTCGGCCACGACGGTCTGGGCGCTGCGCATCTCGTGGCTGCCGCGCTTCTCGCAGTACAGGCGGTCCTTCAGCGCGTCGAGATACACATTGGAGAGCTCGGTGACCACGAAGTCGTACAGCGTGCGGTACGCGCGGTTGAACTCGTAGCCGACGTAGGCATCGTCGACCTCCGCCTGGACCTGCGTGAGACGCGCGAGCATGAGCTTGTCGAGCGGCATGAGCTCGTCGAACGCGACGCCGTCGGTCGAGGGCTCGAACTGACCCTCGAGCACGGACAGCAGGAAGCGCAGGGTGTTGCGGAAGCGGCGGTACGCGTCGGAGGTGCGCGCGAGGATCTCGTGGTCGCAGGCGACGTCGGTGGAGGTGTCCACGGAGGCGACCCACAGGCGGATGATGTCGGCGCCCATCTCGTCGCAGATCTTGTTGGGGTCGATCACGTTGCCGAGCGACTTGGACATCTTGCGGCCCTGGCCGTCCAGGGTGAAGCCCTGGGAGATGACGGCCTTGTACGGGGCGACGCCGTTGGTGCCCACCGAGGTGAGCAGCGACGACTGGAACCAGCCGCGGTGCTGGTCGGAGCCCTCGAGGTAGACATCCGCCGGGTACTTGAGCTCGGGACGGTACTCGCAGACGGCCTTCCAGGACACGCCGGAGTCCCACCACACGTCGAGGATGTCGCGGTCGGCCTTGAGATGATGGCCGCCGCACTTGGGGCACACGCAGGCATCGCCGAGGTAGCTCTCGGGTGCGTCGGTGAACCAGGCGTCGGAACCCTTCTCGTGGAACAGCGCGATGACGGCGTCGAGCGTATCGTCGTTCATGATCTTCTCGCCGCAGTCGGCGCAGGTGAACGACGGGATCGGCACGCCCCAGTTGCGCTGGCGGGAGATGCACCAGTCGGGGCGCTGCTCCACCATGGCGCCGATGCGGTTGACGGCGTGCTCGGGATACCAGGAGACGTGGTTGCGCACCTGGTCGAGCGCCTGCTCGCGCAGGCCGGTCTTGTCCATGGAGACGAACCACTGGTCCGTCGCGCGGAAGAGCACCGGGTTCTTGCAGCGCCAGCAGTGCGGGTAGCTGTGGGTGATCTTCACCTCGGCCACGAGCATGCCGCGGTCGCGCAGGAACTGAATGATGTGCGGGTTGGCCTCGTCGGTGTCCATGCCGGAGAACGGGCCGCCGGCGCCGAACTCCTCGCCGTTGTAGAAGCGGCCGTCGTCGTCGACGGGCATGCACACGTCCATGCCCTCCTTCATGCAGACGTAGTAATCGTCGACGCCGTGGCCGGGCGAGTTGTGGACGATACCGGTACCGTCCTCGGTGCCCACGTAGTCGGCCAGCAGGGCCACGCCCTCGACCCCGTCGAAGACGGGCTGCTTGTAGTGCAGGTGGTCGAGAACCTCGGCGGGAACCTCGTACGGCTTGCCATCGACCATCACGGGCGTGACGTCCCAGCCGGCGATGCCGCAGACCTTCTGGCTGAGGTCCTTGAGCATGATCTCGGCGCGGCCGTCGTGCTCGATGGCGGTGTAGATCGCCTCGGGCTTGAGGGAGACCGCCTGGTCGGACGGGATGGTCCAGGGGGTGGTGGTCCAGATCACGAAGTCCACGGGGCCGTCAAAGGACTCGAGGCCGGCTGGCTTGCTCGTGAGCTCGAAGCGCACGTAGATGGACGGGCTCGTCTCGTCGCCGTACTCGATCTCGGCCTCGGCGAGCGCGGTGTGGCAGTGCTTGCACCAGTGCACGGGCTTGTGGCCGCGATAGACCATGCCGCGATCGAACATGGCCTTGAAGGCCTCGATGTCAGCCGCGTCGTGCTGATGGTAGAGCGTGAGGTACGGGTTGTCCCAGTCGCCCAGGACGCCCAGGCGCTTGAAGCCCTCGCGCTGCAGGTCGATGTTCTCGACGGCGAACTGGTTGCACAGCTCGCGGATCTTCGCGACGCTCGTCTGGTTGAACTTCTCCGTGCCGAGCTTCTCCTCGACCTTGTGCTCGATGGGCTGACCGTGACAGTCCCAACCGGGAACGTAGGGGGTCTCATAGCCCTGCATCGCCTTATAGCGGTTGATCATGTCCTTGGCGATCTTGTTCATCGCGTGGCCCAGGTGGATGGGGCCGTTGGCGTACGGAGGACCGTCGTGCAGCACGAACTTCTCGTGGCCCTCGTTCTTCTTGAGCATGAGCTCGTAGACGTGGTTCTGCTGCCAGCGCTTCAGGCGCTCCGGCTCGCGCTGCGCCAGGGCCGCCCGCATGGGGAACTTGGTCTTGGGCAGGTTCATGGTCTGCTTGTACTCGTTTGCCACGAATACCCCCTTCTCGTTATGGACGCATGAAAAAAGCGCCCGTCCTAGCTCAAGCTGGGACGAAGCGCCTCTGAATGCGGGAAGCAGGCCCGCAGGGTGCGTTTCGCTATACCACCCAGCTCAAAGGATCGTGCCTGCGCACTCCCCCGTACTCGGCTGGCCTGTGACGACGGCCATCCCGGCGGTGTCTACTGAGCTGGTTGCAGCAGCCGTTCGGACCGCGGCTCCGGGGTGATTTTCGAATCGGTCGCACGCACCCGGATCACAGCGTCCCGAGCTCTCTTTACCGTGCGGGTCCGACCTACTCGTCCCCATCAACGCCTGTAGCTCGACATGATAGCACGCAGGGGCGCAAATCCGAACCCGGCGCATCATAATCTCCCTTCAACGGATACACTTGAGCGGCGCTCCCTGCTGCAGGGAGCCGAGCGAAAAGGACTGGCACGGATGCGTCTTTCCCGCTATGGATGCGTATGGGATATCAACGCATCGAAGGCGTGCCGCGGATACATCACTACACCTCGGACGCATCGACCAGCCTCACGCCCGCCGCGGCGAGCGCCTGGGCAAACAGGCCTTTGCCGGAAACGAGCGTGCCCGTGAACGTGCCGTCGTAGACGTGGCGGACGCCGCAACTGGGACTTCGGGACTGCAGTACGGCAGCCGCGAGCTCTCCGGATTCGATAGCGGGCGCTATGCGCGCCATCTCCGCCGCGACACCCGACCGGTATGCAGCGTCCTCGCTTTCGCCGAGAACGTTGACGACCTCGCCATCCACAATCTCCGCGGGCGGACGCGGCGTAGGAAGGCCGCCCGCAACCTCCGGGCATACGGGAATCACCTCGATATCGGGATGGGTGCGCAACGCCTCCAGCAAGCGTTCGCAGCGGTTGCTCCCACCGCTGTACTTGCAATTCTCTCCCAGTAGGCAAGCGCTCACCACGACCTTCACGACAGCCACCCTCCCTATATAATCGACAAGCTCACGTTAACACTCTTTTTCAGGATTCGATACGAAAACGAGGCCTGCAAGCGCGACCTAGAATGACACGAGCACCAAATCGTCAAGGAGGTCACATGCGCACCATTCAAATGAGCAGCTATACCGTCGGTGAAGATTGCTTCGAGGCGATCCCCGCGGCACTTTCCCCTTATCGGGCAAGAACCGTCGTCCTGGTAGGCGGTCGTCGCGCCCTCGCGGCCGCGGCCCCGGGAATCCGCGCAGCGCTCGACGACACGGACGTGCAGATTATCGATGAGATCGTCTACGGAACCGATTCGACCCAATCCGCCATCGACGCGCTCGTGTCGAACCCGGCCTTCCGCGCGGCCGACGTCGCTTTCGCCATAGGCGGCGGCAAGGCGATCGACACGGTGAAAACCGCCGCCAAGGAGCTCGACAAGACCGTCTTCTCCGTCCCGACCATCTGCTCCAACTGCTCGAGTGCCACCGCGATCGCCGTGGTCTACAACGACGACCATTCCCTCAAGGGTTATGCCTACCCCGACGCGCCCGCGCACATCTTCATCAATCCCGCGATCATCGCCACGGCACCCGAAGAGTACTTCTGGGCCGGAATCGGCGATGCGCTCTCCAAGCAACCGGAGGTCGAGTACGCCACCAGCGGCGGCAGCCTCACCCACACCGGCGCTCTCGGCCTTGCCCTGGCCCACACCTGCACGGAGCCGCTCATGACCTTTGGCGAGCAGGGGCTCGCCGACGTGCGCGCGAACCGCGCGAGCGAGGCCGTGAAGCAGATCGCGCTCGACATCGTGGTCAACACCGGCTACGTCTCCAACCTCACCAACCAGCCGGATTTCTACTACAACTCGTCGCTCGCGCACGCTTTCTACAACGCCACGACGGGCATTCCGCGTGGCAACCGTCCGTACCTGCATGGCGAGGTCGTCAGCTTCGGCGTGCTCGTGCTGTTCGCCTACATCGGAGACACCGAGCAGCTCGAACGGTACGCGGCCTTCAACAAGAAGCTCGGCTTGCCCGTCACGCTGGCAGAGCTCGACCTCGACGAAAGCCATCTGCCCCGCATAGCGGAGCTTGCCAAAAACACCAACGAATGGAAGCAGGGCAACCCCGAGCCCTTCACGTCCGCGGCCTTCACCGAGGCCATCAAGACGGCTGACGCCTTCGGCAAGAGCCTGGCGTAGCGCCCCGCGGCATCCCTGCGATCGAGAGAGCGAAGCGCCCGCCGGCTCGATGCCGACGGGCGCTTCGAGTTGCTACGGGCAGCTGCGCGTTCTCAGGCCGGATGCGCCGCCCGAACCACTCCCATGCACCGCGATGGGCGAAAAAAGGAAGCCCCGTTGGCTACTGCTCGCGGATGCGCAGATGGATCTGGCGCGCCCGATTCGCCCGCGGGCTCGTCGAACTCGTAGACGCCGAGCGACTTCAAGAACGGACGAAGCTTCTTGAATCCGTAATTGCGAACATCGAAATCGGGCAGCCGCTTCGCAAGCTGGTCTCCGAGCTTTCCCAGGCCAACCCAGCCGTCGTCATCCGAGAACTTGTCGATGATGGCGTTCACGGTCTCGCGGATCATCCTCATGTGCCTGCGGCGATCCGCCTTGCTCATCTCTCCGAAGGCGAGCTCGGCGTCCTGATCGTCTAGGAGCTCCTCGTCCTCGAGCTCGGCGCCGGCGTCCTCAAGATCACCGGCGACCTTATCGGTGCCCTCGCCGGAAACATCGGCGAGAAGGGCGCCTCGATCACCCGGTCGACGCCGCGGCCTCGCCAGGACCTCGGGGCACTCCAAGACCTCCATCTCCTCCTCGATATCGTCGGAAACGGGATCTTCCGATGACCCGGGAGCCTGCTCGGTCTTGGCGCGGCTCGCCTTTCGCCCGCCGCGCCGGCCGCGGCGACGGCGACGGGGGGTGTCCGATACCTCACCATCCTCGTCCTCATCGGCGTCGTCCTCCTCGGCCTTACGAGCGGCATACAGCAAGTCGAGGTACTTGAATTGATTGCACGCGGCGATGAAAGGCCGCGGGGTCTTCTGCTCGCCCATACCGATGACGACCATGCCGCTCTCGCGAAGCCGCGCGACGAGTCGGGTGAAATCCGAATCAGAACTCACGATCGCGAATCCGTCGACGGTCCCCGAGTACAGGATATCCATCGCGTCGATGATCATGGCGGAATCGGTCGCGTTCTTCCCGAAGGTGTAGCTGTATTGCTGCATGGGTGTGATCGAGTTATCGAGAAGGCAGTTCTTCCAGCTAGCAAGACGCGGGCTCGTCCAATCTCCGTAGATGCGCTTATAAGTCGCGACACCGCTGTTCGCCACCTCCTCGAGCACGATCTTGATGTACTTCTCGGATACGTTGTCCGCATCGATGAGAATCGCGAACTTGAGGTCGGTATCGTTATTCATAAAAAGGCAGCCCTTCGTTTCTTGATGCACTGGACCAGATGATACCCAATACCGACACCGAGCGCCGCGCCAACGTTCGAGAGCGCCGCATCACGCGTCCGAAACCCCAGCGAGACGAATTCGCCGGCGTATAAAGGCCACCCCGCCTCCCATGCCATCAAGGGATGCGCAAGGCACCGAGGCATGGAGACGGGGTGGTCCGGAGGAATGAGATGCGAATCGGAGCTACTCCGCTGATCCTGCATTCGGCATGAGGGGATTCTCCCGCGTGAGCAGCCTCATGAACTCCTCGCCCGTGATGGTCTCCTTCTTGTAGAGATAGTGGGCGAGCTCGTGGAGCTTGAACTTGTTCTCCTTGAGGATCTGCATGGCGCGCTCATGCGACTCGGTGATGAGCTTGAGCACCGCGTCATCGACGCGCTCTGCCGTACCGGGTGCGCACGTGAGCGAAGTATCCTGGTTGAGATAGGCGTTTTGAACCGTACCGAGCGCCATCATGCCGAACTCCTCGGACATGCCGAAGCGCGTGATCATGTTGCGGGCCAGCTTGGTCGCCTGCTCGATATCGTTCGCGGCACCCGTTGTCATCTCTCCGAAGATGAGCTCCTCGGCGGCACGGCCTCCGCAGTAGACGGCGAGCTTATCCAGCACCTCCTGTTTGGTAGTGAGGAACTTCTCATCAGCCTCGACCTGCATCGTGTACCCGAGCGCTCCGGACGTGCGCGGCACGATGGTGATCTTGGTCACCGGCGCCGACTCGGTCTGGCTCGCCGCGACGATGGCGTGGCCGATCTCATGATACGAGACGACCTGCTTCTCATGATCGGACAGCACCGTGGACTTGCGCTGCTGGCCCGCGATGACGACCTCGACCGATTCCTCGAAGTCCTCCTGCGTCGCCCGCTTGCGGCCCATGCGGACAGCACGCAGGGCACCCTCGTTGATGATGTTCGCCAGATCGGCGCCGGATGCACCGGGGGTGGAGCGGGCGATCGCGGAGAGGTCGATCGGCGGCTCCGTCTTGACGTCCTTGGAGTGCAGCTCGAGGATGGCCTTGCGGCCTGCAAGGTCCGGCAACTCAACGGGAACGCGGCGGTCGAAGCGACCGGGGCGGAGCAGGGCGGGATCGAGACTGTCGGGGCGATTCGTCGCCGCCAGCACGACGATGCCCTTCTGGTTATCGAAGCCATCCATCTCCGTAAGGAGCTGGTTCAGCGTCTGCTCGCGCTCGTCGTTGCCGGAGAACCCGCCGCCGTCGCGCTTCTTGCCGATCGTATCGATCTCGTCGATGAAAACGATGCACGGCGCCTTCTCCTTGGCCTGCTTGAACAAGTCGCGCACCTTCGCGGCGCCGCGACCAACGAACATCTCGACGAACTCGGAGCCCGAGATGCTGAAGAACGGAACGCCCGCCTCACCGGCGACGGCCTTGGCGAGCAGCGTCTTACCCGTGCCCGGAGGGCCGACGAGCAGGGCGCCGCGCGGAAGCTTCGCGCCGATCTCCTCGTAGCGCTTGGGGTTCTCGAGGAAGTCGACGACCTCCTTGAGGGATTCCTTGGCCTCCTCCTGGCCGGCGACGTCTTTGAAGGTAACGCCCACGTCCTTGGACGCCACGATGCGGGCACCGGATTTGCCCAGGCCGCCGCCCATGCCGCCGAATCCGCCGCTGAAGTTCATAGAGGGGTTATCATCCCCCATGGCCTTCTTCATGCGACGGTTGAGCCACCAGCCCGCAAGGAAGAAGATGGCGATGGGAAGCACGACGGTGAGGAGGATGTAGGTCATATAGCCCGAATTCTGATTCGGGATATCAACGGTGGTGTCGGCGCCGGACTCGCGGATAAGGTCCCAGATGCCGCTGTCGGTCGTGGGGACCGTGGTGCTATACGCCTTATCCTTCTCGCCCTTGAGCATGTAGAGCGCCTGCGAGGAAGCATCCTGGGTGTAATCGACCTGGCTCACCTCCTTGCTCTCAAGCTTCTCCACGAACGTGGAGTAGCTCGCGGGCTCGACCTGTACCTGGTTCCTCATGCTGGGGAACAGCAACTGGCTCATGACCAGGTACACGACGAACGCGATGAGCACGTAGAGGATCATATTCCTCCTGCGCTTGTGATCATCCATTTCCATATACCAAACTCCGTCCAAACGGTTGATTCAATGGTGTAATAGTACCCACAGACCACATTCGTAGACCAACAGATACTTAAGGAGCCCCTAAGATGCAAGAACTCGACCAGGGAATGGTGCAGATCTATACCGGAGACGGCAAAGGCAAGACGACGGCGGCGCTCGGCTTGGCGTTTCGCGCGAAGGGCTACGGCCTCAACGTCCTCATGCTGCAGTTCGCCAAGAAGCTGCACTGCGCCGAGCACGACGCCGCCGAGCGCTTCGGGCTACCGATAATGCAGGCGACCCGCGACACGCCCGAATCATGCGCCAGGCAAATCCTCGAGATGGCACGGCTCGCACTCGGCATCGAGCACGATCACGCGACCGCAGATACCGCGCTGCCCGTGTCGACGCCCGTAGACGTCCTCATACTCGATGAGCTCGGCGAGGCGATGCGCCGCGGCTTCGTAGCGCGCGAGGACGTCGAGCAACTCATACGGGAGAAGCCCGCCCGCACGGAGCTCGTCCTCACCGGACGCGGGTTGCTGCCCCTCTCAGACCTCGCCGACCTCGTCACCGAGATGCGATGCGAGAAGCACTACTTCGACGAGGGCATCTTGGCACGCAGGGGAATCGAGTACTAGGCGACCTGAACAACGCTGCCAGCGAGAGCTACAGCTGCACCTCCAGCCGTCCGGCCCTCTCCTCGGCGTGGGCGAGCCAGCGTCCCCAATGATGGTAGGCGACGAACAGGCCGGCGGTGAGGATCCACGTAACGGGATAAACCAGCAGCATGGTCTCGATCGTATGGTGCATCGGCACCACGACGAGCAACCAGATCACGCGGAATACGCAGGTGCCCACGATGGTGAGCAGCATGGGACGGAAGCTCTCCCCCGATCCGCGAATCGCGCCCGACGTGTTGTCCACGATGGAGTAGAAGAAGTAGAACGGCGCGATGAAGTGGACCATCTTGGCCGTATAGCCGGTAACGGCGGAATCATCGATGAAGATGCCCGCAAGCGGCTCGACGAACAGAACGAGGAACAGCGACAGCGATCCCACCAGGAACACGGTGATCAGCAGCGAGGTATGGTACCCCTTGCGCATGCGCTCGTAGTTGCGCGCACCGAAGTTCTGCGCCGAGAACGTGGTGATGGAGACACCGAGGGCCTCCGTAACCATCCAGACGATGGCATCGAGTCGACCCGAGAGCCCCCAGCCCGTCACGGCATCGACCCCGAAGGTGTTCACCGTCAACTGCATGATGATGTTCGACACCGAGTACACGCTCGCCTGGATGGCGAGCGGCAGGCCGCACGACAGCATCGAGCGGCAGATGCGCGGATCGATCGCGATCTTGCGGGGATCGAGGCGCCATGCACCCTCCGCGCGCATCAGGCGCCGCAGCACGCAGCAGCAGTTGATGAAGATGGTCGTAGCGGTCGCGATGCCGCATCCGAGCGCTTCGAGCCCCAATCCGGCGACGAGCACCAGGTCGAGAACCACGTTGATCACGCATCCGCTCGCGATGATGATCGCTGGTGCCCGCGTATCGCCCACGGCGCGCAGCAAGGCGGTTCCCATATTGAGCAGCAGCGCGAAGACCATGGCGCCGAAATAGCAACGCGAATAGGCGACCGCCTCCCACATGAGCTCCCGAGGGGTCTCCATAAGCGCAAGGATCTGCGGCATGAACGCGACGCCGCCGATAGAGATCACCAATCCGAGCGCCAGGGCGATGGCTATAGCCGTATGGATGGACCGGGATAAGCGCTCGTCGTCATGCGAGCCGAAGAACTGCCCGGTGATGACGGCGCAACCAGCGCCCATGCCCACCGCGAGCTCCGAGAGGCTCATCGTCGCCTGGATGCCGCCGAGCGCGAGCTTGCCGCCGAACTGGCCCACGATAAACGCGTTGATCAGCGCATGGGACTGCTGGAAGAAGGAAGCGAAGAAGATCGGCACGCACAGCGCCAGCAACTGGCGCCAGATAACGCCCCGCGTCACGTCGATAGAGCCCGAAGACCCTCGCTTTCCCATATGCACTCCCCCGTATCACATATCGCAGCATATAAATCGCATCGTATGAAATCCCCCGCATGAAGGGTACGCCCTCGCATCGCAAGACACAAGGGCGCGGAAGAACATTCTATGAATGGAGGGTAAACGACGACGTATCGCTAGAACCTACCCGGTCGATACCGATAACCGTTATCGACGTGGGGGCAGAGCTGCCAGAAAGCCACCGCGGAGGCGGCGGCCACGTTCAACGAGTCAACGCCGTGCGCCATCGGGATGCGGATGGCCCGGTCACATCCGTCGATCGTGCGGCCTCCCAGCCCCTGCCCCTCGGTGCCCATGAATATCGCTAGGCGGTCGACCTCGAGCAGGGAGGGGTCATCGAGCGAGACCGAATCATCGGTAAGGGCCATGGCCGCGCACGTGAAACCTGCTTGCTTGAGAACGGAGAACCCGTCGGCGGGCCACGTGCCGGCATCGGACCCCAGGCGCGTCCAGGGAACCTGGAAGACGGTGCCCATGCTCACCCGGACCGCACGGCGATAGAGCGGGTCGCAGCAAGTGGGGCTGACGAGGATTCCATCGACGTTGAGCGCGGCCGCGCTGCGGAAAATGGCCCCCACGTTGGTGTGGTCGACGATGCCCTCGAGTACGCAGACGCGAACGGGACGGCCCTCCGAACGGGCGCACAGGGCGGACAGGAACTCGGATGCGGGCACCAGCGGCGGACGGTGCATCGCGCACAGTGCTCCGCGCGTAACAGAAAAGCCGGTGAGCCGTTCCATCAAAGCCATCGAACCCGTGAACACGGGAATCGGCTCCGGGGCATCGATCTCGTCGATCATGGGGAGCAGCGTATCGAGCCAGCGCTCCCCCATAAGGAAGCTCACCGGCTCGAGGCCCGCGTCGAGGGCGCGCTCGATCACCTTGGCGCTCTCGGCGATGAAAATCCCCTTTTCGGGTTCGAGGACGCTGCGGAGCTCTCGCTCCGTCAGCTTGGTGTACGCGACGAGTCGATCATCATCGAGCGATTCGATCGGGATGACCTGGTAGCCCATTCCCTATTCGCCCGTCTCGACTTCGTCGCTCGAAGTCTTGTCCGAAGACCCGTCCGCCGCCGAGCGCGGCTCGGCGCCCTGTTGTGCGGACGCCTTGCGGGCGATCTTCCGGGCCGAGCGCTTGATGTTAGCCATAAGGCCGCCGGCGGGATGCGCCTGGGCCCAGGCAGCGCGCTTGCGGGCCTGCTCGTACTGGTCGATGATGATATCCCCGTACTCATCCATAAGGCGCTGGTAGTGGGCAACGGCCCCTTGGATATCCTCATCGTTTGGGTGATCTTTCCAAACGCCGCCCATGAACTTGTACGGTCCCCAGGTATCGTAGCCCAGGCAGCCATAGGACGTGAGGAAGTTGGCCTTGCGCATGCGGCATAGCCCGTCGATGTCCTTGCCGTACCATTTATCCTTGCCGCCATAGGTCATGAGGGCGAAGACCTGCTGGCCCTCGCACAGCGTGTTGGCGAGAACGCGGGCAAGGTCCGCATCGATCTTGCCGTAATAGATACCGGTGCCCACGCCGACCAGCGGGTACTCGGAGAGATCGGGGTACTCGTTCTTCCCCAGTGTGGCCACATCGATCGCCTCGACCTCCGGAAACGCGTTAACGACGGCATCGACCAGCTTCTTGGTATTGCCGTGGTGCTTCGAGCGATACAAGATCATGGTTTTCATGGAAGAGGCCCTTCAAGAAAGCCGGGTCCCAGCGGACCCGGCGCATTCGCAAACAAATTTAATAATACCCCACGAATAGGAGGATTAGCCCGTTATATACCAGGCAGCACGGCGGATGCGCCTCGCTGCCCTCGCCCGCCGGCGAGGCGCGGCAGCCCGGCCGGTGGTCCCGCGCAGTCGATCGGGCAAGCGACCACCCGGCTACTCCCCTGCGCCCCCGACGCGGCGGTAGGTCGCGAAGCTGTAGAACACACCCTCATCGCCCTCTCCCTCACCCACCTGCTCGGTATCGGTCTCTTCAAGAAGGCACCAGGAGGCATCGTCATCCAGGTTCGGAAAGAACGCATCGGCGGGGCGAATGCAGTGGTTCTTCGTAACGACGGCGGTCGAGCACAGCGGAAGAAACTGACGGTAGACCTGCGCCCCGCCGATCACCCATGCCTCGTCCTCGTCCGCGATGCGCTCCAGGGCCTCCTCGACCGATCGAACGACCTCGACGCCCGACCGATGGAACAGCGGGTCGCGCGTGAGCACGATATTGCGGCGATCCTTCAACGGCTTGCCGCCGGGAAAGCTGTCGAGCGTCTTACGCCCCATGATCACGGCGTGTCCCCTGGTCATACGGACGAAATGGCGCATATCGGCCTTGTTGGCGACCACCATGTCACCGGCCCGCCCGATGCCCCAGTCGTCGCACACCGCCACGATCGCCTTCAGTTCGCATTTCATAGCGCTTCTACCTCCTTTTGACGTCCCCCGGCGTTACACGGCTATGGGGATGTTCTTAACCTGCGGGCCGTGCTGGTAATCCTCGACGATGAGGTCGTCCGTCGTGAACTCGTAGAAATTCGTGACGGCCGGATTGAGAAAGACCTTGGGGGCGGGGTACTGCGGGCGCTCGATGAGCTCGCGCACGATGTCGACATGGCGGTCGTAGATGTGCGCGTCGACGATCACATGCAGCAGCTCGCCGGCGACCATGCCGCAGTGGCGGGCGACCATCATCAGCAGGATCGCATACTGGCACACGTTCCAGTTGTTGGCGGCGAGGATATCCTGGCTTCGCTGCATGAGGACCATGTTGAGAACGGGTTTGTCGCAGGCGGGATCCGCCGTCACGTTATACGTCACGCTATATGCGCACGGATAGAGATGCATCTCGGAAAGATCGGAGAACGTGTACATGTTCGTCATGATGCGACGGGAATAAGGCGTATGGGTCAAATCGTAGAGAACCCGATCCATCTGGTCGAAATCGCCTTCTTTGTAGTGAGACTTCTGAGCGATCTGGTATCCATAGGCCTTGCCGATCGAACCCGACTCATCCGCCCATTGATCCCAGATGTGGCTGTTCAGGTCGGCGATGTTGTTGGACTTCTTCTGATAGATCCAAAGCACCTCGTCCATCGCGGATTTCAAGGCCGTACGGCGCAAGGTGAGCGCGGGGAACTCCTCTCGAAGGTCATAGCGGTTGGTGACCCCGAAATTCTTGATGGTGTATGCGGGCGCCCCATCCTCCCATACGGGCCGGACCTTCTCGCCCTCGGTCGTCGTCCCGTGCTCAAGGATGTCGCGGCACATCGCGACGAATATCTCATCCGCTTTGCTCATCCCCGCTCCTCTCTCGCTTCATTGTCGTACCGTTGCATGACGGCATGCGTACCGAACGTTCACACGAGCATGCTATACCCATGGACTCGGTCGCGCCGCCGCCGCATGCAGGCATGCACAGCATACCCAGATATGACGAAGAGGGCCCGCCGCATGCGACGGGCCCGCACCCCTGCCGATAAGGCAGATGCCTTCAGCGCGGCTAGCGCTTGTTGCGCATCTGCTGCTCCATGGCGCGGAGCATATCCATGTCGCTGCCACCGGAAGCACCTCCGAAGGGATTGCCCCCGCCCATGAGCTGGTTCATGTTCATACCGCCCATGCCGGGGATGCCGGGCATGCGCATCTTCTTACCCTTCTTGCCCTTCTTCCCCTTCTTGCCGCCGGCCATCTGCTGCGTCATCGAGCGCATCTTGCCCATCATCTTGTTCATCTCGCCCCACTGCTTCATCAGCGCGTTGACGTCGGCGGGCGTAGTGCCCGAACCGCGGGCGATGCGGGCGCGGCGCTGGCCGTTGATGATGCTCGGCTTCTCGCGCTCCTCCTTGGTCATGGACATGATCATCGCCTCGTTGCGCTCGAACACGCTCTCATCGAGGTTTCCGCCCATCTGGTTGAGGGCGCGCTGGCCACCGGGGAGCATGCCGAGGATGCCCTTCATGCCGCCCATCTTCTTGACGGCGCGCATCTGCTCGAGCATATCGTTCATGGTGAAGCCCTCGCGCAGCATGCGCTCGGCGGCCTCGATCTGCTCGGCGTCGGCCATCTCCTGGGCCTTCTCGATGATGCCGATGACATCGCCCATCCCTAAGATGCGCTTAGCCATCCGCTCCGGGTTGAAGACCTCGAGCGACTCGGGCTTCTCGCCCATCGAGACGAACTTGATGGGTTTGCCGGTCACCTGGCGTACCGAGAGCGCGCCGCCGCCTCGGGCGTCGCCGTCGAGCTTGGAGATGATGACGCCGTCGAAATCGGTGCGCTCGGCGAAGGTGGATACGACGTTGACGATATCCTGGCCCGTCATCGCATCGACCACCATGAGGACCTGGTCGGGTTTCACGGCCTTCTTGATGTCGACGGCCTCCTGCATCATCTGCTCGTCGATCTGCAAACGACCGGCGGTGTCGACGATGACCACGTCGCGCATGTGGTCGACGGCCTCGCGGATGGAGGCGCGGGCGATCTCGACCGGGTTCCTGCCATCGCCGCGGAAAACCGGCACGCCGATCTCCCCGCCGAGCGTTGCCAGCTGGTCGGCGGCAGCGGGTCGATAGACGTCGCAGGCCGCGAGCAGCGGGCTCTTGCCCTGCTTCTTCAGCAGATAGGCCAGCTTGACGGCCGCCGTGGTCTTACCGGAGCCCTGCAGGCCAACGAGCATGATCACGTTGGGTATGCGGCTGGAGAGCACGAGCTTGCTCTCGGTGGCGCCCAGCAGCTCGATGAGCTCGTCCAAAACGATCTTGACGACGTTTTGCGCCGGCGAGAGCGAATCGAGGACCTCGGCGGTCATGCAGCGCTCCTTCGTCTTCGCGACGAAGTCCTTGACCACCTTGTAGTTGACGTCTGCCTCCAGCAGCGCCATGCGGATATCGCGCATGGCGGACGTGATATCCGCCTCGGTGAGCTTGCCCTTGCCGCGAAGGCGGTCGAACGTATCGTTCAGGCGATCGGATAGGCTGTTAAACATGGGTCCTCCCCAACTCATAGATCGAATGGCATCGGGCACGGGCCCGTATCGCGCCTCGAGGCGTATCGCATATCGCTACGAGGCGCTCCTTGGCAATGCTACTCCCCGCCCACCAGTGCGCGGGCGAAATCATCGGCATCGAATTCCTGCAGGTCCGAAACCTGCTCGCCCACGCCGACGCGGTAGATGGGAAGCTTGAGCCGCGACGCGACCGCGAGCGCGATGCCGCCCTTCGCGGTGCCGTCGAGCTTGGTCATGATGATGCCGTCGAGACCGAGGGCCTCGTTGAACTCGATGGCCTGGTTGAGGCCGTTTTGCCCCGTAGCCGCATCGATGACCAGGACCACGTGGACGGCCATGGGCCCGCGCTTCATCTGCTCGGCGCGCTTCCGGGTGACCTTGACGACCTTGGCGAGCTCGCGCATGAGCTCGGGCGAGGTATGCAGGCGGCCGGCCGTATCGATGAGGACGAGATCGCTTCCCAAGCGGTCGGCCTCGTCGAGGACGTCGTAGCACACGCTCGCGGGATCGCTGCCGCGCTCGCGCTTCACCACCGGGACGCCGGCGCGGGTACCCCAGACGTCGAGCTGCTCGATCGCGGCGGCTCGGAAGGTGTCGGCGCTGCCGATGACGACCCGCTTGCCACGATGGGCCATGTCGCTTGCGATCTTGCCGACCGTGGTCGTCTTGCCGGCGCCGTTGATGCCGACGAACAGGACGCAGCTCGGCGTGTCGCGGAAGATGTCCCCCTCGGGGCGCACGAAGACCTGGGCGAGACGCTCGGAGAGGGCGCGCCGGAGCTGGCGCGCGGTCTTGAGGTTCTTGCGAGCGGCCTCGTCGCGAAGGTCATCCGTGACCTTCATCGAGATCTCCGCCCCCATATCACCCATGACCAGCGTATCCTCCAACGTCTCCCAGAAGTCCTCATCGACCTCGCCACCGAAGTAGAAGACCTCGTTGAGCGCTTCACGGCTCCGCTCGAGCCCGCGGGACAAAGCATCGAAGAATCCCATTTATGCATTCACGACCTTTCCGGTTTCGCGATCAAGTTTCTGACTAACCACACGGCTCACGCCGTCCGCCTGCATCGAGACGCCGTACAAGACGTCGGCCTCCTCCATCGTTCGGCGCTGGTGGGAGACGACCAGCAGCTGCGTGCTCTCGCGCAGGACGTTGATGGCTCCGATCAGCTTGGAGAGATTCGAGTCGTCAAGCGCGGCCTCCACCTCGTCGAGCACGTAGAACGGCACCGTGCGCGTGCGGTAGACGGCAAAGAGCAGCGCCAGGGCCGTAAGGCTCTTCTCGCCACCGCTCATCAGCATCATCTTCGTGATGCGCTTGCCGCGCGGCTGGGCGACGACCTCGATTCCCGTGTCGGCGGGATGCTCGGGATCGGTCATCTCGAGATGGGCCTGCCCGCCCGGGAACAGCATCGAGAAGACCTCGCGGAAGTTCTCGTCGACCTTCTCGAACGTCACGAGGAACTGCCGACGCATCTTGCGATCGATGGCGGACGTAATCTTGGTCAACGCCTTGCGCGCGCTCTCGAGATCCGCAAGCTGCGTCTCGACGTAGTCCGCACGCTCCTTGAGCCGCTCGTACTCCTCGAACGCGACCTGGTTCACCGGCCCGAGGTTGTTGATCTGGCGGGCGAGCGACGCGAGCTCGCGCTCGGCGGCGGCGCGGTCGGCGGGAGCGGGGAGCTGCAGGGCCTCCTCCAGCACCGTCTCGCCGTCGGCGGTGATGGACTGGACGGCGTTTTCTACCTGAACCTCGAGTTTTCCGCGAGCCACGCGGGCATCGTTCACCTGCACGTTCGCAGCTTCGACCTCGGCTTTCGCGCGCATGACCTCGGCCTTGGCGTCCTCGATGGTCTTCTTGAGGGAAGCGGAATCCGCCTCCTCGAGGGACGCCTGGTCGCGCAGGCGCGCGGCCCAGTCCATAGCACGCTCCGATAGGGCCTCGTAGCGGTTATGCAGGGGATCGACGCGCAGCCTGAGTACCTCGAGCGAGCGGGATGCCTGCTCGGTCGCGCTGATGCGCCGGTCGATCCCCTCGAGGCGCCGCTTCAGCTCGGGCTGGCGGGCGGAAAGGCTCCGGAGGCGCTCCTTGGACTGCGCAAGGCGAACCTTGGCGTCCGCGAGCTTCCCCGCGGCCTCGCTGTCGTCATGGCGCACGCGATCGAGCTCATCGGTCGCGTCCGCGATCTGCTCGGCCAGGAAATCCAGCTCGGCGCGGGCGGCATCGCGTCGCTCGGTAAGCTCGTCGACCCGTGGCTGAGCCTCGCGAACGGCTTCGGCAGCCTCCTCGCGGCGGCGCTTGATCTGCTTCTGCTCGGCGAAGGCCTGGGTAAGGGAATGCTCGAGACGGCCGATCTCCGATAAGACGGAGCTGCGCTCGCCATCTAGACGCGCGATCTCGCCGGCGCATGCCGACTCCGACGCGCGCGCCGCCTCCACCGCCGCGGAAGCCTCCTCGAACTGCGTGGATGCGCGGTCAAGCACGCTGGAGAGATCGGGCTCCAGACCCTCGAGCTCGCGAATGCGGCGCTTGCGCTCGAGCGCGCCGCTCGTCTGAACGGCACCCGAGCCGATGCGCACGACGCCTCCGTCGCGGACGCGCGCCCCATCGGGCGTCACATAGGTGACACCGGGAACGAGCGGTGCATCAAGCGCATCCTCCACGGTGCCGACGACGTAGTAGCCCCCGAGAAGCTTCGAGACGGCGCCGGCATAGCCGTCCCGCACGCTCAGGCGCTCGACGAGGCGGAAGCCCGCGGCCCCGGGGAGGCCATCGGCCGCAGAAGCCGAACGGGAGAGCATCAACGCCTCTCCGGAAGCGCCCGCCTCATCGGCCGCAAACGACGCGATGGAGCGCAGCGCCCGGTCGTCCGCGGCGATGAAGGCGTCGATATCAGATGAGAGCAGGCGCTCGACGAGCGATTCGAGCTCGACGGGAGCCTCGATGACGTCGCCCAGGCGCGCCGCGATGTCCTCGGCGCGCTCTTGCGATATCCGCGATACGAGCGGCGACGAATCGGCGAGCTTGGCATCGAGCTTGACCAGGCTCGCCAGCTCGGAGCGGACCTCGTCGAGCTGGCGCCGCGCCTCGCGCTCGCGCTCGCGCAGCGACTGGAGCGCCGCCTGGGCGGTATCGATGGCCCCACGGGCCCCTTCACGGCGCTCGCGCGCGTCCGCCAGAAGACCGTCCACCTCGTCGGCGCGAGACCGGCGGCTATCCAGCGAGGCCTGCACGTTCTCGACGTTGGAGTCGATCTGCTCCAAGCGAGCGGCGTACATCGAGTCCTCGAGCTCGGCGTTCGACAGCGATTCCTTTACCTTGACCAGGGACAGGGACGCGTCGTCGATGGTGCGCTGCGCATCCCGCTGGCTGCGGTTGAGACGGGAGATGCGCTCATCGAGCTCGACGCGGCGCGCGTGGAGCTCGTCGGCCGCGGGAAGGAAGTCGTCGACGTCGCGCTGCGCGATCTCGGCCGCGGCGCGGACCTCGTCGAGCTGGCGCTCGGTGTCCTCGAGCTCGACGGCGACGCGGCGTCGCTGATGCTCAGACCCCGAAAGGGTGCCGCGCATCTCCGAGAGCCGGGACACCATGTTGCGGCCCTTCTCCTCGAGAAGGCGCATATCGGAGTTGATGCGACCGACGACATCCTGCATATGGCGGCGGCGCTCGCCGAGATCACCGACGAACAGGCCCTTCTCCTCGAGCATGACCTGCAGCTTCTCGAGCTCGCGCTCTTTCTCGGCGACGCGGTAGCGAGCCAGCTCGAGCGAGGCGGCGGCTTCGCGCGATGCCGACTCGACGTCCTGCCAATGGGCCTGCAGGCGCCGGAGCTCGTCGACGGCGAGGACCTGGGTCAGCTCGCGGGCGCGGCTGGAGAGGTCCTTGTATTTGCGCGCGCGGTCGACCTGGCGCTCCAGGGGCTTCAGCTGGCGCGAGATCTCCCGGTTGATATCCCGAGCACGCGTAAGGTGCTCGTCCATGGAGGCGATCTTGCGCAGGGCGCGCTCCTTGCGACGCTTGTGCTTCGAGATGCCCGCAGCCTCCTCGATGAGGGCGCGGCGCTCCTCGGGACGGCTCTGAAGGATCGCGTCGAGCTTGCCCTGCGAGATGATCGAATGGGTCTCCTTACCCAGCCCGGAGTCATGGAGGATATCCTGGATGTCCATCAAGCGGCACGGGCTCGAGTTGATCAGGTACTCGCTTTCACCCGAACGGTACATGCGCCGGGTGACCGCGACCTCGTTGAAGTCCACGGGAAGCATGTGGTCGCTGTTGTCGAGCACCAAGGTGACCTCGGCAACGCCGACGGGTTTGCGCGCGGAGGATCCGGAGAAGATGACGTCCTCCATCGCCTGACCGCGTAGCTGCTTGGCGCTCTGCTCGCCCAAAGCCCACAGGATGGCGTCGGAGATATTCGATTTGCCCGAGCCGTTCGGACCGACGATGACGGTCAAGCCGGGCTCGAACGTCATATGGGCGCGGTCGGCAAACGATTTGAAACCCTTGAGGGTGAGCGATTTGAGATACACGACGCCTCGCTTACTTACCCGGCTTTTTCTTCAAGATGACCCCGTTATGCGTGTAGCCCATGCGGTCGAGCGCATCGAGCGCGGCGGCCGCCTCGGCCTCCTTCTTGGAAGAGCCGGTTCCACGACCGCGGCGGATGCCGTCTACGAACGCGACGGCGGTAAACGTGGGCTCATGCGCGGGGCCGTCGACGCCAACCAGCTGGTAGGAGGGCGCTTCCATGTGATCGGCCTGCACGCATTCCTGGAGATAGCTCTTCGGGTTCGAGGGATGCTCCGCGCGCTCCGTTGCCAGATGGGGCTTGAGCGTGCGGGAGATGAACTCCTCCGCGACGGACCATCCGCCATCGAGGTACAGAGCGCCGACCAGGGATTCATACACGTTTTCCAAAGCGGAATGCAGCCCGCGCGCGCCGGTGCCGGTTTCAGATGCACCGAACACGATGCATTGGTCGATACCCAGATCGAGGGCCACCTCGGAGAGGGTCATACCGGAGACGAGCGAGACCTTGAGACGGGTGAGCTTCCCCTCGTCGAAGCCGGGATACGCACGAAACAGCGCCTCGGCGACCACGGCGCCGAGAATGGAGTCGCCAAGGAACTCGAGACGTTCGTAGGAAGCCGAAACAGGCTGGCCCTCGACGGCGGAAGGATGCGTGATGGCGCTCTCGAGCAGATCGCGACGGGAGAACTTGTGCCCGCAGATCTGCTCGGCAAGCGCCGCTTTCTTAGCGAGTGTCACGAACTACTAAGCCTCCTGAGCAGACTCGATCGCCTCGATGGCATCGGCGACGGAGTTGATGCTCAGCAGCTTCTCCTCGTCGATCTCGAGATCGAACTCGTCCTCCATGGCGGTGACAAGCTGGAGGCGGTCGAGGGAATCGGCGTCGAGATCATCGAACGTGGTGGTCTCGGAGACCTCGGCTGCGTTGATGCCGAGGACATCGCTCGCGATGTCGGCGACCTTCTCAAAAATCTCAGAGCGCTCCATGGGTGAGCTCCTTTCGGACCACGACGAGACGCGTTGGCGAGCCGTCGTATCGACAGATGCTTTGTAGTGTACCCGCTCGCACGGGCACGCTCAACAATGTAACATCCGCTACCGAACAATACCATCCATGGATGAGGCGACGCTCTCCACAAGACCTGCGCGCACCGCTTCGGCGGTGGCCAGCGCGCCGTTCTTGACCGCCTCGACGGACGTGGCGCCGTGTCCGATCAGGACGACGCCGCGCAGACCCAGAAGAATCGCGCCGCCCTTGGCATCCCCGCTCATCTTTTCCTTCAGGGCCTTGAGATCCGATTTGAGCAGCAACCCGGCGAGCTTGCCGCGCAGCGACCGCATCATGGAGCCCTTCAGCTCGGACATGAGATACTTGGCCGCGCCCTCGGTGGCCTTGAGCGCGACGTTGCCCGCGAAGCCGTCCGTGACGACGACGTCGTAATCACCGGAGACGATATCGTTGCCCTCGCAGTTCCCCGCGAAGCCCGGCACCTGGCCCCTCATGAGCGGGAAGCAGCTCTTCGTGAACCGAGACCCCTTGCCCTCCTCGGTCCCGTTGGACAGCAATCCGACGCGCGGTCGGCTCACGCCGAGGACGGTGCACGCGTAGGCGGCGCCCATCTGTGCGAAGCGCACGACGTCGTCGGGTTCCACGTCCGGATTGGCGCCCATGTCGCAAAAAACGGTTAAGCCTCCCCGGCGATTGGGCAGCGTGGAGGTGAGGCAGGGACGGATGGGGCGCTTCTCCCCCGCTTCGGTTTGAAACTTGAACGGCGTGACGTAGGCGACGCCCGCAGCGGTCACCGCGCCGGTCGATCCCGCCGAGAAGAAGCCGTCGACCGACCCCTTTTTGACGGCACGGCAGCCCAAAACGATGCTCGACTTGCGCTTCTTCATGACGGCCTCGATGGGATCGTCCTCCATATCGATGACATCGGGGGCGAAGAGGGCCTCGGCGCGATCATGGGACGAGCAGAACTCCTCGATAAGGTCCTGGGGTCCCGCAACCACGATTTCAAGGTGTTCATCGGCGGCCAACGCCGCTTCGATACCCTGGAGAACAACGTTTACGGGCTCGTCGCCGCCCATGGCATCCACGCAAACTCGAACAGCTGTCATGATGTCAAACCCCTTACGGTTAACGCCTCTTCATAGCGAAATGGCCGACTCACCGAGCCGGCCATGGTGTTTCGCGATAACGTCACGGTAGCCCCGAAGCAGCTACTCGGTAACGATGACCTCACGATCCTTATAGAACCCGCAGTTGGGGCACACGTGGTGAGGGAGCTTCACGGCACCGCAGCGGGGGCACACGGAACGTGCGGCGGCGGTGATCTTCATGTTCGTGGAGCGACGGGAATGCGTCTTAGCGCGACCCTTTTTTTGCTTAGGTACTGCCATGTTGACCTTCCTTATTAACTAAATCTGAACACAATTACGCGCAAATAGCAATACTAGCATAGATACATCCCGTGTGCAGGGAGAATTTGCACGAACGGACAGTTGTGAGGCGAATTATGAATGAACATCCACAAATCCAGCCTAGTCGTCGAACGTGAGATTCTTAAGTGCGGCAAAGGGATTCTCATCGCTGTCGACCCAATCCTGCTCGGCGCGCTCGGCGCAATCGCATTGATCGCGGTTAAGGTTGGCGCCGCACGTGGGGCAGAGCCCCCGGCAATCGGGCTGGCACAGGACGACGTACGGCACATCCATCACGACCGCGTCGTTGATGGGGCCGGCGAGGTCGATGAGCCGGTCCTCGCCGATCAGCTCGAAGCCGTCCTCATAGGCCTCCTGGTCTTCGGGAGCTTCGAAAAGATAGTATTCCTCGATCTCGCCGGAGATATCAAGGGTCGCCTGGTCCAGGCAGCGATCGCACGTACCCGTCGCCACGGCGCGAACCAGGCCCGTGACGAGGATGCCGTCGCCGGCGTTGGTGAAAACGACGTCGTAGGCGATGCCGTCGGCGACGCTGAACTCCTTCTCGCCGACCACGAAGCTCGAAACATCGACCCGCCCGGAAACAGGGAGCGATTCGCCGGGGTTTTCAAGCTGACCCGTAAGGTCCACGACGACCGGATTCATCTCTTCCATGGCTACCAGGCACCGTTCTGGGACTGGTTGGCACCCTCGTTGAGCTGGGCGCGGCAACGGGCCACGGTGGAGGTGAGGCTCTTGAGGTTTTCCTCGAGGTGCGTGAACACCTGCTCGGCGTAATCTTCGGCGGCGTAGCGCGTCTCGCGCTCGTACTGCTGGGCGCGGTCGCGAATATCATCGGCCTGCTGCTGGGCCAAACGGACGATCTCCTGCTCGCCGGCGATCGTGAGCGCCTGCTGCTGCGCGTCGGCGATGATGGAATCGGCCTGGGCGACGGCGGAGCCGAGCAGCTCGTCGCGCTCGCGCAGGATGCGGCGGGACTTCTGCCACTCCTCGGGATAGCTCATGCGAATTTCCTCGAGAATGTTGAAGAAGACCTCGGTCTCGATCACTTTGAACTGCGCGCCCTTGCCGAAAGGCGGCTTGGCCTCCTCGATGATGCCCTCAAGCTCATCGACCAAGCTCTCAATCCTCTCGCCAGGAAGATACTCGCCCGGCATCCGATCTCCTTTCAACGGTTGCATGTCAACGGATAATGGTACCACATGCTGCACGAATCTTACTTAAAGCGCTCTTTCAGCGCGGCAACTACGCATGCCGGCACGAACTCCGACACATCGCCTCCAAACGAGGCTATCTGGCGAACGACGGACGATGACAGGTAGCCGTACTGCGGCGAGCTCATCACGAAGATGGACTCGAGCTCGGCGTCGAGCCGGTAGTTCAAATCCGCCTGCTGCAGCTCGTACTCGAAATCCGTCATCGCGCGCAGTCCCTTGACGACCGCGCCCGCATCGACCTGGCGGGCGAAGTCGACGAGCAGGCCCGTAAAGGGTTCCACCGATACGTTCTCGAGCCCCCCGAGCGCCCTCTTCGCCAGATCGACCCGCTCGTCGAGCGTGAATACGGTCCCGACGCCGTTTTTGCCCAGGGATTCCGCGACCGCGACGGTCACCTTCGGAAACAGGCGGCTCGTCCGGCGCACCACGTCGATATGGCCGAACGTGACGGGATCGAAGGTTCCGGGAACCAGCGCGTGCTCGATCCTATTCACGGGCATCACCCGAATCCGCGAGGTCGCCGGACGGCCCCCCGTCCCCTTCGCTCGCCTCGGACCGCAATCGGAGAAGCTGAACGGAGGTGCTGCCGTAGCGCTTGTCCCGCAGCTCGATGAAGCCCGCGGCCTCGACGCCTGCGGAAGCGCGCGCATGCTCGTACAACGCGAGCGCGCCGTCGCGCAGCATGCCGTGCGCCGCGAGGTTCTCGAGCAGGGATGCGACGGTCTGAGCCGGGAAGGCGTAGGGCGGGTCGAGGATGACGACGTCGAATGGCGCCCCCGCCATGCGACCGCGCTGGGCGGCCAGAAGCACGTCGCCCGTCGTGACCGAGGCGCGCGCGGCAGGGCACGAAAGCGCCTGGAGATTGCTTGTGACCAGGGACGCCGCCGTGCGGTCGAGATCGAAGAAGGCGGCATGGGCGGCGCCGCGGGACAGCATCTCGATACCCATGGCACCCGACCCCGCGAAGGCATCCAGCACGCGCGAGCCCTCGATGCCGTCGTCGAGGGCGGCGTCGATCATGGAGGCACATGCCTCGCGCACGCGATCCGTCGTCGGACGCGTGGTCTCCCTACCCTTTGGTTCGGCGAGCTTGCGCCCGCGCCAATCGCCGGCAATGATTCTCATCCGCCGCTGACCTCCTTGAAAACATCTCCGTATCGATCGACGATCTCGTAGCGCAGGGGCAGGGTCGCGACGGTATCGAGCCGCGGCGCATGCCGAAGCAGCTCGCAAGCATCCTCGTGGGCCGCCTCGACCAGGTCGGCGTCCTCATCAAGATCGATGAAGCGCAGGCTCACCCCGCCGTGCTGCCGCAATCCGAGGATCTCGCCCTCGTGGCGGAGCCTCAGGTCGAGCTCCGCCAGCGAAAAGCCATCGGAGGTCGATTCGAGCGCGGCAAGCCGGTCGAGCGCCGCGTTCTTGCGGGACCGCGATCGCTTCAGAGCGCTCATAACATAGCACGAACCAGAAAGCTTACCACGACCGACGCGGCCGCGGAGCTGGTGAAGAGTCGCCAAGCCAAAACGCTCGCCATTCTCCACGACCATGACCGTTGCGTTGGGGACATCGACCCCGACCTCGACCACGGTCGTCGAGACCAGGATATCCACGGCGCCCGCTCGGAAGGCCTCTATGACCCGATCCTTCTCCTTAGCCGTCATGCGCCCGTGAAGGATATCCACCACACGGTCGGGAAACATATGGGAGAGCACCTCGGCATCGCGTTCGACGGAATGGAGCGGGGTCTCGACCCGCTGACCGCGGCCGTCGTCCCGCTCGAGCCCCGGAACCTCTTCCAGGTCCTCCCCCGCCTCTCCTTCCGCAACAAGCGGGCAGATGACGTATGCCTGCTCCCCGCGCTCGAGCGCGGAGCGAACGGCGCCCCATGCGATATCGCGATTCGCATCGTCGAGAACCCTCGTGGTCACGCCCGCCCCCTCCACGGGGCGGGAGCGGATGATGCTCGTATCGAGGTCCCCGTATACGGACAAGGCGAGCGTACGCGGGATGGGCGTCGCGGTCATGACGAGGAGGTCGGCACCCGGGCCCTTCGCGCGCAGCACGTTGCGCTGGCCGACGCCGAACCGATGCTGCTCGTCGATGACGACGAGGGAGAGGCGGGCGAAGTCGACATCATCCCCCAAGACGGCGTGCGTACCGAAGAGCACGTCGATGGACCCGGCCCGTAGACCCTCGTAGATACGGGCGCGCTCGGCATGGTTCGTCGATCCCGTGAGCAGCGCCCAGCGAATGCCGGCGGCTTCGAGCAAAGGGCCGCATTTCACGGCGTATTGCTGGGCGAGGACGCCGGTAGGGGCCATGACGCACGCCTGCGCGCCCGAGTCGGCGGACAGCGCGAGCGCGACGCTCGCAACGGCCGTCTTGCCGGTTCCCACATCTCCTAAGAGCAGGCGGTTCATCACCCGGGTGGGGTCGAGCATATCGCGCTCGATGTCGGCCACGGCCGCACACTGCTCGTCGGACAGCTTGAACGGAAGCGCATCGAGCAAGGCGGCGGTGCGCGGTCCGCGGACATGGCCGATGGGCGCGACGTCGAGCAGGTTGGCATCGTTGCGCAGCCGTAGAGCAAGTTGCAGATAGAGCACCTCGTCATAAGCCAGGCGCCTGCGGGCGAGGCGCACCTGGCCCAAGGAGGAAGGGAAATGGATCTGCCGCAGGGCGCGCGAGCGGCTCATGAGCCTTCGCCGCGCGCGCAGGTCCGCCGGCAGGGCGTCGCAGAAGTCGCCGGCGAGCTCCAGCGCCCCGGACACGATGCGGCGCATCCATGCCGGGCTGATGCCCTCGCGCACGGGATGGACGGGCAGGATGATGCCCCTCTGGACGCCGGCATCCAGCTTCTCGAAGTGGGGCGACGCCATCTGCTTGAAACCGTAGGCGAACTCGACCTTTCCCATAACGGCCAGGCGATCCCCCTTGACCAGCTGCTGGGCGAGCCATGGCTGCTTGAAGAAGGCGAGGGACATCACGCCCGTGGGATCGATGAGCGAGACCTCAGTGACCACCAGATTGGGACGAGGGCGCTTCTGCACGACGCGGTCGATAGTCGCGACCACGGTGCAGACCGCGCCGATAGGAGCCTGCTCGATGGAGAGCGCATGGCTGAAATCGAGGTAACGCCGCGGAACATGGTAAAGGAGGTCCCCCGCCCGCTCGATACCGAGCCGACGGAGGGCCTCCTCGCGCGATGCGGAAACGAATTTGAGCCGCGACACGTCATCGCCGAGCGATGCGGTGCGCGCGAGCCGCGCGGAAACCTCGGAAACCTGAATGCCGCGCGACATCGTTGACGCGCCCTATTCGATGGAGAAGATCACGGGATACAGGGGCTGCTCACCACGGTGGGCGTCGATCTCGAGATCGGGCTGAGCTTCCTCGATAGCGTCGAGAATGTCCTGGAAGGCCTCGTCGTCGAGCTCCTCGCCGGCAAGAATGGTGAGGGAATCACCCTCCTCCTCGTCCATCATGCGATTGATGCAATCGATGGTGACCTGCTTGACGTCGGAACCCACGATATCGATGGAGCCGCCGATGATGCCCATGACGTCGCCGTTGTGGATGGGGGTTCCGTCGGAAGCGGAGCTATCGCGCACCGCGCGCGTGACCTCGCCGTCGCGCACCTCGACGAACGCCTCGCTCATCGCCTCGACGACATCATCGAGGTCGGCGTCGGGCATGACCGCGAACAAGGCGGAAAACGCCTGCGGGACGGTCTTGGTGGGAATGACGACGACGCGCTTATCCTGGCACGCCGAAGCAGCGGCCTCGGCGGCCATGCGGATATTGCCGTTGTTGGGCAGAATGATAACCGCCTCCGCGTTGACCTTCGCCACCGCCTCGAGCAGATCCGCGGTCGAGGGGTTCATGGTCTGGCCGCCCGAGACCACCACGTCGACGCCGAGGGATTTCAAGATATCCGCTTCACCCGAACCGGCGGCAACGGCGACGAAGCCGAGGGGCTTGGCAGGCTCCTGAGCGGCATCCTGATCCGCATGGATCTTCGCCGTGCGCTGGGCGGCCTCGATGTCCATGTTATGGATGAAGACCTCGTAAACCTGACCGAACTGGAGCATATGCTCGAGAACGAGGTTCGGCGTATTGGAGTGGACATGGATCTTGTAATCGGGATAGGCGCCGACGAGCAGTTCGCAATCGCCCATCGATGCCAGGAACTGCAATGCCTTGTCCTCGTCGAAGCGCTTCTCGGCCTTGAAAAGGAACTCGTTGCAGTAGCGGTACTCGGAGCCCTCCCAGTCGTCGTTCGCCTCGATCTCGACACGGCCGAGAGCGCCCGCCTTGGCGGAATCGGCGTCCGCATCGAAGGTCGCGGAGAAATTCTCGACGGCGCTCGAGCGACCGAGGGCCGCGGCTACGAAGTTTTCAAGGAAGATCGCGAATCCAAAGGCGCCGGAGTCGACGACGCCGTTCTCCTTGAGAACGGGTAGCAGGTCGGGCGTGCGCGCGACGGACTGATAGGCCTCGACGACGATGGCATCGAGGGCCTCCTCGGCAGTCATGCGCTTCTTCTCGCATTCATCGGCCTTGGTGGAGATATCGCGCAGGACGGTGAGGATGGTTCCCTCGACCGGCTTGCGGACGGCCTGGAACGCGACCTTGACCGCGCGGCGCAGCGCCACGGCGATATCGGAGGAGGTAGCGGGCTCGGTCGCGCTGACCAACCCTTCTGCGACGCCGCGGAGGATCTGCGACGTGATGACACCGGAATTGCCGCGTGCGCCCATGAGGGAGCCGTGCGTGATAGCGGCCGCGATGGCCTCCATATCGGCATCGACGGGCAGAGCGGCAAGCTCCTTCACGACCGACTGGAGGGTGAGGGACATGTTCGTGCCCGTGTCGCCATCGGGCACGGGGAACACGTTGAGCTTGTTGATTTCTTCAGCCTTCTCCGCAACCGCGCCGGCGGCGATGGGAAAACAGGTGCGAACGGTCTTTGCAATCATTAGACGTGCGTCTCCATCTCGAATCTAACCGCTTAAGCGCGGGACTTCATGCCATCGATATGGATGGCGATCTTCAGGCGTTCGGGGTCGATCTGCGCGATCTCCTGCAACGTGAACGTAACGGAACTCGCAAGGTTCTGGCTCACGGACTTCATGTTGACGCCGGCTTCGATCACGACGTGGAGGTCGACCGCGAGGCCGTCTTCGGACGTGGAGACCAAGACGCCCTTGCGCAGGCGCTGGCCCGAAGAGAGGCGGACGCTCTCAGCGCCCTGGAGCTGCTCCGCCATGCCAACAACGCCATAGCAGGACATGGCGGCATAACCCGCGATGTCAGCGATCACATCGTTCGAAACGCTCAAAGCGCCCTTGATAGTCTCAGACATGTATCTCCTTCCGCGACGGGCTTCATGCCGCGCCAGTTCATGGGAAATATCTTACTTATGGTACTACGGCGCACCGTCGTTCAACGGCGAAAACAGGGTCTCTACACGGACCGATAACGATTCGGGGTCGTTACTGGTCGAATGTCTCCATACGCAGCACTCTTCATCATCCGAGCGGGAAGCAGCTTACAAGATGCATCCGTTCAGCAGGCAGCGCGCGCCTCGGGCCCGATGCGAGCGGGAAGCAGCTTACAAGATGCATCCGTTGGGATGGACCATGGGCTCTGATGCGCGCCGTGAATCGGGACGAAGCGCCTGGCGATCGGACGCTACAGAACCGCGTCCCCGTTGCCCGAAAAGGATCTCCAGCGGCCCAACCGCCGAGGAATCGACCGAGCACATCCTCATCGACCCCCGTGTCTGCCCGAAACTTTTTTCAGATTCCAAAAAAAATCCCTTGTGCATCCGGAACCGGCGTGTATAATTCTCTTTGTTGCGCAAGCGACTGCCATTCCTCGATAGCTCAATGGTAGAGCCCGCGGCTGTTAACCGCGTTGTTGTAGGTTCGAGTCCTACTCGAGGAGCCAGATTTGAATATCCCTGTCAGCTTGCTGACAGGGATTTTTTGTTAGTGGCGAACCCTCCATTGCGCCCATTACAGTTTGAGCCGCCCATAAGGACGGCTCTTTCTCCTTCAAGGCATTACGATTGGGCCGTACCTATGGTCGCCGACCGACCGCCCCGGATGACCGTCTGCCCCTGCCCCCTCTTTCCCTGCCTCCGAGTCTAGTCAGCATCCTGTAATGCAAAAGGCATGAGACGCTCTGGCCATCCCATCCCTTTGCCCTATCACGCAAAGTCTCGCCGAAGACTAAACTCCAAGATCATGGATGCGCTTGAGAAAAGCCGCCATATCCTGACGCACCACATTTGCCATGGGATGAAAGCCTCCATCGGGAAATCCGGTAGAGATGCCCGAGGCGGAGAGCCATGAGATGCTTGAGAAATGCGGAATTGAGGTGTCAACGTCCCAGAATCCTCTAGATTCCGACGGCTTCTGAACACGGGAATACGTTGCGGCAACGCAAGAAGGCATAGCATCCCAATTGTATGTCTTGACGTCGGTAGAGCTTTTCCACTGAGAATCCTGCGGCATGAGCACTTGGTTGCTGTCGCTTGAATAACCCTTGAAGGAGAAGTTGGGACCAACAGTAAGCGTAACGAAGGACGTGCTCCATTCGGGTAGGAACCAGCCCAAATCAACGACGCTGCGCGTGTCAAACGAAGACAGGTCCAGGGATCGATGTGCACCTTCTTTTCGATTTTCGCGCTGGTGATCTGAGGAGCCAACTTGCCCCACGACGAGCTAAAGGAGTAGCCATGGCCAAAGCTCCCCTCATCGAGCCCTTCCGAGGGCTTTACGGTAAGCTGACCATCAAAAAGTCCCAACACGGCCGTGTTGTTATGAATCCAGCAGTTTGACTTTGGATCGGTTCCAGCAAACGTGTAGGTGTCGGCCGCCTTGCTTGGCATCCTATCGCGCTAGAAGAAGTCGCCGTTATTCCTGAACTGCCAATAGCCGCAGCGCAGCTCAAGCCAACGGCTTCCATTATCCCTGATTATGGAGAACGAGGACCCCAAAGAGATCGTTGCAATCGAATCGTTTGCATGGCAGCTTATCGAATCTGCGTACGCCAACGTTTCAACGCCAACCTTATGCAGGTCAACGGCCTTAAGGTTCGTGAGAGATCTATCGGCCAGGATCCTCCTTTCGATCCAGTCCTCGGTCGCTGTGATCTTATCTTCGACCGAGACGGAACGGATCTTATCCTTAAATGGCAGCCAGGGGCTCTCTGCCTCCATCATCTGATAATCCTTGACCGACGAGTTCACCGTATTTGTCATAGCCGGATCGAGCCTTTTGATGGTTAGCCTTCCATCCGAGTACTTCCAATTTATTGACTCCGCCGCATACCAAGTGTCCTCGGCGGGCTCCCTGCTCACGAGGGTATATGTATTGGCCTTAGCATCGGGAATCTGCGATTGCGGCAACGGGATCGAAGCGCCCTCGGGCATCCAGTACCCATCGGGGAAATACGAAATAAGCGGAGTGAGCCTGTAGTCGTGTATTTCCGGCCCGATGTAGCCTCTGAACGTATCGTTGGTGATGATTATCTCCAGCGACGCGCATTCCTGCAAATAAATCGCGCGCTGCTGGGGCAGGCAATTGTCACCATCACAAAACAGGTTACTAAGATCAACTTCCTTGAGCTTATCCATACCGTAGAAAAGATCTCGACCCATCGAATAATCGACTCGACCCTCGAACGAAAGAGACGTAGCCTCTTGAACCCGCTGATCCCAACCATGGTTTCCGTAGTAGACTGCGAACTCTTTTCCGTTTGCCGGGCGGATGATCAGGTGGCCATCCAGCATGCTCCATTCGCATGCGTCTTCAACATCCGACTGCGAGCAGGAGCACGACCGCGAGCCATCCCGCATGCTCCATTCGCATGCGTCTTCAACATGCCACTAGCGCTCTGCCGCACGAGCAGGCACCGGAACAAGGCAGGCAAGCAACGCCAACATGGTTCCAAAGAATGCAAAGAGATTTATGACGCGTTTTCGTTCAAGCATGATCCACCCTTTTCTTGCGTATTGCGGTCCCTGCTTTCAAAGTATCAAACACGCATCCATGTTTTTTGAGCAACATCGTACGCATAAGATAGGCGATGCATAAAGGGCGCGATATCAATTAGCCGCTCGGATAGAGTATCTTGTGACCGCTTCCCCGTACCGCTCACCGACAACATCGACCGCCTGCGTTTGCAGATTTGTCATCTCGGTACATCTGAGCAGGTGTTGTTAGACCCCTGTTAGAACCATAAAGAGACTATTTAGGCACCTTTATGCAACGATGCCCTGCATCTGCAGCCACTGGCACGGGAGGTGTCCGTCGATGAGACCAAACGATTCCATTCAAGAAGCCCTCGCGGTCGCACAGAGTAACGGAATGCTGCTCGCCCCACACGATCGCGCTCTGCGAAGCGCACTCTATCGGCGCGCTAACGACCCTGCACTCATCTCTCCCCTACCGGGCATATACGCCGACGCCGCTATATGGAACGCGCTATCTCCACTAAAACAGTATCTGCAAATACTCAAGACCTTGTCGAACATGCACCCCAACTGGATCTTCTGCGGCCTCTCAGCCGCCGCGCTCTATGGACTCGCGGTCCCGTATACCCGCATGCAGCTCATACACATTGCGGGCGGAGAAACGATTAATAAAGGACGCATCGCACGACACCACATAGCGAACCCCCAGCCCACCCTTGTCCAGGGAATACCGACTACATCGCTTGAGCGAACGATTTTTGACTGCGTCGTGTCCTCGGGGTTTAGGACAGGGCTCGCCATTGCCGACTCCACGCTTCGCGTATATGGACTCACGCAAGAGGAGCTCGGCAAGCGCATCGAAGAAGCATGCCATGGACTGCCGGGGATCAATCGGGTGCGAGCGATACTCCCCTACGCCGACGGGCGCAGTGAAAACGGCGGGGAATCCTACGCACGCGCGGTGATGATAGAAAACGGGGTTATGATTCCAGACTTGCAAGTACCAGTTATTGATGAATTGACGAACACCGTATATCGATCGGACTTCGGTTGGAGGCTCAAGCCCCATCCCACGATGGGCGAACTCGATGGCAAAGAGAAATATGAACGCATTGCGCGCGAACAAGGCAAAACTATCGAAGATGTCATACGCGAAGAACGGTTGCGCGAGTCTCGAATTCGCAATAAGTGCTTTATATTTGCAAGATTCTCATTTAAACAGGTAAGAGAAGTAACGCCACTGTTAGCGATCTTGGACAGCTGTGGCGTCCCCCGTGTGAGAGCTCCGCTGCAACTTCCCGACATCATCAACTAACGAAAATGCAGCAGGGCGGAAACAAGGCCCATAACCGTTCCCCTCCTCGTACCGGTGACTCAAGACACGCGTTCGCAACCGTTTTACAGGGTTGGGGTCACCACGGTCCCGTGATGATGACTGTCGGCACGCGTTCGCAAGCTTATTTGGAGCTGGAATCACCATCGTCCAACGCTGGTGAACCGGGACTCGTAACCGGACGATTATGCGGGGTTGGAATCACCATCGTCAAGAAAAGGGGCCCAGAGAAACTCGGGGCCCTGAAAGGAAGCAGATGAATTGTTGCAACAAGCTTTAGCTCTCGATATAGTCCTTGAGCTTGCTCGAACGACTTGGATGGCGCAGCTTGGCGAGGGTCTTGGACTCGATTTGGCGAATGCGCTCGCGTGTGACGCCGAACTCTCGACCCACCTCTTCGAGCGTACGGGGATGGCCGTCAACGAGGCCGAAGCGAAGCTCGATGACCTTGCGCTCGCGATCGGCAAGAGAGTCGAGAACCTGGGCGAGCTGCTCTTGAAGCATCGAGAAGCTTGCCGCCTCCGGGGGAACGACCGCCTGCGAATCCTCGATGAAGTCGCCGAGCTGGGAGTCCTCCTCCTCACCGATGGGCGTCTCGAGCGACACGGGCTCCTGGGAGATCTTCTGAATCTCGCGGACGCGATCGGCGCTCATGTCCATCTCGGCGCCGATCTCCTCGGGGGTCGGATCGCGGCCGAGATCCTGAAGCAGCTGGCGCTGGACGCGAACGAGCTTGTTGATGGTCTCCACCATGTGCACGGGGATGCGGATGGTGCGCGCCTGGTCGGCGATGGCACGCGTGATCGCCTGGCGAATCCACCAGGTGGCATACGTGGAGAACTTGAAGCCCTTTTCGTAGTCGAACTTCTCGACCGCTCGGATGAGGCCGAGGTTGCCCTCCTGGATCAGGTCGAGGAACAGCATGCCGCGACCCACGTAGCGCTTCGCGATGGAGACGACGAGGCGCAGGTTCGCGCTGATCAGCGCCTGCTTCGCCTCGAGACCGTTCTGCTCGACTCGCATGAGACGGCGCATCTCGGCGCGGGTGAGCTCAAGCTCCCCGGCTTCGGCGGCCTCGAGCTTGTCGGATGCCTCGAGGCCGGCCTCGATCTTCATGGCAAGGTCTACCTCGTCGGCGGCGGTCAAGAGATCGACCTTTCCGATCTCCTTGAGATACATGCGGACGGGGTCGCCCGTAAGCATGACGGTGGAAGCATCTATGCCGCGCGTGCGAGAGCGCGTGCGGGTCGTGCGAACACGCGATTTCTTCTTGGGCTTCTCAGAGGCCATCTCGGCGTCGGCCATCTTCGCGACCTTGCGATCATGGTCCTCGTCGCTGTCAGCGCCAAGATCGCTATCGAAATCATGGTCGTCGACATCGAACGCCTCATCGTCGTCTCCCTGCGAAACGATGTCCACACCGCGGTTGCGCAACGCGTTGTACAGCGTGGTGAGCTGGGAATCGCTTACATCGACATCCTTAAGGGTGATCTGGATTTCATCCTCGGTGATCGAGCCGTTCTTCTGACCCTTATCAAGGAGCTTCTCGAGATAGGAGTAGAGCTCGACATCGGTGCTCTCCGACTTTTTAGGCACAGATTCTCCCTTCATAGCACATAGGACACAATACTTTAGCACAACTTCGTATACCCGAAGCCCTCATATCGTTCAACGCCGCAACAAGCGTCGCGAAACCATCACATACGCCGCCCCATCACGGTATGTTCACGCGCGGAAGCATCGCGCGCCCCAGCCGACATCTTTCATTTCATACCCAGCGGGCGCCAACGATATCCTACGAGCGGAACGGGTCCGCCACGCCCTCGACGGCAGCGGCGAGCTCGCGAGCCCGGGCGGCATCCTGCGACGCCTGAATCGTCAGGAAGCGACGGTCCTGCGCCGACAGGGTCCGATCGCTGCGAAGGCGCCCCTGCACGGCCTTCATGCGCCGACGAACCGTGTAGAGCTCGAGCGTATCGAGAAGGAACGCAATGTTGGTCTGCGTCGGATGGCGGCTCGTGGACGAGAGCGTGCCGGCGCTCACCAGCTCGGCGGCATCGGGGCAAACGGCGCGGGCCGCATCCATGGCCTCCGCAGGGGAAGCGCCCTCGGGCGTCGCCAGGACGGCCCAAGCGATGGCCTCATGGCGCGGGTCGACCCATTCGATCTCCGTGATGCGGTCTGCGGAAAGGCGGAAATCGTCCGGGAACGCCGTCAGGAGCGTAAGCAGCTCGCGCTCGCACGCCACCGACCGGCGCTCGAGGTCGGTCAGCATGCCGAGTGGCGAGGGCGGGGGCGCTCCGGGCGCGCCATCGGCATCCCGATCACCCTCATTCGCAGCCCCTTCGTAGGCATCGAGGGGAACGTAGTCATCGGGAACGAAGGCCCCGTCCTCTTCGACGCGGTCGCACCCTTCCCCCGAAGCGCCGGCGGACGCACGAAGACTCCATCCGGTGCGGTCCCCCGCGGCGAGATCCGCTTGGCTTCGCTCGCGTTCGCGCGCAGAGCGCTCGTAGCGCTCGGCCCTTTTCGCCGCCGCCTCCTCCTTCTTCTGCACCTCTCGGAAAACCCGTGGAGCCATCTCGCGGACCATCTCGACGTCGGCGCCGACGCGGTCGGCGATCTGCATGAAATACGAATCGATCATATAGCTCGACCGCAGCGGGTAGATGAGCTCGCAGGCGTCCTCGAGCGCTTTGGCGCGGCCTGCCGGCGTCGAGACATCGCTGCGTTCCTCGAGCTTGCGGAACACGAAATCCATGAGCGGCTCGCTTTCGGCGAGCAGCTCTTTGAGCATCTCGCCGCCATACCGGTGCACGAAGTCGTTGGGATCGAGGTCGTCCGGCAGGATGACGCACCGCAGATCGACCGAATCTCGCTCGATGAACTGAATGGCCCGCTCGGCCGCCTTCTGGCCGGCGGCATCTCCGTCGAAGAGGTATACGATTCGCTTCGCGAAGCGCGTCAGCGTCTTGACGTGGTGCTCGGTGAGCGCCGTACCCAACGTCGCCACGACGTTGCCGAGCCCCGCCTCCCAGCACGCGATGCAATCCGTGTATCCCTCGACGACCACGGCCTCGCCCTGCGCGACGATATGCTCCTTCGCCCAATTGAACCCATACAGGTTCCGCTTTTTGTGGAACAGCGGCGTTTCGGACGTGTTCAGGTACTTCGGCTCCCCGGAGCCCATGATGCGGCCGCCGAAGGCGATGCACTTTCCCTGCTCATCGAAGATCGGGAACATCACGCGCTCGAAGAAGCGGTCGACCAGGCCGCCGCCGGGTCGGGAGTAGGCCACGTTCGCATCGATCATCTCGCGCGGCGTGAACCCCTTGCCGCCCAGATAGCGCACGAGCGCGCCGCGGCCCGGAGCGTACCCGAGCCGATAGCGGCGGCAGATTTCTCCGTTCAGCGCGCGCTGCTTGCAATACTCCCGCCCGCGGCCGTCCTTGCCCCTCATCAGCATCGTATGGTAGAACTCGGAGGTCGCCTCGCATACGTCCACCAAGCGCGACCGCTTGGTGCCCTGGCGCGCCGACCTCGTTTCCTGGATCTCGATGCCCGCGCGATCGGCCAGATACCGTATGGAATCGGGGAAGCTCAGGTTCTCGCGCTTCATGATGTAGGTGAACGCGTCGCCGCCCTCTCCGCAGCCGAAGCAGTGCCACACCTGGGTCGCGGGGATGATGTGGAACGACGGGGTCTTCTCCCCGTGGAACGGGCAGCAGCCCCAGAACTCATGCCCCCGGGGCTTCAGCTCCACCGTCTCCTGCACGAGTTCGACCAGGTCCGTCGCGGCGCGAACGCGGTCCTTCTCCTCATCGCTAATCACGGGCGATCACCGTCCGGACGTCCCCGAGCAGCGCCCGGGTCGTGTCGATATCGCGATGCACGGTCTCGATCAGCTCATCGAGCGAGCCGAACGTCGTTGAAGCACGCAGCCGCCTGTCGAACGCGATCGCGATCTCGCGTCCGTACAGGTCGCCGGAAAACCCGAGGAGGTTGGCTTCGAGTCCGCATGAGAGGGCGCTGTCGGCGAACATGGGCGGGATGCCGACGTTGACGGCCGCCGCCCACACCTCGAGGCCCTCCGGCTCGTCGAGAACCGCAAAGCCGGCGTAGACGCCGTCAAGCGGCATGCAGATACCGGCCGGCACCTCGATATTGGCCGTAGGGAACCCCATCCCCGTCCCTTGTCCGCGCCCGGCTCGTACGCGGCCGCGCACGAGGTAGCGCCGCCCGAGCTCCACCGCGGCAGAAGACACGTCACCCTCAGCGATCAAGCCGCGTATGCGCGTTGCGGTGACGACGTGCCCGCCATCGAGCACCAGGTCGTGGCCGAACACCTCGATACCCCTTTGCGCTCCCCAAGCAGCGATGATATCGACCGTTGAGGCGCCGCGCGCTCCCAGGCGAAAATCACATCCGACATGGATCGCGCGGATATCGAGCATGGTCGCCAGCACGTCGCAGAAGAACTGCTCGTGGCCGAGCGACGCGAGGGCAAGGTTGAACGGGACGACGACGACCGCGTCGACACCGCTGGTGGCGAGGGCGCGCAACCGGTCTGCCGGCGCGGTGAGCTTCGCGGCGGGCTGAGAGCTCACCACTTCATCGGGGTCGGGGTCGAAGGTGACGGCGACCGCCGCGATCCCGCGCTCGCGCGCGAAGGCGACCGTGCGCTCCAGGAGCTCGCGATGGCCGATATGGCAGCCATCGAACGCGCCGATGGCGAGCGCCGAGGCGAGGCCGCGGGGGGCTTGCGCCTCCACCGGGGAGACGGCGCCGTCGCCATAGGCGGTCAGGTGGTATACGGGGGCGGCGGGACGCAGCCGGCACAGGTCCCGCGCGAGCGTCGTTGCATCTACCGACATGTGCGAACCCCCTCGATTCCCTGTGGATACACCTGTTCCATAACCAATCCCGCGGCGTCGGCGCGCGCCAGCGCCCGAAGCTGGGATCCGTGCACCAAGCCTACGCGCTCCCCCTCGCAGCCGATCAGATGGGCGGGCAGGGCGATGCGGCGGCCGAGCAGGACGTCGGAGAGCTCCGCATCGGAAAGCGCGACGGGACGCAGGCCGAGCACATCGAGCGGATCGAGGGAGCGGTCGAGCGCGGATCGCGGATCGAGGTCGTCGAGAGATCCGCACGAGCCGATGCCGATGCCGCCCGAAGCGGTGCGGCGAAGCGCGGAGACATGCGCGGCGGACCCGCAGGCACGACCGATGTCGCGCGCGAGCGCGCGAATATAGGTGCCCTTGCTCACGGTGAACGCCACGGTCCACACGACGCCTCCGCGTGCGCCGTCATCACCGGGGGTGCAGATAGCGATGAGCTCGGCCGCGCGAACCTCGATCGGCCGCGGCGGCAACTCCACCGAATCCCCCGAGCGGGCGCGCTTGTACGCGCGGACCCCGTCCACGGAGATGGCGGAGAACGCGGGGGGAACCTGTTCGGAGGATCCGAGGAACCCTTGAAGAACCGAGCGAGCGTACTCGGGGTCGCGCAGCGCGTCATCAAGCGTGCAGACGCGCGTCGGCTCGCCCTCGGCGTCGTCGGTGTTCGTCTCGAACCCGAACGAGATATCGGCGATGTAGCTCTTCTCGTCGAGCGTGACCATGCCCAGCAGGCGCGTGGCCTGGCCGACGCCGACGATCATCACGCCGGTCGCCAAGGGATCGAGCGTTCCGGCATGGCCGACGCGTCGCTCGCAGACGCTACGACGAACGCGGGCCACAACGTCATGAGACGTGCAGCCCAGCGGTTTATCGATAGCAAGCAGGAGATTGAGTTGCGATGGTTTTCTTTTTGCCATGTATTTCCTTGCGTCGCGCTACCGGGCATCGGCTCCGACAAGCGCCTCGAGCTCGGGCAGGATCGTATCGAGCGCCTGCTCGACCGTCCCCATGAACGTGAATCCGGCAGCGGCGGCGTGTCCCCCGCCGCCGTGGGCGACCGCGATGGCCGAGATGTCCAACCGGCCTTTAGACCTCAAGTTGCCGCGGATGCAGCCCTCGGAGGTCTCCTTCAAGAACAGGCAGACCTCGCTGCCCTGGACCGTCCGAACGACATCCACCAGGCCGTCGCACTCATCCGAGGACACGCCGCACCCCGTGAGATCCGACGCGTAGGCATAGCTATACGCCACCCTGCCGTTCGCACGGGTGCCGATGCGACCCATCACGATGGACTCCAGGCGCAGGTACTCGATACGCTGGCTCTGGTAGACCTCCAAGGCGATGCGGGCGGGTTCGGCACCGGCGTCGACCAGGCGCGATGCGCAGGCGAACGCCGAGGGATTAGCGTTTTGGTATTGGAACCGACCGGTATCGGTAACGAGGCCCGTCATAAGGCACGTCGCGATCTGCGGCGTCAACGGATAGCCGCCCGCCTCTAAAAGCTCCTCGACCAGCACCGACGTGGCGGCGGCGCTGGTCACGCGAACCGACGCGTCGCCGAATTCGTCTCGCGAGGGATGATGATCGATAACGACCCGCCCGAGCGCCCGCTTCGCGACCTCGGCGGAATCCGCGAGCCTGGACAGAATGGGGACGTCGACGGATATGAAGAGATCGGGTCGTCCGTCGTAGCGCGCGGCGGGAACCATCTCATCGGTACCTTCCATGAACCGATAGACGCGCGGAACCGGCGCCTCGTCGGCCAGAAGGAAGTCGATGTGCTTCGTGGGAAACGCCAGGCGCAAGGAGAGACCCAGGCCGAGGGCGGAGCCCAAGGCATCGCCATCGGGGTTGGTGTGCCCCGAGATGGCGATGGAACGGGCTCCCTCGATATGCTCGATAACGTTATCCCACATGTCGGGCGTGGTGCTGCGCGCCATGCACCGGGAGGTGCTACTCATACGATTCCTCTTCGACCGCATCCGCATCGTCCCCGTCCGCTCCCGCGCTCTGGACGGGATACCCTTCCTCATCCTTTTCGACGGAGAGCGTCTCGGGAGCGTTCTCGAGCGCCCGCGCGATCCGCTCGGCCTCGTCGGTCGAGCGGTCGATCCTGAAATCGAGCTCGGGCGTCACGCGCCAATCGAGCGTACGAGCCAGCAGGCTGCGCACGCGCCCCTTGGCGGAGGCGAGGGCTTCGAGCACCTCCTCGTAGCGATCGCCGTCGCACGTGACGAAGACGCGTGCGAACGAGCGATCGATGGAAACCTCGACGCCGGTAATGGTGACCAGGTCGAGACGGGGGTCCGAAATCTCGAACAGCAGGATGTAACCGAGCTTCTCGCGAAGCTGTTCGCCGAGTCTGCGGGTTGCATTGTTCTGCTTCACGGTAGCCCTCCTTCGCTACTCGGTACGAGCGACCTCGATGATCTTATAGGCCTCGAGGATGTCGCCCACCTTGATATCCTGGAACTTCTCGATACCGAGACCGCACTCGTAGCCGTTCTTGACGGATTTGACATCGTCCTTGAAGCGGCGCATGGAACCGAACACGCCATCGAAGATGACGACGCCGTCGCGCACGACGCGGACCTTGTCGTCGCGGCTGATCTCGCCCTCGGTGACCATGCAGCCCGCGATGAGGCCGGCCTTGGGCACGCGGAACGTGTCGCGGACCTCGGCGGAGCCGGTCTGGACCTCTTCCTCGGTGGGTGCGAGCATGCCGATGCGCGCGGCATCGATATCCTCGATCGCCTTATAGATGATCGAGTAGGTCTTGATCTGCACGCTCTCCTTCTCCGCGGCGTCGCGCGCCTTGCCCTGCGGGCGCACACCGAAGCCGATGATGATAGCGTTGGACGCCGCCGCCAGGGAGACGTCGGTCTCGGAGATGGCGCCGACGGCGGAGTGGATGATGTTGATGCGGACCTCGGACTGGTCCATCTTGCCGATGGAGTCCGCGAGGGCCTCGATGGTGCCCTGCGTGTCGGCCTTGACGACGAGGTTGAGCTCCTTGAGCTCGTTTTGGCTCATCTCCTCGAAGAGGGTCTCGAGCGTGACGTGCTTGACCTTGTTCTGCTCCTCGATACGGGCCCTGAGCGAGCGCTCATCGGCCAGGTTGCGCGCATCGCGCTCATCCTCGAAGACGCGGAACTCGTCGCCCGCCGCGGGGACGGAGTTGAGGCCGAGAATCTCGACGGCGTCCGACGGACGCGCCTCCTCCTTGGGCTGGCCGTGCTGGTCGAGCATGGCGCGGACGCGGCCGTAGCTCATGCCGGCGACGATGGTATCGCCCACGCGCAGGGTACCGCGCGTCACCAGGACGGTGGCGACGGGGCCGCGACCGCGGTCGAGCTTGGCCTCGATGATGTTGCCGGAGGCGAAGGTGTCCGGATTGGCCTTCAGCTCGAGGACGTCCGCCTGGAGAAGAATGGTCTCGAGCAGGTCGTCGATTCCCTGGCCCTTCTTCGCCGAGACGTTGACGAACATGTTCTGGCCGCCCCACTCCTCGGGGATGATGCCGTACTCGGTGAGCATCTGGCGCACGCGGTCGGGATTGGCCTCTTCCTTGTCGCACTTGTTGACGGCGACGATGATGGGCACGTCTGCCGCCTTGGAGTGGTTGATAGCCTCGATGGTCTGGGGCATGACGCCGTCGTCGGCGGCTACGACCAGCACGACGACGTCGGTGATCTTGGCGCCGCGGGCACGCATGGCGGTGAACGCCTCGTGGCCCGGGGTGTCGACGAAGGTGATCTGGCGACCGTTGATCTCGACCTCGGACGCACCGATGTGCTGCGTGATGCCGCCGGCCTCGCCGCTCCACACGTTGGTGTGGCGGATGGCGTCGAGCAGGCTGGTCTTGCCGTGGTCGACGTGGCCCATGACGGTGACCACGGGCGGACGGGGCTTGAGGTCCTTCGGATCGTCGTAGAAGCTGAAGGAGTTCTCCTCCTCGGCGGTGACGATGCGCACCTTGCGGCCCATGTCGTCGGCCACGAGCTCGACGAGGTCGTTGCTCATGGTCTGCGTCATGGTGAGCGGCGTGCCCAGCAGGAACAGGCGCTTGATGATGTCGTTTGCGGAGACGTCGAGGGCCTCGGCGAGCTCGGCTACCGTGATGCCCTCGGAGACCTTGACGGCGTCGAGGTCCTCGGGGTTGATGCCCTGGGCCAGCGCCTCCTCGATCTTGCGCTCCTCGGCGGCGGCAGCAGCCTCTGCTGCACGCTTTTCCTTGCGCTTCTTGCGGCGACCGGTGGACTCGCGAGAGGCCTCCTCGACGGCCGCGCGCGCCTGCTCGAGCACCTTCTCGCGGCTGTACTCCTCCGCCTCGCGGGCCATGCGAGCGTAGCGGTCCTCTTCGACGTGCTGGCCGCCCCTGCGCTTCTTGCCGCCCTTGGCGGCCTTATCGGGATTGGGGAAGTCGACGCCCGCCGGCACGGACGGAGCCGAGCTGGTGCGGCGCGGGGAGCCGCTGCGCTCGGAGCGATCATCGCGGTTGCGGCCGCCACGCTCGCCGCGACCCCTGCGAGCAGGGCGATCGGCGGCTGCGGCGGACTGCTTCTTGGCGTCCTCCTCCTTCTTCTCCTTCAGCACGGCCTCCTGGGCCGCGATCTGGTCGAGCAGGGAGCGGAAGCGGGAGCCGGAATCGGACGCGGGGACCGCGCGGCGCTTGGCCTCGAGCTCCTCCTGCTTGATGCGCTCGCGCTCGCGGCGGGCGGCCTCGCGGGCCTCCTCCTCCGCGGCGGCGCGGGCCGCCTCCTCCGCGGCCTGGGCGGCGAGGGAGAGACGGCGCTCCTCCTCGCGGCGGGCCTCGGCGGCGAGGCGCTCCTCCTCCGCCTTCGCCTTCGCGGCGGCCTCCTCGGCTGCCGCGGCCTCCTTCTCGGCGTTCTTAGCGGCCTCGATCTCGGCGGCGCGGGCCTCGAGAACCGGAGCCAGCTTCTTCTTCACCATGGAGACGTATGCGTCCTCGAGCGCGCTCGACGCCGACTTCGCAGGGATCTTCATCTCGGCAAGATGATCCAGGAGCTCCTTGGACGTCATGCCGAATTCTTTGGCCAGGGTTGATACGCGAACCTTCGCCATACGCCATTCACCTACCTCTCAAGCACTTGCGTGCTCATACGAAACAACACGGGCAGCGCGCAAGCGCTAGATGAGGTCCTCGGCCTCGTCGATGATGGCCGAACCGGGCTCGACCAGGTCGGCGTCGTCGTGGACGCCGCAGAAGCGGGAGCCGGGGCGGGCCTGGTTGCGGCAGCGGATGCCGTCCTCGCCCACGTGAGCGCAGCGCTCGGGCTCGTCATCATCGACCGGGGCCAGCAGGTCCTCTTCGGGTGCGGCGGGCACGGGAACGTTCTTGAGGATGTCGGCGGCGAGCGTCTCGTTCTTGATATCGATGTGCCAGCCGGTGAGGCGGGCTGCCAGGCGGGCGTTCTGGCCCTCCTTACCGATGGCGAGCGAGAGCTGGTCGTCCGGGACGATGACGCCCGCGTAGCTCTTCTCGGCATCGATGAGCACGCGGCTCACCTTTGCGGGGGACAGCGCGTTGGCGACGTAGACCGCCGGATCCGCGTCCCACAGGATGACGTCGACGCGCTCGCCGCGAAGCTCGGACACGACGGCGCGCACGCGGCTGCCCTTGGGGCCGACGCAGGCGCCCACGGGATCGAGGCGGTCATCCAGCGAATGGACGGCGACCTTGGAGCGCATGCCCGGCTCGCGGGCGATGGACTTGACCTCGACCGTCCCCTCGTAGATCTCGGGCACCTCCTGCTCGAACAGGCGACGGATGAGCGCCGGATGCGTACGGGAGATGACGATGGGCGGACGGGAGTGCTCGCCGCGGACGGGTTGCAGGTTGGAATTGGGGTCGCGGACGTCGATGATGACGGCCTTGAGGCGCTGGTTGTGCAGGTAGCGCTCGCCCTGGGGACGCTCGTTGCGCTCGCCCTCGTAGCGGCGCTGGTCGAAATGGGGCAGCTCGGCCTCAACGCCCTCGCGGATCTTCACGATGGTGAAGTCGGGCGTGGACTGGAGCACGGTGCCGTTGATGATGTCGCCGATGCGACCGGAGAACTCCTCGAAGATCTGCTCGCGCGCGGAATTGCGGACGATGGCGTTGATCTCGGCCTTGGCATGCTGGGCGGCGATGCGGGAGGTATCGCGCGGGGTGACGTCGATCTCCTCCCACTCCGTGTAGTTGCCCTCCTCGTCCATGGAGTCATCGATGGGGATGAGCTTGTAGACGTAGATCTTGCCCGTGGAGCGATCGATGGTGACCTTCGCGCCCCAATCGAGATGCAGGATCTCGGCGTAGCTCTTGGCCAGCGACTGCTCGAGGCGATCGATGAGGTAGAGCTGGTCGATGTGCTTCTCCTGGCAAAGCGCCATCAGCGCGTCCATCATATCGGATGCCATTAGTTCTTCTCCTCCTTCTTGGACTTGAAGTCGAACTCCGGCTTCAAGACGCACTTCTTGATCTCTGCAAAGGGAATGCTGATGGAGGCGGGGTCCTCGTCCTCCATCGCGAGGGTGACGCCATCCTCCTGGACGGAGGCGATCGCACCCGTGAACCTGCGGCGGCCCTGCGTGGCAAGAGAGGTGAGCTCGACCTGCTCGCCGACGAAGCGCTCGAAATCGCTCGGCCGACGCAGCGGACGCGACATGCCGGGGCTCGACACCTCGAGCGTATAGGGACCGGCGATGGGATCGAGGCCCTCGACCACATCGGATACCCAAGCGTTCTGCGCGGTCACGTCATCAAGCGTGATGGCCTCGCCGTCCAGGCGGTCGATGCGAACGCGAATGCACGGCGCCTTGGTGGCGCCCACCACCTCGACATCGACGATATCGATGCCGTGCACGGAAGCGACCTCCTCCAGCGCGTCGATGATCGACTGCTCGAGCTTGCTCTTGACCATGCAACACCTCCTCATACAAGAAAGGAAGCGGGGCCGAAACCCCACTCCCTCTACGAAACAGCGTCAATTACGTTGTAACAGTACCACGAACCGCATCTACGTGCAAATATTCGGCGAATAAGCCGGATATTCACGGCGATTGGCGCATCGTCCACCACAAAGTATCCACGTTCGAGGCTCAAGCGGCCTATTTGACGACCAGGTTCACGAGCTTGCCCGGGACGCAGATGGCCTTGACGACCGCCTTGCCCTCGATGTGCTTGGAGACGGCGGCCTCGGCGGCAGCCCGCATGGTCGCAGCGTCCGCGTCTGCCGGAACCATCACGCGGGCGCGCATCTTTCCGAGCACCTGGACCGCGATCTCCACCTCGTCTGCCGCGGCCTCCGCCGGGTCGAACTCGGGCCACGGAGCGGTGTACACGCTCCCCTCGCGCCGCAGCGCCGCATGCCAGAGCTCCTCGCAGGAGAAGGGGCAGATCGGTGCGAGGACGGAGACGATGTCGGTCGCGACCACGGCCGTGAGGGCCCCGTCGCGCTCGTCGAGGGGAACGGCGTTGAGATAGGCGTTCGCTGCGTTCACGAGCTCCATCATCGCCGAGATGGCGGTGTTGAACTGCCCGCGGTCGAAATCCTCCGTGCACTTCGCGAGGGTACGATGACGCTCGCGGTACAGCTCCAATGCGGGTTTGGAAAGGGCCGCCTTGTCCAGCGCGACCGCATCGTCCGCGGTCTCGACGAGCTGCCACACCGTGCGCCACGCGCGCTTGATGAAGCGGTTGGCGCCCTCGACGGCCTTGGGATCCCAGTCGAAATCCTTCTCGGGCGGCGCGATGAACAGGATGGCCAGGCGCATGGTGTCGGCGCCGAAGGGCTCGATGACGCTGGAGGGCGGAACGACGTTGCCCTTCGACTTGGACATGGTGTCGCCGTTCTCGTCCTTGACCATGCCCTGGCACAGCAGGTTGGTGAAGGGCTCGTCGACGTCGAGCAGGCCCATATCGCGCAGGGCCTTGGTGAAGAAACGGCTGTACAGCAGGTGCAAGATCGCGTGCTCGATGCCGCCGATGTAGTTGTCGACGGGCATGAAGCGGTTCGCCGCCTCGCGCGAGAACGGCAGCTCGGTGTTGTGCGGGTCGGTATAGCGCAGGTAATACCAGCTGGAGCACGTGAAGGTGTCCATGGTATCCGTCTCGCGGCGGGCCGGCGCGCCGCATACCGGGCAGGTGCACTCGTAGAAGTCGCGGCATTCGGCCAGCGTCTCGCCGGCACCGAGGTCGAGGTTCTCAGGCAACATCACAGGCAGCTGGTCCTCGGGAACCGGAACGATGCCGCAGTGCTCGCAGTGGATGGCCGGGATCGGGTTGCCCCAGTAGCGCTGGCGGGAGATGAGCCAGTCGCGCAAGCGGAACTGGACGGAGCGCCTGCCGGTGCCGGCGGCCTCGAGATCGGCCACGATCGCGGCCTCGCCCTCGGAATGCTTACCGCCCGTCATGCCGGTGTACTTGCCGGACTGCACGAGCTTGCCCTCGCAGGTGAGTGCCTCGTCCCAGTCGACGGAGGTCACGCGGGTGCCCTGCTCGTCCTTCAGATCCTCGTAGAGCGGGTCGTCCTCGGACAGGATGATGGGGACGATGGGAAGATCGTACTTCTTGGCGAACTCGAAGTCGCGCGTATCGCCGCACGGCACCGCCATCACGGCGCCGGTGCCGTAGTCGGAGATGACGTAATCGGCGACCCACACGGGCACCTTGGCGCCCGAGACGGGGTTCACGACGTAGCGGCCCGTGAAGGCACCGTGCTTCTCGAGGGTGCCCTGGGCGCGCTCGACGGCCGAGATGTGCTTGGCGCCCTCGACCACCTCGCGGACGGCCGCCTCGTACTCGGTGCCCTCGACCAGCTCCATCAAGCCCTTGTACTCGGGGGCGAGCAGGAAGAAGGTATTGCCGAACAGCGTATCCGCGCGCGTGGTGAAGACGGTGATCTTGCCCTCATCGCCGGGGATGGGCTCGCCCTCGGCATCGCACAGGGTGAAGTCGATCTCGGCGCCCTCGGAGCGGCCGATCCAGTTGGCCTGCATCTGCTTGACGCGCTCCGGCCAGCCGGGGAGCTTATCGAGGTCGTCGAGCAGCTCCTGCGCGTAGGCGGTGATCTTGATGTACCACTGCTCGAGGTCGCGCTTCTCGACCTCGGAGTCGCAACGCCAGCAGCGACCCTCGGTCACCTGCTCGTTGGCGAGCACCGTCTCGCACTTGGGGCACCAGTTGACCGGATTCTTCTTGCGGTAGACCAGGCCGCGCTCCATGAGCTTCTCGAAGATCCACTGGCCCCAGCGATAGTAGTCGGGGCTGCAGGTCTTGACGAGGCGATCCATGTCGTAGGAAAAGCCCATGCGCTTCATAGTGGCGAGGGCCTGGTCCATGTTCTTATACGTCCAGGCAGCGGCCTGGGTGTTGTGCTTGATGGCGGCGTTCTCCGCCGGAAGACCGAAGGCGTCGAAGCCGATGGGATGCAGCACGTCGAAGCCGCGCATCCGCGCCTGGCGGGCCATGGCGTCGCCGATGGTGTAATTTCGAGCGTGGCCCATGTGCAGGTCGCCCGAAGGATACGGGAACATCTCGAGGACGTACTTCTTCGGCTTCGCGGAATCGGTATCCACGGCGAAGAGGTTCTCCTCTTCCCACGACTTCATCCACTTCTCCTCGATGGCCTGCGCGTCGTAGACTGGGATCTCCCCCATCGGACGCGCATCCTGGTTATGCTCGCAGCAATCGCACATGGCCGGCTCCTTGCTCTCGAAACTATTGGGATTGCGAAACAGTTAGCTCGGTATTCTACCAGCAGTCGCAAGGCGATGCAGGGCACGAGGGCGAAACCGATGCCATCTGCCCCGCATCATGGAAAAGGGCCACCTCCCGGAGACGGCCCTTCGAAACAAACGATGCGGGCGCGGACTTCGCGCGCAAACGCCCCTAGTTGTAGCTCACCGTCTGCTGGGAGTCCTTGACCACGACGTCGTGGGCGCCGCCCTCGACGATGGAGGTGGCGGATACCAGGGTGAGACGGGCCTTCTCCTGCAGCTCGGGGATGGAGAGCGCGCCGCAGTTGCACATGGTGGACTTCACCTTGTACAGGGTGCCGTTCACGCCGTCCTTGAGGGAGCCGGCATAGGGAACGTAGGAGTCGACGCCCTCGACGAAGGAGAGCTTCTGGGCGCCGCCCAGGTCGTAGCGCTGCCAGTTGCGGGCGCGCGCGGAGCCCTCGCCCCAGTACTCCTTCATGTACTGGCCGTTGACGTTCACGCGGCTGGTGGGCGACTCGTCGAAGCGTGCGAAGTAGCGGCCGAGCATCAGGAAGTCGGCGCCCATGGCGAGCGCGAGGGTCATGTGGTAGTCGTAGACGATGCCGCCATCGGAGCAGACGGGCACGTAGACGCCGGTCTCCTCGAAGTACTCGTCGCGGGCGCGGCAGACGTCGATGAGCGCGGTGGCCTGGCCGCGGCCGATGCCCTTGGTCTCGCGGGTGATGCAGATGGAGCCGCCGCCGATGCCGACCTTGATGAAGTCCGCACCGCAGTCTGCCAGGAAGCGGAAGCCCTCGGCGTCGACGACGTTGCCGGCACCGACCTTGACGGAGTCGCCGTAGTTGGCGCGGATCCACTCGATGGTGCGCTTCTGCCACTCGGAGAAGCCCTCGGAGGAATCGATGCACAGAACGTCGGCGCCTGCCTCGACGAGCAGGGGCACGCGCTCGGCGTAGTCGCGCGTGTTGATACCCGCGCCGACCATGTAGCGCTTATTGGCATCGAGCAGCTCGTTGGGGTTGGTCTTGTGGGAATCGTAATCCTTGCGGAAGACGATGCCGACCAGGTGATCGTTATCATCGACGACGGGCAGGGCGTTGAGCTTCTTATCCCAGATCAGATCGTTGGCGTCCTTCAAGGTGATGTCCTTATCGCCGACGATGAGCTCGGCGCGTGGCGTCATGAACTCGGCGACCTTCTTGGAGTGGTCGTCGCGGCTCGGGCGGTAATCGCGGCTGGTGACGATGCCGAGCAGCTTGCCGCGCGGCGTGCCGTCGTCGGTGACGGGCATGGTGGAGTGGCCGGTGCGCTCCTTGAGCTCCATGACCTGCTCCATCGTCATATCAGGGGTGAGGGTGGAATCGGACTCGACGAAACCCGCCTTGTGGTCCTTGACGGCCTTCACCATGGCGGCCTCGGACTCGGGCGTCTGGGAGCCGTAGATGAAGGACAGGCCGCCCTCGGTGGCCAGGGCAACGCCCATGTCCACGCCGGACACCGACTGCATGATCGCGGAGACCATGGGGATGTTGAGGGAGATCGCGGGCTCCTCGCCGCGCTTGAAGCGCGTCAGAGGCGTCTTCAGCGAAACATTGTTCGGCACGCATTCTGAGGATGAATAACCGGGAACGAGAAGATACTCGGAAAACGTGTGGGACTCACCTGGGAAGAACGTGGCCATGGTACTCCTTACCGACACCGAACGAATAGGATGACAGACATTGTAGCGCACACGGTGCTGCTACAATGGACGTTATTTGAAGAACACGATGTTTCAGGAAGCAGAATATGCGGAAATGCGGGGTCGATATGCATCTGAAGGGGTCTGCACGGCTGGTCGTCACCGATGAGCGAGGCGAGCTCCCGGGCGCCTTCGGCCAGGGATGCGCCCTGCTCCTCGAGGGCGTCGAGCGAGAGCACTCGCTCAATCGGGCGGCGAAATCGATCGGCATGGCGTATTCGAAAGCGTGGCGACTCGTTCGCGAAGCCGAGGCGCACCTCGGCGTGGCGCTGCTCATCAGGGACGGCGCGCGCGGATCCGTCCTCACCGAGGAGGGGGCGCGGGCCGTCAGATCGTATCGGACGCTGCAGCTTGAAATCGAGCAGCTGATCGCCCGGCGCCTCCCCGAGATCTTCGACTGACGAAGGCCGCTATACTAAAAACGGCTTGACGCCGATGCCGATCAGCACGATGCCGCCGACGAGCTGGGCGCGGGCGCCGAAGCGCTCCCCCAGGCGGCGGCCCACCATCAATACGGCGATGCAGCACGCGAGCGTGGTCACGCCGATCGACGCGCCCTAGAGCGCGACGCTCGTCGAAAAGCCGCAGCCATGGCATCCATGGCGAGGGCGATGCCCAATACGGTGCTTTCAACCAGTTCCGCAGGAACGACCGCGCTCATTGGCAGATCCTTTCACGAAGGGTTACATCGAATGCCGCGACAGCGCGCGCAGGGCCCGATCGAGATCGTCAACGACGCGAAGCGCCTCGTCGGTCCCGGCGAACAGGCGAAGCGCGCGGGCGTCCCACCCGTCGCGAGCGGAGATCCGCGTTCGGGAGCCACCCGCGGGGCAACCGCGGTACCCCTCGCCAAGCATGTCTGCGAAGGCGCGGGCGTCGAGCGGCGCAGGCAGGGAGAAATCGATCGCGGGGCCGGCGCCGTGGACCAGGACGTTCGAGGCGACAGGTCGGTCGACATGCCCGGAGAGACCGGGATACCAAACGGCTTCGACGCCGTCGTGGGCCGCGAGGTACTCCGCAATCGCGCGCGCGTTATCCATATGGGCCTGCATGCGAAGGGCGAGGGTATCGAGGCCCTCGTCCACGGCGGCGGCGATGTCCGCCGCATCAGCCGACGGCCGCAGAGCGTTCGAGAGAAAGCGGTGGGCGCGAACCGCGAACTCGTTGTCAAACCGCTTTCTTCCCTGCTTGAAGTGCGCGGGGGCGACGGAGACCGCGACGGCCCTGCGAGGCAGGCGGCCCGCCGCGACGCGATCGAGGGCCTCGAGGACGACCGGGACGCCGGCTTCGAAAGGACGGCAGCCGAACAGCGAGGGCACGGTGTTGTCAACGACCAACAGGGCGCCGACCTCCCTCGCCGACCCGGACAGCTTCCGGATGTCGGCGACCCGCAGGCCGCGGCATCCGATCGAGTTCGCGAACCAGGCGACGGGAAGCCCGTCGTCGAGCGCCGGGGCGCTCGCGGCAAGAAAGGCTTCGGGCGCCGGATCATCGACGGGGACGATGCGGCGGCAGGGGAAGCCGTCGCCGAAAGCGGCGCTGAAATCATTCGCGCACGCGATGAGGACGGCGTCGTGAACCAAGCCGCACAGACCCAGCGCCTCCGGGACGTGCCGCGCCTCGATGAACCAGGCGGACCGGGCCCCTGAAGCCTCGGCATAGCGCTCCTCGACACCGGCGAGCTCGTCCATCATGTCCTCCAACCTTAAAAACAGGGCTGCTGAGTATAGCGAAACGCGAGAGGCCCCGCAACCGGCCCGAACTGCAGCACGTTTCCCGGACAAGGAGGGGGTGCGGTTCGGCCTCGGTGCGGGGCCTCGCAAACAAGCGGGCGACCATGGTTCGTCAAGCGCGTTTCGACTCTTCGGCACGGGCGCCGCATCGAACGGGAACGGCGAGCGAACAGGTGAGCTGGACGCTAGGCGCGCGTCCGGATCTCCTCGACGACCTTGGCGATGAACTCATCGACGCCCATGGGGACGGTCTCGTTCGTGCGGTCGCGGACGGAGATGTTGCCGGCCTCGACCTCCTTCTCGCCCAGGATCAGCATGTAGGGCACGCGGTCCACGCCGCGGGCCTCGCGGATCTTGTAGCCGATCTTCTCGTCGCGATCGTCGCACACGACGCGGATACCGGCGGCTTCGAGCTGCTCGGTGACCTCGTGCGCGTAATCGCGGCTCTTCTCGGAGACGGGCAGGACCTTGACCTGCATGGGCGCGAGCCACACGGGGAACTTGCCGGCGAAGTGCTCGATCAGGATGCCGATGAAGCGCTCGATGGAGCCGAAGCAGACGCGATGCAGCATGATGGGGCGCTTCTTCTCGCCGTCGGCGTCCACGTAGGTGAGGTTGAAGTTCTGCGGCATCTGGAAGTCGAGCTGCACGGTGCCGCACTGCCAGGTGCGACCGAGCGAGTCCTCCAGATGGAAGTCGATCTTGGGACCGTAGAAGGCGCCGTCGCCCTCGTTGACGACGTAATCCATGCCCAGCTTATCGAGCGCGACCTTGAGGCCCTCCTCGGCGGCGGCCCAATCCTCATCGGAGCCCATGGAGTCATCGGGGCGCGTTGAGAGCTCGACGTGGTATTTGAACCCGAACTTCTGGTACACGGAGTCGATCAGGCGCACGACGCCCACGATCTCGTCGGTGAGCTGCTCGGGCGTGACGAAGAGGTGCGCGTCGTCCTGGTTGAAGCAGCGGACGCGGAACAGGCCGTGCAGGGCGCCGCGCAGCTCGTGGCGATGAACAAGGCCGATCTCGCCGGCGCGGATGGGCAGCTCGCGATAGCTATGCGGCTTGGAGCTGTACACGAGCACGCCGCCCGGGCAGTTCATGGGCTTGATGCAGTACTCCTCGTCGTCGATCATCGTGGAGTACATGTTGTCCTTGTAGTGGTCCCAGTGACCGGAGGTGAGCCACAGCTGCTTGTTCATGATCTGCGGCGTGGAGATCTCGACGTAGCCGGCCTCGTGGTGGATCTCGCGCCAGTAGTCGAGCAGTGTGTTCTTGAGGATCATGCCGTTGGGCAGGAAGAACGGGAAGCCGGGGGCCTCGTCGCGCATCATGAACAGGTCCATCTCGCGGCCGATGCGACGGTGGTCGCGCTTCTTGGCCTCCTCGAGCAGGCGCAGGTGCTCCTCGAGCTCGTCCTTGGTGGCAAACGCGGTGCCGTTGATGCGGGTGAGCATCTTGTTGCTGGCGTCGTTCTTCCAATAGGCGCCGGAGACGCCGGTGAGCTTGAAGGCCTTGAGCGCCTTGGTGTAGGTGAGGTGCGGGCCGACGCACATATCGATGTAGTCTCCCTGCTGGTAGAAGGTGATGCGGGCATCCTCATCCAGATCACCGATGTGCTCGACCTTGTACTTCTCGCCGCGCTCCTCCATGAGGGCGACGGCCTGATCGCGGGGAAGCTCGAAGACCTGGAACTTCAGGTTCTCCTTGACGATCTTCTTCATCTCGGCCTCGATGGCGGGCAGATCGTCCTCGGAGATCTTCTTATCACCTAGGTCGACGTCGTAGTAGAAACCGTTATCGGTAGCGGGGCCATAGGCGAAATCCGCCTCGGGATACAAGCGCTTGATGGCCTGGGCCATGATGTGGGCGGCGGAGTGGCGGATGACATGGCGGGCCTCGTCGGCCTCGACCTCGGCCACGGAGCCGTCGTTGTACAGAGCCTTCATATGCATATACCTTCCTCAAGAAGTGCTGGTGCCAAGAATCTATGCCGAGGGCGCCGCGGGCGATGCGGCGGAGCCGAGCAGCACGGGACTGAAGCATGTTGGCTGCGACGACCCGCGGCATAACGGGAGCCGCAAGGCGCAAGCTGCTTCATTCTACCCGTTTTGCAACGGGACGGGGAGCTGGGCCCGAGGCGCACGATTTCATGATGAACGGCGCGGTAAAAGGAAAGCACCCGCCAGCCGCGAGGGGCTCGGCGGGTGCCTCGGGGCGCTCCGGGCGCATCGCGCAGGATGCGCGCGGTGCCAAGCGCCTATTGGATGTGGGTTCGGCAGTACGGGCAGACCTTCCAGTGGGCGTCGAGCGGCTTGCGGCACGACGGGCACACGTTGCGGACCTGCGTGTTGCACACCGGGCAGACCACGAAATCCTTCTCGATCGTGGTGCCGCACTTGGGGCAGGTGCCGTAGGCGGCGAGCTGGCGCTCGCGCAGAGCGATATCGAGCTCCTGCTCCTCGCGATCGGACGCATAGGAGTTCGGACGAAGGACCAGGTAGGCGATCAAACCGACGATGGGGACGAACGAGAGGATGCCCCACAGCCAGAACATATCGGCGCCGCGGCGCTTGGCGTCGATGAAAACGTAGACGATGGAAAGCAGGTAGAGCGCCACGACGAAGCCGATGAAGAGGTAGACGACCATCATCAGCTGCGGAGACATGAGCTCTTGGATGTACTTGGACATACCAGGGACCTTTCGGTTCATAAACGGGCGAGTATGGCAACATTTCTACGCATTGTATACCGCAAGCGGGGGATTCGTCCAACATTCATGCAACACGCCGTGCAAATCGCACGCGATCCCGGAATCATGGCGACCCGGAAGGCCCGCCGACCGTTCGCGGAACGGTGTTGACGATTCGTCTATAGCATCGATCCGTCGCGGGCGAAGCGGCTAGGATGGGGAGTTACTGGGCATGTGTATACAAACACCAGGAGACCAGCTATATGAAGTCAAGACATTCTGACTAGTTTATTCAGCTTCAGTT
>CAUWGM010000002.1:0-189922 GCA_963558435.1 uncultured Collinsella sp.
TCCTTTTATCCGACTCTAATCCCTTCTTGCGGATATTGGAGCGCGCAGTGGCTGGCCATACCTTTGCGCACGCCACGGCTAAATATTGTAACCTTTTAGTGGACGAGTTTTGTAGAAAAGTTGAAGGACAGCCGTTAAAAGTTGAAAAACAGCCGTTAATCAACTGTATTAATTGCATACTATCTGCAATATTTTGTATATGTCATCGCAATCTGATGCTCTTATATTAGCGGATTAACGTATATAGTTAATTATATATTCGCTTTTGTATTTCCGCTAGTAGAATTGTTCTTGACAGTATGTTATTCGTTGTCAGGCGTGGCTGCGTAATAAATCGCATCAATTATGGTCAGCATTTAGCAATATCGTTCCCCATGCACTTAGAAGGAAATATCGAACAGCGCGCGATGCGAAGCGCATGGAGGATGTAAATGAAAAACCCGCCTCGATACCGAGACGGGTTTTAAAAAACAGCTCTCTTGATTAGAGCGCTCTCCCCTATTACGGGCAAGCGCCTTACAGGCCGACGATGCCCTGCGGGAAGAAGAACATGCAGAGGACCACGCACACGGAGAACACGACGGCGACGATAACCGTCAGCTTGTCGAGGTTCTGCTCCATGACGCCGGTGGCAGCGCTGGAATTGTACAGCGAGCTAGCGATCATGTCGGAAACGCCGGTGCCCTTACCGGAGTGCATCAGCACGAGAGCGATAAGGAAAAGACCGGAGAGCGCCCAAACGGCGAACAGGGCAATTTGAAGTGGACCCACGAGTAACTCCTTCACGAGAATCAAAAGACAGCATGTTATCCTAGCACTCTTTTAGACATGCGTCTACTTTGAACCGACACGTGCCAAAAACCGCTCGCCAGCGGTACGCGGACGAGCGGCCAGACAACACCTGGATTCAGAGGCGCGGCTACTCCTCGACAGCGAGGACGCGACCCGTCATCTCCGCGCTGGGCTCGAGGCCCGCGAGCGAAAGCATCGTCGGGGCGATATCGGACAGGCGACCGTCCTCGATGCCGGTGAGCTTCGCAGCCGGGTCCACCACGATGAACGGCACGCGGTTGGTGGTATGGGCCGTAAACGGCTTCTTCACGCCATCGACCTCGTCGAACATGTGGTCGGCATTACCGTGGTCCGCCGTGATGAGGGCGAAGCCGCCCTTAGCGAGAATCGTGGGAATAACCTGGGACAGCGCGTTATCAACGGCCTCGACGGCCTTGACCGCGGCGTCGAAAACGCCCGTATGACCGACCATGTCGCAGTTCGCGAAGTTGACGATGTAGAAGTCGGCGCGGTCCTCGTTGATGGCGGCGACGAGCTTCTCGGTGACCTCGGGCGCGCTCATCTCGGGCTTGAGGTCGTAGGTCGCGACCTTGGGGGAAGCGACGAGCACGCGCTCCTCGCCCTCCTTGGGCTCTTCGATGCCGCCGTTGAGGAAGAAGGTGACGTGCGCGTACTTCTCGGTCTCAGCGGTGTGAAGCTGCTTCAGGCCATTGGCAGCGATGACGTCGGCAAGAACGTTCTTGGGGAACGTCTTGGGGAAGGCGACCTCGACGTTGAAGGAGGGGTCGTACTCGGTCATGGTGACAAAGTGGGACAGCGCGGGAACGACCTCGCGGTCGAAGCCGTCGAAGCCCTCCTCCGTGAACGCGCGGGTCATCTGGCGGGCGCGGTCCGGGCGGAAGTTGAAGAAGATGACGGCATCGCCATCAGCGACGCCCTCGTTGTGGCAAACGAACGGATCGACGAACTCGTCACCGCGCGGGTCCTTCTCGTAGAACGCCTTGATGCCCTCGACGGGGTCGGACTCGACATCGGACGCCTTGGTGATGGCGTCGTAGGCGAGCTGGATGCGCTCCCAGCGGTTGTCGCGGTCCATAGCCCAATAACGGCCCTCGACCGTGGCGACGCGAGCGTCGCAGCCGGTCTCGGCGGAAACCTTGGCTAGGAAGTCGACGAGCTCGGCGACGTAGCCGGCGCCGGACTGCGGATCGACGTCGCGGCCGTCCATGAAGCAGTGCACGCGCACGGTCTTCACGCCGCGCTCGGCAGCCATGGAGACCAGCGCCTCGCAGTGCGACTGCATGGAGTGGACGCCGCCGGGGCTCATGAGGCCCATGAGGTGCAGGGTCTTGCCAGAAGCGGCGACATCGTCCATGGTCTTGGTGAAGACCTCGTTGGTCTTGATGGAGCCGTCCTTGATGGCGTTGTTGATGCGGGAGAGCTCCTGGAACACGATGCGGCCGGCACCGATGTTGAGGTGGCCCACCTCGGAATTGCCCATCTGGCCGTCGGGAAGGCCGACGTCCTCGCCGGAAGCACCCAGCGTGGTGTGGGGATACTTCTCGTACAGCGAGTCGATGAACGGGGTGCTCGCAGCTGCGACGGCGTTGTCCGCGCCCTGGGGCGCCAGGCCGAAGCCGTCCATGATGACGAGCAGCGCAGGAAGATGATGGTTAGCCATATCTAATTTTCCTCTTTTCAAAAGAGTGGGCCGCAGCGCGTGAACGCCACGGCCCGAATACCAAACAGGTACTACTCCGCAGACTTCACAACCATCTGGGAGAAATCAGCGGCCTTGAGGGAAGCGCCGCCGACAAGAGCGCCGTCCACGTCGGGCTTGGCGGTGAGCTCGGCGATGTTGCCGGGCTTGGCGGAGCCGCCGTACAGGACGCGGATGCCGGAAGCGAGCTCGGCGCCGAACAGATCGGCCAGGGCCTCGCGGACGGCGGCGCAGACCTCCTGGGCATCATCGGCGGTGGCGGTCATGCCGGTGCCGATGGCCCAGATGGGCTCGTAAGCCACGACGAGCTGCGCGGGATCGGTGATCTCGAGACCCTCGAGGCCGGCCTTGACCTGGGCGACGACGTGCTCGACGTAGGTGCCCGCCTCGCGGACCTCGAGGGGCTCGCCGCAGCAGAACACGGGAACGATGCCGGCGGCGACCAGGGCCTTGGCCTTCTTGTTCTGGTCCTCATCGGTCTCATGGAAGTAGTCGCGACGCTCGGAGTGGCCGATGATGCAGTAGGTGCAGCCGGCGGACTTCAGCATGTCGCAAGAGGACTCACCGGTGTAGGCGCCGGCGGCCTCCCAGTAGACGTTCTGGGCGCCCAGCTTGATAGCGGAGCCATCGAGCTTGGCAGCGACCGTGGTGAGGTCGATGGTGGGCGGGCAGACGAGGACCTCGACGCCGTTGTCCACGCCGTCGAGGGCGGCGACGAGCTCATCGGCCAGAACGGCGGCAGCCTGGACGTCGTTGTTCATCTTCCAGTTGCCTGCGATGAGCAGGGTGCGCTTATTCTGCGTCATTGAGAGCCTCCACTCCGGGAAGGGGCTTGCCCTCGACGAGCTCCATGGAAGCGCCACCGCCGGTGGAGATCCAGCTCATCTTGTCGCCCAGGTTGAACTTGTTGACAGCCGCGACGGAGTCGCCGCCGCCGATGATGGAGGTGCAGTCGGCCTCGGCGACGGCCTCGGCGATCGCCTGGGTGCCGTGGGCGAAGTTATCGAACTCGAAGACGCCCATCGGGCCGTTCCAGAAGACGGTCTTGGCGCCCTTGATGGCCTCGGCGTAGAGCTTCTCCGTCTCGGGACCGATGTCCATGCCCTCGCGGTCATCGGGGATGGCATCGGAGGCGACGACCTCGGGGACGGCATCCTCGCCGAAGTGATCGGCAACGCGGTTATCGATGGGGAGCAGGATCTTGACGCCCTTCTCCTCCGCCTTCTTCAGCATCTCGCCGGCGCGCTCGACCCAATCCTCTTCCTTGAGGGACTTGCCGACGGACATGCCCTGCGCGAGGAAGAAGGTGTAGGCCATGCCGCCACCGATGATGAGGGTGTCGGCGGAGTCGATCAGGTGATCGAGAACGCCGATCTTAGAGGAGACCTTGGAGCCACCGACGATGGCGACGAACGGACGCTCGGGGTCGGCGAAGATACCGGTAAGGGTATCGACCTCCTTCTCGAGCAGGAAGCCGGCGACGGCGGGCAGGTAGGCAGCGGGGCCCACGACGGAACCCTGGGCGCGGTGAGCGGTGCCGAAGGCGTCGAGCACGAAGACGTCGCCGTAGGAAGCGAGGATCTTGGCGATCTCGGGATCGTTCTTCTTCTCGCGCTTGTCGAAGCGGACGTTCTCGAGGACGAGGACGCGGCCCGGCTCGAGAGCCTCGACGGCGGCAGCGGCCTCGTCGCCGTAGGTATCGCCGACGAAGGTGACATCCAGACCGGAGAGCTCGGCGAGCTTGGCAGCGACGGGCTTGAGGGAGAACTCGGCCTGGAAGCCGGTGCCGTCGGGACGGCCGAGATGGCTCATGAGGATAACGCGGGCGTTATGCTCGACGAGGTAGTTGATGGTGGGGAGGGCGGCCTTGATGCGAGTGGTGTCGCCGACGACACCGTCCTTGATGGGCACGTTGAAGTCGACGCGTACCAGGACGCGCTTGCCGTCGACGTCGATGTCGCGGACGGTCTTCTTAGTGAAAGCCATGAACATCTACCTTTCAAATCGATGTGGCTGCGGATTGCAACCACGATAAAAAGGGCGCGACCCCGGGCTGGAAGCCTTGAGGCCGCGCCCCTCTTAGACGCTTATCAAGCGAAGCTGGAAGCCATCAAACCTAGGCGACGAACTTCTCGAAGTACTTGATGGTGCGGACCATCTGGGAGGTGTAGGAGTTCTCGTTGTCGTACCAAGAGACGACCTGCACCAGGGTCTGGCCGTTGCCCAGCGGGTTGCACATGGTCTGGGTGGCGTCGAAGATGGAGCCGTGGGTCTCGCCGATGATGTCGCGGGAGACGATCTCGTCCTCGTTGTAGCCGAAGGTCTCGGGGATGGTCTCAGCATAAGCCTTCATAGCGGCGTTGACCTCGTCGACGGTGACCTCCTTGTCAACAACGGCATAGAGGTTGGTGAGGGAGCCGGTGGGCGTCGGGACGCGCTGGGCGGCACCGATCAGCTTGCCGTTGAGCTCGGGGAGAACCAGGCCGATGGCCTTGGCGGCACCGGTGGAGTTCGGGACAATGTTCTCGGAGCATGCACGGGAACGACGCTTGTTGCCCTTACGCTGCGGGCCGTCGAGCGGCATCTGGTCGCCGGTGAAGGCGTGGATGGTGGTCATGATGCCGGAAACGATGGGAGCGAAGTCGTTCAGACCCTTGGCCATCGGAGCGAGGCAGTTGGTGGTGCAGGAAGCAGCGGAGATGATGTTGTCATCAGCGGTGAGCTGCTCATGGTTGACGTTGTAAACGATGGTGGGAAGGTCCTTGCCAGCAGGAGCGGAGATGACGACCTTCTTGGCGCCGGCGTTGATGTGGGCCTGAGCCTTAGCCTTGGAGGTGTAGAAGCCGGTGCACTCGAGCACGACGTCGACATCGAGGTCGCCCCAAGGCAGGTTGTTGGCGTCGGCCTCGGCGTAGATCTTGATCTCCTTGCCGTCGACGATGATGGAGTCCTCGGTAGCCTCGACCTTGTGATCGCGAGAGTAGTTGCCCTGCGTGGAGTCATACTTCAGCAGGTACGCGAGCATGTCGGGAGAGGTGAGGTCGTTGATGGCAACGATCTCGGAGCCCTCGTGACCGAACATCTGACGGAAAGCCAGACGGCCGATACGGCCAAAGCCGTTAATAGCAACCTTTACTGCCATTGTGTCTCCTTTCGTTAGGCCCCCGCGAACTCTTTGCTCGCCGTTGAGACCCACAAACTAACCACTCACCAAATATACCTTTTTTTCAAGCCAAATACGACGGAATTGGAAACTTTCGGACGGTGGAGTCAATTAAAAACGTTTCAAAGGTGCAGGAAAAGAGGATATTAAAGCGTTTCATCAACGGTCGCCTCCATCAACGCCTATGCGTCTAGCATCTTTTCCAAGCGAAGCACGCGATGATAGAGCGCCGATTTAGACAGCGGCGGATCGGCGAGATCCCCCAGATCGCGCAGGGACAAATCAGGATGGGCTTCACGAAGCCGACAAAATTCCTCCAGCGCCTGGGGCAGCCCGTCGCGCAGGCCGCGGCTCTCGAGCTCCGCTATGAGCTCGAGCTGCCGTTGCGCCGCGCCCGCGCTCCTCGTCTGATTCGCGAGCTCGGCGTTGACGCGGCGATTCACATCGTTCTTCACCGACTTGACCGCGCGCGCCTCCTCGATCTCGGCAACCGAGTTCCGCGCGCCCACGGCGGCCAGGAGCCGCTTGATGTCGTCGGCGCTCTTGATGTACACCGCGAACGCGCCCCGTCGCGCGTTGACGCGCGCAGGGACCCCCAAGGTCCCGATGAGGGCGGCGAGCGCCTCGGCGAACTCCTTCCCCTGGACGGCGATCTCCAGATGGAAATCACCTTTCGGGTCGGCGACGAAACCGCCGGCGATGAGCGCGCCGCGAATGTAGGCGAGCTTGCAGCACGGACGTGCGACCACGTGGTGCGGCACGCCGCGGACGAGGTTTCCATGGCGGTCCAGGATACCCAGCAGCACCAGCGCCTTGTCCAGATCGGCCTGGTCTGGCAGGGCGATCAGGTAGTTGCGCACCTTGTGGAGCACCGAGCGACGCACGGTGAACTCGGTCTTGAGCTTCAAGATCTTATGCGTGAGGCCGATCATGGTCCGGGCGACAGCGCCCGTCTCGGTCGCGACCTGGAGGCGGTAGCGGCCGGGGCCCGCGATCGACAGCGTCCCGCAGACGCGGCTGAGCGCCGCGAGCGTCGCCAGGTCGCAGTATTCGCATGTCGGCTCCTGGCGCGACAGCTCGTCGCGCACCTCTGCACTAAACGACACCTACCCCACCGCCTCGTAGATTGCCTCGGCTGGCAACCGCGCGTCCATGATTCCCCGGCAAGCCGGTGGAGCCGCCGTCGTCGGCCATCGCGACGACCGAGTCGACGCGCGTACCGAGGAGCCTCAGCGCGCGAATGAGCCGGGGCTGCCCCGTCCCGCCCCCGACGAAAACCGCTTTGATTACAGCATCCATGGGCCTAGCTCCTGATATTCGCCCTGGCGAGGTCGCGGTGGGAGATGTTGACATGGTACTGCTGTCGCTCGAGATAGTGCGCGGTGGCCTCGGCGATCGCCACGCTTCGATGCTGCCCGCCCGTGCAGCCGATGGCAATGGAGAGCTGCGGCTTTCCCTCGGCGACGTAGCCCGGCATCACCGCATCGAGCAGTTTGAACCAGGCGTCGAGGAACTCCTGGGTCTTCGGGTGCTCGATGACGAAATCGGCGACCTTCTGGTCCAGACCCGTCAGCGTGCGCATCTCGGGATCGTAGAAGGGGTTCGGCAGGAAGCGGACGTCGATCATGAGGTCGGCCTCCACGGGCATGCCGTGCTTGAAACCGAACGAGAAGACGTGAACGTCCATGAGCTGCTGGTCGGTCAGCTCGGAGAACGCGGTCTGCAGGCGCTTGCGCAGGGTTGACGTGCGCATACGGCTGGTGTCGATGACCATATCGGCCCGGTCGCGGATGCCGGCCAGCGCCACGCGCTCGCGCTGGATCGCATCGGCCGTGGTGTCCCCGCGTTTGGCGAGAGGATGGCGGCGGCGGTTCTCGCTATAGCGGCGAATCAAGACCTCGTCCGAAGCTTCCAGGAACAGTACCTTGCAGGTCATCTCATGGTCGCGCAGGGTCTGGATGGCGTCGAGCAGCTCGTCGAACAGCCCCTGGCTGCGCAGGTCGCTCGTCACGCAGAGATGGCGGCCGACGCCGGTGTTGATGCCGATGATCTGCGCGAGCTGCAGGATGAGGCTGGGCGGCAGGTTGTCGATGCAGAAATACCCCATGTCCTCGAACACGTGCATGGCCTGCGTGCGGCCGGAGCCGGACATGCCGGTGATGATGACGATGTCGGGCACGCGGTCGGCGAGCTCGGCCGATGTGATATCTGAGCGTTCAGTCATAGGGGCCTCCCAGGGTATCGCTTCGGGTATCGAGTATAGCCCCTTGCGCGCGCGACGAGGCCGCGATGCCGTCCGCACGGGCGCGCGCACGGCATCATCACGCAAGGAGATCCGCACGCGTCTCCCGCACGGTTTTTGAACCACTGGTATCAACCTGGATACAACGAATCCGCGAACGGTAGGTCGGTGCGGCTAGGAGCGCAGCGTGTCGAACACGGCCTGCGCGACGTCGGCGGAAACGCCCTTCACCGCCGCGATCTCCTCGACGCTCGCCGCGCGAAGCCGCTTCATGGAACCGAAGCGCTTCATGATCGCGCGCTTGCGGACGGGGCCCACGCCCTCCACCTCGTCCAGGATGGAGACGGTCATCGCCTTGTCGCGCAGCTCGCGATGGAAGGTGATGGCGAAGCGATGCGCCTCGTCGCGCACCTGCTTGATGAGGTAGAGCGATGCCGATCCCGTCGGCAGCACGACGGGCGTGTCGTCCCACGGGACGAACACCTCCTCGTCGGCTTTCGCCAGGCCGCATACGGGAATATCGAGCCCGAGCTCCTCGAGCTGCGTCAGCGCCGCCGTGAGCTGCGGCTTGCCGCCGTCGACCACCAGGAGGTCGGGGCGCGAGCCGAAGCGCTCGTCCTCCATGCGCTCGGGAGCATAGCGGCGGCCGAGGACCTCCTGCATGGAGGCGAAGTCGTTCGCCTCGTCGAGCTCGGCGCGGACCTTGAATCGGCGATACTGCGATTTGTCGGGCTTTCCGTTGGTGAAGACGACCATCGAAGCGACGGTGAACCGGCCGTGGATCGTCGAGATGTCGAAGCACTCGATGCGCAGCGGCGGCGCCGGAAGCGCCAGGGCGCTTTCCAGCTGCAGCAAGGCCTGGTTGGTGCGGTCGTCGGCGTAGCCCGTGCGCATCATATAGCGCATCAGGGCGTGGCGGGCGTTGCGCTCGCAGGTCTCGAGCAGATGGCGCTTCTCACCGCGCTGCGGCCTGTGCACGCGGCAGGCACGTCCGCGCTTCCCGCTGAGCCAGGCGCCGATGAGCTCGGCATCCTCGAGCTCGCACGCGATATCGACCTCGGAGGGGATGTCCGCGGTCTCATCGTAATAGCGCTTGACGAAGCCCGCGACGAGCTCCTCTTGCGGCACATCCTGCCCTTTGTCGAGGATGAACTCGCAGGTGCGCTGGGTCCTTCCCTCGCGGACGACGAACACGCAGGCTCCCGCGATGGTCTCCTCGCGATAGAAGCCGATCAGGTCGATGTCGACCGGCGTGGGGAACACGACCTGCTGGCGGTCATCGAGCCCGTTCAGCACCTCCAGACGTCGCTTGATGCGACCGGCGCGCTCGAAGTCGAGTCCCGCGGCGGCGTCGGCCATATCGGCCCTCAGCTCGCCGATCACCTCGCTGCGGCGCCCGGACAAGAAGCGCTCGACGCGCTTGACGTTTCGCGCGTACTCCTCGCGGCTGATCGCCCCTGCGCATACGCCCGGACCGCGCCCCACATGGTAGTCGAAACAGGGGCGCCCCTTCTGCGCGCAGATGAGCTCGAGCAGGTCGGCGTCGGCCGGGTGCTTCTCCAGCAACCGGCGGACCCGCTTCCACTCCGCGCACGAAGCCGAGCAGATCGGGGTGACCTTGCGCAGGATATCGATGGTCTCGCGTGCCGCGCGGCTGTCGGTGTAGGGTCCGAAGTAGCGCGTATCGGGCCGATGGCGCTCGCGCGTGTACTTGATCGCGGGAAACGCGTCGCCCTTCGTGATGGCGATATAGGGATAGGACTTATCGTCCTTGTAGTCGACGTTGAAATAGGGGTGGTACTGGGCGATGAGGTTGCGCTCCAAGACGAGGGCCTCGTGCTCGGTATCGACCACGATGTAGTCGAAGCTCGCCACCAGCTGCATCATGAGCGGGATCTTCTCCCGGTCATCGGACAGCGTGACGTATTGCTTCATGCGGGCGCGCAGGTTCTTGGCCTTGCCGACGTATACCACATCGCCCGCGGCGTCCTTCCAAAGATAGCAGCCGGGATCCGTGGGGACCTGGGCGACCTGCTCGACGAGGGACGGCATTCCGCCCTCCCCCGCCTCCGAGACGTGGCTGGCAGCCGCCCGCTCGTCGAACGGGAACGCCGGCAGCGAGGTGCCCGGCAGCCCACCTTTGGAAAGCGGACCCGGCATGCTAGGAAGCGCTCTTCTGGGCCGCCTCGCGGACGTCCCATACATAGCGGCGGAACTTCTTGATCTGGTTGTAGTAGACGGCGCGCGCCAGCAGCTTGTGCTTCAGCGTGTCCGACGCATTGTGATACGGATAGCTCGCCTCGCCCGCGCTGTACATATCGAGAACCTCGCGACGCAGGTCGTCGTCGAGCACCGTCTTGCGGATGACCTTCGACGGCACGCAGGTATAGAGGAAGCGGTCGTAGGCCTCGCGGTACTCGATGCGCTCGCCCAGGATGTATTCGTCGACGAGCAGCTTCGCGATGTTGACGCCGCCGAGGGCCATATAGTAGGTATTGCGACCCGGCCTCGTATTGACCTCGAAGAATTTATAGCGTCCGTCGCGCTCGTCGTATTTGATATCGAAGTTCGCGAAACCGCGATACCCCGTTCGCTTGCAGAAGCGCTTGGCGGCATCGATGATCTCCTCGGTGCGCTCGGACAGGATGCACAGCGGATTGCCGATGAGGTGCGGGGAATGGTCCTGGACCACCACGCGGCCGCCGGAGACGACGCGCACGTCGCCCGATGCATCCGAGAACGTGGTGAGCGTCCGGATGGCATCGTCCTCGCCCGGGATGAAATCCTGCACGACCAGCTCGCGGTCGTAGCCCGCATCGCGCAGCAGGTTGAAGATGCGCGTCAGGTCCGCGGGCTCATGGACCTCGTAGATCTTCTCCTTTCCAGGGAAGGACATGAGGTCGTAGCGCGCCGAGTTCGAGGGCTTCGCGATCACGGGATAGGTGAACGCGCCGGCGTCGATCTCGACCGCAGGATCGGAGCAGTCGAACGTCCACGTCTTGGGATAATCGATACCGAGCTCCTCGCACAGCTCGTAGAAGCGCTCCTTCTGCGTGATCTCGTCGAGCAGCTCGAAATCGTTGTAGGGAACCGCGAACCAGCGGGAGAGCTCCTCCTTATGAGAGGAGAGCAGGCGGGCGTGCCAATCGGCGCTGCCGATCACCAGAGCGACCTTGCCCTGCCGCTTCAGCTTCTCTCCCAAACGGGACAGGAGCTCCACGATGGCCTCCTCGCCCTCCCCCATCTCGGGGCAGATGCGGTAGTCGACGAAGCGGCTCGACGACGTCACCTGGACGTCGACGGCGGACAGGACCATGGTCTTGATGGCGTAGGCGTCGTAAAAGCAACGCGCCAGCGAATAGGCGAAGATCTCGCCGCCCAAAACGATGGGGACGAAACGAGACGCGATCTCATCGCGGGACAAAAGGGGCAAAGTCGCCATTGCTATTCCTCTCTGCTCTTCGCCTCGCGCATCGCGTCGCGCGCGGCCTTCACCTTGAGCAGCGCGCCGTAGAAGCCGCGCTTGATGGGCACGTCGCGATCGGGCGCGATGCAGCGCTCGCCGTCCTTGGCGAATTTGGTCTTGAAGGTATTGAGGCTCTTGGTCGCAGGTTGGAAATCGCTACCGATCCCCATCTGGTCGTATTCCGTGCACCCCATGCGGGAGAGCTCGCAGCACTCGAAGAAGATCAGACGGTCCGTGGCGAGCGCGCGGGCGGAACCCGACCGCGAGGCACCGTAGTAGCGCGTGGCGTGCGTGCCCGAGATCGTGGTGAGGGTCCAGGTGATGACCTTCCCATCGAGCCTGCCGGCGAACAAGCGGCAGTGCTCCGGGCCGAGGATGCGCAGCATGTTCCGGTATTCCTCACACGGCGCCGGGCTGAACCCATCGCGGGCCGCGGTCTCGACCATGACCTCATAGTACTCGTCGAAGGAAGCGGTCGCGCGCTCGGTCTCATCGGAGAAGGTCACCTGGCACTCGCGAAGCGCCTTGCGGACGTCTCGACGGCCGCGCGGCTTCATGCGGGCCAAGATCTCCTCGTCGCCGCCGGAGAGGTCGATCACCACCGTCATATCGTAGGGCAGCGTGGACAGGCAGGGGTTGGTGCACGGCAGCTCGTGCTTGACGGCGAGGCGGGCGAAGACCTGGCGCTTGTCCTCCTTGCGCACGAACGCGGCGAGCGCCTCCATAGCAGCCTGCTCCTCCCGAGCCGACGGCTCATGCGCCCAGACCGGCGCGTGATGCGCGCGCAGATAGCGGTATCCGTGCGTCTCATATTGGACGAACGAGGCCGCGGCGACGATGCCGTCCCCATCCTGAAACGCGACATACCCCCAGGGAGAACGACCGGGAATCGTCGATTCGAACTCCTGCCATACGGGCAGCTGCTCCACGGGCACCACGGTGCCGAGCGCCGCCAACGCGGCTTCGTACTCCTCGCGCGAGAGCTTCTTTACCTGCATGCCTGTTCCCCGTTCCGCTCTTTCGTCTGATGTCACGACCCCTCATCTTAAACCCCGCGCTCGGCTCCGCGGGCGGCGAGGCGAGGGACTCTATGAAGAGACCACGCTCCGAACGGCCTCGCACACGCGGCGCGCGCCCGCGACATCGATATTCGTGGGCAGCGTCGCCACGCAGGCGACGAAGCGGTCGTTGGCGGCGAGTCCGGCGCGGTCCGCGGGAACATGGTAGGCCGCCTCGTCGAGAACGCCGGGCGTGAGCTCGGGGCGATACCACGCGGACGTGAAGTAGCCCGCGCTGCAGACCGCCTCGACCACGCGGTCGGCAAGCTCGGTTCCCTCCACAAGCAGCGGGAACTTCAGCAAGGGTTGAACGTCGCCCGAGACGGCGGCGGCAGGAATCGCGACGCCCGGCAAGCCGGGGAGCTCGGAGCGATAGACCGCGGTCACGGCGGCGCGGGAGTCCTCGACGCGACCCAGGCCCTCGAGCGCCACGAGCACCTTCTCGCACACGAAGCGCGAGGGACGCAGGGGCCTGTACGACAACCCGCCGCGTCGCTCCTCATCCGATACCGCGGGATCGAACAGGCCCGCCGAGGACAGGCCGCGGCGCAGCGCGCGCGCGACGGGACGCGGGAGATGGCCGAAGACGCGGAGCTGGAAACGGTTCATCCGAGCGAGGAGCGCGAGGTGGAACCCTGCGACCGGCAGGGAGCCGAGGCGCGACGCGACCTCCGCCGCGACATCGGCGAACGGAGAGGCGGGATTGACCCACACCGCCCCGCCGTACAGCGTGTCGAGCACCTTCTCGATGCCGAACGAGTGGATCGAGATATCCGCCAGCGGGCGCCCTTCCTCGTCGAGCGCCATACGGCCCACGCAATGGGCGCAGTCCTCGATGACCAGCGCGCCCGCGGCATGGGCCCGGGCGGCGAGCTCGCGCGAGGTAGCCTCGTCGACGATGCCGTAGGTATGCTGGAGCACCACGGCGCGCACCCGATCGTCGAGCTCGAGGGCGAGCGGATCGAGCGAGGCCGTATCGACCGAGATATCGCAGTAGCGCGGCACCAGCCCCGCAGCCAGGATGGGATCGACCGCGGTGCAGCAGGTGAGCAGCTGCGTCACGACGAACCCCTCGCCCCGAAGCTCGCGGATGACATCGAAGGCGACGCGCATGCCGTAGCGCGCCTTGAAAACGCAGTACCAATCGGACTCGGCGGTTCCCGTGCGGCGCGCGAGCAATCCGGAGATGCGCTGCTCGAGGTTCTTGCCCGCCGCGCGGTCGAATGTTGCCATGAGGACGTCCTTTCTAACCGCCCGCGCGCTAGCGAGCGCGAGCAGGGATGAACCGAGCGACGATGCCGTTGAGGAACGAGGCCTCGGGGATGCGCAGCAACGCGGCGACGCCGAACGTCACCAAGAGGGCGGGCACGCCGCCGGCGATCGCATAGAGCATCGACTGCATCATGCCGCCGGAAAGCGGTGCGACGAACGTCGTCAACGCCCACAGGATCGCCGCGCCCACCAACGCCCCGGCGCCGCCCAGCGCGAGCGCGCGGGCTCCCGCGACCAGAATCGAGCGGAATCCGATATGGCCCAGCTCGCGTCGCAGGATGAAGAACGTCACCAGATCGATGGATACGAAGAAGAACGTGGAGCTGAAGCCGACGACGTTAAAGCCGTAGATGGGCGTGAACACCAGGCAGATCGCGATCTGGATGGCGCCGGCGACGCATTCGGCGATCGCGAACAGATACATCTTGCGCAACGAGGAGCACGCCTTCTGAAGGTAGGTGCAGACGCCGTATCCGGGCAGCGAGATCGACAGCCAGATCAGGTAATCGGAAAGCTCCACGACCGCCTGCCCGTCCATACGCGAGCTGCTGAGCATGCCGGCGAGGCACGGGGCGAAGACCATGAGGTACATGGCGAACGGGATGAGAAGGAACAAGATCTTCCCCGATCCGTCGGTGATCCCCTTTACGTACGCCTTCATGTTTCCGCTCGCCACGAACGAGGACAGCTCCGTGAACATGGCCGTGGTGATGGGAATCGCGAACACCGAGTACGGAAGCATGTACCAGATGCGAGCGTAGTACGTGATGGACGCGCCGTCGGGATTCACCGAGAGCGAGCAGCTGCTCTGGACCGACGTGGTGGCGAAGGAGACGAGGGTCACGATGAGCGTGGGGATGCCGATGGAGAGCGTCTCGCGGATGCACGGGTCATGCAGGTCGATGCGGAACCGCAGGCGCACGCCGTGCTTGCGCAGAGCCGGTATCTGAACCGCCACCTGCGAGAACACGCCCAGCGGGCTGCCGATTGCCAGGGTCAGGATCGCCAGCTCCTGCTGGCCGGAATCGACCAGGAAACCGTAGAGGAAGAACGACGCGGTGGTGATGATGTTGTTGACGACGGGCGCGGCGGTGCTCCAGAAGTAGTCGCGCTCGGCATTCAGCACGCTCGAGATGACCGACGAGAGCGCGTAGAGCACGATCGATATCGCGAAGAAACGGAAGAAGTAGACCGACAGGTCGCGATCGAACTCGGCGCTCGCGTTGAACGATTGGGTCCAGATGATCTCGCTCGCGAAGATGAACGAGATGATCGCGAGGATCGACATGAGCAGCGTCACGAGCGAAAGCAGGTTGGAGGCATACGCGCTGGCGCCCTCGCGGCCCGCCCGGCGCTTCACGGACACGTACACGGGAAGGAACGCGGTGACGAGCATGCCGCCCATCACGAGCTCGTAGAGCGCGTTGGGCATGCCGTTGGCAACCGTGAACGCGCTCGCGGTGATGGAGGCGCCCAAGCCGTAGGCCTGCGCCCAGGTGCGGAAGAACCCGGTGATACGGCTGATGATCACGAGGCCGCTCATAAGGGCTGCGGACTTGCCGACCGCGTCGGCGTCGATGGCCTCCTCTTCGAGCACGGCGTCATCCGACGAGCCCTCCTCGATGTCGACGGCAGCTTGGCCGGCCGTCGCGATAGCCCCTCTCCGCGGCGAAGCGGGGGTGGCGAAGTGCCTGCCGTACGGCCGCTCCACCCCATCGTGATCCCGATGCGCCATCTACTGCTCCTCCCTGCAAAGCGGGGCCGTCCTCGCCCCCGTGAATTCGATTAGATCGCGCGGCGACAGCTTCAACTGGATGCCGCGCTTGCCCCCCGAGATGAAGATGTCGTCAAACCGCATGCAGCTCTCGTCGATAAGCGTGGGGAACCGCTTCTTCATACCGACGGGCGAACAGCCGCCGCGCATGTATCCGGTCGTGGGGACCAGGTCCCTTACATGCATCATCGAAAGCGACTTGGCTCCCGCCTCCCGTGCGGCGGCCTTCAGATCGAGCTCTCGGGCGACGGGAATGCAGCAGACCACGTGCTCGCCAGCGGGCGAAACCGTTACGAGCGTCTTAAACCCCTGGCCGGGATCTTCGCCCAGCTGCTCGGACACATGGATGCCCGAAAGGTCGCTTTCATCCACTTCGTAGGTGAGAACGGAAAACGCGATGCCGGCCCGTTCGAGCTCGCGCATCGCATTCGTCTTGGGTATTTTCGCTTTTCCCGCCATATAACCAGCTTTCCGCGGTGTCGTTGCCGGTAGCCGCCGGCGAGGTGAGCGTCCCGTTGCCAGACACGAGACAACAAAAAACCGGCGACGACGCTGCACGCCGTCGCCGGAACAAAAGCCGAACGACCGTCGGGCGACGCCGCCGGGATGAGATAAAGCTAGACGATGGGGCCGCCGCCCATGAAGCCGCCGATGTAGTCGAGGTCGCGCGTGCCCACGCCAGCGCCGGGGATGGAGTCGATCATCTGATCGTTACCGATGTAGATTCCTACGTGGCCCGGCCTGCGTCCGCCGTGGCGGAAGAAAACGAGGTCGCCGTAAGCGAGCTTGCTCCTATCGGTGGTAAGCCTCGAACCCACGGCCGCATAAAGGCTCTCGGGACTGTTCGAGTTGGTACGCAGCCCGAGAGCGTAATCGATGACGCCGGAACAGGTGAACCAAGAGGTATTGGGGTCGCCGGTCCATTTGTAGCCCGAATAGGAATAACCGGAGCCGATGATGCCCCATGCCCGGTTGACCATGGTCTGCGCAGCGCTGGACGTCGAGTGGTTGCCTCCACCGGCGCCGCCGCCCGTGTTGCCGCCGCCGGTACTTCCACCACCGGTGCTACCGCTGCCGGTGTTTCCACTGCCGCCGCCGCTGCCGGTGCTACCGCCCGTGTTGCCGCCCTGGCTGGAACCGCCGGAGCCGCTCTGGGAAGACCCGCCGCCCGAGCTGCTCGATCCACCCTGCTGCGCCTGCTGCTGGGCTTCGAGTTCGGCCTTCTTGCGGGCCTCCTCGGCCTCTTGGCGGGCTTTCTCGCGAGCAGCTTCCTGCTCCTCGCGAATCTTCGCCTTCACTTCATCCGACAGCTGGTTGTAGTACGCCTGGGCGTCCGAAGCGGCGGCAGATGCCGCATCGGCCTTCACCTTCTGCTCGGCGACAAGCTTCTCCTGCTTGTCCCTATCCGCCTCAAGCGAGGCCTTCTTCTCGGCAAGAGACTGCTGGAGCTCCTTCGACTGGGAAATCACGCCCTGCTGATGCTCGGCCGCCTTGTCGGCATAGCGCATGCTCGACACAAGGCTGTCGAAGCTATCGGCGTTGAACAGCAGGCTGAAGAGATTGAGGGAACCGCCCTTATATTGGTTGGTGGCAAGAACGCCGAGTTCCCTTTGGAGTTCGACGAGCTGGGCCTGCTCCTCTTCTATCTCGGCTTCGGTCTGAACGATGCTCTCTTTGGTGGCCTCGAGATCGGACTGGACGCTGTGCAGGTCATAGCCGGCCTGCTCTGCCTGCGAATACAGCTTGTTCAGCTGCTCCGACGCGGCATCGAGCTGCTGCTGGAGCTCGGCCGAGGTAACGCCGTATGCATTCATGGGCGCTCCGGCGAGGCCGAGTCCCAAGACCATGGCGAAGGTGGCTGTCGGAATGGCAACGTGGCTGCGTTTAAAGTGTGCCATCTAGTACAAACATCTCCTAACGTAAGCGCCCCGCACGCGCCACGGCGCGCTTGGGACACGTCGGGTTCGCATGGGCGAACGTTGGACGTCGCTTCATTCTAGCAGCACGCCTCCAGATGTCGGCACCTTTCATCCCCCCTCCACACGCACGACGGGCACCGCACGGCGCCGATGCGGCGCGCACCCCTTTTGCAACGCGAAATGGTAGGGCTTCGCAGCCCTGAACCGAGCACGCCTTTGATTGGCGCTTAAGACCGCACTCCGATTACGGGCCCGCCGCATGCCGAGAACATGCTTGTACCGTCCCCCTATCGGGCATAATGCATTCAGGTTTCGCACGAGGCTTGCGCCTCGACTTCATTGAAAGGAGCAAACATGCTACTCGAAGGTAAAAAGGCCGTCATCACCGGCGGCACCCGTGGCATCGGCTTCGCGATCGCCGAGCGCTTCATCGAGGAAGGGGCTTCCGTAACCGTTTTCGGATCTCGCCAGCAAACCGCCGATGACGCCGTCGCCAAGATGCTCGAGCTGCATCCCGATGCAAAGATCTGGGGACGCACCTGCGACCTGACGTCCCTCGATGCCGTGACCGAGGCGTTCAAGGCGGCAGCCGAGGATATGGGCGGCCTCGACACCGTCGTCAACAACGCCGGCATCTCCCAGTCCACCCCGCTGCTCGACTACACGGCCGATGAATGGCAGAAGGTCATGGACCTCAACGTGACCGCGGTATTCAACGGCTGCCGCGCGGGCGCCCAGATCATGATCGAAGCGGGCCACGGCGGCACCATCACCACCACCAGCTCCATGGTCTCCAAGTACGGCCAGCCCAGCGGGTGCGGCTATCCGACCTCCAAGTACGCGGTCAACGGCCTCACGCAGTGCCTCTCGCGCGAGCTCGCCCCGAAGGGCATCCGCGTCAACGCCGTCGCCCCGGGCATCACCAAGACCGACATGGTCGCCGCGCTGCCCGAGAAGATGATCGCCCCGCTGATCGCCACCATCCCGCTCGGCCGCATCGGCGAGCCAAAGGACGTTGCCAACGCGTTCGTCTACCTGGCGAGCGACATGGCCTCCTACGTCACGGGCGCGGTCATCCCCGTCGACGGAGCGGCGCGCTCCTAGCGCGTCATTTTGGGGCGCGCTCCTAGCGCGTCATTTTGGGACGGGGCTTTTTGTCCCAGCCCGCGTATCGGCAACCCGCGCTTTTGAGAAGAGCGGTTTGTCCCGAACCACACAAGCGAGCGGCCTCGGCATACAGCCGGGGCCGCTTTCCAACCAAGCCGATCGCGGGCCGCGCTACGGTGCGACGACGCGACGCCTCTTCGTGCTTCTAGAAATCACGCTTCTGGCGACGCCCGTCATTCGTTCGACCTGTCGCACCGTAAATCCGCTGTCGCGCAGCTTTTGCAACGCTTCGTTTCGTTCGACGCCATGCCAACCCTTGATTTCAGCAGGATGGACCCCGTCCAACACTCCGCGCGCCATATCCAACTCATCCTCAACGGGTATCTTTCGCCCCTCGCGAAAACAATAGGCTTGGCCGCGTTCTTCGTAAAACCAAGACCTATATCCCTCCGCTCCATTCAGCAACTCGAACACGGGGCCAGCGTCCAGCAGATCCGATCCGTCAAGATATGCAGCATGGCTGCTCCAAGGATACGAATCCGCCCTGCACAGCCCAGCCTTCTCGGGATTCATATGGATGTAGCGAAGGGCGGCGAGCAATTGCCCATCCGAGTTGATGGCGACGCTGCGAAATCTGCTTTGAAAAACCGAACCGCAGTGACCCCATCGAGCGTTGAAATATACGGCATACGCCGTGAAGACGGCATGCAAGAAGGAACTCAAGCAGGATGTCTGGTCGCACAGAAGCAAGTGGACGTGGTTGTCCATCAGACACCAGCCGCAGACGAGCATGCCGTATTCGCAGCGCTTGCGCTTCAGAAGCGACAAGAGCATCTTCATATCCGATTCGTCCTCGAAAACCAATGCCCTGCCGTTTCCACGCTGGACGACATGGTACATACCGGAATTTGCAATATCACGTGCTCGTCTTGGCATAACGGACCCCTCCCCGCGCTCGACATTCAGCCTACATACCCGAGTATCGCTAAACGAATCGAAGCGACCATATACAAGCACGCGAAACGGAACGGCGGCTGACCGAAAACAGGCAGGCATCTATCGCATCTGTTGGTGCGCCGGCTCCGCACGCCCGGCCGGGCTCGCATAAAAGCGGGGTCGAAGCGCAAGGGTATAGGCAACCTGGTGGGCAGCCGACCGCAACGCGTCACAGGTGCACGGACATCGCGCCCCCAGTCGAACAGACATGGCCAAAACGGGGGAATGAGGCCAGCGCCTCATTCCCCGCCAAGCGGCTTGCCCTAGCAACGATTCGAATGATGCACGGCGTCGCTCGCGCTATCAGCACCGTGCCCCAGCCAACAGGAAAAGCCAAAACGAGCGCTCATCAAGCAGCACGTCTCCTATCTTTAAGTCGTTGCATCTCCTTTTCCTTCGAAATAGGCTCCGATCGTCAAGGCGGCAATGGAAAGACCCGCTCTGAAATGAACCCGAAGCAACCCCGAGGGACTCAACAGGGGGACAAAAACCTCCGTCCCAAAACGAATCACTGCTGGCGTTCTCGGTCGCGTTCGAGGATGGGGGCGAGGAAGCGGCCGGTATAGCTCTCGGGGCAAGCCGCGACCTGCTCGGGCGTCCCCGACACAACGACCGTTCCGCCCCCGCTGCCCCCCTCGGGGCCCATGTCGATCAATCGGTCCGCGACCTTGATGACATCGAGGTTGTGCTCGATGACCAGCACGGTATTACCAGCGTCGACGAGGCGCTGCAGCACGTCGAGGAGCTGTCGAACGTCCTCGAAATGAAGACCGGTCGTAGGCTCGTCCAGGATGTAGAAGGTTTTACCCGTCTGGCGGCGGTGCAGCTCCTTGGCGAGCTTCACGCGCTGCGCCTCGCCGCCCGACAACGTGGTCGCGGGCTGGCCCAGGCGAACATACCCCAGGCCAACGTCATAGAGGGTCTGAAGCTTGCGCTTGATCTGGGGGATGTTCCCGAAAAACGCGAGCGCTTCGGTCACGCTCATATCGAGAACGTCCGAGATGTTCTTCCCGCGATAGGTCACCTCGAGCGTCTCGCGGTTGTAGCGCTTGCCCCCGCACACCTCGCATGGTACGTAGATATCGGGGAGGAAATGCATCTCGATCTTGATCTGTCCATCGCCCTTGCACGCTTCGCACCGGCCGCCGGGCACGTTGAAGGAGAAGCGCCCGGGAGCGTAGCCGCGCGCCTTGGATTCCGGAACGCTGGCGAACAGCGAGCGCAGGTCGTCCCACAAACCGATATACGTCGCCGGGTTCGAACGGGGCGTCCTGCCGATAGGAGACTGGTCGATATCGATGACCTTGTCGATCTGGTCGACGCCCTCGAGCTTCTTGTACGGGCCGACCACGCGCGTCGAATGGTGGACGGCGTTGGTGAGCGCCGGCGCGATCGTATCGGTCACGAGCGAGCTCTTGCCCGAACCGGACACGCCGGTAACGACCGTGAGCGTGCCGAACTCGATCTTCGCCGTGACGTTCTTCAGGTTGTTCGCGCTCGCACCCGTGATCTTGAGCGCGCCGCGACCCGGCTTGCGCCTGGTCTCGGGCACGCGGATCATGCGGCGTCCCGTGAGGTAGGCGCCCGTCAGAGACTCCTCGCACGCCATGATCTGCTCGGGCGTTCCCGCGCATACCACATCGCCGCCGTTCTCGCCCGCACCGGGACCCATGTCGATCACGAAATCAGCCGCGCGGATGGTGTCCTCATCGTGCTCGACGACGATCACGGTGTTCCCGATGTCCCGCAGGCGCTCCAGCGTCGCGATCAATCGCTCGTTATCGCGCTGATGCAATCCGATGGACGGCTCATCGAGGATGTAGAGAACGCCCATGAGGCCGGCGCCGATCTGGGTCGCCAGGCGAATGCGCTGCGCCTCTCCGCCCGATAGCGTCGCGGAGGCGCGGTCCAAGGTCAGGTAGTCGAGGCCGACATCGACCAGGAAGCGCAGGCGCTCGAGGATCTCCTTGACGATGCGGCCGCCGATGAAGCTCTGGCGCTCATCGAGCTCCAGGGACTCGAAAAACGCCAAAGACTCGCGGCACGACATGCAGCAGACGTCGTGGATCGACTTCCCGCCCACGGTGACGGCCAGCATCTCCGGCCGAAGCCTCGCGCCATGGCACGAGGTGCAGGGCTCCTCGCGGATATAGCGCTCGAGCCTGGCCTTCGTCTTCTCGTTGGTGGTCTCTATGTAGCGCTCGTAGAGGATGTTGCGCACACCCGAGTACTTCGTGTCCCAGCAGGTATCGCGGCCGTCCTGAGTGCGGTAGTCGACGCGCATCTTCTTGTCGCCGAGGCCGTCGAGGAAGATGCGGCGCACGCGCGCCGGCAAGTCCTTCCATGGCGTAGCGGGATCCACACCGAGATGCTGGCAGAGCGCGCGGAAGATCTGCGGATAGTAGTTCGATTTACCGAAGAAGCTTCCGAAGACGCCCTCCTCGATCGAGAGGCCGGGATCCTCGATCAGCGCCTCGGCGTCGACGACCTTCTTGAAGCCCAAACCGTCGCACTCCGGGCAGGCGCCGTAGGGAGCGTTGAAGGAGAAGTCGCGCGGCTGCAGGTCATCGATGGAGTGGCCGTGCTCGGGGCACGCGAGCGCAAGCGAATACGAAAGCAGGTCGCCTTCGGCGCCCTCCGGCGCGTCGCGCTCCGGAAGGAGGTACACGCTCACGTTGCCATGGGCCAGGCGCGTTGCCTGCTCGACCGCCTCCGCGATGCGGCCCAGGCCGTTCTCGCGGATGACGATGCGGTCGACGACGACCTCGATCGTATGCTTGAACTTCTTGTCGAGCTCGATCTCCTCGTCGAGCGAGCGGACCTCCCCGTCGATCCGCACGCGGGAGAAGCCCTCCGCGCGCAGGTCGTCCAACAGCTTGGTGAACTCGCCCTTCCTGCCGACGACCACGGGCGCGAGCACGAACGCGCGCCTGCCGGCGCCGTGCTGCAAGATCTTATCCGCCACCTGGTCGGTGGTCTGGCGCTCGATGACGCGTCCGCACTCCGGGCAGTGCGGCGTGCCGATGCGGGCGAACAGCAGGCGCAGGTAATCGTAGATCTCCGTAACCGTGCCCACCGTGGACCGGGGGTTCTTCGACGTCGTCTTCTGGTCGATGGAGACGGCCGGCGACAGGCCGTCGATCGAATCGAGATCGGGCTTGTCCATCTGACCGAGGAACTGCCGGGCGTAGCTCGAGAGGCTCTCGACGTAGCGGCGCTGCCCTTCCGCGTAGATGGTGTCGAATGCGAGGCTCGACTTACCCGAACCCGACAAGCCCGTAATCACCACGAGCTCATCGCGCGGGATCTCTACATCGATATCTCGTAGATTGTGCTCGCGGGCTCCGCGAATTGTGATTGAGGTGTCAGACATAGCGATGCTCCTTGAAGCATATGAGGTTCGTGACATCCCATAGTAACGCAAGCGTTCGCCAAAAGCACGAACATCTGTACGTATCATATGCTCCCCACGAACGCTCGCGACCGCGGGGAGCCGGGGGTACAATGGACGGCGTACGAACCGAATGCAATCGAAAGGATCGTCCATGGGTTGCGAACACGCTCAAGCTGCCGGCGGCCAGACCGCGCCGCAGCAGTTCGAAGAAAACAACCTCTCCGAGGTGAAGCACGTCATAGCCGTGCTGTCCGGCAAAGGCGGCGTCGGCAAGTCCTTCGTCACGGGCTCCCTCGCCATCGAGCTCGCGCGCGCGGGCAACAAGGTGGGCATCCTCGACGCCGATATCACCGGCCCCTCGATTCCGAAGATGTTCGGCATGAGCGGGCGCCGCGCCCACGGCATCGGAAACCTGCTGCTTCCCGAGATCTCGACCCATGGCGTCAAGGTCATGTCGAGCAACCTCCTGCTCGCCAACGAAACCGACCCGGTGCTCTGGCGCGGCCCCGTCATCGCCGGCGCCATCCGCCAGTTCTGGAGCGAGACGTCGTGGGGCCCGCTCGACTACCTGCTGGTGGACATGCCCCCGGGCACCGGCGACGTCGCGCTCACCGTGTTCCAATCCCTGCCCGTCGACGGCATCGTCGTGGTCACGAGCCCGCAGGACCTCGTCAGCATGATCGTCGCGAAGGCCGTCAACATGGCCGACAAGATGGGCGTGCCCGTGCTCGGCGTCGTCGAGAACATGAGCTACGTCGAATGCCCCGATTGCGGCAAGAAGATCGAGGTCTTCGGAACGAGCCATCTGGACGAGGTGACGGCGCAATACGGCGTCGACGTCCTCGGACGCCTTCCCATCGATCCCAAGCTCGCCGCCATGTGCGACGCCGGCACGCTGGAGGAGGGCCTGCCCGCCGGCATGCTCCCCGACGCCATCGAGGCCATCCGCGCGACCGCCGAGCTCGTCGACGCCAAGCGCGCGCTCGCGGGCGATGGGGGGCGCGAGCGACGGGACTGCAGCTGCGACGAGTGCGACTGCGACGGTTGCGCCTCCTCGAGGAAATCCGAGTAGCCATGGACCAGCGACCCGTCTTTTGCGACGTTCTCATCATCGGCGGCGGCGCCTCGGGGCTCGCCGCCGCCATAGCCGCCGCGAAGACGGGTGCGCGCACCTGCATCGTTGAGCGGGACGTGGCCTGCGGTCTTAGCATACTCGCCACGGGCAACGGCAGGTGCAACCTCTCGAACGAGCGGCTCGACCCCCGTCGGTTCCACCATCCCGACGCGGCACGCGGCGTATTCGGTGCCGATGCGGAGGCGCGCATCGGCTCGTTCTGCGACGACCTCGGACTTATGACCTGCTCGATAGACGGGCGCATCTACCCCGTCACCCGCCGCGCCGAAAGCGTGCGCGACTGCCTGCTCGCTGCCTGCGGGCGCCTCGGCGTCGCCATGCGCTGCGGGACCAGGGTCCTGCGCGCGGAGCAGGGTCGCGAGGGCGGTTGGGAGCTTGTCCTGGAAGGGCCCGTCCGCCCCCGGGGCATCGCGCCCCGGGAGGACGACCGCGCATCGCTGCGAAAGGCGCGCAAGGCCCTCGCAGCGGCGGAACTCGCGCGCACGGATCTCCGCGCGCGGGCCGTGGTCATCGCCGTCGGGGGCGCCTCGAGCGAGATATGCTCGCTTTTCGGTATCCCGCATCTTGATGAGGAGCCCGTGCTCTGCCCCATCGCAGCCTCCCTGCTCGATCCGAGCGGTCGCGTGCTGCGCGGCGACTCCTCCCCCCTCGCCTCCCTCGACGGGATTCGCCTGGATGGCGTCCTTACGCTCAAGCGCGGCGACGCGGCCATCGCCTACGAGGAGGGCGAGATCCTCATGCGCCCCTACGGCGTATCGGGCATCGCCGCATTCAACCTCTCCAGGCGCTGCCGGCCCAAAGACCGCATCGAGCTCGACTTGTTCCCCACCCTCTCCGGCCCCCGGCTCCTCCAAAAGCTCGAGCATCGCGCCGCATCCATCGGCGCTTGGTCGGGCGATCCGGCGTGGTTCGACGGCGTGCTTCCCAGACCGCTCGCCCGCCTCATCGCCTCCTCGGTACGCAACCGCGTCGACCCCCTGCCGGCTGCGGCGCAGCTCATGCAGCATCTGTCCCTCGAAGTCGAGGGGACCTGCGAACACCAGCAGGCGCAGGTGAGGCGGGGCGGCATCCCGCTGGGGTCCGTCGCCCTGGAGACGCTGGCCGTGCGCGATCGCATCGGGCTGTACGCCTGCGGGGAGGCGCTCGACCAGGATGCGGATTGCGGGGGATACAACCTCGCCTGGGCCTGGCTGACGGGGTCTCGTGCAGGAGACTCCGCCGGCCGCCTGGCGGCGTGCGCCGGCGCGCCCGAGCGCCACGACGCATAGCGGCCCGCCCATACCGCCGGTTTCCACATCCGGCGCCGCGAACGCACACGAACCATGAAGGAGTCACCGTGATAGAGATCACCGAGATCAGAATCGCCCTCGATGACGGCGCATCCGAAGAGAAGGCGCTCGCATCAGGCGTGCGCGAAGCGTGCCGCCTGCTCTCGATCGCCCAGGGGGATATCGAGAACGCCGCGCTCCACCGCCTCTCGGTCGACGCCCGCAAGAAACGCGACGTCCACTTCACCGCGACCATTCGGCTCTCGCTCGCCTCGGAAGCCGATGAAGCCGCAGCGCTTCGCAACGTTCCCGAGAACGCCGGTCGCCGCGTCCGCGCCATAGAACCCGAGCAACCGTCCTTCCCCGCGCCCCTGGGCAAGAACGGCGTCCCGAAGCACCGCCCCATCGTCGTGGGCGCGGGCTGCGCCGGCCTGTTCGCCGCGCTCACGCTGGCCGAGGCGGGCCTGCAGCCCCTGTTGATCGAACGGGGCGACGACGCTGCGGAGCGCACCGATGCGGTTCGCCGGTTCAACGAGACCGGAAAGCTCGATCCGGAATCCAATATCCAGTTCGGCCTCGGTGGAGCGGGCACGTTCTCGGACGGCAAGCTCAACACGGGTACGAAGAACCCCGATCATCGCCTCATCCTCGAGACGCTTGTAGCAGCCGGCGCGCCGCGCGAGATCCTCTGGGATGCCAAACCGCACATCGGGTCTGATATCCTACCCGCCGTGGCGACCTCGATCGTCGATCGCATCCGAGCATGCGGAGGCGAGATCAGATTCCGCACGAAGCTCGTCGACATCGAGCGGAAGCCGGATGGCTCCGTCGCCGGCATCTCAACGGCATGCGATGGACGCGAGGAGCATATCGCCTGCGACCACCTCGTCCTCGCCTGCGGCCATTCGGCGCGCGACGTCTTCGAGCTGCTGCATCGGCGCGGATTCGCCATGGCGCGCAAGACCTTCGCCATGGGAGCGCGCATCGAGCACCTGCAGGAGCGGATCGATCGAGCGCAATACGGCCCCTCCGCAGGCCATCCCGCCCTTGGCGCCGCGCCCTACAAGCTCGTCTCGCACGCACCGAACGGGCGCAGCCTGTTCAGCTTCTGCATGTGCCCCGGCGGCGAGGTTGTCGCGGCGGCATCCGAGCCGGGAGGCGTGGTGACCAACGGCGCCAGCCTGCACGCCCGCTCCGGACGCAACGCCAACGCGGCGCTGCTCGTCAACGTCACGCCGAAGGACCTGCCCGGCGACGACGTCCTCGCCGGTATCGAGCTCCAACGGGAATGCGAGCGCGCGGCCTTCGAGCTGGGCGGCGGCGATTACCGGGCACCTGCGCAGCTGGTGGGGGACTTCCTCATCGGCATTCCCAGCACCCGCGGCGGCAGCGTCGTGCCCACCTATCCGCGCGGCGTGACCTGGACCGCCATCGGGCTGGTCCTCCCCGCCTACGTGAGCGATACGCTGCGCCTGGGCCTGCCCGAGCTCGCTCGTCACCTCAAGGGCTTCGATGACGAGGAAGCCGTCCTCACCGGCGTGGAGACGCGCTCGAGCGCGCCCGTAACCGTCCTGAGGGACAAGACCTGCCATGCCCAGGGCGCCCCCGGCCTCTATCCGAGCGGCGAGGGCGCCGGCTACGCAGGCGGCATCATGAGCGCTGCGACCGACGGCATCCGCTGCGCCCGTGCGCTGATCGCGGACCTATCGTAAGCCCCCTGCCTCCGCGGCTGCGCCGCCGCAGGCGAGCAAGCCATCGACCGGGCGGCCGCAGCCAACCGACCCGAAACACGAACCGCCCCCGTGCCGCGGACGCCTCATCGCGAGTCCGAAGCACGGGGGCGCCTACCCTGCCGGATCGTTCAGTCGAAGATGCCGAGACCGCCCTCGGCAGGCGTGACATACATGTAGATCGAGAACAGGAAGCAGAATGCGGCCATGATGACCAGGTTCCATTTAACCGCAAGCAGCTTCTTTCCCATATCCTCTAGCATCTCGACCCCTTATCCGCATCCGTAGGTCCCCTGCGGCGCGCACCGCACCTCGTACATCTGCAACAGTATAACCATAGCCCGGCAGGAACCGTCCGCCCGACGCGTGATCGGGGCCGCTCCCTAGCGCTTGCCGAAGCGCGCCCCCTTGCGCACGCGGCCGCTCGCGAATGCGGAGCCCTTGCGGGCATCGCGGCGCAGGCGCTCGATGACATCATCCTCGCTCGCGCCCTCGGCGAGCGCCCGCAGGTGGACGACCGCATCGCGCAGGCGCGCGGCCTCCTCGAAATCCATCGCCTCGGACGCGGCGCGCATGTCGTCCTCCATCTGCTGGATGACGCGCTGGAGCTCCTCGGGCGGCAGCTCGGAGAGCTCCTCCGCCAACCGCTGCCCCGTCGACGCCGAGGACGCGGGCGCGGCGTCCGCCCCATCCTCCCCCGCTGGCGTGAAGAACTCGCCGTGACCGAGCGAGTCGCCCCGGCTTCGATCGCGCTTGCCCACCGTCTCGGCCGCCTCGGAGATGAAGCTCGAGATGTCGCTGATCGCCTTGCGCACCGTGCGCGGCTCGATCCCATGGTCCTCGTTGTACTTCATCTGGATGGCGCGGCGGCGCGAGGTCTCGTCGATCGCCTCGCGCATCGAATCGGTGATGGTGTCCGCGTACATGATGACCTCGCCCTCGGCGTTGCGCGCCGCGCGGCCGATGGTCTGGATGAGCGACCGGCGGTTGCGCAGGAAGCCCTCCTTGTCGGCATCGAGGATCGCGACGAGCGACACCTCGGGCAGGTCGAGGCCCTCGCGCAGCAGGTTGATTCCCACCAGGACGTCGATCTTGCCCTCGCGCAGGCTGCGCAGGATCTCGACGCGATCGAGCGTCGCGGTATCGGAGTGCATGTAGTTGACGTGCACGCCGGCGTCGAGCAGGTGGTCGGTCAGGTCCTCGGCCATGCGCTTGGTAAGCGTGGTCACCAGCACGCGCTCGTGGCGCGCGGTGCGCTCGCGGATCTCGTCCAGCAGGTCGTCTATCTGCCCGCGCACGGGGCGCACGTCGATCTTGGGGTCGAGCAGGCCCGTGGGGCGGATGATCTGCTCCACGTTGTTCTGGCTCACGCGCAGCTCGTAATCGCCCGGGGTGGCCGACACGTAGATGAACTGCGGGATGCGCGCCTCGAACTCGTCGAAGCGCAGCGGGCGGTTGTCCAGCGCGCTGGGCAGGCGGAAGCCGTGCTCGACCAGCGTGACCTTGCGGGATCGGTCGCCCTCGTGCATGCCGCGGATCTGCGGCACGGTGACATGGCTCTCGTCGATGATGCAGAGCATATCCTTGGGGAAGTAGTCGATGAGCGTGAACGGCGGCTCGCCGGGCTTGCGGCCGTCGAGGTGGCGCGAGTAGTTCTCGATGCCGTTGGTGAATCCCATGGTCTCGAGCATCTCGAGGTCGTAGTCGGTGCGCTGCTGCAGGCGCTGGGCCTCGAGCAGCTTGTCGGACGCCTTGAGCTCGGCCACGCGGGCCTCGAGCTCTTCCTCGATGGTCTTCAACGCGGCGGTGACCTTGGGTTTCTCCGTCACGTAATGGGAGGCGGGCCACACGGGGATGGCGTCGTACTCGCGCAGCATCTCGCCCGTGACCTCGTCGATCTCGGCGATGAGCTCCACCTCGTCGCCGAAGAACTCGAAGCGCAGGGGGTGCTCGGCGTAGGGCGGGTAGACGTCGACGACGTCGCCGCGGACGCGGAAGCACCCGCGCGAGAGGTCGTAATCGTTGCGGTCGTACTGGATGTCGATGAGCGCGTGGATGAAGTCATCGCGCTCGAGCGGGACCTTCTTATCGATATTGGGCGCCAGGCCGGCGTAGTCCTCGGGGCTGCCGATGCCGTAGATGCACGAGACGGAGGCGACGACGATGACGTCGCGGCGAGAGAGCAGGGACGCCGTCGCCTGATGGCGCAGCATCTCCACCTCCTCGTTGATGGAGGAGTCCTTCTCGATGTAGGTATCGGACTGCGGGACGTAGGCTTCCGGCTGGTAGTAATCGTAGTAGGAGACGAAGTAGACCACGGAGTTATGGGGGAAGAACTCCTTGAGCTCGCTGGCGAGCTGCGCGGCGAGCGTCTTGTTGGGAGCCATCACGAGCGTGGGCTTGCCGAGTGCCTCGATGGTCTTCGCCATGGTGAACGTCTTGCCGGAGCCCGTAACGCCCAGCAGCACCTGGTAGCGGTCGCCGTCCTGGACGCCCTTCACGAGCGAGGCGATGGCCTCGGGCTGGTCGCCGGAGGGCTCGAAGGGCGAGACGACCTCGAACTTGGCAGGCTCCCCCGCCACGCCGAACCTGCGCAGCTCGCCGCCGACGCGCTCGACCTCGAAACTCTCCATACCGCCCGCCTCTCATCCAATGCGCCGCGCCCCCTCGCCAGGAAGAGACCAGCACCCCCGGTTGCGCACTATCGTACAAGTGTTCTAGCTATTTCACAAGACGGGACGCCCCGTGGACTCGCCGAGCCGCAATGGGCGCGAACGGAGCGGCGACGCGATGCAAAGCCCTAGAGAAACGCCTCGGGATAGATCTGGCGGTAGCGATCGTGCGCGTTGTTCACGCGGATGAGATAGGCCTGCGTCTCGGGGAAGGTGATCGCGTTATGCAGCACCGTGTCCTCCTGCGCCCAATCATCCACGTTGCCCATGCCCGCGTTGTAGGCCGCGATGGCCCGGTCCGTCGCCCCGTTGAAGTAGCGTATGAGATAGGACAGGTAGGCGCATCCGAACTCGATGTTCGTCGCCGGGTCCTCCAGGTTCTCGGCCGAATACGCGTCGCCGTCCACGATGCCCTTGATAACCATATCCTGGGCGGTCTCGGGCATCAACTGCATCAGGCCGCGCGCGCCCTGGCTCGAGCGCGCATCCGGGTCCCACCCCGATTCGATCTCGATCACGGCGGCGACCAGATACGGGTCGACGCCGTGGGCAGCGGCCGAGGAGGTGATCTCGTCCTCGTAGTGCAGGGGGTAGATGGTTGAGAACAGCAGCGCCGGCGCGTAGGAATACACCGAGGCGACGACGCCCATCAGCGCGATCGCGAGCAGGGGCACCACCCGGTACCAAGCGAGGAAGCGCACGCGCGCCCTAGACATGGGCGACTCCCAGCTCCTCCAGCAGGGCATCGAGCGAGTCGAAGAGGGAGTCGCCGGCCGCGCTGTTGTCGATCGCGCGCGTCGCGAGAGCGAGCAGGCGCTCGTCCGACGGCTGGCATTCGGCGCGACGGTCGAAATCATCCGCATCCATGCCGCGCTCGATAGCGCGCACGCGCCGGACCTCGAGCGGAGCCGTTATGGCGACGACCTCGTCCGCCAGCGCGAAGGCGTCCTCGAACCCCTCGGGCGCCGAGACCTCGACGACGGCGAGGCGATGCTCGGGAACCATGACCGAGCAGCAGTTGGCGGGCAGCAGGCGCAGGCCCAGCTGCTCGAGCACAACCGGATGGACGATGGCGTTCAGGCGCGCGGTGTCCTCGGGCGTGGCAAACGCGCGATCGGCGAGGACGGCGCGGTCGATACCGCCGTTGGCGTTCACGACATCCCATCCGAACTCGGCGGCGATCTCGTCGACCACGGCAGAGCCCGGCTGGTAGAGGTCCTTGGCAAGTTCATCGAGATCGATGCGCAGCGCACCGCGGCGCTCGAGATAGCGAGCGGCCGTCGACTTGCCCGAGGCGATGTTTCCTATGAGAAAGAGCGTAATCATAGCTCCCTATCTTACGCATCGGGCGACATGCGGACGGCGGGAAGCGCGCGTCTACGTTCGAACTCCACGGGCACGGGCGGGGCGAACGACGCCGAGCAGGCAGACCACGAGCGCAGCCAGCGCGAGGACGCCCCCGACGCATCCGATCGACCCGATGGCGCCATGGGAGACCACGACCCCTCCCAGCGCGCTGCCGATGCCGATACCCAGGTTGAAGATGCCCGAGTAGATCGACATCGCGACGGCGGAGTCGTCCTTATCGCACCAGCGGATGATCTCCGATTGGTATGCGATGCTGAACGCCGTTCCGAACAGCCCCCACACGGCGCAGGCGAGCGCGAGCGTCCCAAAGGAACCGGCCATCGGACGCAAGACCAGCAGCGGAAGCGCGACGCCGGCGCACGAAGCGAGCATGAAGAACGTCCGCCGGCGATCGTAGTACCTGGTGAGCAGCGCGCTCCCCGCAAGGCCCGCCACCCCGAAGACGGTGAGCAACCCGGTGATGACATCGGGCGATAGCCCCGCCATCTGCTGCATGAACGGCTCGATGTAGCTGTAGCCGGTATAGTATCCCGACGCGAACAGGATGGTCATGGCGTAGATGCCCATGAGCACCGGGTTCTTCAAGAGGAGGGGCAGGCGGCGCAGCGTAAAGGGCTCGCCCGCGGGCATCTTGGGAAAACAGGCGGCAAGGTACGCGGCGATGGCGAACGATACGGCGCCGACCAGGCCAAACGTCATCCTCCAGCCCAGCGCGAGCCCGATCGCCCTGCCCAAGGGCAGTCCTAAGATCATGGCGATGGACGTACCCGTCGCGACCATGCTCACGGCAAGCGAGCCGTGCTGAGGAGCAACCAGGCGGGACGCCGCGACCGAGGCGATCGACCAGAAGACGGCGTGCGCGGCGGCGACGACCAGGCGCGCCAGGATGAGGATCGGATAGGTCGGGGAGACAGCCGACAGGAACTGGCCGAGCGAGAACACCGCGACCACGCCGACGAGCAGCCGTTTGAACTCGACGCGGGATGCCGCCATCATGAGGGGAAGCGACAGCACCATCACCGCCCAGGCGTACACGCTGATCATGATGCCCGCCTGCGCCTCGCTCAACCCGAAGCTCGCGGCGATATCGGTCAGCAACCCGATCGGCATGAACTCGGACGTGTTGAACACGAAAGCAGAGCAGGTCATTCCGGCAAGCGGTAGCCACTGCTTCATCGTGATGGCGTTCTTCATACGCATCCCCCAAAGACCATCGACGTAGGCCGAACCGAGCAAGCCGGCGCGGCACAAAAACCGAACCCGGGCGCCGAAGCGCGCCCGCATGCGACCGAAGCGCGCCCGATCGCACGCGTTCGCATGATATACCCCTCCATACGAGCGACGTAAAGGTTACAGAGTATTAATGCGAACACATGTTTGTGTCTGTGCTACACTGGAGAATAACAGAAAGACGGCTCGGATTCGGTTGGGAGGGGATGGCGCCATGGACGAGCGAATCGACCGCAAGGGCTCGCGGGCGCGCGACATCATCGACAGGATCGTCGCCGACGAGCGCTTTCGCGGCAGCACCCACTTCTCATCGACCGTCTATCGCGACGAGCCGATCATCACCACCGGGCGCCAGATGGCGGGATACCTTCCCCGGGAATACTCCGCCATGAAGTCGATCTCGCGCTGGGACGAGCAGCCGGGCGGGGACCGCGGCAGATGGCTCAGCGAGGCGGAGCTCTTCTACCGGCAGGGCCTCGCGCTCGCATCCGTCGAGGACGATTGCCCGTATCGAGGGGTCTACAAGGCTTCCTATCCAACATACAGCTCGATGAGCGACCGGCAGCTCCGCGGCTACGTCACGTGGCGCACCGCTGTCCGCCGCGGCGAGATAGCCCGCACGTCCCCCGCATTCGCCCTCGTGTACCTGCAGGAGCTCATCTGCGGCATCGGGGTCGGAAGCCCTCGCGAAGGGCTCGACGCGCTGCTGTCGTTCGCCGAGGCGTACCGGGGCATATCCCCCGAGGTCGACCGGAGAGCCCCCGTTTGGATCCAGGATTACGCGGTCTATCACGAGCTGGCGCCCGCCATGCTGCCCGCGACCGCGCAAGCGGTCCGAGATGAGCTCATCCTCCAGCTCCGCGGAGCATTGGAGCAGGGCAGGAAGGAGACGGGGCTTTCGGCGGACCGCCAGCACAGAAGGCGTCGAGGCGTCCTCGAGGGACTCCAGGATGCCACCTCGTCATCTCTCTTCACGGCCGGCCGCGCCCTCGCCGACGCAGTAGAGCGGCGCCCCGCACCGGGTCCCGATCGGGAGGACCCGCGCGCCGCCGACCTCGCGCACGTCGTCGGCGCGGTCCTCCTTCGCCTGGACGACCATCATCGGCGCGCCAGGAAGACGACGCTCGACGCCGCGCTGTTCGGCGAGGAGCTCGAGCTCCCCTACACCATGTTCGCGTCCGCCGTGTTCTTCGACCCGCGCGTCCACGCGGATTGCGAGGTGCGGCTCAGCCCCATCCACCGCTACCGCTGCCGAAAGGGCCTGTGGACCTGCTCGCGCATACACGGCGAGGCAGCCGGGGCGATACGGCTGAACGAGATCTTGGAGGCCGTGGAGCGCGCCGCGCGCGATTCATGGGACGCCCCCCGGAAAGACCGGGCCGACGCCCCGGCGAACGGGCCGGAGGACAGGGGCGCCATACCGAAATACCTGGTGAAGATCATCCAGAGCGAGGTCGACGCGCGCGGCGCCTGGCGAGCGGCCAACAAGCCCGTCGTCTTCACCATCGACCCCTCGAAGCTCGCCGGCATCCGCCGGACCGCCGCGCAGACGAGAGAGGCGCTCCTCATCGAAGAGGAGCGCTCAGACGACGCCGAGGGCTCCGCCTTGATCGAGAGCGCGGCCCGCGCGTACGGCGAGGACGGAAAGGCCTTCGAGATACCCGGGGCGGCGGCGCGGGCATCGCGGGCTCCGGTGCCGCAACCCCTGCCGTCCCCGCAGGCGACGCCGGAGTCCGCCTCCCCGCCGGCGCGGCCCCCTCGAACGACGCCGGATTCGGATGCGCGGCCGGCACCCGGACTTCGCGCCGTCCCGGAAGGCGGAGCGGATGGCGGTCCGCTCGACCCGGCGCAGCTCGCCTATCTCGCAGCCCTTCTCGACGGCGGCGCGCCGCCCGCTACCGCCATCTCGGAAGACCTGCTCGTCGACGCCGTCAACGAAGCGCTCTTCGACCTGATCGGAGACACCGTCATCGAGTTCGGAGCGGACGGCGCCCGCATCATCGAAGATTACCGTACCGACCTTGAAGGGATCGTTCACCATGGCTAGCATGCCGAGCTCGCGACCAATCGATATCGACGGCGCTCCGCGCGTTCCCAAGCGCATCGCCGCCGTCATCCTCAACTCGCTGAAAGGCGGCGTCGTGCCGCGAATCGGCCTGCCGTACATCACCGTCGGCCGCGAGACCGAGATTCGCGCCCTGCTCACGGACCTCGACCTCATCGAGCACGGCGGCGCGTCCTTCCGCTTCCTCGTGGGACGCTACGGAGCGGGCAAGAGCTTCCTGCTCCAAACGATCCGCACGCACGCCATGGGCGAGAACTTCGTGGTGGCAGATGCCGATCTCTCCCCCGAGCGTCGGCTGCAGGGCGGGCAGGGACAGGGCCTCGCCACCTATCGCGAGCTCATCCGCAACCTCTCGACCAAGACGCGCCCGGAAGGCGGGGCCCTCACGCTCGTTCTCGATCGCTGGGTGGCCTCGATGCGCGAGCCCGCGGCGGACGCCCCCTCCTCCCCCATCGACCCGGCGGACGGCGGCGAGCAGCGCGCCCGCGCGTTCTGCCGTCCCCTGGAAGACATGGTGCACGGATTCGATTTCACCCAGATGCTGATCAGGTACCTCCAAGCCACCTGCGAGGGGGACGAGCTCACGAGAAGCGCCGTCACGCGCTGGCTCCGCGGTGAGTTCAGGACCAAGACCGAGGCGCGCGCGGAGCTCAAGACGAGCACGATCATCGGCGACGACGATTGGTACGACTACATCAAGCTGCTCGCAGCGTTCCTGCAGGGCGCGGGCTATAAGGGGCTGCTCGTGCTCATCGACGAGCTCGTCAACCTCTACAAGATCCCCAACGCCATCACCCGCCAGTACAACTATGAGAAGATCCTGCAGATGTACAACGACACCCTGCAGGGAAAGGCGACGCACCTGGGCATCATCCTCGGCGGAACGCCGACCTCGGTCGAAGACCGGCGGCGCGGCGTCTTCAGCTACGAGGCGCTGCGCAGCCGGCTCACGCAGGGGCGCTACGCGCGCGACGACATGCGCGACATGCTCGCCCCCATCATCCGCCTCCACCCCCTCACCTACGAGGAGCTCCTGATCCTCATCGAGAAGCTCGCGCAGATCCACGCAGGGTACTTCGGATACGCGCCCGCGATCACGGAGCAAGACCTCGTCGACTTCCTCACCGCGGAATTCAGCCGCGTCGGGGCGGACTCCCACCTCACCCCGCGCGAGGTCATCCGCGATTTCATCGAGCTGCTCGATATCGCCTTCCAGAATCCCGGCACCGCGATCGGCGACCTGCTCGGCGATCGCGGTGAAGCGGGGCCGGCGACGACCCCGCAACCGCATGGCCCGACGCGCGACGAGGCCGACTTCGCCGAGTTCACGATCTAGGCATCCGAGGGAGGGGAGCGGCGGGCCGCGCGGAGAAGGCTCCGCGAAACCGCTCGTTCGCGCGGCACGCCACGCACCCCCGCCCGATCACGCGATCGAACCGAACCGCATTGGAAAGCAACGTCTGCCTGCTACAAGAAAGGAACGTCATGGATACCAAGGAACTGGAGCGCTTCTGCCCCTGGGCACGCCAGGAGCTGGTGGACGCCGTGAGGCGCGGCATGGTGCAGCTGGGCGTCGACGAGGCGGGCCGCGCGCAGTGGCCGGCCGGCTCGGAGGCCGTGGCGGGACGGGCCCTGTCGCCCGAGGAGCGCGGGCGCCGCGACCGCCTGATGGCCCAGGCCGCCGAGGCGGGCGACGCCGCCTTCGCCGAGCGCGAGGCCTACAGCTGGTTCAACCGCCTGATGGCGCTGCGCTACATGGAGCTCCACGGCCTGCTGCCCTGGGGCGGGCGCGCCCTCTCCGCGGCGGACGGCTCCTTTGACCCCGAGCTCGCCACGCGCGCCGCGGACCTGCCGCTCCCGGGCCTGGACCGCGCCGCCTACCTGGAGCGCGCCGCGGAGGCGGATGACGAGGGCGCCTTCCGCCTGGCGCTCGAGGCCGCCTGCGCCGAGCTCGCGCCGGCGCTCCCCGGCGTGTTCGAGGGGGCGTCGTGCGACCTGCTGCCCCGCGGACTCCTCGCCCGCGGCGAGCACGGCGTGATCCAGCACCTGGTGGAGGACGTGCCCGAGGAAAGCTGGGAGGACGTCGAGGCCCTGGGCTGGGCGTACCAGTTCTACAACTCGGAGCGCAAGGCGGACTTCCTAAACAGCAAGCGCAAAGCTCGCCCTGAAGACCTCGCACCCGCGACCCAGATCTTTACCCCCGACTGGATCGTTCGCTACATGGTGCAGAACACCCTTGGCCGCCTGTGGATGCTCAACAACCCGGAGAGCCCCCTCAAGCAGGAAATGGAGTTCTACATCGAACCAGATTCCATAGAAGAGGAATTCCTGCGCGTGTCCGGCCCCGAGGAGATCACCTTCTGCGACCCGGCGTGCGGGTCCGGCCACATCCTGGTCTACGCCTTCCAGCTGCTGACGGAGATGTACCGCGAGCGCGGCTGGCGCGACCGCGACATCGCCCGCTCCATCCTGGAGAAGAACCTCTCCGGCTACGAGATCGACCCGCGCGCCGCGCAGATCGCCCAGACGGCCCTGTGCATGGAGGCGCTCGCGCTCGACCGCCGCTGGCTCTCCCGCGGCGTCTCGGCCGACGTGCGCGTGCTGGGCAGCATCGAGCTGGACGAGGAGCAGCTGCCCGAAACCCACGTGAAGAGGGAGCTCGCCGGCGCCATCCGCCATCTGGGCGAGGTGGGATCGCTGGTCAACCCAAGCGATACCGATCTGGCGGCCCTCGACGCCGCCATCGCCGACGCGGGCGCCGCCGACCTCCTCGGTGCCACCTTGTGCAAGCAGCTACAAGAAGCCCGCAACCAGCTCGAAGCGCTCTCCCGTCAGTTCGATATCGTCGTCGCCAACCCGCCTTACCTTGGCAGCAAGAGCTTCCAACCGTTCCTAACAAAATGGATGAAGGATAACTATCCCGACGAGAAAAGCGACCTCTGCTACGCCTTCATCAACCGCATCTGCGGCATGAAGAAGCCGGGCGGCGAAGCAGGCATCACCGCAACCAATAGCTGGATGTTCCTCTCCTCTTCCGAGGCTTCCCGCAAGAAAACCCTGGATAAAAACGAAATCACCTCACTGGTTCAGCTTTCCGTCCATGGCTTCAAGGGCATTGCGGCGCAGATCTTCGCCTTCACGCTCATCGACAAGCAATCCTGCGGCTACAAGGGCGGCTACGTGCGGCTCAACGACTTCGACCATCACTCGCTCCAGGAGGCCAAGACGCTCGAGGCGATCAAGAACCCCGGCTGCGGCTGGTTCCACCGCGCCGACGCCTCCACCTTCCACGACATCCCCGGCTCCCCCATCGCCTACTGGGCCAGCGAGGCCATGCACGAGGCGTTCAAACACAAGTCAACAATTAAGCAAAAGATTGACATACGACTTGGAATGACAACCGCCGATAACGACCAATTTGTTCGTTTTTGGTGGGAGCCAGCTTCCTCTTTAATATCTCTATCACCCAACAACACAAACGAAGTCATCAAATGGTGCCCATATAACAAAGGCGGCTTCTTTCGCAAGTGGTTCGGAAACAGATATTTTATTGTAAATTGGGAAAACGATGGCTCTTCCATCCGCAATATAAAAGACTCAAACGGAAGAATTCGCTCAACCGTCCCCAACGAAGAATTCTACTTTAAGGAATGTCTGACTTGGTCAAAAGTTTCTTCTGGAGCAATAGCGGTCAGATATCTACCAAACGGATCGATTTTCGATGTTGCCGGCGCATCGGGGTTCGGCCGTCACCTCGACATCGTAGGGTCTATCGCTTTTCTCAACTCCAGCGTAGCTCTTAGCGCCCTCTCCTTTATGTCCCCCACCCTCAATTTCGAGGGAGGCCAGGTAAGAGAACTTCCGCTCTTTCAGCTTCAAGATGAAGTTTACAAACTCGCCAATAAGAACATCGGCATAGCGCGAACCGACTGGGACTCCCAGGAAACCTCTTGGGACTTCAAGCGCAACCCGCTCGTCTAGCATCGCGTAAGGAAGGAGGGGCCGATGGCTACGTTCGACCGCTATGCGCCGTTCATCCAAGATTTCATCTACGGCAGCAACTGGGAGAGCCTGCGGTCGATCCAGATCGCCGCGGCCGAGGCGATCTTCGACACGGACGAGAACGTGCTGCTCACCGCCAGCACCGCCTCGGGAAAGACCGAAGCCGCCTTCTTCCCCATCCTCACGGAGTTCTGGCAGGACCCTCCCGCAAGCATCGGGGCGATCTACATCGGACCGCTCAAAGCGCTCATCAACGACCAGTTCATGCGCCTGAACGACCTCTGCGAGGAGGCCGGTATCGCGGTGTGGCACTGGCACGGGGACGTTTCCGCCTCCCATAAGGCGAAGATGCTGAAGCATCCGAGCGGCATCCTCCAGATAACGCCGGAATCGCTCGAGGCGCTCCTGCTGCACAAGCACGCCCTCGTGCCCCGCCTGTTCCACGACCTGCGCTACGTCGTTATCGACGAGGTCCACTCGCTCCTGCGCGGGGACCGGGGCGGCCAGGCGCTCTGCCTCGTCGAGCGCCTCTCCCGTATGGCGGACGTCGATCCGCGGCGCATCGGCCTTTCGGCAACCATAGGAGATCCGGAGCGCGCGGGCGCCTTCCTCTCCTCCGGAACGGGACGCGGATGCATCATCCCCCGCCTCGAGGAGCCGCGGCGCGTCTGGCGCCTCTCGATGGAGCATTTCTATACCGAGGGCCCGCAGGCGAGCGAGCGGGCGCTGCAGAGCACCTCGGGCGTCCAACAGGCGGACGTGCTCGCGGTCGAGCGCATCGACCGCGATGGTGCGCGCCGCCCGAACGACGGGAGGGAGCTGCCCCCCTCGCCGGGTCCCAAGGGAGACATCACGGTTCTCGACGCCGAGGAGCACGCGCTGCTCGCCCCCACCGACGTGGCCCCGGCCCACGCCGATCCGGGCATCGGCTACATCTTCGAGCGCACGCGCGGGCGCAAATGCCTGGTGTTCGTGAACTCGCGCGAGGAAGCCGAGGCCGTGTGCTCGGTCCTGCGAAGCTATTGCGAGGCGCGCCACGAGCCCGACCGCTTCCTCATCCACCACGGCAACCTCTCGGCGAGCTACCGGGAGACGGCCGAGGGCATCATGCGCGACGAGGAGCAGACCCAGACCACCGTGACCACGGCGACGCTCGAGCTCGGCATCGATATCGGCAGGCTCGAGCGGGCCTTCCAGATCGATGCGCCCTTCACCGTGTCGAGCTTCCTGCAGCGCATGGGGCGCACCGGCCGGCGCGGTGAGCCGCCCGAGATGCACTTCGTCATGCGCGAGGAACAACCCGAGCCGCGAACCATGATGCCCGAATCGGTTCCCTGGAAACTCATTCAGGGTATCGCCCTGGTCCAACTCTACCGCGAGGAGAAATGGGTCGAGCCGCCCGCGCTCGACCGCCTCCCCTACAGCCTGCTCTACCACCAGGTGATGTCGACGCTCGCCTCATGCGGGGAGCTGTCGCCCGCAGAGCTCGCGCAACGCGTGCTCACCCTGAGCTACTTCCACCGCGTGTCGGCAGACGACCTGCGAGTCCTCCTTCGCCATCTACTGGAGACCGAGCATATCGAGCAGACCGAGACCGGCGGCCTCATCGTAGGGCTCGCCGGCGAGCGCGTCACCAACTCCTTCAAGTTCTACGCCGTCTTCCAGGAAAACGAGGAGTTCACCGTGCGCTGCGAATCTGCAGAGCTCGGCACCATCGTCAACCCCCCGCCGGCGGGCGAACGCATCGCCATCGCGGGCCACTGCTGGCTGGTGGAAGAGGTCGACTGGAAGCGGCATCTCGTTTTCTGCACCCAGGTGAAAGGGCGCGTCCCCGCCTATTTCGGAGACTGCGCGGGCGATATCCACACCCATGTGCTGGAGCGCATGAAACGGGTTCTCGAGGAGCATCAGGCGTATCCGTACCTGCTGGGCAACGCACGCGCGCGGCTCGCCCAGGCGCGCCACGTCGCCGAGAACGCCGGCGTCACCGGAGCCGCGGCTCGACCGCTCATCAACCTGGGAGGAGAGACCTGGGCCCTCTTCCCCTGGCTGGGTAGCTACGCCTTCCTCGCCCTGGAGCGCCTTCTCAAAATCAAGTGCGCGGGCGAGCTCGGACTCAAGAAGCTCGACCCGTCCCGCCCCTATTTCATGATGCTGCACATGAAGGCGGACGAGCAGACGTTCTACGAAGTCGTCGCCGCCGAAGCCGAAGCGGATTTCGAACCGATCGAGCTCGTGTACCCCGGCGAGGTCCCGTACTTCGACAAATACGACGAGATGCTCCCCGCCGAGCTGGTGCGCAAAGGATTTGCGGAAGGCGTGCTGGATATCGAGGGCATGCGCGGGCGCGTCCTCGGATGGCGGGCGGCCTATGCGTCTTCTAACTGGAACTAGCGAGCGCCCCCGCTTCCGGGTCCCGTCCCGCATCCGCGACACGGGGCGGGGCGGGGTCCTCGGCGCGCCCGGTCAATCCCTCATCGGCGAGCCGAGGAAATCGGCGTCGAAGGGAATGGCGTCGGCAAACTCGACATCGGCGTCCGTCGCGATGACGAGGTAGTTGTCCTCGCCGCCGAACTCCTCATCGGCGCATGGGAGGATGTGGACGCGGCGGAACACGAGCGCGAGCGTCGCCGCTACGTCCCGTAGGAACGAGAGGTCCGACCCGCCGCCGCTCGAGACCACGTTGGCAAGGTAAAGCCCGCCGGGAACGAGGCGACGGCGCACCGCCGCCATGGCCTCATACGTCGCCAGGGCACGCACGGGCTCGCTCCCATGGAAGCAGTCGTTCACGATGGCGTCATATCGCTCGAAACCGCGCGAGCGCGCAAGAGGAGCGGCCGCGACGCACGCTTCCGGCAGGCTGACCCCGAAATCGTCGTCGGCTCCCTCGATGAACGAACGGGCGTCGGCGATGAAGACGCGCAGCCGGTTGCGTGCGCGCTCGGACGAGGAGGCGAGGCGCTCCTCGAGCTCGTCGAGGAAGAACCAGCGCCGCGCCGCATCGACGACGGCGGGGTCGATCTCGACGACATCCAGCGAGATGCCGGACCTCGAGGAAAGAAGGTGCTTGGGATAGGCGAAGCCGCCGCCTCCGAGCATGAGGACCTCGGTCACGCCGTGCCCGAATGCCGAGGCGAGGGGCGTCTCCGATTCGAACATGGCGTCGAAGCCGCGATGGTACTCGAAAACCGGTTCGAACCGGCGCTCGTCGAGATAGGTAGCCGACTGGAACACGCCGCCGGCGCGCAGGACGCGCACGTTCTCCTCGGCCGTGTACACCGCGGCGAAGCCCGACGCCGTTCGCACGAGATGGGCGTCACGACGACGCGCCCAGACGCAAGCCGCCGCGCCCGCCGCCGCGCACGCGGCCGTCGCGGCGATGAAGGCCGGGCGCGCTCCGTTTCCACGACCCATAGACGCTCACCGATTCCCTTCCGTCGCATCCAGCAGAACCCTCTGCTGGTACAGCCCGTGGTCGACGAATCCCAGGCTGCGGTAGTACTCGCGCGTGCCCACCGCGCTGATCACGTTGACCCGCGCATAGCCGGCCTCGGCGGCGAGCGCGCAGGCCCGCTCCACCAGCTGCCTGCCCAGGCCCGTGTGCTGCGCGGCGTCTCCGGACTCGCCCAGGCGCGCTACGGCGCCGTACACGTGCACCTCGCGAATCATGGCCTCTCCGGGCTTTACGGGCAGCTCGTCCGCATGGTCTCGCACGTACGAGAGATGAGGCAGCGACAGGCGCAGGAAGCCGGCGATGCGTCCGGCGCCATCGACCCACTGCAGGAATCGCTCGCTCGTGTTGGAGGTCTCATACGGCACCGCCTCGAGCCGCAGGCTATCGCGGTCCAACCGGTCCGTACCCACCTCGCGGAAGCGGATCTCACGCACGCGGCCGCCGCGCGGCAGGCGCTGCTCGACCAGCTGGCGCAGATTCGGCTTCTTGTTGCCCGCCTTGATGTCGTTGGACGAGAAATCGCGGATCATCCGCGAGATGCGGCAGAAATCCGGCGTCGCCAGCACGTCGCTCGCCAGCACGTCCATGAGCACGTCCTCGGGATACGGCTCCCAGGCGCCCTCGTCATAGCGGCGGCACAGGCGCGCCCCCTCGATCAGGGCGCACGGATAGAGCTTGATCTCATCGGGCTGGAAGGGAGCCTCGGCGACCAGGCGGGCGTAGTCGCGCTTATCGCCATCCGGCGTGGCGCCGAGCAGGTTCACCATCGCGTGCGCGTGGATCTTGAAGCCGAAGGCGCGCAGCAGCTCGAAGGCGCGCGCGATCGCCGCCACGCGGATGCCGCGGTCGTTCATATCGAGGATGCCCTGGTCGAGGCTCTGAATGCCCATCTGGATCTTGGTGGCGCCGAGCCTCCTGATCAACGTGAGCGCCTGCGGCGTCACGGCATCGGGGCGCGTCTCGATAACCAGGCCGACGACGCGATGGCGGGCAGTCTCGTTGGCGCGCTGCTGGGCCTCGAGCTCCTCGAACGTCGCGCGCTGCATCTCGGCGGCGGCCGCCCACGCACCGCTCTCCCCGTACAGGGCGCGATGGGCGCGGTTGTACGTCAAGACGCCGGCGTCGATTTCATCCTGGACCCCCGCCGCCTCGGCGGCGAACCCCGCCTCGTCGCAGGGAAACCCGTGCTCCCTGTAGAACGCCCTGCGCGCCGCGACGCGCGGCGGCAGCCCGGCGGCGTCTGCAGACCCCGTGGGCGGCGCGTCGCGGGCGCCTTCGCCCAGCGCATCCCATCCCGCGAGCAGGGGATTCGACGAGACGCCGGCGATGGCGGAATCGTTCAGCGCGCGGAAGAGCTCCGTGACGAACCACACCTGGTAGTCGCGCGGGTAGTCGCTCCACGTCCCGCCCAGGACGATGAGCTCGACCTTATCGACGGCGTGGCCCATCTGCGACAGCGCGGTGAGGCGCGCCGAGACCTGCAGGTAGGGGTCGAACCAGTTCTGCTCGGCGCGCTCGCATGCGGGCTCGCCGTGCAGGTAGCTCTTGGGCATCCGGATGTCGTTGGGACAGTAGAGGCAGTCGCTCGAGCACGGCCAGGGCTTGGTGATGACGGTGATCGTCGCGACCCCCGAAGCGGTCCGGCGGGGCTTCATGCGCAAGGAGCGCAGCAGCCGTTCCTCGAGGTCGGGCGTAACGCCCCATGATTCCCATCGCTCGGGGTCGTCGCGCTTCACGGCCTGGTAGAAAGGCAGCAGCCTGCGCTTGGCGAAGGCGCGCTTGTCGCCGCCCGCCTCGCGCGCCCGCGCGTTGATGAGCTTGACCAGGCGACGGTCGTCTACCACGAGGCCGCCGCGCAGGTCATCGAGTATGTTCAAGATAATCTGTTCCATGACACGAGATTGTACCGCAGGGCATCGGGCATACATTTGACTCCGTGAAACCCTACCTCAGACCTTCCCCCTCGAAGGCGCCTCGGGCTCTCCCCCTTGAAGCGCCTCGGGCTCTCCCCCTCGAAGTGAGTGAAAAATCCAAAGACCATCCGGTATCCCGCTACAATTGACATCAAAACCCCAGTTGGCTGGATTCCAAATACAGGGTTTACTCGGCATCATCGCAAAAATCCACTCACTTCAAGAGGGAGAGCCCGTGACCACCCTCCAAACGGACCAGCCGACGGCACCATTCGTCAAAAGAACACGGAGGGTCCATGAGAAGTTGCATCGCCCGCGAGCTCATCGCACTTAACAACAGCTTCTACACCGAGCACGCCGGCTCATTCTCAGCGACGCGCGCGGCACCATGGGAAGGCTGGCGGCGAGCCACCGATATCGCCCGACATCTCGGCGCGCTCGACGCGCGCGAACCCCGCGTCCTCGATCTTGCATGCGGCAACCTGCGCTTCGAGCAGTTTCTCACGCACGAACTGGAGCCAACGATCGCACGCGTCGATGCCATCGACAACTGCCCCGCGCTCGCAGCGGGTCCCGACCTTCCAGGCATCGCCTTCCACAACATCGACATCTTGGACGAGCTCATGACCTGTCGACAGACGCGCGATAGCGAACTCGGATCGCTTGCCGCCCCGTCGCGCCCGCAAGCGCACCTCCACGTCGACACCCGGCCCTGCGACCTATCGGTCTGCTTTGGCTTCATGCACCACGTTCCCGGGATCGACCTGCGGAAATACGTACTCGACGAACTGCTTGCGCGCACCCGTCCAGGAGGCGTCGTCGTCATCTCGCTATGGCAGTTCATGAAGGACGACCGCCTTGCGCGAAAAGCGCGCGCTGCCGATGCCGTGGCGAGGGAGGCGGCGATTTCGCGCGGCGTCGATGCATCCGCCCTCGAGCCGGGCGACCACTTCCTGGGATGGCAGGACGACAAGGGCCCCTTGCGCTACTGTCATCACTTCAGTGAATCGGAAGTCGATGAGCTCGCCGCCCACGCCGCAGGCTACGCGACGGAAGTCGCACGCTTCTCGGCAGATGGGGCGAGTTGCGGCCTCAACCGCTACCTCGTCCTACAACGCCACGAGCTCTAGCCGAGAACGCCCACGCGGCACGCGGTCGACACCGACCCTCCAGCGCCCTCGCGTATGGCACCCCCGCGACGCGTCATATGGCCACAGCGGAAACCTGAATCTCCCGTACACCCGCGAGCAACCGTTGGAGCACCGCGCCCCTCCATCATGAACCCCCTCACGACCTGCACATGTCGAAGCCCCTAAGCCATTACAATAGAACATTCGGAAACTCATCGTTCACGCAGGGAGAAACACGCGCATGGGCTCAACACGGGCAAGAACACCGAAGAACTTCGTGCTGGACGAGCGCCTCGAGCGCTATCGCGACGCCATCGAGTACGAGCCCGCGCGATGGGCCGGCCGCTGGACGCAAGCCACCGCGCCCTCGATCGGCGCCGCGGACGGCAGCGCCCCCGCCTTCCGCGAGGTCCGGCTCGACCTGGGCTGCGGCAAGGGCAGCTACCTGGTCGCGGCCGCGCAGGCAGAACCCGACGTCCTGTTCATCGGCATCGACATGCAGCCCGTCTGCATCGCCTACGCCGCCCAGCGCGTCTGCGAGAGCGGCGTCAAGAACGCGCTTCTCGTCCCGGGTAACGGCGGGAAGCTCGCGCACATGTTCGCCCCCGGCGAGCTCGCCTCCCTCACGCTCAACTTCCCCACGCCGCATCCGCGCAAGCGCGAGGCGGCCGAGCGCCTCACCACGCTGGACAACCTGCTGGGCTACCGCCCCCTGCTCGCCGAGCGCGGCACCATCGTCTTGCGCACCGACAGCGAGCCGCTCTTCGACTACTCGCTGCCGCAGTTCGAGGCCGCGGGCTTCACCGTGCGCTGGACCAGTCACGATGTTCGCGCCGACCACCCCTCCATCCCCATGAGCGAATACGAGGAGCGCCTGGTGGAAGAGGGCGCGACCGTCCACGGCATCTGCGGCGCGCTGGGCTGCGAACCCGCTCCCGAGCAACTCGAAGCCGGCCGCGAGCGCATGCTCGACAGCCTCTACGACTACATCCCCGACGACCTCTACGAGGGCGCCTATATCCCCCACGGCATGAACTTCGCCATCCAGGCGTTCCGCAACCGCCGCCGCAACCAGGCGCTGCGCGCGCAGCATGCCGCGTCCCCATCCACCGAGCCCCACGCAGAAGGGTGATCCCATGCCAGCTCTAACCCCGGAATTCGACGCATCCGCCCACGGATCGCTCGGCGCGCTCGCCCCGAGCTGGTGGGAACCGGCAGAAGGCGAGGAGGCCGAGCCCTGGCTCGACCTCGAAACCGCGTACCAGCGCTTCCTCGAGTGGGTCGAAGCGCGCGGCATCGAGCCCTGGGCGCATCAGGAGGAAGCCCTGTTCGCGCTCGCCGCGGGCAGCAACGTGATCCTGGGCACGCCCACGGGCTCGGGCAAATCGCTCGTGGCGATCGGCATGATGTTCATGGCCATGGCGACCGGCCAGCGCGGCTACTACACCGCGCCCATCAAAGCGCTGGTGAGCGAGAAATTCTTCTACCTGGTCGACATATTCGGCCGTGACAACGTGGGCATGATCACCGGCGACTCGCACATCAACACGGGCGCCCCCATCATCTGCTGCACCGCCGAGATCCTGGCCAACCAGGCGCTGCGCGAGGGCGAGGACACCGATATCGGCGTGGTGGCCATGGACGAGTTCCACTTCTTCTCCGACCCCGATCGCGGATGGGCCTGGCAGGTACCGCTGCTCACGCTGCCCCACACCCAGTTCATGCTCATGAGCGCCACCCTGGGCGACACCACGGCCATCGCCGATGCCCTCGAGCGCCACACCGGGCGCGACGTCGAGGTCATCGCCGACGCACCGCGCCCCATCCCGCTCTCCTACGAATACGTGAAGACCGGCCTCGAGGGCACGGTCGAGCTGGCGCTGCGCCAAGGCGACTCGCCCCTCTACATCGTCCACTTCTCCCAGGATGCGGCGCTTCAGAGCGCGCGTGCGCTGGCGAGCTACGGCGTCGCCAGCAAGGAGCAGCGAGAGGCGATCAAGGAGGCCATCAAGGGCGGGCGCTTCACCACCGCCTTCGGCAAGACGCTCAAGCACCTTATCTCCTGCGGCGTCGGCCTGCACCACGCGGGCCTGCTGCCCCGCTACCGCCTGCTCGTCGAGAAGCTCGCCCAGCAGGGCCTGCTGCCCGTCATCTGCGGTACCGACACCCTCGGCGTGGGCATCAACGTGCCCATCCACACCGTGTTGCTCACCGGCCTCACCAAATTCGACGGCTACAAGCAGCGCCGCTTGCGCTCGCGCGAGTTCCACCAGATCGCGGGCCGCGCCGGCCGCTCGGGTTTCGATACCGAGGGCGTGGTCATCGCCGAGGCGCCCGAGTACGAGATCGAGAACCACAAGGCCGAGCTCAAGGCCATGGGCGACCCCAAGAAGATGAAGAAGCTCAAGAAGAAGAAACCACCCGAGGGCTTCGTGACCTGGAACGAGGGCACCTTCCAGCGCCTCATCGAGAGCACGCCCGAAACGCTCAAGCCCCGTCTGCGCATCACCAACTCCATGATCTTGGCCGAGGTCGAGCAGGGCGGCGACGCCTGGAGTCGCGTGCTGGCGCTCATCGATGACTCGCTGCAGACGCCTGAGGAGAAGGCTGCGCTCAAGGCCCGCGCCGCCGAGATCTTCGCCACGCTCATCGACGCTGGCGTGGTGGTGCGCGAAGCCGCAGGCGCCGAGGCCGGCGAACAGGCGCCGCGCATCGACGGCGATTTTGCCGAAAGCGCAGCTGCGACCGGCATGGCCGACGCCGTCGAAACCGGCACCGCGGCCGATGGCGAGAACGCCGCCGAAACCGATGCCGATGCCGAGAACGCCGCCTCCTTCCTCGACGGCGCCGCCTCCTACTACCTCACCGTCGACCTGCCCGAGGACTTCGCGCTCGACCAGCCGCTCTCGCCCTTCCTGCTGGCGGCGCTCGAGCTGCTCGACCCCGAGAGCGACACCTACGCGCTCGACGTCGTCTCCATGGTGGAGGCCACGCTCGAAGACCCCAAGCAGGTGCTGCGCGCCCAGGAGCGCATGGCGCGCGACCGCGCCATGAACGCGATGAAGGCCGAGGGCATCGACTTCGAGGAGCGCGTGGAGAGGCTGCAGGACGTGACCTATCCCAAGCCGCTCGAGGAGCTGCTGGACACCGCCTTCGCCCAGTATTGCGCCGAGGTCCCGTGGGCCAACGACTACGAGCTCAGCCCGAAATCGGTCCTGCGCGACATGCTAGAGACCGGCTGCGACTTCAAGAGCTATATCGCGCAGTACAAGATCGCTCGCTGCGAGGGCATCCTGCTACGCTACCTGGCCGAAGCGTACCGGTCGCTCGACCGCACCGTGCCCCACGAGCACCGCACCGAGCAGCTGAACGATATCGTCGCCTGGCTCGGTCTCGTCGTGCGCTCCGTCGACTCCAGCCTGGTGGACGAATGGGCCAACGCGGGCGCGACCGAAGACGTGGCCCCGCTCGCCCTGCGCGACGAAGTGGTCACCGACCGCCGCGGCATGACGCTGCTCGTTCGCAACGCCCTGTTCCAGCGCGTCCGGCTGGCAGCACGCGGCAAGGCCGCCGAGCTCGGCGCGCTCGACGAGGACTGGGGATTCGGCGAGATCCGGTGGAAGCGCGCGCTCGAAGCCTTCTACGAAGAGCACGAGGAGCTGCTCACCGACGGCGACGCGCGCTCCGCCGCGTTCCTCGCGATCGATGAGGCCGATGAGCTCTCCGACCACGTATGGCACGCGCATCAGGTCTTCCACGACATCGACGGGGACCACGATTTCGGCATCATGGCCGACGTCGACCTCGATGCCACGCAAGATGGCGACGGCATCGTGTTCAAGAACTACCGCGTGGGCTCGATCGAAGACCTCATGCAGTAAGCACGCGAGCGCCTCGTATCGTCCCAAGCGATGCGGGGCGCTCTGCTTCTATCGGATTCCCTGGAGACGCAGGCGCTTTCCCAACGGCGGGACGCATTTCCACGGGCTCCCTACCGACGACCTCCCCGCGAACCCAGGCGCTCGGCAGCCAACCGCCACAAGGGCACGGCATAGAGGTACACCGCGAACGCCATGCTCGCGATCGGCGCGCCCATGGACGCCAGGGGGACCGCGCCGGCGATCGACCACGGCACCAGGCCGGCGACCAATACCACGGAGTCCTCGAGGTCGAGCGCATGCTCATCCGGCTTCGCTCCGAAATCACGGCAGAGCTGGTGCGCGAGCATGATGGCAAGCGTCTGATTGCACGAGATGATCGATGCGAACACCGACACCGCGAGGGTTGCGCCAAAGCTCGACAGGCGCGACGAGACGGTACCAACGACCCCCTGGACCCCGCCCAACAGGGGTGTTTCCTCGAATATGCCCGCATATGCCGAGGTGATGCAGACGATCTGCACCGCATCGGCCATCGAGAGCAGGCCGCCGCCCGCCAGCGCCTCCACGCCCGGGTCCAGCGCGACGTAACCCGTAACCGCCGTACGGGCGACCTCGAGAAGGTCCATGTGCTGGACGCCCAGGCACAGGGGAATCGCCGAAGCGATCCCTACCGCGATGACCACGAGTATCTTCACCCGCAGCAACGCGAGCGCGAACACGAGCACCGGGGGCGCGAGCACGATAGGATTCAGATCGAATACACGGGAGAGCGACTCGCCCACGGCTGTCGCGCCCTCCCCGCCCCCGGTCGCCAAGCCCGCGAGCGCGAAGACGATGACCGTCGAGATGAACGGCACGGCGGCGCTGCGCACCATGTGCTTCAAATTGTTATAGAAATCCGTTCCCGTGATATCGGCTACGAGCAGCGCGCTCGTAGAGAGCGGCGAGCAGCGATCGCCGAAAAAGGCGCCGGAAAGCGCCGCGCCGCCGGCGAGCTCCATGGGCACACCCATCGACGCCGCCATGGAGAGGCAGATCGACCCCATGGTCGCCGCCGTTCCAAACGACGTTCCGGTAAGCACCGATACCAGGCAGTTCAGCAAAAACGTCGCCACCACGAAGACGGCGGGACCTATGAGGGGAACCGCATAGTAGACGATCGCGGGAATGACCCCCGCCGCACGCCAGATGCCCGTGAGCACGCCCACGAGCGCCAGCATCGCCAAAATGCCGCCGATGGGCTTGATGCCATGCCAGCACATGCGCAGCACGTCACCCCACGAGGTGCTGCGCAGACGCGCGTAGACGCAAAACGCAGCCAACCCCACAACCAACGCATACACCGTCGGCAAGCCAAAGATGATCGAGACCGCCAGCGCTGCAGCGAACACTCCCAATGCAACCGATTCCATGCTGCTCCCCTCGCGCGGCGTCGACATACCCCCATCCACGCCCACCTAGCATAGCATCGTCAAATCAAGCCCACGGCGGTACCCACCATGAGCGTTACCGCGATCGCTCCCACGATGATCGAAGCGCCTACGACGATCTCCCTAGCAAGACTCCAGCGGGCGAGCTTGGGGAACCTGCGGCGAAGCACCCGTCGATCCATAAGCAGGTACGCCATTACCGTAAAGGAGATTCCGCACATAAAGAGGTATTCGAGCGCGCGAAACCAGAGAGGGAGCCCCGCGTCGTTCGCCTGCGGGTTGAACGTCGCGTTGCAGATGGCGAAGAGCAGCACGATGTACCCAGCCGCCAGCACGCCGTTCCACACCACGCCGGCCGCGGCGGAGACGCCCCGCAAAGCCCTGTTTTCCCACAGCCTTGCAATCCAGCACAAAGCGCCCAACCTGCCGTGAAACGGGCTGTTCCATATCCGCAGGGTCTCATCCACATCACCCGGCTGCGCCCCCGTCGAACTCTGGCTCGCCCGCCGAGCATCCAGCGAGCACGCTGCGCATGCGCCGCGAATCGCCTCCTGGAGGGCGGCGACGCTGGCGAAGCGCGCATCGGGATCAAACGACCGGGCGCGATCGGCAACCTCGAGCAGATCGCGCGCAGACGCATCATCGATATCCGGCTCCGCATTCGAAACCGCAGATGGAACCTCGCCCGTCACGCATTCATAGAGCAGGCACCCTAAAGCGAAGACATCGCTGCGCTCGTCTGTCTGCCCGTAGCCGAACTGCTCGGGCGGTGCGTACAGACGCGTACCGAAATGCGTCGTATCCGCCGTCGCCCCTTCATCCCAGCTGCGAGCGATTCCAAAGTCGATCAGCACAGGGGCATCGCCGCGCATCACGATATTCGAGGGCTTCAGATCGCGGTGGATAAGCGCAGGGCGAAACCGCTCGTGCAGCACGCGCACGGCGTCGCATAGCGGATCCATAACCTGGCAGGCTGTCTCCACACCCGCACCGCGGCGCGCAAGGTACGCATCGAGGCGCTCGCCCTCGATCCATTCCATAACGACGCGAAGCGTATCGCCTGTTCGCACGCATTCCACCAAACGCGGAAGATGGCACGAGCACCCTCCAGCGCGTTGGTACGCCATGAGGCGCTCGTATGCGGATCCCACGCCTGCAGCACAGTTGATGGTCTTGCGGATGAACGGGCCGAGCTCCCCGCCCGTCGCGCCGACAAACGAGACGAGCTCGGTCGTCTCGAACGGCGTCTCCTTGAGAACCTCGCGAACTCGCCAGCTGTCCGAACGCTCCAAAGCACTCAGATGCTCTGCCAGCCCTTCTTCAAAAGCGGTATCGCCGTGCGGCCCTCGATCGGCGCCGTCGACGGGCAATCCGGGGGCGTCCCCGGACCCGAGCAGCCCCTCATGCCGAGCTTCGTCCTCTATGTCATCTCGCATTCTCTCCATGCAGCCCATCATAGCAGCATGACGGGACATCGCGCGTGCGAGCGCCCCTGCATCGGCGCCGCCCCTGCGGGCACGCCGCGCACAGACGACGGCACCGTCAGCTCACCGTCTCTTCGCCCAGGCGATAGAGCTCCTCGTTGGTCTTTTGGAGCGAGCAGCCATGATCGATGCAATAGATGATGATCGCATCACGACGACACTTCGGATCAAGCGCGCCGGTTCCCGCAGCCCGCAAGGCGCGATTGGCCTCCCGTAACGTGAGCGCCATGGCGAGCACGATCTGCAGCACCTTGTTGCGCGAGGGATTGCGCTGTCCGGTAAAGATCTGGTAGCCGAACGTCTCGTTCAAATCGGCCATCCGAACCACGCGGGCTCGTTCGAGATGCTTCTTCTCAAGTATCTCCTGCAGGTAGGAGGAAAGCGTCACCGTAGAGAACTCATGCTCGTGCACGAACTCATCCAGGCTCGGCGCCTCGATAAGCTCGTGGAGCACTTCCTCGGTTAGCCGCTCTGTCATATAGCCTCCCCACGCATTCGCCTGCGCTCATTGTAGACCGCCTCGAACGCAACAGGGCGCGTCGTCCACGACGCGCCCTGAATCCAAAACGTACGACCCGAAGACCTATGCGACCGTCCACGTCGCCGCCGGCTCGTCGGCAAGGACGTTGGAGAAGTACAAGACCGAGCTCAGCTCGCCATCGAAGTACAGATTGCCCGTCACCGTACCCCCGGCAGCAAGGTCGCCATACGATAGCGGCTCCGACGCATCGCCGAAATAGGTGGTGTCGCTTCGCACGCCGGACGCGTTCTCGCCCTTCCAATCGTACGTATTGAACGAAACTGCTTCCGTCCCCTCGTTCGTATACGTGACGCGAACGCAGGTGACCGCGGAGCCGTCGTAATTCGTGAGCCCGGGCGTCACCTCGTCCACGGAAACGACCAGGCCGTTCTCGAGCTTCGCCTGCGCACCCACGGCAAGCGCCTGCGATTCCTGGGACTTGTCGCCCTCGTCCTTCTGGGCATCGTCCTTCTGGGCATCGTCCTTTGCCCCGTCGCCCGAAGCATCCTCCGCGGTATCCACCACCTGGGGGCCGTTCATCGCATCGTCGATGGCCGCCCCATACATGCTCTGGCTCGCAAGCACGGCGACGACGGCGAGCATGTTGACCGCGACCGCGGCGATGGCGAGCCCCTTGCCCGCGCGCTTCCCGCGCATGCAGCCGACCAGACCGGCGATGGCGAGCGCCGCGCCCACGAGCGCAACGAAGAACGAAACGTTGTTGATGGTGGGCATCAACGACGTGAGCAACGCGATGACGCCCACGACGAGCCCCGCGATCGCAAGCCCGGAGCGGTGCGGCTTCTCAACCGATGTATCCATATGCATGACCCTTCCAACATGTGCCGCCCCCTGACGGCACCCCATGAGGTCATTATTGAAAAGCGCGGCGGTAAATTCATTAGCTGAGAGCTAATGCCTGGGCGTATCCAGCCGCTCGCAGCATACAGCGCGTCCGCATGAGCGAACGGACGCCCTCACCACCCAACAGCCATAACGAGTATCATTACGACATATATGGACCCTGGGACATGCATGACCCTGCGAAAGGACGGCGGCCATGGACCGCTACGAGCGAAAGCAAGACGAAGGCGGCGAAGGCGCTCCGCCCTCATCAAACGCGAGCAAGGCAGACCACTGCAAGGGCTTTCTTCGAAAACACAGCGGACTGATCTGCACGCTTGCCATTTGCGCCTTTTTCAGCGCGGTGGTCTACGCGGAGAACCCTTGGCTCTGGCCGCACGAGAAAGCCGCCTCCGCTGAAGCGACCTTCGACCCCGCAGACCTGAAGGACCCCGACGGCAAGCCGCTTGCCGAATGCCTACCCTACGAAGGCATGCCCGAAGCCTACATAGACTACACGCTACTGGGGCGGCCCGACGAAATCAATGTGCTTGACGTGAGCATCTACAAAAATGGCGGCACGTGGTACACCTGGAAGGCTCATACGGGATCGGATATATTCCTCGTGCTCGCACGCAATGAGAAAGTTGAAAAGACGTACAAGGAGCAGGGGAACACCGACTATTGGCTTGATCCCGTCACCAGGGGCGACCTCGACAAGCCGAATCTCGATGGAACGGGTGCGGTGGTCTACGAACGGGAGCGCCAGCCCGCAGTCGAGCCCGAAAACAACAACCCGACGCCGGAAGAACTCAGCGACCGCCTACCCTACATCGGCTTGCCCGCAGATCTTGTCGACAGCACCTGGCTCGGACCGCATTCCTCCGAGAGCGAGCCCGTTGAGTCCGGGATGTTGAAGGGGGCGACCCCGTACCACTGGACCGCCCACGACGGCACCCTGATCTTCACCGCTTACATCCGCGACGGAGAGGTTGTCAAGGTAGCAAAGATCTATCTCGGAACGGACTATTGGCTCGCTGCAGATGGATCCCATCTCGACAAACCCAACCTCGACGGAACGGGCGCCCAGATTGAAAATCAGCTCCCGCCCCAACTCATCGATCCCGAGGACTTCGACAACGCCGAAGACTACGCCGACAACGCCGCGGATTACTTCAAGTACTACGGTGCTGAAGACCCTTGGATGGCAGCGGTCGAATTCTGGGACCTCAACGGGCCCTGATGCGGCTTCCGCCACAACATCATGCGCACGAGGGCCGGCTCCATCGGGGCCGGCCGTTTTCGGAACAATCGCCGACGAGCGCACGATTCGCTCCTTGTTGTGCATCCGCGCACGCGCATGCTACACTTGGCTCGTCCGTCCGCAGGATGCGGACCCCATGCGAGGACACCACCGCGAAGAGACAAGGCGACTATGCGCTTCTAGACATCCCTCTCAACTGACCTGTTGACCTCCAAGAACACAAGGAGGGGATGTCTTCATGCAGCTCGCGCTTTCTCGCGTGTCCTACACGCACCCTGCGGCGCAAGACCCCATTTTGAATACCATAACCATCGCCTTCGCACAGGGCTGGACCGGGCTTTTGGGCGACAACGGATGCGGCAAGTCGACGCTCGCCCGCATCGCCTGCGGCCTCATCGAGCCCGATTCCGGTTCGGTCACACACGGCCTCTTCTGCACCTACTGCCCGCAAGAAGCGGATGTGCAACCCGATTGCCTGCCCGATTTCGCCCTCGATTTCGGCCGCGATGCCCGCGCCCTGCGCGATCGATTCAACCTCACCGACGACATGCCCTGGCGCTGGAACGAGCTGAGCTTCGGGGAGCGCAAGAAGCTCCAAATCGCCTGCGCGCTCTGGCAGCGGCCCGACGTGCTCGCCGTCGACGAACCGACCAACCACCTCGACGCGCCCGCGCGCGCCGAGCTCGCCGATGCGCTGGCGGGCTTCCACGGCATCGGCATCCTCGTAAGCCACGACCGCGACCTGCTCGATGCGCTCGTCCAGCGGTGCGTCTCATTCGAGCCCGCGGGTCCGCGGGGCGAGACGCGCGTCATCGTACGCCCCGGCGGCTACACCGCCGCGCATGCGCAGGCAAAACGCGAGCGAACCTCGACCGCTGCCGAACGACAGCGCGCGAAAAGCGAGCTCGGCCGCCTCGCCGCCGAACAGCAGGCACGAGCGCAGGAGGCCGCGCGAGCCGATGCGCGGCGCTCGAAGCGCCATCTCGACCCCAGGGACAGAAGCGGGCGCGCGAAGATCGACCTCGCCATCTTCACCGGTCAAGACGGCGCCCGCGGCAAGCTGTCCAACCAGCTCGACAAGCGGCTCGCCACCGCACGCGAACGCATCGACGGAGCCTTCGTTTCCAAGCGCTACGACGGCAGCCTGTTCCTCGAGGCGAAGCCGAGCCCGGGAAAGACGCTCCTCCGCATCCCGGCGGCAACCATACCCTGCGGTCCGGGCGAGCTCGCGATTCCCGAACTCTATGTAGGCAACACCGACCATATCGGCATCGTGGGGCCGAACGGCGCCGGCAAGTCCACCCTCCTCCACCACGTACGCAGGCTGCTCGCCGGCGACACCGCGCCAACCGGCACGGCGAGCACGGGGCGGATTCGATACAACCGGATCGGGAAAAACGCCCTCGCCGTACTCGATGTCCCCCAGGAGCCGACCGAGGCCGAGCGTGCCCGCGTCCTCTCCGATGCGAACTCCCTCTCAGCCGCCGATCGAGGACGCGTCCTTTCCTGCGTGGCTCAACTCAACTCGGACCCCGACCGCATCCTCGAGGGCGCGGCGACCAGCCCCGGCGAGCTCCGCAAACTCATGATCGCCCTGGGCCTGCTCGACAAACCATCGCTCATCATCATGGACGAGCCCACCAACCACCTCGATCTTCACTCCGTCGAGGCGCTTGAGCAGGCGCTCGCGCGCTTCGGAGGCGCGCTGCTGCTGGTGAGCCACGACCGCGCGTTCCTGCGCGCGTGCACGGGCATCACCTGGGCCATCGAAGGCGGCTCCGTTCAGGTCTCCTAGCATCCAGCCCACCGAGGGCGCGGCCGGCGCGGGATCGCGAGGGCCGGTGCGTCGAGCGCGTACCACCCGATGCGCTGCGCGCCGCCGCGTCGGATGCGCACCGCCCCATTCGCTGCGCGCCGCTGCGTCGGATGCGCACCGCCCAGGGATAGCAAAAGAGCCTTTGCCGCAAACGGCAAAGGCTCTAGCTGCATGTCTATGCGACGTGAAACCCGCTGATTACTCGAATTCGATCGTTCCGCAGGGCTTGGGGGTGAGGTCGTACAGGACGCGGCAGATGCCGGGAACCTCGGAGGCGATGCGGTCGCCGATCTTCTTGAGGAGCGCCCAGTCGAGCTCGGGCACCTCGGCGGTCATGGCGTCGACGGTGTTGACGGCGCGGATGAACGCCGGCCACTCGTAGAGGCGCTTACCGTCCTTCACGCCGGTGACGCGGAAGTCGGGCACGGAGACGAAGTACTGCCAGACCTTCCCCTCGAGGCCAGCGTTGGCGAACTCCTCGCGCAGGATGGCGTCGGCCTCGCGAAGCGCCTCGAGGCGATCGCGGGTGATGGCGCCGAGGCAGCGCACGCCCAGGCCGGGACCCGGGAAGGGCTGGCGCTCGACCATGTTCTCGGGCAGGCCGAGCTCGCGACCGACGACGCGGACCTCGTCCTTATACAGCAGGCGGACGGGCTCGCACAGCTCGAACTGCAGGTCGTCGGGCAGACCGCCCACGTTGTGGTGCGCCTTCACGCCGTCGGACTCGAGGATGTCGGGGTAGATGGTGCCCTGGGCCAGGAAGCTCACCTGGTCGCCGACCTTGCGGGCCTCCTCCTCGAACACGCGGATGAACTCGGCGCCGATGATCTTGCGCTTGGCCTCGGGCTCGGCCACGCCGTCGAGCAGGGAAAGGAAGCGGTCGGTCGCGTCGACGTATACGAGGTTCGCGTCGAGCTGGTTGCGGAAGACGTCGACGACCTGCTCGGACTCGCCCTTGCGCATGAGGCCGTGGTTCACGTGCACGCAGATGAGCTGCTTGCCGACCGCCTTGATGAGGAGGGCGGCCACAACCGAGCTGTCAACGCCGCCGGACAGGGCGAGCAGCACGTTCTTGTCGCCGATCTGCTCGCGGCACGCAGCCACCTGCTCTTCGATGAACGCCTGGGCGAGCTCGGGGGTGGTGATGCGAACCATGTCGTCGGGACGCTTGTTAAGATCCATGTGGACTCCTCCTCAACACATAAGGCTTAAACCTGCAAGAAAGTATATCGGATACCCTCGTTGCCGCGCAGTTGACGGAGCGCATATTCAAATGAAATCAACGCGGCGGGCGGCTCCGGGCCGGTTGGGATCGGCGCCCGGACGTGCAAGCCGCCGAACCGATTGGATTCGGCGCCCGGACGCGGGTGCTGCCGGGCAGGATAGGCTCGGCGCTCAGACGCGGGAGCCGCCCCTTTAAGCGAGGTCCACCGCATACAGCTCGCTATACCGCGCGCCCTTCTCTCCCAGCACGCTCTCCATCACCACGACGCGCGTCGACACGGCCGCCGCCGGAAGCTTGAGATGCGGCAGCGCATCGCACAAGACGCGTGCGCGCCGCGCCAGGGTCACATGGGGGACGAACTCCTTATCATCGAACGCGATGCCGCGACACGCGAGCCCCTCGCGCACGCGAGCCGCCAGCGCCATGAGCGCCTGGTGCTCCGCCATCCCGACCCACAGCGTGGAGTTGATCGGGCGGCCGAATGTGCCGAGCCTATCCGGCTCGAGCTCGACAGGACCGCAGCCCGCGGTCGCCTCGTCGAGCGCCGCCTTGACGGCATCCAGCTCGAGCGGTTCGATATCCCCCAAAAAGGCAAGGGTGACATGGTAGGTATCACGCGTAATAAACCTTCCGCGAAGATGGCCGGAAAGCTCCATGGCCACCCCACCGAGCTGCTCCGAAAGCCTAGCAGGCACCTCAAGCGCGATAAACGTTCTCACCGATGTCCCCTCCAACTGCACGCCAAAATGAGACTCATATAGAACATTGTTCTGCCGACCCAGACGATGCGAGGCAGGTTCTCGGCAAGCGTCACCATTTCATGGCTGAACGAGCCTCGCCGATTCACGCCCCGAAGGACCGCCGACCATCATGTCATATGTAAACCGCTGTTAACTTATTGCGATGTTTTTGAGAATGAGTATCAATATGAATGTTAACAGGGGCCATTAGGCAATAATGAAACACATACCAAGCGCAGGTGCTTGAAGAGGGCCCACACGGGTTCAGGCATCAGCGCGATCGTCTGCGACCGAATGGAGAAGGCCATGAAGTTTGTATGCCCCGTTTGCGGTTACGTTGAGGAGTTCGACGGCGAGGAGCTGCCCGCCGATTTCAAGTGCCCCCAGTGCGGCGTCTCCGGCGACCGCTTCACCAAGGTCGAGGAGGGCAAGATGACCTGGGCCGCCGAGCACATCGTGGGCGTTGCTCACGAGGAGGGCGTCTCCGAGGACATCATCGCCGACCTGCGCGCCAACTTCGAGGGCGAGTGCTCCGAGGTCGGTATGTACCTGGCTATGGCCCGCGTTGCCCACCGCGAGGGCTACCCGGAGATCGGCCTCTACTGGGAGAAGGCCGCTTACGAGGAGGCCGAGCACGCTTCCAAGTTCGCCGAGCTCCTGGGCGAGGTCGTGACCACCTCCACCAAGAAGAACCTCGAGATGCGCGTTGAGGCCGAGAACGGCGCCACCGCCGGCAAGTTCGACCTCGCCAAGCGCGCCAAGGCCGCTGGCCTGGACGCCATCCACGACACCGTGCATGAGATGGCTCGCGACGAGGCTCGCCACGGCAAGGCCTTCGCCGGCCTGCTGCAGCGCTACTTCGGCTAAGCCGAGCGCGCTTACATCTAAGCCCATGCAAACGGGAGGCTCGCATCGCGCGGGCCTCCCGTTTTCTTCTATCGCGACGAGCGGACGCGCCGTCGCTTGCGCTTCAGCGCATCGGCCGTCAGGCGCGGCTCGCTCTTCCCCATCGCCCGCTACACCTCGTAACTATCCGCAAGATCGGGCTCGGCGCCCGGCGCATCCTCGACGGTGACACCCTCGCGGGCAGCGCGCTCCGCCTCCTCGCGGGCCTCGTCGAACTTCTCCTTCATGGTCTTGTTGCCCCAGGTGAGTTTGCGAATGCTGAGCCCCTGGGCCTTGTCGTTCGCCAGACGCAGGTTGTTCTCGCTCGAGACCAAGTTGTCCTTCACCTTCTGCAGGTGCTTGATGGTAGCGTCGATCTCGTCGATCGCTGTTTTGAACTTGCGGCTCGCCAGGTCGTAGTTCTTGCCGAATCCCGATTGGAACGCCTCGAGCTTCTCCTCGAACCCGGTGACGTCGATGTTCTGCTGGCGCACGAGCGCGAGCTCCTGCTTATAAGCGAGCGAGTTCATGGCGGCGTTGCGCAGCAGCGTGATGATGGGGATGAAGAACTGCGGACGGATCACGTACATCTTCTCGTAGCGATAGCTCACGTCCACGATGCCGGCGTTGTACAGCTCGCTCTCGGGCTCCAGCAGCGTGACGAGCACGGCGTACTCGCAACCCTTCTGCCTGCGATCGTGATCGAGCTTCTTGAAGAAGTCCTCGTTCTTATGCTTGGAGACCGTGGTGTCGTTCTCGTTCTTCATCTCGAACATGATGGAGATGATCTCGTTGCCGTCCTCATCGCACTCGCGGAAGATGAAGTCGCCCTTCGTGCCCGCGGACGCGTCGTTGTCCTTCTCGAAATAGGCGCGCGGGAAGGCCGTCATACGCAGGCGGTTGAACTCCGTCTCGCAGTGCTGTTCCAAGGTCTCGCCCACCATCTTGGTTGAGAGACGCGCCTTCATATCGCGCAGGCGCTCGATCTCCTCGTCCTTGTAGCGGATGAGCTCCTGAGCATTTTTACGCGTCTGCTCGATTTCAAGCGCATGGGCGGCTTCGAGCTGCTGCTTCTCCGCAGTGCGGATCTCCTGCTCATGAGCGAGTTCGAAGCGGGCGGCGTCCAGGTCGCGGCTGAGCTTGGTGCGCTCCTCGTCGAACGTCGCACGGGCCTCGGTGAGTGCCTGCGAGACCGCAAGGTCGCGCTGGGTAGCGCCGGCATCGAGCTGGGCCTGCAGCGAGGCGATCTGCGCATCGCGCGCCGACACATCGCGGACGAGCTCGGCGCGCACGGAGGACTCCGCGAGCTTGGCCGCATCCTGCTGGGAGGCGAGCTTGGCGTTCAGCGCATCGATGGTGCGCTGGAACTCGCTGGCGCTCGCCTGCGCGGCCGCACGCGCCTCGGCGAGCTCCCGCTGGTGCTCGGAACGCTCCTTGGCGAGCATCTCCCGCAGCTCCTCCTTTTGATCGGCGGCATCCTGCTGGGCGACCATGCGCTCGCGCTGCGCGGCGACCTTCACGGCCGACTCGCGCTCCTCCTGGGCCGACTCGAGCTTGGCGGAGAGCTCCGCGATCTTCGCGTCGCGCTCGGCCAGGCTCTGCTGCAGCTCTGTCGCGGCATCCGACTGGGCCCGCTGAAGCTCGGCCGCCGCCTCGGCGCGCGCGAGCTGGAGCTCCTGGTCCTTTTCACGGCGCAGAGATGCCTCACGCTCCTCCACCTCTCGCGCGAACTGCTCGTCGCGCACCTGGCGGACGATGCCCTCGTAATCGCTCTCGTCGAGATTGATGACCGTTCCGCACTTGGGGCACTTGACCTGGTTCGCGATACCCTGGTTCATAACGTCCTGGTTCATATCGCTCTGGTTCATATTCGCTCCTACTCCGCTCGCCCGCCGGTGCGGGCACCTTTCACTAGGCAGACTATACCCGACCGTGCGGACACGGTTCGCGACTAGCGCGCATCCTTTACGTAGATCGCAACGCGCAACTGTTTCCAGGGGTCGTTCTCCGGGGCGACCTGCATCACGCGGCATTCGAAGATCGGCGCGTGCCCGTAGTGGAAGAGCACCGAGAGCATGGCGTTCATCTCCGCGGGAACGTAGCCCAGCATCTCGCCGCGAGCCTTGATGGCGATGGCTTGGGAGTCGTAGGGGTTGTCGGGCTGGGCCTCGAGCGTGAGTTCGTCGCCGGGCTTGAGCTGCGAGAGCACAAGAGCGCCCTCGTGATGCTGGAATCCTGCGACGTAGAAGTTCATGATGTTGCGTGACGGCTCGTACATGATGGCTTCCCTTCCCTTGGGAGCGCAGCCGCACCTGCCGCGACCGCGCCGGAACCCCGCGCCTGCGGGATGCCCCTTGTGTTGAGGACACCATACGAGTTCGTGCGGACACGGTTTTAGATGCGACGGCTCGCCTATACGTCGACGCCCGCCTCGTCCTGTGCGAAACTGATCTGCGCCGGCTCGACGCCGCGGAAGAAGTCCAGGATCTCGTCGCGACTCACCGGGGCGTAGCCGTTGGCGTCCACGCCCACGTCGTAGCGAAAGATGCCGCGCTGGCGGTTGCGCTCGTTATAGACGCGATCGGCGTGGATGTGGCCATGCAGCTGGATGGATCCGCGACGCTTGCCGTTCCAGCTGAGCATGGGGTAATGCGAGAGCACCATACGCGTGCCATGGCACTCTCCGGGCTTGAGCTCGAGGTAGTCGAGCACGGCTTCGAAGGGGGCGTCAGCGGACGCGCCGGGCGCTGGACGCACCGCAGGGCCGCTCGCCTTCTTGACGCCGCCCCTCCCCTTTCCGCCGCCATCGCGCGCCGGCGGCTCCAACAGGCCCCAGTCCTTGTCGTGGTTGCCGCGGATGAGGCGCACATGCTCGCAGTTGATGCGCTCGCGCAGACGCAGCGCCTCGGCCACGGTGGTGCGATACGAGAAGTCGCCCAGCACGTACAACGTATCGCGACAGCTTACGCGGTCATTGATAGCCGCGATAAGCCGCGCGTTCATCTGCTCGACGGAGCCGAACGGACGTTGGTTGCCGCCGAGGATGTTGCTATGTCCGAAATGGGTGTCGGCGGTGAACCAGATCATGTGCGGGTCCTTTCGGAATTAGGCAACCGTAGATCCGTACATCTTAAAACAAGGCCCCCATCACCAAGCCATGAAGATGGGGGCGCTCGCAAAGACATATAGGCTTATAAACTAAATTGATTCACCGGTGTATTGCTTATACAGCTCATCCATATCGCAAACGAAGGCATCAGCGATCTCATCCGAGCTCGCATTCTCATCCAGATCGCCCTCAATAAGTTGAAATCCACCATTGGCAAACCGTTCGATCAAGTCAAACGTACCGTTCTCATCCTGGAGAACATCGGGGTCATCAAACCCCGACTCAGCGAACCTCATTGCATGAGCCAAAGCCTTATACCGAGGCGTAAAATATTCAACACGAACGAAGCCACCGTCATTACGCGAAGAAAGCTCGGGCTTCAACCCATGTTTGAAACCCATCGCCATAGCCAGGATGACGCGGTCGACATTCTGCATTCCCGCAAAAATAGGCTTATCCATTCTGGGAACAACGACATCTTTAACACGTTGATCCACCGACAGCGTCGTCCGAATGCCCGTCTCCCTCTTAATTGCCACGATTCTCCACCTCCGGCTTCAGTATGCGCATCTCTTCAGAGTCGAGCCTCAAACGAATGTATGTTGCTAGCGCAGGCTCAAACTCATTCTGAATCGATGCCGAATACTCATCAGGTGTGAACGCAAGAATCAACTGCTTGCTCTCGCTCACCTCGACAAGCGTATGAGCAAAGTTCTCGCGATTCTCGCCCGAAGCGCGTGCAATAGGCGTATCGATGAACAAGGGGGATTCGAAGCCCGATACCTCATGCATTGCCAACGTAAACGAAAGCGCAAGCAAGGATCTCTCTGCGGCCGAACAAGTGCCCGCGCAGGAGAAATTGGACTTGTCGTACAAAGAGGGTATGTAATTGCTGGATAGCTCGATGCGATCACATTTCGAATCTTTCCACACCAAGCCCTTGAAAAGCTCCTCCGTTCTCACGGCCATCTTTTCACGTGTCTCATCAACAATCGCTCGTTCTGCTTTCTTGAGCACGTCCAACGCACGGGTGCCAAATTCCACCATCTGGCTCAGTTTCGCAGATCTTTCCGTCTTTTTCGCCTCGTCAGCAAGCTTCTTTTTTAGCTTATCGATTTCACTTTCAAAGCGCGCAATATTAGATTGCCTCGTTCCGATCTGGCGGCTGCATTCCTCGAGCTGTTCCTGGAATGCAGCACGATCTTCATAATTCTGCTTGACGGCTGCCCCTGTATCGGCATATTGGGCAGCTCGAGCTTCCAGTTCTTTCAGCTGATCCTCAAGCTCGTCCAATTCGCGCTGAGCAGTATTGAGCGCTTCTATATACCGCTTTCTTTCAGCAGGGTAGCCTTTTACTGCATTGAGGGAACGCGTAAGTTCCGACGTCATTGACGACAGTATGTTTGATGTCCTAGAACTAACTTTATAGAGCTCAAGCAACTGTGTAATCCGGCTTCTCTCCTCCTCGGAGAGCTCGTGACCGCACACCGTACATTTGCCTTCCGCAAGTGCCGCCTCCAGTTTTCCCGGATCGATAGACGGAGGAAGCTGGCCATCGTTCTCGAGCGAACGAATTCTATCCAATGAGCCCCGCACCGCAGGGTATAGATAGAAGTCGACAACGCGCTCTCGCGCGAACCTATAATAAGCGCTTTCGGCGTCGTTGACCCGCTTCTGCTGATCATCCCTTTTCCTTCGAATGCTAACGCACTGCCTCTCCAGCTCGCCAACATTCGGAACTCCAAGCAACTGATCGTTAATCTCGGTTATCTTTTGCTGGAGCTCGGCATTTTCCTTGTTCTTATCATCGATGAATTTACGGGCGCCGGCCAGCGTCTGCTCCCGCTCCGCAAGTCTCACCTCGAGTTTGCTGGTGTCACTCGAGGTATTTGCAGCGGCACGCCGCTGGTCCTTCACAACCGAATCAAGACGCTTGATCATGGTCCTAATAAGATCGATACGTGAAATCGAGTAGACCGCCTCCTTGATCCTGTCTCCTTCCGTCGCCTTAAAATACGAGTTTAACTGCTCGCCATCGAAGAAAAAGTATCGACGAATCGAAGCCGGAAGCAGCTTGTTAAGATACTCCTGCGCGCTCTCCCCCTCGAGAGGATATTCAGCTCCCTGCGCACGAATAGTCGTTACAGACAGACGCTCCTCTGCCGTCTTTTCAAAGAAATTGCCATTGCCAGAGACATTAAAGGGCACTTGCCTGACAACGCGTATCAGCTTGGCGTCGGCACCGCTTCCATCATCGATGTCGATCTGCACCCTAACATCAGCAATGCGTAAACCCTGGTTGGCATACTCAGCGATCACCTCTTTGTTAAGCTTAGGTTCAACCCTCTGCTTGCCAACATCTTTACGACTTGTCCCCAGATGCGGCTCCTCGCCATAGAGACACCATGTGAAGGCATTCAACAGATTTGTCTTGCCCACGCCGTTATCGGCAACGATCACCTGAAGATCGTGCCTGCCCTGATAGAACGTCAATTCCAAATCTCGATACTGACGATAATTGCTGAGCTGGATCGAGCGAAACCTCACTTTTCTCCCTCCCTTTCAGCATATGTTTTGAGCATGTCCTCATACTCCTTCTTATAGCGACCAGAACCCTCGGCCTCGTAGGTAATCAAGGCACGAAGAAACCCGAGCAAGGCGCTATCACCGTTCGCCAGCTCTTCTATTTTCTTCATGACACGCTTATTAATTGCCATTTGCCCCTCCAAGCAAATCTCGAACCTGAATGAGAACTTCAGTGCTGTTCAGTGCATTCCTTCTCATATCCTCGATACGTACTAGCTCCTGTTTGAACAACTTCCTTTCAAGAGCGATGTCGCCCAACGCCTTCAACCGATCCCAATCGGGAACCACAACGAAGTCGTAGATATACGCTTTCTCCTTACCTTGAGATCGACGGATCACACGTCCAACGCGCTGGACGTATTCACGTGGATTAGTACTACTGGAAAGCAGAACAGCCGTCTGGGCCTGAGGAATATCAATGCCTTCATCAAGGCACTTGATCGCAACCAGCGCCTGCAATGAGCCATGTTTGAACGATCGAATCAAATAGTCGCGCTCGCTCAATCCATCGAACTCACGACAAGGCCGCGTTCCCTGATCTTTGGTAAAACGTTTTGCGGCAATGCACTGGCTGGATAAAATGGCCTCAACCTCATCGATCCTTCGAGGAGACGTGAATACGATTAGGTTTTTATGATCGATTTCTCTTAACAACGACCCAAACCTACCCAGCTTCGCCATGGCATCTTTTTTGATATTGGCTCGCTTCATCAATAGTCGCTCAAGACGCTCCTCGGCATCAGAATCAGAACTAAATGACAGTCTGGATATTCGGCGGCTCAGCTCAGCGTACTCATCAGCTTCCTCACTATCAAGAGAGACACACTCGAGATGGTACTCATAAGGGCAAAGGAAGGTTTGGCCCGTTAGCGGATTGATCGTCTCCTGCGCCTGTCTGATAGTAAACTCGTACGACTGATCTCCAAAGTACGAACGGATTACACCCGATCCCTCATCATCAAACCAACGTGAAGGTGTCGCAGATAGCCCGATCCTATACTTATATGAATCCAAAAGCGCGCATCGGAACTGCTTTGAACCAAGCCCGTGAACCTCGTCCCCCACGAAACACAATGAGACACTATCAGGCACATGCTCAAACGCTTGCGCAAGCCGGCAATTTGAAGCGCTCTTATGAGTTGTGAAAACAATCATGCTATCAGCGCGACCAACCGCTATGCGACGTATGCCCGCGCGGACATCGGCGGCCCACTCTTTGCTTGTTCCTGACGAGGAATCGGCAAACACGGTCAGATCAAATTTCAGGCCAAGCGCCTCCACCTCTTGCGCCCACTGTCGCGACAAGGTGCTTTGAGGAGTGGCTACAACACACACCACCCGGCCTTTGGTGATCAGCAAATCCTGAACGCAAGCCAACGCAGTACGAGTTTTTCCCGTTCCCGTCGCCATCTCAAACAACATCGAGCCGCCGACTTCACGCCATTTTGCAAATGCCTCGCGTTGATAAGAGAATAACGAAATACGCGTCACCCTTTCTCTTGATGCGTATCTCGAAAGCGCACTATGCTCCAGCTCGAAACCTTCGCCAATTGAAACCAGTTTTTTGCAGAAAGCGCCATCAGGCTTAAAGGTTCTAACGCGAGGATGCTCGTTATGCCACAAGCACTCAAATTTCTTCTCATCTGATTCAAAAAACTGTTCCTGGCCGTCATCCCAGCTCTTAAATACCTTGAACTCTTCTGAATTGAACAGCCAACCTGAAGCCGTCTCATTAATAGAACCGCTAAACGACAGGGCGGCACCCTGGGAATCGCGCATAATGCCAACCTTTTGATGAAATAGCTGGCTCTCCTCAATCTCACCTTGTTCATCAACAATATACGCAACACGCATATCGAGATCACCTTTTGCGAGCATCCAGCCGAGCGCACGAACGTGATCACGCGCAATCTCATCTGCAAGCATATCCACATCACCCAAAGCAGCGGCCATGCTCAACTCAACGGCTTCAAACTCGCTTGTTGTTGCAGAACGTATCTGTTCAATATCCTCTTTTGCAAGATGCGGACTCACAATTAAACGCATCCCGCCCCGGTTTGCAATTAGGCCCGCAATTCCTCGAGCCGCCAAAGCAAGACTTGCCGACGAAAAATAGCCGACGCTCCTATCGTAAGAAATGGATTCCCTCAATGCGGGAATATAGAACGATGCAACCGGGTCCTCGCCCTCTAGCGTTTCATATGCTGGAAGTATATCCAGCTCACGAAGGCCCATCCCTACCTCCCCACATTTTCAAGGGCATAGCGAAGCTCGGAATCCCAATCGCTGCATTCGGATCTAATCAAATCCAAAATGGCACAATTATTGGGCAAGCGTCGCGCCCTCGTTGAGTCGGCGAACGGCTTCAGATAATCAGAGATGCTCACCTCGGTGTCAAAGGCGGCAGTCAGCACATGTTGAACTACAGGAATACGAAAAGCTAAACGAGCAGCCATGCTCTTCTTTTCAGCATCATCAAGGTTGCAAAAAAGCCCTCCGAAAGGAGAAGCAGACACCTTCTTTACATGACCGTCGGGAACAATGTCCGCAATATCTAAAAGAGCCGCCAACTTTGAATGGTTCTCGCCATATTTCTTGTTTGCCGCCGGCTTCTTACCCGATGTATTGTCGAGATAGATCCCCATGGCGTCGAAAGCCTGCGGCTCCTCGAGCTTTTCAAGCAGCCCGGGTATTCCATAAGCAATCTCGAGCTTACTAAACTGCGGAACGTTTTGCGGAGAAACAATCTCCTTATCCTCTATGGAGCGAACGGCAGCGAAGATATCATCGAGACGCGCGCGCTTGATTTCATTAAACAGGGAACTTATTGCATTTCCTTCGATGAGACCCTCTTCAACAAGCTCGTTCCCGCAAACCGAATCAAGTTTCTTTTCATAATATGCTGTAAGTATGGCACCGTTGTCCATGCAGCCCGTTGCATAATCCGTCCAATATCCCTCCTGGCAACCACGCTCTTCAGGCGTAATTGCCCCAAAGAATCTACGCCCATAACGCTTCATCATGCTCATCTCTTCAAAACGAAGGTCAAAATACTTTGCAGCTATCTCTGGAAACTCCCGCTCGAAATCCGTCATGGCTTTATATGCAGAGCAGTACGTTCCAGGAGTCTTGTGGTATTGCTGATTCGTCTCACAGAACTCCCTAAAGGATTTCTTTTTGAAGAATTGCGGTTGATTGCACCACCGGGCAATGTTGACGTAAAGGGACCGCCAACGACTTGTTTTATAGCTCTCGTACCGCATAATGTAAGGAATACAATCGTATTTCATCAAGATTGATATGCGCTCGAAAACGGATTCGATGTCCCTTTCATCCTGAGAATCGAACCCGCTCAGAACATAAAGACGCGTGCCTTTGTCAGTCCACGTGCGCCACAGCTTGAGCTTACGCTCAATGCGCTCCCTATCCTGAATATGGTCGAAAGCAAATATGAAGTCACCGTGATAACGGCATCGAGAAAGCTCCTTGGCTTTATCGTTTGTCATCAATCGAACATCAAGCCCCTGGCGAAACTGGAACGGCTTGCCAGTTTCCTGCAGTTCATGCAAAACGCTTTTCCAATCGCTAAATGCCAGGAAGTTATCGTCCCACAGATAGATATACGGACGGCTTTCATCCAAAAACTCTGACACAGGAGAATGCGGATGAACACGATCGTTTTTTTGTTTACGCAGAAGCTGCATTTTCTAAAACAACCTCGCGTCGTAAAGCCAATGGAGTAATCCAGATAGTCAGCAAGGGCGCTGCGTCGCCTGCCCTTAGCAAGCTGCTCGTCAACATAGGGCTGATACAACGAATAGTCAGGCTTACTGTGCTCCACCTCATAAGGCAAATCCTCGCCACCATCCGGATAGATGCCGGTACCACCAAAGTGAACATATGGAAGGTCAAGGACCTGTTCATATAGCTTTGTAAACGAGAATACGCATGAGAGGAAAATCTCATCGTAATCCTCGATGCCTTCATAACTCATCAAAAGCTCTACCGAATGGCCCTGAGCTTTACAGAAGGAACTGATTTTTAATAGAGCAAGGTTGGGATGGCGCGTGCCATGGTCAATGAGGTCGGCATCAATTATGCCGATTCTCAGAGCACCCCCCCCCGCTCTTAAGACGGTCGTATATATTTTGCATTGCAACCTTCATATGCAGCGAATCGGTCAATATGATCTTAGACGATCTAGCCAATATGATCTTTAAGTCACCACAATGCGAGCGATATGCGGTCAAATTGAATAGACGGGTGGACTTCTCACCCACTTCAAAGTACAGGATTTATACTATCTTCGATTACACAGCGTCATCGGAGCACACCATGAAGACCATTCGCGTGGCAGCCGCCATCATTGTGAAAGATAACCGTATTCTCGCGGCACAGCGTGGATACGGTGAGTTCAAGGGCGGCTGGGAGTTCCCAGGTGGAAAGCTCGAGGAAGGTGAGACCGGTGAGCAGGCGTGTGTTCGAGAGATCCAAGAAGAACTGAGCGTCACCATCGAGGACCTTAAGCACCTCTACACCGTCGAACACGACTACGAATCGTTTCACCTCTCCATGGAGTGCTTTACTTGCACCATCGCATCGGGTGAAATACAAGATACCGAGCACGAAAACCTACGCTGGCTCGATCGCAACACTCTCTGGTCCGTCGACTGGCTTCCAGCAGACATCAAGGTGGTAGAAGCTCTCGAAGCCGCGCTTGCTTAAGTGGGCAGTGGCCTCCGTCTTGTTTTTACTCGACTTCCACGGTCTCATTTAGGTCGGCCGTCATGAATTCATAGATGTCATGCCGAACTGGGCAATCCAAGCGGTATGTGATCTCGACCGCCTTCTTATTTGCACCGGGCATCACGATTTGCTCAAACTTGCCGATGGGATACATCTCGCCCAGGAAATAGAACTCCTTGCTTCCCTCATCATTCTTGTTCTTACGCATAAACAGATACGTCCTCATCCCATTATCCGGCCATTCCTTCAGCCGCATGATCTCAGGTGACGAGAGATCACGCGGTTGTTTAGAAATAGCCACCAGCTCCCGATCCGATAGAAAGCGATCTTCATATTTAATCGAATCGCTAATCTCAGGATCCTTGTCGTAGTTAATGAAGACGGGATAGGTGTTGGTTTGCTTATCGTACTTATAGCCACCGATATTCTGCCCGTTGATATTCTTGTCCCACTCAAGCAGGCGGCACACTTCCTCATAGGTGTACTTCCCGTATAGAACAAAGTTAGTATCCTTATACGGCTCACCATATGAGGCGTAGTAGCGGCTCAACCCAAACTCAACAACCTCCAGCACCTGTCTTGCAAACTCCTCGTCCTGCAGTGCCTGGGAGAATGCACTCGTCAGCGCATAACCGTCATCGCCCGCCATGACCAACGGTACAAAATCCTTGCCCGTAGAAAAGTCTCCATACAGAACGGCATGTGCCGAGATAATCGTGCTTGCCACGGATACCTTCTTATAGCTCTGCAAGGCGGTATCGATAAGTTCAACCGACGATGCCTCATGGCCCAATAACAGCTCGCGCAGCATAAACAGCTCTTCGAAGCGCTTTCCATTCGCGAGCTTCTGGGAAATGAACCTCAGGATCGAGCATTTCTGTTTGCTGAACGATACGTTGTATTCCTTCTCATATTTCGCAAGAAACGCGTGATACGAGCCGAACTTCTTAAAGATGAGCAGCGGATCGATCGAGCCGTTGCGGTCGAACTCTTGGAGCGCAGGGATGCGGCCAAGCATCTGGCGAAGATCCGCATACTCACTACGCAGGAACCTTGCCGCTGTAAAATCGCCACCATCGATAGCGCGATAGATTCGCGCCTCGGACACACGATCGAAACTGACCGTAGAGGCTCCCGGGATAACCGATGTACCTTCCTTCACGATCTTGCGAAGCGTATCCTTGTTGTACGTTTTATCACCTGACAATGCTACAGGAACAAAGAAGTTTCGCTGATAGTTACCAATAAAATCAAGAACGAGGGTACTTTCCTTTCCCCTCTCCTTACACTTTCTCAAGCCGCGGCCAAGCTGTTGAATGAAGACGATGGCCGACTCAGTACGGCGCAGCATGATAATCTGATTCACCGAAGGAATATCGATGCCCTCATTAAATATGTCAACGGAGAAAATATACTCAAGCTCACCTGACTCAAGCCGAGCGATGGCCGCATCACGCACGATGTCCGAGTCTGAACCACTCAGCGCCGTCGTGCGATAGCCGCGGTTGTTGAACATCGCGGAAAGCTTCTCGGCCTCATCGTTTCGATTGCAAAAAATGAGACCACGTATATTCTCTTTGTCGACCGTATATTGCTCGATCTTTTCCACGATATGACGAACACGCTCTTCCGATGTCAATCGAGCGAAGAGCGAGACGTCATCCTTTTCCTCGTAGTCGATTGACAAGTCTGCGATTCCAAAATAATGGAACGGGACAAGCATTTCGTTTGTGAGCGCATCCTGTAGCGTGATCTGGTACGCAATCATATGATTGAAGACCGCAAAGACATCGTAGCCATCGGTTCGGTTGGGCGTCGCCGTCATGCCCAGGTAGAAGTCCGGCGCAAAATGCGCCATGATATCCTGATAGCTCTTCGCTCCCACGCGATGCGCCTCGTCAATCACAATATAGTCAAAGTGCTTGGAATCGAAATCATCCAGATGCTTGCAAAGCGTCGAGCACATCGCGAACAAGCAGGTCGCCTCATAAGGTTGCTTACTTCCCGGCTCATACATCGCGTAGCTGTACGTATCGCCAAGTAGGCGCCTGTAGCTACGACACGAAGCATCCAAGATGCGCTGTCGGTGCGCTAAAAACAACACGCGCCGGGGTTTTACCGCCGCGACCTCGAATGCAGACAGGTACGTCTTACCCGTGCCCGTAGCCGAAACAAGAAGCGCCCGGCTCTCGTTGCGAGTATGCAGTAATGAAAGCGCCTCCAAAGCCTTGCCCTGCATTTTGTTTGGTTTGATCTGTTTTAAATTATCCAACTCAACGCTCGGGACCTGCGGCTGCTTGAATGCTGCAAGATGCTTACCCGACTTTGGGTCGTCTGCAGAACGATACGTCCGATATTCATCGATCCACTCTTCCGTTAGTAGCGCTGTATCTGCGTCACACCACAAGGCATCAAACTCCGCACGTACGGATTGAAACATCTCGCCCCGTTCGTGCGACCTAAACAGAACGTTCCATTCCTTATTGCACGTAAGCGCCTTTTGCGTGAGATTGGAGCTTCCAACGATAATGGTCGCCGCACCATTCAATTCAAACACATAGCCCTTAGCATGCAGATTGCCCTGATAGACTCGCGTTTCAATGTTGTCGTATTCAAGCAGCTTCTTAAACACTTGAGGTTTATTGAAATTAAGATACGTGGAGGTAAGGATACGTCCGTGGACGCCTTTTGACTTGAGCTCGGCAAGAACCTGCACCAACGGCTGAAGGCCAGATTCCGCAACGAACGCCACACACAAATCAAACGAATCGCAGGCAAGAAGCTCGCGCTTGATTATGGCAAGAAGGCTATCACCGCGAACCTTCGAATTGACCAAGATATTAGGCCGAACCTCCTCGTCCGAAGGCGAAGAGGAGTCTACGAATGCGGTTTTCGCACCGGCAATTACCTGGCTTTGGAAATCGAGCTTGTTCATGGTCGGCCTTTCAGTCATTTCGCCTTTGAACCCAGGATAGCAAAACGACGGATCACAGGCCTCAATTCTGCAACGAAGCCAAAACCGCTGCCAGCGCAACAGACAGTTGATAGCACTAGCACGTAAATTAATATCGCCCGTCACGCCCCCTCCCTGTTGATCCCCAGGTTCATGATGGCTGGAAGGAGACGGGCTCGCAGGACCTGCTGTCGCAGCGCGAAGGCCTTATCGCGGATACGCAGGCGAATGCCCATAGCGCGAACGAGGTCGGATACAAGCCGGTCGAACAGCAGGTCGCTCACGAGGTCTTCGTACCAGACGTTGAGGATCGTGATTCCCGAACCAACGATCTCGTTTTGCCTGCGATCATCCCGACCCACCTGTTCGACAGAATGAAACTTGCGACCCTTGTACTCGAGGCCTACCGCGTAAGTAGGAAACGCCACATCCACATAGCGCGTACCCAACGATGTGGACACCTCGTAGTTCAGGCGAACCGGACCGAGGCCATAACCACCAAGCCGGCGCGGAAATGCGAGCAACGCGCACAGCACGGTCTCCATGGGTGAATTTGATCCATCATGCACGAGCTCCAGCGCGGCGCGCGCCTTCTGTATTCCCGCGCAACCCTGGCGGTAACCCATCATGCTGCCGATCTTCTCGATGGAAGTCATAGGGGCATCGGTATTGATAAGCCCGTCCCAAGAAGTATCAAGCACGTACGTTCCGCACATCTCGAACCCTATAAGCGCAAGGTCAACCACATCAAGATCGGAGCACGAACCCATGTCGCAAAAAGCAAGCTCCGGGCCGCTTACCATGAGGCCGGGGCGCGCACGAATAAAAGAACGGCGGGACAACTCTCCCGCATAACGATGGCATATCACATCCGAACGGCCGCCGCGCTTCACGAACCCATCGACGGCAAGATGAAAGGGCTTTGTTACAACGCCCTCGCGCTCCAGATCTTCCTGCAGCATCTCGGGAGCACGCAACGAACAGCCCATCGGACGGCTCGTGCGCGGCCGCTCCAGCAGATCGGGCAGTAGGCGCCCGCTCGCGCGCAACAGCTCCCACGCAGACGTAGAACACGGACAAATGATCGGCTCCGGCATTCACAAACACCTCTTCCTCGTTCGCACTTGCGAGTGTGGTCAAACTACCCAACTACGTGGCCGCCCTGTCACTTACAAACAAGATATGCAAAAGAGATTGAAGGCACGGTCGGGTAGTTGGACACGGTTGACCAAAGAAAGTCGGCATCCGTAGATGCACATGAGACCAAAGGGCTGCAAGTCAAGCGAGAATGGAACGCGAAAACACAGAAAAGGGGCATCCAGATACACGCAAAGAGGAACTCTCGCACCACACAGTTTGGCAATTTGACCAAGAGCAAGAAAATGAAGCTGCAGGCTGATAGAACCCCGTGAATTGACGTGTATAACAAGCGCTATAAAACCAGGTTGTAGCCAATCCGCCTGCATAAGACATATCCAACAGGGCGATCAATGGCCAGAAGAATCCATCGACAGGAGGTCCCGTAGCGAATGCAACCGGAAGCACCCCTGTTCAATCCGGATCCTCCACCCCTGCCCCGAAAAACGGTCGATGAAGACGAGGGAGCCATGTATAGCAATCCAACCCTGCGCGCGAAGCATACAAAAAGCCCGGGAGGCAGCCTAGCTGTCCTCCCGGGCTCATACGCGCATATGCTCAAACAAGAGCATCAAGATAGCTGCCGGCGCACAACACCGGCAACGGAAACCGCTTAGTAACGGCCGCCGCCGAAGCCGCCACGACCGCCGCGGTCGCCACTGCGACCGCCGAAGCCGCGGTCATCGCGACGCGGGCCGCGATCGTCACGGCCGCCGAAGCCGCCACGGCCACCACGGTCGAAACCGCCGCGGCCACCACGGTCGCCACCACGGTCGAAGCCGCCGCGGCCACCGCGGTCGCCACCGCGATCGAAGCCGCCACGGCCGCCGCGGTCGCCGCCACGGCCGCCACGGTCGCCGCCGCGGCCACCACGGTCGAAGCCACCGCGGCCGCCACGGTCGCCACCGCGGTCGAAGCCGCCACGGCCGCCACGGTCGCCGCCACGGCCGCCGAAGCCGCCACGGCCACCACGGTCGTCGTCGTTATCGAGGCCCATAGCGGTAAGCGGGTCGATGACCTTGCTGAGCAGAGCAAAAAGCTGCTCGGTCTCCTCATCGGTGAGGCTGGGAACGAGCTTGTCCTGCTTCTTGGCCAGAACGCCCACGCGGGTCACAGCATCGTCGCTGGTGTACACAACGACCTTGCGCATGTCGGGCTCGTCAGCCGGCTCGACGCGGGCAACGATGTCGGAAGCCTCGGCCTCGGCCAGCAGCGAATCGAGCTCACGCAGACGCATGCCCAGCAGATCGGCCATCTCCTTCTGCTCCATCTTGGGCTTGAGCTCCAGAAGCTTGAGAGCGCGCTTCAGGTCCTCCATGCGGGCGGCGCGGGCCTCGGCCTCGCGAGCCATCACGGCACGGCGGGCGCGAAGCAGGCGGGCTGCGCGGTTGGTCTTATCAAACAGTTCATCATCGGTGCTGGGAGCCTCGTCCTCGGCCTCGACAGCCTCCTCGGCATCGCTCTCTACAACGGTCTCCTCGAGGGCAGCCTGCTCCTCGATGGTCTCCTCCACTGCCTCGGCAGCGGTCTCAACTACGGTCTCTTCCATGGTCTCATTCGTTTCATTGATCTCAGACATTGAATCCTCCTGCGCTTCCGCGCGTGTTGGGCGGCTCATCTCTTGCGCCGCGTCTCAAACAAGCACGGTATTCTCCTCACCGTGCCAGCCAGGCCTTTCGACCGGTCACCCAGTTTAGGTGTCCGCACCTATAAATACGTGGACAACCTGTGACTCCACAGGAAAGCCGCGATAGCACCGCCGAACCGCCGCGCCAACATTCAGCCGCGCGCCGCTCCGCAACCCCAAGTGCATCGACCCGGCAGCCGCCCGCGCCGCGTGATGAAAAACAACGAGGGGAAGGGCGCACGGCCCTTCCCCTCGATCGCTTCGGCAACGCCGGTCCGGAGTGCCTCGTTCGCTCCGTCCGCAACCAGACCGTTACGCCTGGCGGTAATGCGCCATGAAGTCCGCCAGATCCTCCATGCACTCCTGCAGCACGTCCATGCGCGGCAGGTAGACCACGCGGAAGTGGTCGGGCTGGCCCCAATTGAAGCCCTTGCCCGGAACGATGAGCACGCGCTTCTCGTGCAGCAGGTCGAGCGCGAACTGCTCGTCGTTCGTGATGTTGAACTTCTTCACGTCGATCTTGGGGAAGATGTAGAACGCCGCCTTGGGCTTCACCGCCGTGATGCCCGGGATGTCGTTGAGCGCCTTGTACACGTACTCGCGCTGATCGTAGATGCGACCGCCCGGCACCACGTAGCCCTCCACACTCTGGTGCCCGCCCAGCGCCGTCTGCACGATCGACTGCGCCGGAACGTTGGAACACAGGCGCATGTTGGACAGCATGTTGATGCCCATGATGAGGTCCTTCGCGCAGCGCCTGTTGCCCGACAGGATCATCCAGCCGATACGGTAGCCCGCGATCATATGAGACTTCGACAGGCCCGAGAACGTGATGCAGAACAGGTCGGGTGCGAGCGAGGCGATCGAGACGTGCTCCTCCCCGTCCATCACCAGGCGGTCGTAGATCTCATCGGAGAAGATCATGAGCTGGTGCTTGCGCGCGATCTCGACGATGCCCTCGAGCACCTCGCGCGGATACAGCGCGCCGGTGGGGTTGTTGGGGTTGATGATGACGATGGCCTTGGTGCGCGAGGTCACCTTGCTCTCCATGTCGGCCAGGTCGGGATACCACTCGGCCTCCTCATCGCACACGTAATGCACGGGCGTGCCGCCGGACAGCGTGGCGCACGCGGTCCACAGCGGGTAATCGGGGCTGGGGATCAAGATCTCGTCGCCGGTATCGAGCAGCGCCTGCATGCACAGGTTGATGAGCTCCGATACGCCGTTGCCGGTGTAGATGCTATCCATATCCACGTTGGGGATGTGCTTGAGCTGCGCGTACTGCATGATCGCCTTGCGCGCCGAGAACAGGCCCTTGGAATCGGAGTAGCCCTCGCAATCGGGCAGCTGCATGCGCATGTCGGCGATGACCTCGTCGGGCGTGCGGAAACCGAAGGGCGCCGGATTGCCGATGTTGAGCTTGAGGATGCGCTTCCCCTCGGCTTCCATGCGGCTCGCCTCGTCCACCACGGGGCCGCGGACGTCGTACAGAACGTTGTCGAGCTTGGAGGATTTCTTGAACTCGCGCATGGTGGTACTCCCTTGATTGGTAATGGAATGCGAGGTAGAAGGTGCTGCGGACGAAGCGGGTCCGTCGGCGGCCGCAGGAGAGCGCGAAGCGGCGGCGGAAGCGGAAACGGAGCCGGAGGCGGCGACGGAAGCGGGCGCGGCGTTAGCGCCGCCGGCGACCGCGGGCTCGATAGCAGGACCGCCCGCGGAAGCGGCGCCGCGAGCAGCCGCGGCGGACACGCCGCCCGCAGCGGGAGCCGGCTCACTCCCTGCCAGCCAGGCCTCCTCGACGTCGAGCATGGCGGACAGCAGGCGGATGACGTCCGGCCTCGGCATGGTCTTACCGCTCACGTACTGGCTCACCTGGCTTTTTCCCAGGCGCCCTCCGTAATCGCTCGACAGGCGCACCAGATCGGATTGCTTCAGGCCCCGCCGCTGCATCGCAGTTGACAAACGTCGAGAGAAATCCGTTGCCGCCATATCTACCTCCCTAAGTTCAATTTCAATACCCATATCCATGGCATACACCCCAGATATGCTGTGCATCAGGCAAAAGTTCAATTTGAACTTTGCGGCATTGTACAATGAGTTCAATTTCGATGACAGATAATCAACAGAAAGTTCAATTTAGCCGCTCGGCCCCGCCTCTCAGAAAGGGGACAGGCACTTTTTTGAGACCCCGGCCCGGCGAGGGCCCGGCGGATTGCGAGTCCGGCGGCGAGGCCGGGTCCCCCGGGGTCTCAAAAAAGTGCCTGTCCCCTTTCTGAGGGGTGCGCGGCATGGAAAAGGAGGCCGACCCGAGGGCCGGCCTCCTCATGATGCCCATCCGTCAGGAGATGGATACCCCCGTCCGTGGGAGCTACTTCAGGGCTACCAGGTCCTTCTGGTCCATGCGCTGCAGGAACGCGGCCATGTCGCAGCGGACGATCTGGTCGTAGGGGCGGAACGTCTTCGTACCGTCCTCGGCGGTCCAGCCGGTGGAGACGCCAGAGGCGGCCAGCCACAGCACGGCCTCGCGGTGCGGCGTATCCTTCACGACATCGGCGAAGGCGTCCTTGGCCTCGAACTTCGGCTCGCCGGCCATGCGGTACAGGAACGCGGCCATGTCGCAACGGGTGATCTCGGCGTAGGGGCGGAACTCGGCGGTGCCGTCGGCGGCCTCCCAGCCGGTCGAGACGCCCTCGGCGGCCAGCCACAGGATAGCCTTGTAATGCGGGGTGGACTCGTCCACGTCGGTGAAGGAGACGCCCTTCGCGTCGAACTCCGGCTCGCCGGCGAGGCGGTAGAGGAACGCAGCCATGTCGGCGCGCCTCACCGTCGCGTACGGGCGGAAGCTGAAGGTCCCGTCGGCGTTCTCCCAGCCGGATGCGATGCCGTTGGCGGCGAGCCACTCGATGTCACCCTTGTGCGGCGTGTCGGCGACCACGTCGACGAAGGAGATCCGCTCGACCTCCTCCAGGCCGGCCCGCGCGTCGGCGAGCGCCTTGGCAGCGGCGTCGACCTCCGCCTGGGTCGCCTCGTCGTCGGCGAGCACGGCCTGCGCGGCCTCGAGGGCGCGGGCGAACGTCTTCCAGCCGGCGGACTTGTAGTCGTCGGCGTCGAGCGCGGCGGCCTCGTCGCACGCGGCCTGGAGCTTGGACTTATCGACCTCGGGCTCGGGCTTGGGCACGGCTGCAAACGCGCGCGCGGCCTCGCTCAGCGCCGTGTATACGCGCTCAGACTCGGAATGCGCGAGCATGCGGTCGGCCTCGGACGCCGGGATGTTATTGGTGCCATTGGGGAACTGCATGGAATCGAAGACGGCGGTCACCTGCTCCGCCAGCTCGGCAGAAGCGTTCTCCTCCAAATAGCGGGCCTTGCAGACGTCGCGGATGCCCTGCTTGAACATCTCGTAGCGCGGCGAGCTGTAATAGCCCTTGGGGTTCTCCGCGAGCTTAGCGGGGTCGTACACGCCATCCTCGCCCAGCTCGAGCGGATAGATGAACCACGAATCGCCGGGCTCCCAGTTGACGAACGTGGTATCGCCGTACATGTCGTTCGTCCAAGCGTCCAGCGCCCAACGGAGGTAGCCGTCGGTGTGCAGCGCCTGCGAGTACAGCGCGGACCAATACGTATCGCCGGGATCCGCCTGCTGGGAGCTGTTGGGATAGTCGCCGGTGCAGGTATACATGGTCGTCTCGAGGCCCTGCTCGCGACGACTATCGACGAAGGCATACCATTCGTCCATGGACCAGGAGCTCAGCACGTGCTTCTGGCCGACGGAGATATCGTCGAGGTACTGGTCCTCGCCCACCTGATCGGGAGCGTAGTTGATGGCGGCGGCGGTCTTCAGCGCCTGGCCCTCGGCGTTCTCGTGCTCCTTGATGAACTTGCACACGCCATCGATGGCGGGACGCTCGTCGAAGGCGATGTAGGTGATGTCGAACCAACCCTTTTCCTCGAGATGCGCGATGAAGTCCTCGAGGAACGGCGTCCAGATCTCCTCCCACTGCTGCGTCAGCGGCGTGAGGTCGAGCTTGACGACCTTGCCGGTCGTCGTATCCGTATAGGTCACGCGGTTGTTCCACGGGATCATGGAGTAGCACTTGATCTTGCCGTGGCCGGTCGCGGGATCGATCACACCGCACTCGATGCCGAACTCAACCCACTGGTCGAAAAGGGTGTAGTCGTAATCCCAGCCGTCGGCGGTCTTGAGCCACTGCACCATGCCCTTGTCGGAGTAGTAGCACTGGTGGCCCCAGGCCTCGTCGACGATGTTGGCGACGAGGTCGTCTCCGCCCATCGAGGCGTAGTCTTCAAGAATGCCCTTGTAGTACCGCTTGAAATCATCGTCCAGGAACTTGTCGATCGAGGCATCGGTGCCCACGGTGGCGCCCCACAGGCCGTTACCGCCCTGGCCGCCCCAGATGGTGCTCTTACCGAAGTAATAACCCGTCGCCGAGAAGGGATGCTGCCACAGCTGGACGCTATAGCCGACTTCCTGGGCGGTGGGCTGCTGGATGCCGATGACCTCGAGCGTGTAGTCGAGCGGATACGAGACGTCGCCCGCCTTCACCGTCAGCGTGCCCTTGTAGACGCCGGCGGCAGCGTCCTCGGGTACGTTCAAGGTGACCCATGCGAAACGCAGCGACTCAGCCGGAATGTCCAGGCCCGTGTTCGGATAGTAGATGACATCCGGATAATCCACCATGCGTCCGCTCATGCCGCGGTTGGCGTCGGCCCGGACCTCGCGCAGCCATTGCACCTGCACGTTCGACGCATCGATGACGTCGCCGGCCGCGTTGGTGAAATCGCTCACCTCGACCTTGACGCCATCGACCTGGTGATCGCGCGTGGCGACGCCGATCTTCGAGGCGCGAGAATCGCCCAGCCAGGCGACATCGCTCCACTGGTCGGTAAACGTGCTGGTCGCGTCCTGATAGGCGGTCGCGGGCAAGTCGAGCAGCTTCTCATCGCCCACGAAGGCGTTGAAGTCGTCAACCTTCGGATAGACCGTGACCTCGGCAGAAACGCTCAGGTCGGTGCCCCCGACGGCGGCCGTGATGGTCGCGGTCGACTTCTGAGCGACCTCCTTCGCGGTCACCACGCCGTCCTCGACCGTGGCGACGTCCTCGTTACCCGAGGTCCACGTGACGGCCACGGGGTCGGCGATCGCCGGCTGCAAGGTGCAGGTCAGCTCGCGCTGGCGCCCGCCCTCGAGCGCGAACGCATCCGTATCGAGCGCGATGCTCGTCGGCTTGATGGGCTTGTGGATGACGTCGGCGAAATCGAGCTGGATGGTATCGGTATCGCCCACGTTCGTGATGACGAGCTCGTGCACGGCGTTCTCAAGCTTCTCGGAGGTGAAGAGCACCTGCTGATGCTTGCCGCTCGCGGTGCCGGCGTCGAACGTCCCGGCGACCTTACCGTCGATCTCGAACTGATAGGTGCTGTGCGCGGGATTCAGACTGCCGCCCACGATGACCTGGGTACCCTCGAAATACAGGGTGGCAGTGGAGTCCGTACTGTTGGAATAGATCTCGTCACCCGCCGAGAAGAGCTCGGGATGCGTATCACCATAGGTCCAATCGCCCTCGAAGCGCCAATGGAAGAGCTCCTCGCCATCGGTCTGCGTGCCAACCTCGATGCGCGAGGTGATATCGCGATCGGGATCGAGCGAGACGTTCTTCGCGACGGCGTACTGCAGCGAGACGCCCAGAGCGCTCGAGGCGGCTTCGTTCGTCTTCTCGAGCACCTCGATACGCGCGACGTGCTCGCCCTGCCCGAGGCCCTTCAACGCAACCAAGAGCTGGTTGGACGTACGCGCGGCAGCGTAGCAATCAGCTTCGACCGGATCGCCTTCGTCCACGGAGACCTTGATGAACCGATGGTTCGGAGCCTTGATGCCGTAGAGCTCCAGGCCATCTCCCTCGAAGGAGAGCTCCGCCGTCGCGCCCACGGTATTGGACCAGTGCTCGGTCGCCTCGGCGCTACCCGAACCGCCGCCGGTCCATCCGCCGTTGTTGGCGCCTCCCTCCGAATACGTCCAGCGAGGATCGGTGTCGTCGATGACCACGTCGGCACCGGCGCGTGCCTGTGCGAACGCATGGAGCGGCATCAACGCAGCAAAGCAGCATACGCATGCGACCGCCGCCAGCAACACCCCTCTCCACCAATGGGCATTCAGATTCCTTTTCATAGAATCCTCCGTTCCTACGGGGCCGATCCAACTCGGCCCGTCCTTTTGTTCGGCCTGCGCGCAGAAGCATTTCGCAGACTTTTACCATTGTAGGAAGCGCGTCGCGGCCATACGGAGCATCATGGGACGGCCGTCGCGCCAAAGAATAGATCGTCGCTGTGAGCGGCGTTCATCATCCGCCGTCGCGATCAACTGGTATGCGCATTCGATACCGAAGGATCCGCGATGCAAAAGGGCGCCTGCCGAAGCAGACGCCCTTATCGTCAAATCGAATCCAGCGCTCGATGAAGGTTCCCGATCGGCGCCGACTCGCCGGCGAGGCGATGGCGGCGGCGCGCCCCGGCGCGCAAGCGCATGGGCCGTTCGCACGACATGCGCCAGCGGACCCGCAAACGGCGCGGATCACGAAGCTAGATGACGTAATCCAAGCCACGCGGCGAGCACTTGAGGTCCTCGATGGTCACGCCATCCAGATACGAGTTGATGAGCGTATCGAGCTCGGACCACATGTGGACCGTGGGGCACTCCTGCGTGCGCGGGCACTTCTCGCACGTATCGTTCAGACACGAGACCGGCGCCAGGCTTCCTTCGGTAAGCCGAAGAATCTGCCCCACCGTGTACTCGGAGGAGTCCTTGGTGAGGCGATAACCGCCGCCCTTCCCCCTCATACCCGACAAGACGTTGTTGCGAACCAACGTTGCCAGAATGTTTTCCAGATACTTCTCCGAAACGCCTTGGCGATCGGCGATCTGCTTCAAGGGGATTCTCCCGTCCCCCTGGTGCTCGGCCAAATCAACCATAACGCGCAGGGCATAGCGGCCCTTGGTGGATACCAACATCGTACCAATCCCTCCCGACGAGAATAGTGGACTTATGGTAGCAGACCGGTAGGCAATGGCATACAAACCGTTTGGCGACGAGCCCTTACTGGCGCCTTATAACGGGCGGAAGGCTCTTTCGAAATGCCCCCTGACGTTGGCAGATAAGAAATAACAGGTTCAATTAATTTGTTAGTCCATTCGCACGCCAGGCAGTCGCCGAATGCAACACGGCTGAAACAATCCGCCCTCCTCCTACCCTTACACTTGACATGTTTGAGGTTCGTGCTTAACTGTTTCCATTCTATTGCATATATCCCCGTATGGTTTATGGGTTTTTACAAAGGGAGGCACCATGTCCAAGATTTACTCATCCATCGACCAGCTCATCGGCAACACCCCTCTCCTCGAGCTGACCCATATCGAAGACGCCGACCAACTCGCCGCCCGCGTGCTGGTAAAGCTCGAGTACTTCAACCCCGCCGGCTCCGTCAAGGACCGCATCGCGCGCGCCATGATCGATGCCGCCGAGCAACGCGGCGACATCAAGCCCAACGAGGGCTACACCATCATCGAGCCGACGTCGGGCAACACCGGCGTGGGCCTCGCCAGCGTCGCGGCGGCGCGCGGCTATCGCCTGATCATCACCATGCCCGACACGATGAGCATGGAGCGGCGCCAACTCATGCGCGCCTACGGCGCGGAGCTCGTCCTCACCGAGGGGGCGCTGGGTATGAAGGGCGCTATTGCGAAGGCGGAGGAGCTCGCGCGCGAGACCCCCAAGAGCATCATCGCCGGCCAATTCGAGAACCCCGCGAACCCCGCGGCGCATATCGCCACCACCGGACCCGAGATCTGGAACGACACCGACGGCGCCGTCGACATTTTCGTGGCGGGCATCGGCACCGGCGGCACCATCACCGGCGTGGGAACCTATCTCAAACAGCAGAACCCCGATGTGCGCGTAGTCGGCGTGGAGCCCGCGGCGTCCCCCGTCCTCACCAAGGGCGAGGCGGGACCCCATAAGATCCAGGGCATCGGCGCGGGCTTCATCCCGGATGTGCTGGACACCCAGATATACGACGAGGTCATCGCCGTGGAAAACGACGACGCCTTCGCCACCGGCAGGCGCCTGGGCAGCCAGGAGGGCGTGCTCGTGGGCATCTCCTCCGGAGCGGCGGTCTGGGCGGCGCTCGAACTCGCGAAGCGACCCGAGAACGCGGGCAAGACCATCGTCGCGCTGCTCGCCGATACCGGCGAGCGCTACCTCTCCACGCCCCTGTTCGCCTAGCATCTACTCGTCGCCGCGCCCACCGCGCACACCCGCAGCTCGCCGCGCCCGCCCGCACGTTTCAGAATGGGAACCGCCATGCCCCACTCCCCAGCATCCAGCAACCGCGTCCTTATCGCCATGAGCGGCGGCGTCGATTCGAGCGTCACCGCGCACGTGCTCATGGAACAGGGCTACGAATGCATCGGCGCGACCATGCGCCTCTACGACGGCGGCACCGCCGGCAGAGACGCCGCGCGGAGCTGCGACAACGAGCGCGACATCAGCGACGCCGCGGCGCTCGCCGCCCACCTCGGCATCGAGCACCACGTCATCGACTGCCGAGCAGAATTCGACCGCGACGTCATCGAGCGGTTCGTCGCGGCGTATGAATCGGGGCTCACGCCCAACCCCTGCGTGCTGTGCAACCGCCACCTCAAGTTCGGGCGCCTCTTCGAGGTGGCCGACGAGCTGGGATGCAAGTTCGTGGCAACCGGGCATTACGCGCGCATCGTCACCGGTCGCGACGGCGCGCCGCGCTTGGCCAAAGCCCTCGACCCCCGCAAGGACCAGAGCTACTTCCTCTACACCCTGGACCAGAGCCGGCTCGCGCGGACGATCTTCCCTCTCGGAGGGCTGGTGAAGGATCGCGACGTGCGCCGTATCGCCGCCGAGCAGGGCTTCATCACGGCAAAGAAAGGCGACAGCCAGGGCATCTGCTTCGTGCCGGACAACGACTTCGCAAGCTTCATCGAACGACGGCGCGGGCGGGCGCTACCGAGCGGCGCCATCCTCAACGCCGAGGGAGATGTTCTCGGCACCCACCACGGAGCCATCAGGTACACGATCGGGCAGCGCAAGGGCCTGGGCGTCGCGCTCGCGCACCCCGTGTTCGTCACCCGCATCGATGCGGCCTCCAACACCGTGGTTCTGGGCGAGGGCGAGGACCTCGAGGCGAGCGGGCTCATCGCGGACGACTGGGCATGGAGCGCGCCCGCGTGCACGATGGAGGCGTTGCTCGACGACGCGGGACGCGCCGGGCTCAGGGTCTGCGCCAAGGTTCGCTACCGCCAGCCCGACCAAGACGCGCGCCTGTACCGGGACGGCGCCCCCGGAGAGATGCGGATTGCGTTCGACCGGCCGCAGCGCGCCATAGCCCCCGGCCAGGCGGTCGTCATCTACCAAGGGGACACGGTGCTCGGAGGCGGCACCGCGAAGCGCGCGCTACGCTGACCACCCACCTCCTTCGGAGCGCCTCCTCCAGGCAGCCCGTCCGCCACCCCACCGGGTCCGCCGCCGTGCGGCGCCGAAGCCTCGGGCACGGCGATGCGGCAACATCGATACCAAAAGGCCCGGAGCCGCGATGACGCGCGGCTCCGGGCCTTGCAGGTGGTCCCTCGATCTGCCGGGCTTAAGCCATGATCTGGCGGAACATGCCCATGACGTCGTCGTAGGTCGCCTCGCGGGGGTTGCCCGGGAAGCAGGCGTCGGCCATGGCGTCGCGGGTGAGCGTGTCGAGCTCCTCCTCGGTGATGGCCTCGCACACGGTGGGGATCTCGACGTCGACGGAGAGCTGCTTGACGGCGGCGATGGCGGCGTCGGCGGCCTCGTCGGTGCTCATGTCGGTGGTGTCGACGCCCATGGCCACGGCGACCTTGGCCAGGCGCTCGGTCACGACGGGCTTGTTGAACTCCATCGCGATGGGCAGCAGCATGGCGCAGGCGACGCCGTGCGGGGTGTCGAAGTGCGCGGAGAGGGTGTGGGCCATGGAGTGGTCGACGCCCAGGCCGACGTTGGAGAAGCCCATGCCGGCGATGTACTGGGCGAGCGCCATGCCCTCGCGGCCGGAGCCGGGAACGCCGCTCTTGGCCTCTGCCACGGCGTCGCGCAGGTTCTTAGAGATGAGCTCGATGGCCTTGAGATGGAACATGTCGCTCATCTCCCAAGCGCCCTTGGTGGTGTAGCCCTCGATGGCGTGGGTGAGCGCGTCCATACCGGTGCTGGCGGTGAGGCCGGCGGGCATGGTGGCCATCATCTCGGGATCGACCACGGCGACCTCGGGGGCGTCGTTGGTGTCGACGCAGACGAACTTGCGGACCTTCTCGACGTCGGTGATGACGTAGTTGATGGTGACCTCCGCGGCGGTGCCGGCGGTGGTGGGCACGGCGATGGTGAACACGGCGTGGTTCTTGGTGGGAGCGACGCCCTCCAGCGAGCGCACGTCGGCGAACTCGGGGTTGGTGATGATGACGCCGATGGCCTTGGCGGTGTCCATGGCGGAGCCGCCGCCGATGGTCACGATGGAGTCGGCCTCGGCGGCCTTAAACGACTCCACGCCGTCGACGACGTTTTTGATGGTGGGGTTGGGCTTGATGTCGGAGTAGATGCTGTAGGCGATGCCGGCCTCGTCGAGCAGGTCGGTGACCTTGGCGGAGACCCCGAACTTCACCAGGTCGGGGTCGGTGCAGACGAAGACCTTCTTATAGCCGCGGCGGGCGAGCTCGCCGGGGATCTCCTTGATGGCGCCGGCGCCATGATAGGAGATGGTGTTGAGAACGATGCGATTTGCCATGTTGTGCCTCCTTGCACGGATCTCGGATCACGCCCGTCGGCATCGTCGACGGCACGGCCCGATTTCACCCTATGATACCGTAGACGGCATCCGGTGAAAGCGCCGCGATGACGAGAAGGCTAGCTCGCAGCGGGCGCCTCGCGGTCGGAGAACATCAGGATGAACGCGATGAAGAGCAGCAGGGAGCACAGGGAGATCGCCTGCAGACCGAAGCGCTCCAGACACCAATTGCCCAGGATGGCACCGACTACGAAACAGGCGATCACACCGAAATAGAGCGCGCCGTTCATCAGGAAGCCGCGCTTGTGCGTGATGATGTAGTCGTCGACGCTTTGCAAGGCGCTGCGCAGGTTGCCGATGCACATGGTGGTCGCGATGCCGCGTCCGTGAATCTTTCGGAAGCTCTCGACCTGCATGCCGCACGCCAGGGAGGTAAGGCAATTCGCCCCCAGGTTGTTTCCCGAATCGATGAAGCCGACGCCCAGCAGGATCAGCGCCTCGACCACCACGGTCACCTGGCGCCAGTGGATGACGCTCGAGAAGCGCACGTGCACCAGGTCGCTTGCCATGATACCCACGGCAAAAGACAGGACGGGAAGAAAGTACATCGCGGCCAACGGCCAGTTTCCCTCAGAGATGTGTACGCCGGTCAGCAAGATGTTGCCGGTTTGGGCATTGGCGAAGACGCCGCCGCGCCCCATATAGGAATAGACGTCCATGAAACCGCCCACCAGCGCCAAGATGATGCCCAGCTCGATAGACTCGGAAACCTGCTTCGCTCGCTCCACGCGGTCCTCCCCTCACATGCACGCCGATAACTCTGCGCGCGTCGGCCCCACTAGGGTACGACACCCGTGCAAGCCCCCGCAACGAACAATCCCAGAATTAACCCAAAGAACGACCGGCCTCCCAACCGATCTGCAACTCAATCGACAGCGCGACCGCAATGACCAGGAAACGCGGCATATCCAAGCCAACGCACACGTTTTAGCAGCTCCACCGGCTGCGTGCCAGCAAGCCGACCGTCCAGACCAGCGAGCTCGGCCGCCTCGTCGCCTTCGTCGCCACCCATGTGCAGCCGCTTCAACTTCCCTTCTTCGGCCTAATACTCGTTACTGCCCGCATAGCACTCTACTCACTGCTTTGCGGCGCGGTCAAGGCGATCTACGCGCGTCGCCGCGGCAACCTGTTGTAGCGGAAGAGGATGCAGCGCGCAGCGTGGATACCGCGCGGAGGAGCCGACCTCGCGCTGAAGGGAGGTCGGCAAAGGGCGCATTCTCAACGATATCCGAAGTGTGGGACGCGTTTTTCGTACTAATTTGAAAAGAGAGCAAGTATAGAGCGCCTCCGACCGCCAGCCAACTGGGATTTCGCTCAATTCCAAAGCGGTCTATCTGGCCCGAGGTAAAAATCGTACGAAAAACGTGACCCACACGCGAAGCGGCCGACCTCCCCGCGACCAAACCGCACGCGACGCGCTGATCCGATGCTATCCCGAAGACCCGCCGCGCCGGCGCGAAGTTGCGATTTATGCATCGACCTGCATCCCGCAACAACGTCGACGACCGTTGATGACGTATGCTTGAACGCGATCGAACACGTCGAAAGCGAGCAGCATGTCCAAGCATCCTCAGGAGAACGCAGCCGTCCCATCCAGCAAGCGGTCGAAGCACCCCTCCGGCCCGAAGCCCCACGCCGGCAAGCCGTCGCGACGCCGCGCGCCAGCGGCCGGCTCCGAACGCGGCGCGTTCCGTCCCGATGCGGGCGGGGCCGACGGCCCCCGACGGGGCAAAGCGGCGGGCAACCGTGCCGTCCACCCCAAGGACCGTCCCTCCCGCGAGGCCTTCCTGCCCGTCTCCCGCGCCGACATGGACGCCTGCGGCTGGGACGCCTGCGACTTCGTCTACATCTGCGGCGACGCCTACGTCGACCATCCGAGCTTCGGCCACGCCATCATCACCCGCGTGCTCGAGCACGCGGGTTACCGCGTCGGCATCATCTGCCAGCCCGACTGGACCGATCCCGCGAGCATCGCCGCGCTGGGCGAGCCGCGCCTGGGCTTCCTCGTGTCCGCCGGCAACATGGACTCGATGGTCAACCACTACACCGTCAACAAGAAGCCGCGCCACGAGGACGCCTACACCCCCGGCGGCGAGGCGGGGCGCCGTCCCAACCGCGCCGTCACGGTCTACGGCAACCTCATCCGCCGCACGTACAAGGACAAGCCCATCATCATCGGCGGCATCGAGGCGAGCCTGCGCCGCCTGGCCCACTACGACTACTGGCAGGACAAGCTCAAGCGCTCCGTGCTGCTCGACTCTAGCGCCGACCTGCTGATCTACGGCATGGGCGAGCACGCGATCATCGAGATCGCCGACGCGCTGGCAGGCGGGCTGCCCGTCGACCAGATCACCTACGTGAACGGCACCGTCTACCGCACGAGCGGCCCGGGCGCGCTCGACGAGGTCTACGACTTCGAGATGCTCCCCTCCTGGGACGAGCTCGAAGCCGACCGCCTCGCCTACGCGCGCGGCTTCAACATCCAGCAGCAGAACATGGACCCCATCACCGGCCGGCACCTGGTCGAGCCCTACCCCAACGGCGTCTACGTGGTGCAGAACCCGCCGTCGGCGCCCCTCACCACCGCCGAGATGGACGAGGTCGCCGAGCTGCCCTACGCGCGCCACTGGCACCCCGACTACGACGCGGCCGGCGGCATCCCCGCCTTCGACGAGATCCGCTTCTCCATCTCCAGCAACCGCGGTTGCTTCGGCGAGTGCTCGTTTTGCGCGCTCACCTTCCATCAGGGCCGCATGCTGCAGGTTCGCAGCCGCGAGAGCATCATCCGCGAGGCGGAAGCGCTCACGCACGACCCCGAGTTCAAGGGCTATATCAACGACGTGGGCGGCCCCACGGCGAACTTCTTCAAGCCCGCGTGCACAAAGCAGCTCACGCACGGCGTGTGCAAGAACCGCCGCTGCCTATGGCCGAGCGTCTGCCGCAACATGGACACCAACGAGGATGCATACGCCGACCTGCTGCGCGACCTGCGGCAGCTCCCCGGCGTCAAGAAGGTCTTCGTGCGCAGCGGCATCCGCTTCGACTACACCATGGCCGACGCGAGCGACAAGTTCCTGGTCGAGCTGCTCCGGCACCACGTGAGCGGCCAGCTACGCCTGGCGCCCGAGCACGTGAGCGACGCCGTCCTGTCCGTCATGGGAAAGCCGCGTCGCGAGGTCTACGACGCCTTCGTCAAGCGCTTCGAGCGCCTCTCGGCCGAGTACGGCCTCAAGCAGTACGTGGTCCCCTACCTCATCTCGAGCCACCCGGGCTCCACCATGAAGGAGGCCGTCGAGCTCGCCTGCGCGGTGCGCGACATGGGCTACATGCCCGAGCAGGTGCAGGACTTCTACCCCACGCCGTCCACGATGTCGACCTGTATGTTCTACACCGGCGTGGACCCGCGCACCATGGAGCCGGTCTACATCCCGCGCGACCCGCACGAGAAGGCGATGCAGCGCGCGCTCATCCAGTACCGCAAGCCCGAGAACTACAAGCTGGTCCGCGAGGCGCTGCTGCGCGCCGGCCGCGAGGACCTCATCGGCTACGGGCCCAAGTGCCTCATCCGCCCCGTGCCACCGGCGGGATCGGGCGTCAAGGGCGGCTCGAGCAAGAAGCGCGGGGGCGGCGGCAAGCGCGGGGGCGGCGCCGCATCGGGCTTCGGCGGGAACGGCGGCAAGGGTAACACCGGTCGCGGCGGCGCCTTCGGGCGCACGGGCAAGGGCGCCGCTGGCACCAACCCGCACGCGCGCAACCGCGCCGCCCAGGGACGCCAAGGGGCCAACCGGCATTAAAGATGGGAATTCCCTGCAGGTCCGCGCCCGGCTCCGACAGGCGCGACGGACCCGGCCGGGCTTCCGGGCCGCACGGGCGCGGCGGGCGCGGCCGGGTTTCCGGACCGCGCGGGCACGGCGGGCGCGGCCGGGTTTCCGGACGGCGTGGGCGGTACGGACGCGGCGGACCCAGAGGCAGCGGGCCCGGGCAACGATCCATCGGCTCCATCGAGCGATGCCGCCGGCGCCGATGAGGCGGCTTCCCCGACAGCCCCGGGGACGACCCCGCCGCCCGGAGCCATTGGAACGACCGCACCGCGCGAGCACCAGATGCGCGCGAAGAGCACGGCGCCGACGACCAGCAAGCCCATACCGATCACCAGGAACCACGTGGACCCCACGAGCTCGGGCAGCCAGGCGCTCAGCTCCAGCAGCGGATCGAGCAGAAACGACGAGGCGTTCACCGCCAGGTGCAATCCGATGGCGTAGCGCAGCCTGCCCGTACGCCAATAGATCCAACCCTGCAGCAGGCCGATCGCAAACGCATAGGTCCCCTGCACGATATTCATATGCATGAAGCCGAATATCGCCGCCTGCAGCGCGTTCGCGAGGAGGAACATCGTCGCGGACACCGTGACGCCGCGCGCGCCCGTCTTCCCGTTCCATGCCGGGCACACCGCACGTAGGCTGTACTCGAGCATGATGCCGCGGCAGGCGATCTCCTCGCATATCGGCGCGAGGATAGCCGTGCTCAAGACGTTCAACACCGTGAGGACGCCGACTCCGGCGTCCGCCATGAGCTCGCTGTACTCATCCATCGTCGCAGGAAAGAGGAGCGACGCGATCGTGAGGATCAAGCTGATGACAACCTGAAGGCCGATGCCCAGCAGCGCCAGCGACACCCAGGTGAGCGCGCGCTCCCTGACCGTGCGCGGCGGCATCGCGGCGGCCCGCTCGCGCACGAACGAGCGCTGCATGACGTATCGCCACCAAGGCAGCGCGATGGCGATCACGGCGAGCTGCGCCACGACCATCCCGAGGCTCATCGCATCGGAAGACACGCCATCGGTCGCCATCTCGAGGGAACCCGTCAGGATGATCTCGCAGAGGACGGCGGCCAAGCCGCCGACCACGGCCATCGCAACCAGGACCGCGGCCGAAGTCCCCAGCGCCGCCAGGGACCATGCGAGGAACGATCCGACGCGGGCGCGGCCGCGCGATGCTTCGAACTCAGAAGGCATGGCGCCCTCCTTTCCTTGGCTCTCGAATTGTCCCATTATGCCCGTTCCCGCCGTCCTGCGGCACCGCAATCTGCCGAAACAGCGCACCGTAAACGCAAGCGACCGGGAAGGATGGATCCCTCCCGGCCGCAGGGCCGATCATCTGCTATCGATGTGAACGCCTAGCGTCGCCCGCCGCGATCTCCCGGACGGCGGCTGCCGCCGCGCGGACTGTAGCTGCCGCGGTTATCGCGTCCGCCGGAGCGGCCGCCGCGCGCTCCTCCGCGACCGCGGCGCTCGGTCGGCTCATCGTAGTTGCGCCAGGTATCGCGCTTATCGCGCGGGGAGGACAGGACCTCCTCGCCGTTGCGGGTGCGATTGGAGCGGTCCGAACGCGAACCGGCGCGGTTGCCGCGCGAGCCGGCTCGGTTGCCGCGCGAACGGCCCCCATCGGAACGGCGCCCGCCTTCGACCTGCTCGACCTCGCCGAAATACACGCCTGCAGCGCGGGCACGCAGCGCGGCGCCGCCCGACGATCCGCCCCGCTTGCCGCCGCGGCCGCCCGAACGGCGCTCCCCGCGCGGACCCTCGCTGCGGTCCGAGCGCTCTCCACGCTCGCCGCGCTCGGCGAACGGCGTCTCCTCGACGCGAACGCGCGTCTTGCCGGCGCGCTTGCGGCGCGAGGGCTTAGGGGCTTCGGCCGCCGCCTCGTCACGCGGGCCCTCGGGACGCTCGAAGCGCTTGGAGTCTGCCGCGGGCTCGTCCGAGCGGCTGTTGCGCGCCGCATTGCCGGATCGGCCGGGCCCGCCGCCGGCGCGTTCCTGCTTGGAGCCGCGATCGCGCCCGCCATCGCGGCCCCCGCGACGGCGCTCGCCGCGCGACTTATCCTCGGCCTTGGCGCGACGGCGCTTCCTGGCCTTCTTGCCCGCCGGCTTTGAAGCGGGGACGCGGTCCGGATCGACCACGGGAGCGTTTTCTCCCACGTCGATCCCCGCGGCATCGTAGAGGTCCGCGGTCTTGCCCATCAGCGCCTCGATATCGTAGAACTCATCGATATCCTGAGCGGTCACGATCGTGAGGGCCCAGCCCATCTCGCCGGCGCGACCGGTGCGGCCGATGCGGTGGATGTAGTCGACCGGCTCCTCGGGCACGTCGAAATTCACGACGTAGCGCACGTCGGTGACATCGATGCCGCGCGCGAGGACGTCGGTTGCCACCAGCACGTCGCAGCGCCCCTGGCGAAACGCCTTCAGGGCGCGCTCGCGCTGCGCCTGGCTGCGATCGCCGTGGATGGCGGCGCAGGAGATGCCCGCGCGCTCGAGGCGGCGGCAGCAGGTATCGGCGCGGCGCTTCGTCCTCGTGAACACGATGACGCGCTCCGTGCCCTCGCGCTTGAGGACCTCGGTGAGCACGCCGTTCTTGGCGTCGCCGGAGACGGGCAGCAGGAACTGGTCGACCGTCTCGGCCGTGGAGGTAGCCGGCGCGATCTCGACGCGGGCGGGGTCGTTCACCAGCGAGGTGATGGCGCCGACCTCCTTCTCATCGAGCGTCGCGGAGAAGAGCAGCGTCTGGCGGTCGGCGCGCGTCTGGCCCACGATCTGGCGCACGGCGGGAAGAAAGCCCATGTCGAGCATGCGGTCCGCCTCGTCGAGCACGAGCACCTGCACCTCGTCGAGCATGCAGGCGCCCTGCTCGATGAGGTCGACCAAGCGGCCGGGGGTGGCGACCAGGATGTCGCAACCGCGGCGCAGCGCGCTCTTCTGCGGGTTATAGGACACGCCGCCCACCACGGTCACCGCCGTGTGGCGAGTGTGGTAGGCGATCTTCTTGCACACGGCATCGATCTGCTGGGCGAGCTCGCGCGTAGGCGTCACGATGAGCATGCGCGGGCCGCAGCCCACCGACATGGCGCGGCCGCGGGCGCGCTTCACGCGAGGCAGCGTGCTCATCGTGGGCAGCAGGAACGCGGCGGTCTTGCCGGTTCCGGTCTGCGCGGCGGCGAGCAGGTCGCGCCCTGCCAGCACCTGAGGGATGGCACCCGTCTGGATGGGCGTGGGGTTCTCGTAGCCGAGGTCCTCGATGGCGTCGAGCACCTGCTCGGACAGGCCGAGGTCGGCGAAGCCCGCAGCCGTCTGCGTCGCGGCGGGAGCGTCCTGCAGGGCCTCGTGGTCCTGCGAGGATTCAAAAGTGGTTGCAGTCATGCAGTTGTTCCATTCTGGCGATCGCACATCGACGAGCCCCGACAGGGCCCGACGACACGACCGCAGGTAGGTGTGGTATCTCAAGACAAGCGTGCGGAAAGGACGCATCGCGCACGGGCGGATTTGCCATCGCGTCGACGACGCTTGGCAAGGGAGCAGATTCCGCTAACGGTTAGTATATGGTCGCGAACGGCATTACGGCCCTGCGCGCGGCAATGCGCACCCAAACCCCACGTTTGCCGACATTCGTCATCTTTCCCCCATAACTTCGATATTCTGAACACCCCCAGGGGGTATGGGTGTTATGGTTGCATCAAGCAAACATCTGAACGGAGGCCGTCATGGCTCATAAATCCTTCGACGTCGGCGGCATGACCTGCGCTGCATGCCAGGCGCATGTCGACCGGGCGGTCACCCGGCTCGACGGCGTCTGCGACGTATCCGTCAACCTGCTCGCGGGCACCATGGCGGTCGATTTCGACGAAACCAGGGTGAACGCCGAGGATATCTGCGCCGCGGTCGACAAAGCGGGCTATTCCGCGACGCCCGCGTCCGCTCCGGCCGAACGCGTCCGCGGCGCATCCGCCCCGGTGCCCACCTCGCCCACCAAGAAACTCGAAGCGGCGGCGGACGCCATGAAGACGCGCCTGCTGATCTCCCTCGTCTTCCTCATCCCGCTCTTCTACATCGGCATGGCCCACATGCTCGGATGGCCGCTTCCGCCCGCGCTCGGCGACCACGACCACGCGATGACGCTCGCACTCGCCGAACTGCTGCTGCTCGTCCCCATCGTGTTCGTCAACATCTCGTACTTCGAGCGCGGGTTCGCCTCGCTCATCCACCGCGCGCCCACCATGGATGCGCTGATCGCGATCGGGTCCGCCGCGAGCATCGCCTGGTCCCTCTATGCGATGTTCATCATGGCGGACCAGCTCGCCGCGGGCGACGTCCACGGCGCGGGCGCGACGGCCATGGACAACCTCTATTTCGAGAGCGCCGGCACGATCCTCTCCTTGGTCACGGTCGGAAAATACCTCGAGACGCGTGCGAAATCGAAGACGGGCGGCGCGATCGAGAAGCTGATCGACCTCGCGCCCAAGACCGCGACCCTCCTGGACGAGGAAGGCGGCGAGCGCACCGTTTCCGCAGACGCCATCGAACCCGGAGCCATCGTGCTCGTGCGGCCGGGCGAGTCGATCGCGGTCGACGGCGTGGTGCTCGAGGGGACGAGCGCCGTCGACGAAAGCGCGCTCACCGGCGAGTCCATCCCCGTCGAGAAGGGTCCCGGCGATACGGTCCGCGCGGCGACGATCAATAAAACGGGCTCCTTCACCTTCCGCGCCACGCGCGTCGGAGGCGATACCGGCCTCGCCCGGATCATCAAGCTCGTCGAAGACGCCAACGCGACCAAGGCGCCCATCGCCCGCCTCGCCGACCGCGTCGCAGGCGTGTTCGTGCCCGTCGTGCTCGCCGTCGCGCTCATAACCTTCATCGCATGGATGGTCTTCACCGGCGACGTCAACGAAGCGCTGACCGCCGGGGTGGCGGTCGTGGTCATCAGCTGCCCTTGCGCCCTCGGACTCGCCACGCCCGTCGCCATCATGGTGGGAACCGGCAAGGGAGCCGAGATGGGCATCCTGTTCAAATCCGCCGAGGCGCTCGAAGCGCTGAGGTCGGTCGGCACCGTCGTCCTCGACAAGACGGGGACCATCACGCAGGGCGCCCCCGCCGTAACGGACGTCATCCCCGCGACGCGCGCCGACGGGTCGCCCGCTATGAGCGAGAAGGCCCTGGTGAAGCTCGCGGCCGCGCTTGAGAAGCGCAGCGAGCACCCGCTTGCCGAGGCCATCATGACCTATGCCGGAAAGCGCGGCGTCGTCGCGCGCGCGGTCGAGGACTTCCGGGCGATCCCCGGGCGCGGCGTGACCGCGCGCGAGGGCGCCAACGTCATCGCGGCCGGCAACGCGCGGCTCATGGCGGAGCTCTCGATCCCCGTCGACGAGGACGCGCGCGACGCCTTCGCCCAGCAGGGCAAGACCCCCTTGTTCTTCGCGAAGAACGGTGCGCTCGTCGGCACGATCGCCGTCGCCGACGAGGTCAAACCGACCAGCGCCGACGCCGTTCGCTCGCTGGAGCGGCTCGGCATCGAGACCATCATGCTCACGGGCGACAACGCCCTCACGGCCCGCGCGATCGCCCGACACGTCGGGGTATCGCGGGTCGTTTCCGACGTCCTTCCCCAAGACAAGGAGCGCGTCATCCGCGAGCTGCAAGACGGCGGCGGACGCGTCGCCATGGTGGGCGACGGCATCAACGACTCCCCCGCGCTTGCACGGGCCGACGTGGGCATCGCCATCGGGACCGGCGCCGATATCGCCAAGGAGGGGGCCGACATCGTGCTCATGCACAGCGACCTGCTCGACGTCGCGCGCGCCATCGAGCTCTCCCGCGCCGTCATCCGCAACATCAAGCAGGACCTCTTCTGGGCGCTCTTCTACAATTCCCTCGGCATCCCGCTTGCCGCCGGCGTCTTCTTCCCCATCCTCGGCTGGCAGCTCTCCCCCATGTTCGGCGCCGCCGCGATGAGCCTCTCCTCGCTCTGCGTCGTTGCAAACGCCCTGCGCTTGCGCGGCTTCCATCCCCGCTCCTAGCGGCTACGCGGCCGGCAGCGCCGCATAGCCGCCTCCCGCACCGTCGACCAACCGGGCGCCCGTCCGCGCCCGCATGTTAGAAAGGATCAACCATGAACTACCGTATCTCCACCGAGGGACTCATGTGCGGACACTGCGACGCATCCGTCGAAACCGAGCTCTTGAAGCTCGCCGGCGTCACCGATGCCGACGCCGACCACGAGACGCAGACGGTTGTCGTCGAGGCGGACCGGGAGCTCTCGCGCGCCGAGCTCGATGCCGCCATCAAGGCCGCCGGGGAGAAGTTCCGCATCGTATCCGTAGCGACTGCATAGGAGCCCGTGATGATGGCAGACCGGGAGCGAACGCTCCGCTTGCTCAAGACGGCCCGCGGCCAGATCGACGGCATCATCAAGATGGTCGAGGACGACCGCTATTGCATCGACATCTCGACGCAGCTCATGGCGACCCAATCCCTCATAGGCCGCGTGAACGCCGACGTTCTCAAGGCACACCTCGAGCACTGCGTCGCCACGGCAGCCTCCTCGGGCTCCCCGGCAGAACGCGAAGAGAAGCTGCTCGAAGTCGAGCGAATCATCGAAAAGCTCGCCAAGTAGCCGCGCGACCGTCGAAGCGAGGCATCGGGGCGGTCGGCCGCAGGGACCCCCGTGCGATGGAATGGTCGTTTTTCGACTTCTGATTCCACCAGACGTTCATATGGCGTAGCATTGGGTATAGCTGTGACACGAAGCCGCTGTATAAGGAGCCGATAATGCAAGAATTCATGAAAGACCGCTACGGAGTCGACGACCTCACGATCGGCCTCGGCGTCCTCGGCATGTTGCTCGCCCTCATCGGGTCACTCGCCAAGGTCTCCGTCCTCTCTTGGATCGCCCTCGCCCTCGTCATCGTCGCGCTGCTCCGCGCCTTCTCGAAGAACACGGGCGCCCGCAGGCACGAAAACGAGGTCTATCTCGGGCTCACCGCGAAGATTCCAGCCGTCGGCCCCTTCCTCGCCCCGCTCTCCCAGGGTCAATCCGCTGCCGCCGGGAGCAGGCCCGGAAACGCTGGCGGCCCGCAGGGCAACGTTGCATTCAACCGTGCGAAGCGCACCGCCCAGCGCATGTGGCGCGAGCGCAAGACCACGCTGTTCTTCCGCTGCAAGACCTGCGGCTCGATCCTGTCCGTACCCCGCGGCAAGGGGCGCATCCGCGTCACCTGCCCCAAATGCGGCACCAAGGTCGAAAAGCTGTCGTAACGCAGGCGGGCACGAGCCCGAGGTCGCCGTTCCACCAGCCGCGCGATACGCGCCCTCCCAGCCGCCGGTCCCCAGGGCCGGCGGCTGTTATATTTGGGTGCGATCAGACCGCCCCCCGCTGCCAGCCGAATGCGCGGCGCCCCCGCACCCCCTACGCGATGTCGACCTCATCGACGGGTGTACACTGGGAGCAGGTCGCGGTCCGCACCCCCCTAGGGGACGCCGCCATACATTCACGACGAATCGAAAGCCCAGGTTACCCCATGTCAGCTACAGCCACCGCCTACGCCTTTACCAACGCGACGCTCCTCGACGGAACAAAGGACATGGCTCCCGCTCCCGGCTCGACCGTCATCGTCGAACGAGGGGTCATCACCGCGGTCGGACCCGCGGACGCCATCCCCGTCCCCGCGGAAGCCCGCGTCATCGACGTCCAGGGCGACTACCTCATGCCCGGCCTCATCAACATGCACGTTCATTTCTGCGGCTCGGGCAAGCCGGTTTCCGCTGGCGACGCAGGTTCGCTGATGAGAAAGCTCGACAACCCCCTGGGGCGCGCCATCGTGCGACGCATCCTGAGAAACAGCGCTCGAACACAGCTCGCCAGCGGCGTCACAACGGTCCGCGGAGCAGGCGACCCCTTGATGTGCGACCTAGCGGTCCGCGACGACATCAACGCCGGACGATACATCGGCCCGCGCATCGTCGCCCCGGGTACGGGCATCACCGTCCCCGGCGGCCACGGAGCCGGCCTCTTCGCCCGCATCGCCACGACCCCGCAGGACGCCGCGGACCAGGTGCTCGACCTCGTCGAACGCGGTGCGGACGTTATCAAGCTCTTCATCACCGGCGGCGTCTTCGATGCAACCGAAGCCGGCGAACCCGGCGTGCTGCGCATGTCGCTCGACGTCGCCCGCTCCGCATGCCAGGCGGCGCATCGGCACGGCCTGCCCGTCATGGCGCACGTCGAGAGCACCGAGGGAGTCCGGGTCGCCCTTGAAGCCGGCGTGGACACCATCGAGCACGGCGCTCCCATGACCCCCGACATCATCGAGCTCTATCGCGCGAGCACCGAACAGCTTCCCGGACGCCCCGCGTCGGTAACCTGCACGATCTCCCCCGCGCTGCCCTTCATCATGCTCGACCCCGAGAAGACCCATTCCACGGATATCCAGAAGGTCAACGGCGACATCGTATGCGCCGGCATCATCGAGAGCGCTCGCCAGGCACTTGCCGAGCGCATCCCCGTCGGCCTGGGAACAGATTCGAGCTGCCCCTACGTCACGCAATATGACATGTGGCGCGAGATCGCCTATTTCGCCAAATTCACCGGCGTCACCAACACGTTCGCGCTCCACACCGCCACGCTGGGCAACGCTCGCCTGCTGGGCCTCGGCGAGGTCACCGGCTCCATCGAGGCGGGAAAGGAAGCCGACATCATCACCGTGAAACGCAACCCCTTGGACGACCTCTCCGCGCTTCGTGAAATCACCCACGTCATGGCCCGCGGCATGCTCGCCGACCGTCTCCGCGTCAAGCGCATAGGCGAACTCGACGCCGAGCTCGACTGGATCATGTCGCGACCCGCGAGCGACGTACCGCGAAAACCGCGTGCCTAGCGGAAACGGGCGGTCGGACGCCTCACCCCTTGCGCGGCGCGTCGTCGTACGATAGACGCCGCCGTATCTCCTCGACCTGCTTGACCGTATCCACCTCGCGCAGGCGAACCGTATTCCGATACCGGCCGTCAACCGAGAACAGGTCGAAGACCAACCTCACGAAGAACCCCGCGCCGCCGAGATAGGGCCGCTCCTCCCGGTCTTCCGGATGAAACTCACCGGGGCCGTCGTCGGAGGCGTCCTCGGAGCGCGCCACATCATACAGGTGCACCTGCCCCACCGTCTGCCACATGCGGTCGACCCGCGCGATGCGCATCGCGATAACGCCCTCCCTCCAGCTTGCGATCGCGCATAGATGCGGGTCGAACACCGTATAGCGAATACCCGTGCGTATATCGCAGAGCTTCGCGATACCGTGGTCGGGGTCCTTATCAAGAATCGCAAAGCGCGAGAAGAATTGGGTCTGCTCGACTTCATGCAGGCGAGCGAGCATCTCCGGCGACGCCCCCGTCGGAGGATCAGCGAGATACAGCTGCAACGGGGTGTCCCCGTCGAGCATCTTGCACTCATACAGCAACCATTCCGTAAAGCACATGTTGTATTCGGCAAGCATCATCTCGTCGATGGCGTCTTCATAAAGAAACGCGGGATCGACCAAAGCCGTGAACAGATCGCCCGTCCATCCGAGCAAACGCCCCTTTCGCATCATCCAGTAGGCAGCCATCTGGTCGACATCGTCCTTTGCAATGTGAAACGCATCCATACGCCCTCCTCGCGCTCGTGCGACTCCGTACGGACAGGCTACGGTATCGATACGATGCCGACCGCTCGCAGCCGAAAAGAGCGGGCGGGGGCCTTACCGGATTCGAACGGCCTTTCAACGGGCATGTCAGCAGAGCCGGCCCCGGGAGACGACCGCAACCTCGGACGCCCAGATGCGGGCATATGGCCGAACATAAAAAAGCGCCTGCCCCGAAGGACAGGCGCCGATGCGATCATGCATGCGCGATGAGGTTACTCCTCGACCGCCTCGAACTCGTCGGGGCCGACGCCGCACACGGGGCAGACGTAATCCTCGGGCAGCTCGGGGGTGTCGACCTCGACCTCATAGCCGCAGACAACGCACACAAACTTGTAGGTCTTCTTGTCGCTCATAGCGAACCATCCTTTCACAGGCAATCAAACGAACGATAGTAGAAGTATATCCATCAAAAGCCGGAGCAATCCCTGATTTCGAAACTCCTTCGGCAACGATTATTGTTACATGATTGGCATCGTTTAATCAATAGTTTCATAAAGGAAACTACGAATGAGGCCGCACCGTCGCTAGGCTTGGTAGGATGACGCCTTCGGGGGCGTCTTGCCCTTCAGCGTGCTGTGGTAGTAGCTATACGTCAACGGAGCCTCGTCGGAGAGGCGCTGCGCCTCGACGACGTCGCCGATGAACAGGTAATGGGTACCCACGTCGACGGTGTCGACAAGCCTGCAAGCGAACTCGGCGCATGCATGCTCGGGCGAATAGGGATCGCCGGTCGCAGACTGCGCCACCTTGTATTTCTCAAACTTGTCGTACGTATCGCTCGACCTGAATCCGAAATTGCCGATATAGGGCATATCGGCGCTCTGGTCGATGGCGGTCACCGTGAAGGTCCCGGCAGCCTGGATGACGCGGGCGGTGCAGTTATCCTTGTGCACCGCCACCATGAGGCGCGGCGGCTCGGCGGTCACCTGCGTGGCGGTGTTGACGATGCAGCCCGCACGGTCTGCATCGGATGCGGATGATACGACGTACAAGCCGTAGCTCATTGAAAAGAACGCGGTAAGATCCATGGATAGGCTCCTCTCGAACGTTTACCCGAACGGGACCGGCCCGAACACGCGGGTCGACGCCAATATAGCGCCGCGCGCCGGGCACGCCGCGATGTCCTCGGCGAGGTGCCGGGCATCCCCTCGCTAGCAGCTGCGCGCCTTCAGCGCGCGGTCGATCTCGCGCTGCATATCGCGCTTGGCCATGTCCTCGCGCTTGTCGTACAGCTTCTTGCCCCTACCCAGGCCAAGCAGCAGCTTCACGCGGCCGTTATCATCGAAATACAGCTCCAGGGGCACCAGGGCGCAGCCCCTGTTGCGCAGCTTTTCATCGAGATAGTCGATCTGCTTGCGGTGCAGCAGCAGCTTGCGACGGCGATCGGGATCGCGGTTGAAGATCGTCCCGTGCGAATACGGGTGGATGTGGACGCCGATCAACCAGCATTCGCCGCCTCGGATGAGCGCGAACGTATCGGTGATCTGGCAAGCCCGCTCGCGCAGGCTGCGCACCTCGGTACCCGAGAGCACCAAGCCGCATTCGAAGGTCTCGTCGATGAAGTACTCATGGTGCGCGGAGCGGTTCTTCGCTATGAGTTTGCGCTTCTTCTCGCTCGGCATCGCCTATTCTCCGTTCTCGACAGCGGGCTCGTCGGAACGCCGGCCCTCTGCGCGCTCCTCGGCGAGCTCGGCATCGGACTCGCGAATCAGCTTCACGAGCGCGCGGCACGCCTCCTCGCCGATCAGGTTGTTCGCACGCACCGTGAACTCGGTGGCCTGCTGGGAGTCGCCCCCACGCGCCGCATCGGTGGCGCACATGAGCAGGCACACGGCGACCTCCGCGCTCGGGGCGGTGGGAATGCCCTCGAGCGACAGCTCGCCCATCACATGCTCGTCGCTCTCATCCATCGCCTCGGGATGCTCGCCCATGATGCGGTTCTGCAACCTGACCACGCGCTGATCGGTCGCCGCGAGGCGCACGGCAAGGCGCGTGCACCCCGCGGCGGCGCTCGGCTTCTCCTCATCCAGGAAGAACTGGCCGAGGTTCGCATAGGCGCGGGCGGCCGAACGCCCGTCGGAGGCGCGCTCGATTACCGAATAGCTCAACGACGCCCATTCCTGGCGGTCCTCCAGGGCCCTGAAGATCTCCGCCAAGTCGAGCCGGTAGTTGCAGTTCATCGGATTCCAGCGCACGGCCTGCATGAGCGCGTCGCGCGCATCGAGCCACTGCTGCTGGCGAATATGGGCGAAGGCGAGCGCCGCGTAGAGCCGATCGACCGGGGCGGGCACCTGGATCAGCTCGCGCGGGTCGCGCTCGACACGTCGATACGCCAAGCGCTCGAAGGCGTCGTTGAAGCTGAACCACTGCGTCTTGTCATCCGCCACGCACTCGGTTTTCGCATAGTCTTCGACCAGCTCGGCCAAGCGCTGGAGCAACGGCAGCGCCGTCGCCAGGTCGCCGGCGGCAAGATAGCTCTCGGCGTATTCGACATCATGGGCGTCAATTGGAAATTCCATGGGATCCTCCTCGTTGCAATGAGCATAAGTGTAGCGCAGCACGCCCCTCGACGCGAACAAGCGCGGCCGAGGCGCCTACCCGCCGCGAGGGCCGACGACGTCGCGCCGACCTTCTCGACGCCGCAGGTCGACGACGCCTATACCGCCGAGGGCAGGCCCGTCAATTCGAAATCAAGATGTCCGCGCAAGACGTCGACGGAGGAGACCGTGACCGCGACGCGGCGGCCGAGCGAGATGACCGTTCCCGTCGCCGCACCGGTCAGCGTAAGCGACCGCTCGTCGAGCTCCCACCATTCGTCTCCCAGCCCCTTCAGGCGCACCAATCCCTCGGCACCCGTCTCATCGAGACGGACGTACACGCCCATCTGGTCGATCCAGGATATGACGCCCGATGCGCGCTCCCCGATGCGCGACCCGTAGTACTGCGCCACCTTGATCTTCTGGGTCGCATGGGCCGCCGCGTCGGCGATGCGCTCGCGCTCGCTTGCGTGGCGGCAGAGCTGCGGAGCGATCGCGTCCAGCGCTTCGGCGCCCGCGCCCGTGAGCACGCGCCGTCGCTCGGAAAGCCCCGTCTTTCCGAGGCGCTCGCGCGCCAGCGACATCTTGAGCGCGCGATGCATCAGCAGGTCGGGATAGCGCCTGATCGGGCTGGTGAAATGGCAGTACGCCGGCGCCCCGAGGGCGTAATGCCCCTCGTTGTGCGGCTTGTAGAGCGCCCGCTGCATCGCCCGCAGCAGCAAGGCGTTCGCAAGCGACTCGTACGGCGTCGCATGGACGGCATCGAGCGCGGCGGCGATCGCATGGGGGTCGCCGGATTCCAGGGCGAGCGCATCGCCGCCGTCCAAAGCGCCGATCTCGACGAGCACGCGCGCCGCGGCGACGAGGTCGTCCTCCATCGGCCGCTCGTGCACGCGAAACGCCGCGACGACGCCCTCGTCGGCAAGACGCTCCGCCACGCACTCGTTCGCCAGGAGCATGGCCTCCTCCACCAACCCGGTCGCCGCGGTGCGGGAGCGGTTCACGATGCGAACGGGAAGGCCCGAATCATCGAGCAGCGCATGGACCTCGACCGTCTCGAAATCGATCGAGCCCCGTGCGCGGCGAAGCTCCCGGCGCGCCTCCGCGAGCTCGGCGGCACGCTGCAGAAACGCCCTCGCGTCGACCCCGCATGCAGCCGCCGCCTCGAGCGCCGCCCGGGCGCGCGAGGCGGCCGCGTCGTCCTCGATACGGTCCTCGCCGGCACCGTCGCGCGAACCCGATGCCAGCAGCACGTCCGCCGCCGCGTAGTCGAGCCGAACGCGGGACCTGATAACGCTCGGGAAGCACTCATAGGAGCGCACGCGCCCGCGGCCATCGAGCACGATGTCGACGGAGAAGGCGAGACGGTCTTCATCGGGCACCAGCGAGCACAGGTCGCACGAGAGGCGCTCCGGCAACATAGGCAGCACGCGATCCGCAAGGTAGACCGACGTCGAGCGGCGGCGCGCCTCGAGATCGATCGACGACCCCCACGCAACGTAGTGCGAGACATCGGCGATATGGACGCCCAGCCGCCAACCCCCGTCGTCCGCCGGTTCGATGGAGATGGCGTCATCGAAATCCCGTGCATCGACGGGATCGATCGTCAAAACGAAGCGATCGCGGATATCGCGCCTCAACGGGTCCCGAAGGGCGGCGTCGACATCGAGCGCGAGCGCATCCGCTTCCTCGAGCGCCCGCGGCGCATAGCCGTCCTCGAGGTCGTAGCGAGCCATGACGCACGCGATTCCCAGGTCGGGAGCGCTCGCATCGCCGATGCGCCGCTGGATGGTGACGATGCCCGATTCGACGCGCGTGGGATACACCTCGATGCGCGCCGATACGATATCGCCCGGCTCCACCCCGAGGCGCGCCGGGGAATCATCCGTGGGAAGCACGAAGAAATCCTGCTTGATACGGCTGTCGAGCGGCCGCACCACCCCGAGCGGGCTCATGATGTCGTAGGTCCCCACGATCGTGGTGCATGCCCGCTCGATAACGTGCTCGACCACGGCGCGACGCTCGCCCCGCGGTCCGCGGCCGATGCTGGCGTACACGCGGTCGCCGTGCATGGCGTCGCGTAAACCGCGACCCGTCAGCCTGTACGTTCCCTCCGCCGTATCGACGTATCCCGCATGCTGCGCGACGCGTACGGTTCCCACCAGACCGGAGGAGCGCCGGGCGCGCGCCGGCCCCTTGCGATGTGCCTTACGAGCTCGACCCATACATTCCCTTCACGTAAATAAGGCGCCCGAAACGGACGCCATGACCATTTCCATCCTTGTACCCGCAAAAGCCGCCACAGCCTGGCGCGAACCCGATAAACATCGAATCGCCCACCGCGCGCATCGGCCCGCACGGCCGACCCCGCGATGCAAAAACCGGCGGCCGCCCTTCGACAGCCGCCGGTTTTTCAAGCAAGGCGTATGAACGCGCACCACTAGACGCGCAGATAGCGACGCATCGCGATCGCGGAGCCGAAGAGGCCGATCACCACGCCGACGAAGATGAGCGCTCCATAGGTGGCCAGGTAGACGTTAAGCGGAATCTCGATGGCCATCCAAGACAACCCATTCTGCACCATGGGTATCAGCAGATTGCGCACGAGCTCGAGGCAGCCGATGGCAAGCAGGGAGCCGAGCAGCGCCTGGACGACGCCCTCGGTCACGAACGGGCCGCGAATGAAGCCGTTCGAGGCGCCCACCAGGCGCATGATCGCGATCTCGCGACGACGGGCGGTGATGGACAGGCGAATCGTGTTGTTGATGAAGATGAACGAGACGAACGTGAGCAGGGCGACCAGAACGACGGCGGCGAGGCGGATGTAGTCGATCATCTGGAACATGCGGCCGACCTCCTCCTGCCCGTAGAGCACGGAGGCGTCGACATCTGCTTCCACATCGTCGACGCTCGGATCGTCGTCGTCGACGATCTGGCGGAAGTCCTCGTCCTCCTTGATCTTATCGGCCATGCCTTCGACCTGCGAGGGCTCGTTCATCTCGATGACGAACGAACGCGGCAGCGGATTCTCGCCATCGAGCGCGCTGATGGTCGCATCGGCCTTGCTGGAGCTTTCGCGGTAGCTCTCCAGCGCGTCCTCCTTCGACTTGAAGGTGACGTTCTTGACGTTGTCCCAGCCCTCGATCTTCTCCTGGAAGGCCTCGACCTCGTCGTCGGGTGCGTCGTCGGAGATGAACGCGGTGATGGTGACCTGCTGCTCCACATCGCCGATGACGGCGTTGACCATAGCGGAGCCCACGATGAACAGGCCGATGATGAACAGGGACAGGAAGATGGTGATGACGGCGCCGAGGGACGTGGTCCAGTTGCGCACGAAATGCCTTCCCGCCTCCTGCAGGGAGTAACCCAGATTAGAAGGAGCCATAGTTTCCGTAGCCTCCCCTCTCCTGATCGCGGATGACGCGGCCGCCCTCGAGGGCGATGACGCGACGGTGCATGGAATCGACCATCTCGCGGTCATGCGTCGCCACGATCACGGTCGTACCGGTGCGGTTGATGCGCTCGAGCAGCTTCATGATGCCGAGCGAGATCGCGGGGTCGAGGTTGCCCGTGGGCTCGTCGCAGATGAGCAGCGGCGGGCGATTCACCATGGCGCGCGCGACGGAGACGCGCTGCTGCTCGCCACCGGAGAGCTGATCGGGCAGCGAGTCCATCTGCTCGGCGAGGCCGACGAGGCGCAACACCTCGGGTACCTGGGCGCGAATGACGCCGCGCGGCTTGCCGATGCACTGGAGCGCGAACGCCACGTTCTCGTAGGCCGTCTTGTTCGGCAGGAGCTTGTAGTCCTGGAAGACCGCGCCGATCTGGCGGCGGAGCAAGGGGACCTTGCGGTTCTTGATGGTCATGAGGTCATGACCGGCGACCAGCACGCGGCCCGAGGTGGGTTTCACGTTGCGCAGCAGCGTGTTGAGCAGGGTCGTCTTGCCCGAACCGGAATGACCGACCAGGAACACGAACTCGCCCGGGTAGATCTCGATGTTGACATCGTCCAGCGCGGGCTTGTTGGGCTGCGCCGGGTAGATCTTGGTGAGGTGCTCGATCAGGATGACCGGTTCGACGCCCGCCTGGCGCTCGGCTTTCTTGCGCTGGTCGGCGCGATCGAGATCAGCCGGGGAGAACACCGAGGTGAAATCGGGATTCTGCAGGGCGGCGTCGACGTCGCGGACCTGGCGCGCCTCATCGGCATCGGTCGATGCGCCGGCGGGGCCCGCGGACGTCATGAAGACGTTGGGCACGCTGGCCGCAGACGGGGTTGCCGGAGCCGCGGGATCCGGGATGGACGCCAGCGACGGGATGCCCGAAGATGCGGGTGCATCGACGGGAGACGGCACATTGAATGAGGCGGCCGGGGACGGGGTCGCGGCGCCGTCGGACGCCGGAGCGTCGCCGGAAGCGGCGTCGCGCGCGGGCGCGGCATGGCGCGGTACGGAATCGGCCTGGGAGAACAGATCTTCTTGCAGCGGTAGCGGCTGCTCTTGGTTATCCGGTTGCGCGACGGCGCCGGCGGGAGCCGCGGCGGCCTCGGGCGCCGGCGGCGTGAACGCGGACTGCTCGTCCCCGGATGTACGGAAGTGGTTACCCACTAGAGCTCCTTCGTGTCGTACGTTTCAACTACATGAGCGCATCTATTTTACCAATACCTGCCCATGCGCACAGAAGCGACACGGGAATTGCAGGGAGCGAACACGGTGCATGCCGGGGCGCTGCCAAGCAAAACGGCCGCTCGAGCCCTTAGGCCCGAGCGGCCGCTCGGAAGCATATCGTATCGAACACCACGCTAGGCGAGCAGCTCGCGCACGCGCGCCGCGATGCCCTCGGCGTCCAGGCCGTAGTGGGCCAGGAGCTCGGCGGCCGAGCCGGACTGACCGAAGCCGGTCATGCCCAGACGGCTCACGCGGCAGGGCTGCTTCTCGGCGAGCAACTCCGCGACCGCGGAACCCATACCGCCGTAGATGCTGTGCTCCTCGACGGTAAGCACCAGGCCGGTCTTGGCGGCAGAGGCGAGGATGGTCTCTTCATCGAGGGGCTTCACGCTCATGATGTCCACGACCTCTGCGGAGACGCCCTCCTCGGCCAGCAGCTCGGCGGCCTTCAGGGTATGTGCGAGCTCGACGCCGCACGCCATGATCGAGATGTCGGAACCCTCGCGCACGACCTTCGCGAACGCCTCGGAGTCGATGGTGAAGTCCTCGCCGTACACCTCGGGCAGCGCCTCGCGGCCCATGCGCACGTAGAAGGGACCGGGCGTCTTCGCGGCCAAGCGGATGGCGGCGCGGGCGGCGTTGTAGTCGGCGGGCACGAGCACGCGCATGTGCGGAAGGACGCGCATGAGGGAGATGTCCTCGAGCGCCTGGTGGGTCTCCCCGTCCGGGCCGACCGTGATGCCCGCATGCGTCGGGCAGATCTTCACATCGAGATCGGAGATGCAGACGGTGTTGCGGATCTGCTCCCAGCAGCGGCCCGTGCCGAATACCGCGAAGGAGCCGGTGAACACGGTGCGGCCGGTGAGCGCCAGGCCGGAGGCGACGCCGATCATGTTCTGCTCGGCGATGCCGACCTCGACGAAGCGATCGGGATACTGGGCCGCGACCTTGCCCGTGGTGGTGGAGCCGGCGAGATCCGCCTCGACCGCCATGATGTCGACGCCCTCGTCGATGAGTTCGAGCAGCGTGGGTCCGAATGCCGCGCGAGTAGCTTTTGCCATGGGAACCTCTACGCCTCCTTCACGGTCGCCGCGAGCTGCGCGCCGACCGCATCGATCTCTGCCAGTGCCTGGGCCGCCTGCTCGGCGCTCGGCGCGTTGCCGTGCCAGCCGGCGTTGTCCTCCATAAAGGAGACGCCCTTGCCCTTGATGGTCTTGAAGATGACGGCGACCGGGGCGGTGTCGCAGGCGACCGCCTCGGCAAGCGCCGCGCGGATCGCCGTGACGTCGTGACCGTTGCAGCAGATGACATGCCAGCCGAACGCATGGAACTTCTCATCGAGCGGGTCGAGGCTGCACACATCGCTCACATGGCCGTCGATCTGCAGGTTGTTTTTATCGACCAAGACGACGAGGTTGCCGAGCTTGCGATGGGCCGCGAACATCGCGGCCTCCCAGTTCTGCCCCTCCTGCAGCTCGCCGTCGCCGGTGAGGGCGAAGACGCGGCGCGGCCGCTCGCCGGCGGCCTTGGCGTCGAGCGCCAGGCCGAGCGCCATGCCGGCCGCGATGGAAAGGCCCTGGCCCAGTGACCCGGTGCCCACCTCGACGCCGGGGCACAGGTTGCAATCCGGATGGCCCTGCAGGCGACTGCCCAGCTTGCGCAGGGAAAGCAGCTCTTCGCGGGGCAGGTATCCCATCTGGCTGAGCACCGCGTACAGCGCGGGAGCGACATGTCCCTTCGAGAGCACGAACCGATCGCGCTCAGGCGAGCGCGGGTCCTGCGGATCCCAAGCGAGAACGCCGGAGAAGTAGAGCGTCGCGATGATGTCGGCCGCGGAGAGCGATCCTCCGGGATGACCGGAACCTGCAGCCTCGAGCATCTCGATGATGTCGTGGCGCATGCGATTGGCGATGCGCTCGATTTCGCCGTCGGTGCGCACGGACGCGTTCCTAAGCGTTTCTGTTGACATGCCTTTCCCTTCATGTATGGGAGCGAGTATCACGGTTCACACTATAACAGCCATGCGGCACCAAGGATAACGAGAACGGAAACGCACTTTTTCGACGCTTCCCGCATCATCCGTTTGGTTCCGAACGGCCGGCCAACGGCATATCAAGCCGTCTTGTCCACCGAGCCCGAGATCGCCATCGTCTCGTTGCTGGGTTTTCCGAAGAGGAACGCGGGCTTGGTGTAATCGCCCGAGAAATCGAAGAAGATCTCCCCGTCCAAACCGAGCACGCCCTCGATATGGGACGTCCCGTCGCCCGCCGAGCTGGTGCCGTCGCCGACGAACGTGTAGACGTAGCCGTCGGATTGGCTGAAGTCACCGCTGCCCTCGGATGCAGGCGAGCTCGACATCGTGCAGGTGAGCACACCCGAGATGGCCTGGGGGCTGAACCCGGTGCTCGACGCCTTGTATTCCAGCGTGAAGGTTCCCTGCTGGGCATCGAAGCCAACGATCTTGAAGCTCGTCATGCGCGACGCGTCGCCCGAGACGGCGGCGTACGAGCCCGCGATCGCATCGGCATCGTAGGCGAAGGACGAGGACGTCTCGCCTTCCGCGCGGCTCCATGCGGTACCGTCGAACGTATAGGTATAGGGGGTCGCGGAGCTCCAGGACCCGAACCACAGGCTGCTCGTAGAGGAGGACGTGAACGTGCACGTCTGGGTCGGCTCGTCGAACGCGGGCGCGAAGGCGTCGCCGAATTCGGGGTCGACCGTCACGCCGGCTATGGCGCGCGTGGTCGCCGTGGAGGACAGCAGGGCGCCGGTCCAGTCGCCGTCGGGGCTCTCGGCATGCTCGACCCCCTCGAACGAGGGGAATCGATCGAGCTGCGAGGAATGGACGAAGCTCAGCGTCACCGCGCAGTCGCTCGAGAACGACTCGTTGGCCAGCTTCGCGGTCGCCTCGACGGTGACCGACCCGTCCTCGGCGCGCTCGGCGCGCTCGATGCGCACGTCGGAGAGCGCATACGGAGACGCGGCGACGTAATCGCTCGCAGCGAAGCCCGCCATGAACTCGGCGTTCCCCTCGAGGACCGCGGTCACCGCGGCGTCGTCAACCTCGGCGGTCATCGACGCGATGTATCCCGGTCCGTCGAAATAGAAGAAAGCGCCCGCAGCCGCCCCGATGGCGAGGACCGCGATACCCAGCGCGATCGCGAGACGCGGAATGCGGCGGCGCGGCTTCTTCTCTTCGGGAGCGGCGGCGGTGCGGGCGTCCACGGGCTGGGCGATCTCCTGGGTCCAGCCGTCGCGCCCGCCCCTCGTGTACGCGGCGGTCGCGGTCGGAAGGACCTGCGTGAGCGAGCCCACGGCCATGTCGTATTCGGCGATGTCCATCAATGCGATAGCGACCAGCTCGCAGGCGTCGGCGTAGACGCGCGTGGCGGTCGCCGCCAGGCTTCGGGGTCGACCCGGGTCGGAGCCCGGCTGCACGTCTGCAGCCCCACCCGAATCGAGGGCGGCGGAGGATGCCGGCTTCTGCGCGAAATGCACGCCCGCACCGACTACGCGCCGGCAGTCGGCGAGCACCTTGGTCGTCGCCCCCTGGGGAACATCCCGCTGCACCGCGGCGTGCGCAAGGGAGGGCTCGATGGCATCGAGACCGTCATGGTCGTCGCGACGTTCATCATTCATGAGTACTCCATTCCCTCGCAGCCGGTCCTATTCTCCCGCTTTTTTAAATCCGTATCCAATCGCCTCGTTCACATCGGTTATCACCAAGATCGCATCCGGATCGTGCTCGTACACGATGGTCTTGATGATGGAGATCTCGCGCTTGCTGAATACGAAGAACAGCACGGGGCGGTCCTTGCCGGTCCACGACCCCTGTGCCAACAGGCGCGTGCAGCCGCGGTCCATCTCATGCAGGATATCCTGCTCGATATCGGGAAAGCTATCGGAGATGATGAACGCGGCGCGCTGGCTGTTGCCGCCGTCGACCACCATATCGACCACGTATCCCATGACGACCATGGCGAGCGCGGCGTAGAGGGCGTTCGTGATCGAGAACACCGGGGCGGACGCCGCGCAGACCGCGACATCGATAGCCATCACCGTGCCGCCGACCGGCAGCGAGGACTTGCGCGAGATGATCTGGCCGATCGTATCGGATCCTCCGGTATTCGCGCCGCAGCGGAAGACGAGGCCGTAGCCCAGCCCTGAGATGATACCGCCCCAGAGGGCCGAAAGCGTGAGGTCGTCATGGCTCAAGGGCACCACGAAGGGCGCGAAGAGGTCGGTGAAGAAGCCGAAGAGCACGAAGCCCGTCACCGTCTGCACCGCGTACTTGAACCCGCCGGCGCGGACGACCACCAAGAGCAGCAGCGCGTTCATCACGATGGTCTGCATGCCCACGGGCAAGTCGATGCCGCTGCGCCGACCGAGCTCGGCGACGATGGTCGCCATACCCGTGAGGCCTCCCGCCGCCAACCCGTTGGGGACCATGAACGCGTCCGTGGCAAACGCGGCGATGGCGCAACCCAGCATGACGAGCGGAAGGTCGTTTACGAATTGCGATTGGATGATGCGGCGGATGTTGATGCGCTTTGCCATAAACTCCTACGCTTCGATGTCGTCGTCGATCGGTGCGGTCGCCTCGGCCTTGCCGGTGGCCCAACGATGATAGCCGATGACGAAGGCATCGAGATCGCCGTCTTCGAGGACCGCCTCGACGTTGCCCGTTTCGACACCGCTGCGCAGGTCCTTGACCATCTGGTAAGGATACAGCACGTAGCTGCGAATCTGGTTGCCAAATCCTATCGCGTGCTTGGGACCGCGGATCTCATCGAGCGCCTCCTCGCGCTTCTCGAGCTCGAGTTCGTAGAGGCGCGCCTTGAGGATCTGCATGCAGGCCGCCTTGTTCTGGATCTGGCTGCGCTCGTTCTGGCACGTCACGACGATGCCCGTCGGCAGATGCGTGATGCGAACCGCAGAGTCCGTGGTGTTGACGCCCTGGCCGCCCGGACCGCTCGCATGGTACACGTCCACGCGGATGTCGTCCGGCGCGATCTCGATATCGATGTCGTCGGGCAGCACGGGAATGACCTCGACGCCGGCGAAGGTGGTCTGGCGGCGCTTCTTGTCGTCCGTGGGCGAGATGCGCACCAGGCGGTGCACGCCCGCCTCCGCGCGCAGCATGCCGAACGCATCCTTGCCCTGCACGGTGATGGTCGCGCGGTCGATGCCTATGACCTCGGCGGCCGGACAGTCGTTGATGATGACCTTCCAGCCGCGGCGCGCGCAGTACTTCATGTACATCTTGAACAGCATGAAGGTCCAATCCTGGGCCTCCAGGCCGCCCTGCCCCGGCTTTATGGTGAGAATCGCGTCGCCATGGTCGAATTCGCCCGTGAACCAGCTCGAGAGCTCCATCTCATCGATGTCGCGTGCAAGCGAGGAGGCCGTCGCGGACGCTTCGGCCAGCAGCTCGGCGGCATCGTCGCCGTCCATCTCGTCGGCGAGCTCGAGGGCCGCGCGGGCGTCGGCCAGGCGCTCATGGGCGCCCTCGACGAGCTGCACGTCCTCCTTGCAGCGCGCAAGCTCCTCCATGAGCGAGCGCGCCCTGTCGCCGTCGTCCCAAAAGCCGGAAGCGGCGCTCATCTGCTCGAGCTCGCCTACGCGCGAGCGCTTTTCTTCAAGCCGCAGATATGACTCGACCTCGCCGAGGCGATTGCCGAGCTCGTCGAGGTCGATCATGATAGCTGCGGCCGACTCGGTCGCAGCGGCCATTAGTTGTTCCTGCCGTGGCAGTTCTTGAACTTCTTGCCGCTGCCGCACGGGCACGGATCGTTGCGGCCCACGTTGACGTAGGGATCGTTCGCCTCATCCTTGCGATACGTGCGCACACCGGCGCCGGCATGCGCCTCGGGCGCCTGCCCGGCAGTGTTCGCGGCGTTCGCGGCGGCCTGCTGGCGAAGCGTCGACGAACCGGAATCACCGTCGACCTGCTCGGGACCCGAATAGGTCGCGCCGCGAAGCGCGGGGTCCTCGGGCGCGGGAGCGGGTGCCTGCCGCAGCTCGACGCGCAGGACCGTGCGCAGGTAGTCCTCATACATGGTGTCGACGAGGATGCGGAACGCGCCGAACGCCTCAGTCTTGTATTCGACCAGCGGATCGCGCTGACCGAAGCCGCGCAGACCGATGCCCTGCTTGAGGTAGTCCATCTCCTGCAGGTAGTTCATCCAGCGGGTATCGATGACGCGCAGCATGACCTGGGTGTTCAGGTCGCGCATGAGCTCCTCGCCCAGTCGCTCGGCTTTCGCGTCGTAGATGCTGCGGACGTAGGCGAGCACCTCGTCGCACAGGGCGTCGTAGGGCTTGTCCTCGAACGCGGGTGCATCGAGGTGGCCGGTGAGCTCCACGAGCCACTTGTGCAGGCCCTCGAGGTCGCGCGCCTCGGCGCTGCGGGCGTCGGTGGGGCAGAACTCGGCGACGCAGCGGCGAACGGTGTCGCCGATAACCTCGTCGACGTGCTCGGAAAGGTCCTTGCCATCGAGGATCTTGTTGCGCTCGGCATAGATGACCTGGCGCTGCTTGTTCATGACGTCGTCGTACTCGAGGACGTTCTTACGCATGGAGAAGTTGATGTTCTCGACCTTGCGCTGGGCGCCCTCGACGGCCTTGGAGATGATCTTGTGCTGCATGGGCATGTCGTCGCCCATCTCCGCGTTCACCATCATGTTGGAGATCTTGTCCATGCGCTCGCCGCCGAACAGGCGCATGAGGTCGTCCTCGAGCGACAGGTAGAACTGGGTCTCGCCCGGGTCGCCCTGACGGCCGGCGCGGCCACGCAGCTGGTTGTCGATACGACGGGACTCATGGCGCTCGGTGCCGATCACCGTGAGGCCGCCCGCGGCGAGGACCTCGGCTTTCTCGGCGGCGCAGGTCTCCTTGGCCTTGGCCAGCGCCTCGTCGTACGCGGCGTTCACCTGGTCCAGCACCTCGGGCTCGATCTCGATGCCGCGCGCTGCCAGCGCCTCGACGGACTTGCGCGCAAGCTCGCCCTCGGCGAACACGCGCTCGACGAGAGCGGGGTCGATGCCGAAATCAAGCGATGCGACCTGCTCCTGGGCCATCTCCTCGGCGTTGCCGCCGAGCAAGATGTCCGTACCGCGGCCGGCCATGTTCGTCGCGATGGTGACCGCGCCCGCGCGGCCCGCCTGAGCGACGATATGCGCCTCGCGCTCGTGGAACTTGGCGTTCAGGATCTCGTGGGGGATGCCGCGCTTGTTGAGCAGGCGGGACAGGCGCTCGGAGCTCTCGATGGAGACGGTACCCACCAGGACCGGCTGGCCCTTGGCGTGGCGCGCCTCGACCTCGTTGGCCACGGCGTTGAACTTCGCATCGATGGTGCGGTAGACCAGGTCCTCGTGGTCCTGGCGCGCGACGGGCTTGTTCGGCGGGACGACCTCGACCGCGAGCTTGTAGATCTCGCGGAACTCGGCGTCCTCGGTAAGGGCCGTACCGGTCATGCCGGAGAGCTTGTCGTAGAGGCGGAAGTAGTTCTGCAGGGTGATGGTGGCGAGCGTCTGGTTCTCCTCGCGGACGAGCACGCCTTCCTTGGCCTCGATCGCCTGGTGCAGGCCCTCGGAGTAGCGACGGCCCTCCATGATGCGGCCGGTGAACTCGTCGACGATCTTGACCTCGCCGTTGGCGACCACGTACTGCTTGTCGCGATGGAACATGTACTGCGCCTTCAGCGCCTGCTGGAGATGGTTGACCAGCTGGCCGGAGAGGTCGGCGTAGATGTCCTCGATGCCCAGGCGCTGCTCGATCTTCTTCAGGCCCTGCTCGGTCGCGGCGATGGTATGCTTCGCCTCGTCCATCACGTAGTCGCCGGTGGGCTCCTGCGGCTCGGCGGCGGACAGCATGTCGCGCTGGACCTCCTCGCCGCGCTCGAGGCCGCGGACGGCGCGCGCGAACTTCTTGTACGTGTCGGCGGACTTGGTGCCGGCGCCGGAGATGATGAGGGGCGTACGGGCCTCATCGATCAGGATGGAGTCGACCTCGTCGACGATCGCGTAGGCGTGGCCGCGCTGCACGCGGCGATCGGCGCGCGTGACCATGTTGTCGCGCAGGTAGTCGAAACCGAACTCGGAGTTGGTTCCGTAGGTGACGTCGGCCTGGTAGGCCGGGCGCTTCTGCTCGAGGGGCATGCCGTTCTGCAGCAGGCCCACGGTCATGCCCAGGAAGCGGTAGATGCGGCCCATCCACTCGGAGTCGCGCTTGGCGAGGTAGTCGTTGACGGTGACCACGTGCACGCCCTTGCCGGCGATGGCGTTGAGGTAGCCGGCGAGCGTGGAGACGAGGGTCTTGCCCTCGCCGGTCTTCATCTCGGCGATATGGCCCTCGTGCAGGGCCATGGCGCCGATGAGCTGGACATCGAAGTGGCGCATGCCGGACACGCGCTTCGAGGCCTCTCGCACGACGGCGAACGCCTCGGGAAGCATCGAGTCGAGCGACTCGCCGTCTCGATAGCGCTTGCGGAAGAGCTCGGTTTGGCCCTGGAGCTCCTCGTCGCTCATCGCGACATAGGTGGGCTCGAGCCCGTTGATCTTGGTAACGAGCTTCTGATAGCGCTTGAGGTCCTTATCGGATCCAAACGAGAGCAGCTTAGAAACGAATCCCATGTGGCTTCCTCTTCATTCATCCCGGTGCTCGAAGGCGGACACGCCCGCGCGCGAAGCGACTCGCGCGTCCAGCGGCATGACGCGGCGCCCCCGCATCGAGTTCATCGTACACACTCAGACGACCATAACTTTAGCGTTTTAACGGGTCTTGCGGACCGTGTTATTTCGTTCACACGTTTAAACCATGCCAACCAGTCGATTCTTCTGCACCGCAGCCACTCGCCGATACAATGCGACGCACACCGATACTCCGCTTGCAAGATCGCCGAAGGGAGCAGTCGGCCGCACGCGCCACCCGGGTCGCCGAACAACCGGGACCCTACGCGCCGCGATGGAGCGAGCGGCCCTCCCGCAGCATGCGGGCAAGCTCCAAGAGGAACCCGATGCCCGCCCCCGTGAGCGCGACGCCGAGACCGGTGTAGAAGAACGCGATGAACCAGCCGGGCACGAGCGAGAAGGCGCGCAGCGAGATACCGACGGTCATCATGATCGCCATGATGATGAACGCCTGGCGATCGAAGAAGCGCCAGAAAGGCTGGGGGTCGTCGTATCCGAGGATTCGATCGACGTGCTTGCCGAGCATCTTCGAGAAGACCTTCGTCCAGAATATCGCGAAGATCGCGACGCTGCCCGCGGTGAGCAGGGCGATGAGCGGCCAGCTCTGCTCCAGATACGCAAGGACGCCCAGGCGGACGATGTTGAACCCGGCGATGCACCACACGGCGCCCGCGATTCCGAGGAGCGCCTCCTTGCCGACCAGTCCGATTCTCATCATATCTCTCCTTCCAGCAGCGCGGATCCCCGCACAAGCTTGGCGACTCCCGTCTTGAGCTCGGTGCCTCCTTCGGGCAACCCTATCGCGCCTTTTGTTGAACCTAGTTCATCTGAACGCAGTTCATTGTACCCGCGCACCACGCTCCGCCATACTGAAGCGATATGCTCCCCCGTATGCACACAATGGCGGCGCGGACGCCGGCTTCTCACGGGAATCGGCGTCCGCGCGCCACCGCAGCCGCAGGCCGCGCCACCGCAGCAACTGGCCGCGCCACCGCAGCAACAGGCCGCGCCAGCCGTCCCCATCGCGCCCCGATCGCCCGCGCGGCACCGCCCCCGCGAGCCGGGCAGCCCCGCCGAGCAGGGGCTCGGCATAAAACTCGGCATAAAAAATCCCGCACCTACGATGTAGATGCGGGATCCGGGTGCTTGCATTCGGACTCACCGAGATATCAGGCGAATCGATCAAGCGGCTTCGCGGCGAGTGCGTTACTCGGCAGCGGCCTCGGTCTCGACCTCGGCCTCGGCAGCGGGCTCCTCAGCAGGGGCCTCGGCGGCCTTCTTGGCGGCCTCGGCGGCGAACTTCTCAGCGCGCTTGGCCTTCTCGGCAGCCTTGGCCTCGCGCTCGGCAGCCTGCTTGGCAGCGAGCTCCTCGGCGGCCTTGGCCTTGGCGGCCTTCTTGGCGGCCTCGCGCTCGAGGGCGGCCTGGGCGGCGCCACCGAACTTGTCGGCGAAGCGCTGGACGCGTCCACCGGTGTCGACGAACTTCTGCTGGCCGGTGTAGAACGGGTGGCACTCGTTGCAAAGCTCGACGGTGATCTCGGGCTTGGTCGAGCGGGTCTTGAAGGTGTTGCCGCAGGAGCAGCGCACCGTGCACTCGACGTACTCGGGATGGATACCTTGTTTCATTGGCAGGGCTCCTCTTAAACTCGCGCCCTGGTTACCGACCAGGACTAAGGGGTGCCTTGGTTTCCGACCAAGGCAAAATAGCTTGAATACTTTATCACATTTGCCACGCGGGTCGGCGCGACCACAAAAGCACCATTACAGATACGCCCGCTTCGTCAGATTCCGCGCACCGAGGGGCGGTGCGGACGGCGCGCGCATGAACAACCGTGTAATACTCGCGCAGGCGCCGGGCTGGAGGCGCGAAGCCGCTACAATGGTGAACACTGCATCGCAACGGAGTGCAACCCAGCCGCGCTCGCCTCTATGAGAAAGGCCTTCCATCATGGCAGAAACCGCTTCCGACCGCATCGTCATCACCGTCCTGGGCAAGAACCGCGCGGGCATCGTCGCCGCCATCTCCAAGATCCTCGGCGAGGCGAACGTCGACATCCGCGACATCACCCAGAGCATCATCGAGGACATCTTCACCATGACCATGCTCGCCGACATGTCCGCCTCCCCGCTCGACTTCACCGGGCTGCAGCAGGCCCTTTCCGCCGCCGGAGACGAGGTCGGCGTCAACGTCACCATCCAGCGCGAGGACGTCTTCAACTTCATGTATCGACTGTAACCCCGCGATGCCCGCGCCGCGGCCGCGCCCCAAAGGGCCCCGACGGCCGCGGGCACGCGTCCGCTGATCGGAGGAGCTCATGGCCTACACGACGCAGAACATCTTCTACCGCTTCGACGACGCGCTCAGCCGCCTTGTCATCGACTACGAGGCAAGCCGCCAGGTTTCGAACGAGAGCGAGCGCCTGTACCACGGCGCTCCGAGCGAACCCTACGACGAGCTGCTGTTCACCGAGCACAACGTGAAGCGCGGCCTGCGCAACTCCGACGGATCGGGCGTCGTGGCCGGCCTCACCCGCATCTGCGACGTCCATGGCTACAACCGGGTCGACGGCGTCCTCGTACCGGATGAGGGCAGGCTCACGCTTCGCGGCTACGATATCGAGGACCTCATCACCAACGCGCAGGCCGAAGACCGCTTCGGCTACGAAGAGGTCGCGTACCTGCTGCTCACCGGCTCCCTGCCCACCGCGGGCGAGCTCGACGACTTCCAGGCCCGCCTGGGGGCATACCGCCATATCTCCGAGGGCTACGTCGCGCAATTCCCCATCACCACGGTCTCGAGCAGCATCATGAACGTGCTCATGCGCGCCGTCCTGCTCCTGTACGCGTTCGATGCCGAACCCGACAACACCTCCCCCGAGCACGAGATCGACATCGCCGTCTCCCTGCTCTCGAGGCTGCCTCGCATCGCCGCGATGGCGCATGCCTTCGCGGTCGCGCGCCAGGAGGGCCGGCGCCCGCAGGTCCCGCTGCCCGACGCCGCCTTCTCCACCGCCGAGACGATCCTGCAGGTGCTCCGCGGGGAGGGGAACTACACGCACGACGAGGCCATGCTCCTCGACGTCATGCTCATGCTCCACGCCGAGCACGGCGGCGGCAACAACTCCACCTTCGCCTGCCGCGTGCTCTCGAGCTCGGCCACGGATGCGTATTCGGCCTACGCCGCCGCCATCGGATCGCTCAAGGGTCCGCGTCACGGCGGGGCGAACGAGAAGGTCGTCCGCATGCACGCGGATATCCGCGAGCACGTCTCGAACTGGGACAGCGATGACGAGGTCGCCTCGTATCTCGAGAAGCTCCTGCGCCGCGAGGCTTTCGACCGCAGCGGCCTCATCTACGGCATGGGGCACGCGGTCTACACGCTCTCCGATCCCCGTGCCAAGCTCTGCAAGCGCTACGCGCGCAGCCTGGCCGAGGCCAAGGGGCTGGGCGAGGAGTTCGCGCTCATCGAGAACATCGAGCGCCTGGCGCCGGATGTCATGCGCTCCGTGCGCGGCACCAAGAAACCCATCTGCGCCAACATCGACCTGTATACCGGCTTCATCTACACGATGCTGGGAATCCCGCCCACCCTGTTCACGCCCCTGTTCGCCGTCGCCCGCACCGCGGGCTGGTCGGCGCATCGCATGGAGGAGCTCTTCGGCGCGCACCGCATCATCCGACCGGCCTACAACTCCATCATGGACGATATGTCCTACATCCCCCTGGCCCAGCGCTAGCCGATGCGTCGAAACGGAGCGCCGCCCCTGTCCCGCCCGCCGCGCGGGCGCACGGTAGGCGCCCGCCTCTCGTCGAACCACCCCGCGAGAACCCGAGGATGACAGCATGATCTTCTTCTCAGATATGGACGGCACGTTCCTCACCTCGACGAAGCGGGTGAGCGATGAGAGCCGCCGCGCGCTCGATGCGCTCGCCGACGCCGGCATCGAATTCGTGCCCTGCACGGGCCGGCCGCTCTCGGGCGTGCCCGCGGAGGTGCTCGCCCACCCATCCGTGCACCACGCCGTCGCCGCGAACGGCGCGGTCATCGCGCGTCTCGATGAGGCGGAGCCCTGGAACACGGCGCGCGCCGCCGTCATCCACCGCGCGCCCCTGTCCCGTGATACCGCGCGGCGCATCTGGCGGATCGCGCGGCGCTTCGATGTCACCTTCGACATCTTCGCCGACGGCGCCTGCCTCTCCCATCGCGACGTCTACGCCCGGCTCGACGAGTTCGTCAACGACCCCCATATCCTCAGCGCCATGCGCGCCACCCGCACGCCGGTCGACGCGCTCCCCCTCGAGCTCATCGATTCCGTGGACGTGCTCGAGCGCGTGGCGATGTACTGGAAGGATCCCGCCGACCGCGACGCCATCCTCGCCGAGCTCGCGCACGTCCCTAACATCGAGGTCACGCGGTCGTACCCCATGAACATCGAGGTGATGCAGCGCGGCACCTCGAAGGGATCGGCGCTCGAATGGCTTTGCCGCGAGCTCGGCGTCCCCGTCGCGGACGCCGTCGCCTTCGGGGACAACATGAACGATATCTCCATGCTGCAGGCGGCGGGCACCGGCGTGGCCATGGCGAACGCCGAGGCCGCCGTGCGCGCGGCAGCGGATGCGGTCGCCGCCGGCAACGACGAGGACGGCGTCGCCGCGTCCATATTCCAGATGCTGAAGGCCTAATCGGCGCCGCGGCGCTTCCTGCGACCACCTCCTCGCGTGCAATTCGAAAAACCTCTGCCAGGACTCTCGGTTTAGCAGAATCGGACGCGACGCGTCGGCCGGCGCCTCGGCATGGGAGCGGACGCACCAACTCGGCCACGGCCTCGGCATGGGAGCGGGCGCACCAACTCGGCCACGGCCTCGGCATGGGAGCGGGCGCACCAACTCGGCCACGGCCTCGGCATGGGAGCGTGTGCCAAATCGAGCAGCCAATAGAGCCGAAGGGCAGATTCGAGCAGGCGATCAGTGATGACCGTGGCCCCATCACGGCTTGGAGTCATCAAAGCCAATAAAACACGCTATTTACTGTCGTAGTGAACTCCAAGAGGAAATTGGAGTCACAAAAGTCAAAAAACAAGCGCAAAAAATGCGTTAGATGACTCCGAATCATGACAATGGGCCGCAAACGTCAATGAGGAGCGCTCCGCATTGACGTTTGCGGCCCTATTCATTGACGCTTGCGGCCCTATGGGGACTTAATACCCAGATTCAAGGAAGGTGCCCGAGCTCCCGCGCGGGTGGCGCATGTCGGCCGCCGGTCGACCTCTGCCCCAGGGCGGCACCGCCCCCCAATCTGAGGCGCTATGCTAGGCGGGCGAACTTGCGCTTGCCGACCTGGAGCACGGTGCCGCTCTTGAGCAGCGCGGCATCGATGTTGTAGCTCTTAGGCGCCACGGCCTCGCCGTCGATCTTGACGCCGCCGCCGTCGATGAGGCGACGGGCCTCGCCGGCGGACGGAGCCAGGCCGGCGTCCTTCAGCAGGCCGGCCAGGTACACGGTGCCGTCCTCGCCCGGGGTAAGGTCGAGCGAAACCTCGGCGATGTCCTCGGGGAGCTGGTTCTCCTTGAAGACGCGGTCGAACTCGGCCTCGGCGGCCGCGGCGTGCTCGGCGGAGTGGTACGTGGTGATGAGGTCGCGGGCCAGGGCGCGCTTGAGCTGGTAGGGATCGCCGGTGCCGTCCGCCAGGGACGCCTCGATGGCCTCGACCTCGTCGATGGACTTGGAGGACGCCAGGCGGTAGTACTTGGCGATCATCTCATCGGGAATCGACATGGTCTTGCCAAACATGTCGGCGGGCGCATCCGTGAGGCCGATGTAGTTGCCGTAGGACTTGGACATCTTGCGAACGCCATCGGTGCCCTCGAGCAGCGGCATGGTGAGCGCGATCTGCGGCTCCATGCCCATCTTCTCCATGAGCTCGCGGCCGGCCAGCAGGTTGAACAGCTGGTCGGTGCCGCCCATCTCGACGTCGGCCTCGATCTTCACGGAGTCGTAGGCCTGCATCACGGGATAGAGGAACTCGTGCAGCGCGATGGGGGTCTGGGACTGGTAGCGCTTCGTGAAGTCGTCGCGCTCGAGGATGCGGGCGACGGTGAACTTGGAAGCAACGGCCAGCAGCTCCTTCAGACCCATGGGGAACATCCAGTCGCCGTTATGGACGATGGTGGTCTTCTCGGGATCCAGGATCTTCATCGCCTGGGAGACGTAGGTCGCGGCGTTGGCCTCGACCTGCTCCTGGGAGAGCTGCGGGCGCGTGGAGTTCTTGCCGGACGGGTCGCCGATGGTGGCGGTGCCGTTGCCGATGATGAGGGTCACGCGATGGCCCAGGTCCTGGAACTGGCGCATCTTGCGCAGCGGCACGGCGTGGCCCAGATGAAGATCGGGGCTCGTGGGGTCGACGCCCAGCTTGATGTTGAGCGGCGCGCCCTTCTCAAGCTTCTTCCTGAGGTCGGCCTCGGGCACGATCTTCGCCGTGCCGGAGGTGATGATGCGCATCTGCTCGTCGACTGACAACAATGCTCTGCCCTCCTGCAGAATCGGATAGCACCCTCGCCTTTCTCGGTTGTACACGGCGGTGCTTGAACATGCAATTCTTTCAGTTTACTCGAGTTCCCATGAAACTGATCGGCGGATTTAAAATAACCCGCCTCGAAACGACGAGATGGAAGGCGGCGGGATGCGCGGGCACGCAGGCGGGCTCGTCGCGCCCGGCGACGCGGGCGATGCGGAAAGCCCGCCCTCCTACCAGGCGGGCACCCCCTGCGGCGCGCGGAGGAAGGCCGCGACGCCGGCGTGTTCCAGCGCATCGCGCGCATCCGTCAGGTCGATCGGGTCGGCATCGAAGATCCGCGTGCGGCCGCGCGCGTCCACGAAGACCGGGAGCCGCGTCCCGTCGCGCTCCACCAGGAAGCGCCTCGAGGCGCGGCGGCGGCATTCGGTGCATCGACCCGAGCAGGATCCCTCGGCGGTGAGCAGGCAGTGCTCGGTCACCATGAGCTCCGGGCGCCCCTGGATGACGACGCCCGCCTCGACCGCGCCCCCGGCAGATGCCGCCAGCTCCTCGACGCGCTCGAGCGCCAGGTCGCACGGGAGCCATACCCGGCTCGCCCCCAATCCCGCAAAGACGGACAGGGTCGATGCGTTCGACACGGTGACGGGCGGGGCGACCTCGAAGCGGGCCCCCGCCTCGCGGGCGAACGCCAGCTGCGTCAGGTTGCGGCAGACCACCGAGCGGGCACGGCGGCACAACTCTCGCTGGAACGCCTCGTCGTCGGCGCGCGACACCTCGTCGAGCACGGCGGTAACGGACGGCAGCAGCTCGCCCCAAGCCTCGATACCGTCCTCCAGGATGCGAAACGCGTGGACGTACGCCTCTGCTCCGCCGTCGATGGCGGCGCGGGCGTCGTCCACCGTCCCGGTAAGCACGCAATCGGTCGGAAGGCGTCGGGATGAGACGGCGCGAGCCGCCGCCGACGCGCAGGCGGCGGGCGCGGGAGCGGCATCGGGCACCGCACCCGCAGCACCCGCCTCGGTGCGAGCATCGACCGCCTCGGTGCCGACACCTTCCGCCTCGGATCCGACGCTTCCCGCCTCGGTGCGAGCATCGACTGCCTCGACGGCGACGGGCTGCGAGAGGACCCGGTCGACGGCGGCCGCGGCCTGCGCGAGCACGCCGGCGCTCCTCACGACGTGAACGACGCTGCCGCAGGACACCTTGCGCTTGCAGTGCACGGCGATACGCTCGCCTGCCGACGCGGACACCGGGCAGGGCACCATGGGCCAGCGCTTCGGCACGTCGGACGCCGCCTCCTCGCCGGGGATATAGCGGATCTCGAGGGTATCGCCCTCGTCCACCGCCCGCTCGAGCTCGACCACGACCTCCTCGTGGCGGCGCTCGACCACCACGCCCGCCCGCAAGCCCTGGTTGCACGAGCGCTCCCAGCTCATGAGCTCCGACCCCGATGCGCCCTGCAGGTACTCCGTGCTGAAGCCGCGGTTGAACGAACGGGCGAGCTGCGCCTCGAGGCCCTCGATATCGACCGCCAGCCCCGCCGCGGCACCATCGAGCGCACGGCGGTAGCAGCGAACCACGTTGTAGACGTAATCGGGATTCTTCATGCGCCCCTCGATCTTGAGCGCGCCCACGCCGGAGCGCACCAGCTCCGGGATATGGCGAATGGACAGGTAGTCCCGAGGGCACAGCAGCAGGTCCCCCTCGCGCGCATCGAGGCGGACGCCCGCCTCGTCCACCAGCCCGTAGTGGAGCCGGCACGGCTGCGTGCAGTCGCCCCGGTTGGCCGAGCGGCCCCGGCGCAGCGACGAGAACGAGCAGGCGCCCGCGTAGCAGATGCAGATCGCCCCATGGCAGAACGCCTCGATCTCCACGCCCGTGGCCGCCATCGCGGCGATCTCCGACACCGAGAGCTCGCGACCGCACGTCACGCGCGACACGCCCAGCTCGCGAGCGGCGAGGACCGCGCCCGCCGGCGCGTGCACCCCCGCCTGCGTGGAGAGATGGATCTCGACATCCCCCACCTCGCGCCGAATCGCCGCGATGAGCCCCGGGTCGGCGACGATGAGCGCATCCGCCCCCGCCCCAAGAACGCCGCGGGCGAGCGCCGCGGCCGGACCCAGCTCGCCATCGTGCACGAAGATGTTCAGCGTCACGTACAGACGCGCCCCGTGCGCGCGGCAGAGCGCGGCGGCGCGGCGCAGCTCATCGAGGGTAAGGTCGGTCGCCGCCGCCCGGGCGTTGAAGGCGCCGGCGCCGGTGTAGACGGCATCCGCGCCGGCGGCGAGCGCCGCCGCGAGGGCCTCGAGGGAGCCCGCTGGCGCAAGCAGTTCAGGCAAACGCATCGTCATGGCAAACAGCCCCTTTCACCGGCGCCCGGTCTAACGCGAGGCGCGCGTTTACGAAACTTTGTCGCAGGCAAGGATACACAAGGATGGGCGCAGGCTCTTGCGCTAACCTATAGTATTTGAAGTTCCCTCATGATTCACGGCGCACCCGCGCCTCATGAAACGGCAGGAGGTATCTATGGGTTCTCGTGAGCGGTCCATGCGCGAGCGGTCCAAGACACACGTCATCCCCGTCATAATAGGATCCCTTTTCGGCTTCCTTCTGATCGCCGGCATCGCGTTCGGCATCGGCATGACGGGCAACATCAACCGGTGGCTCTCCGATCTTCCCGACTACACCGATGCGAACCAGTACCTGGTTAGCGAGCCCACCACCGTCCTGGACGCCAACGGCAACGAGATCGCGAGCCTCTACGTCCAGAACCGCGAGAGCATCACGTTCGACCAGGTCTCCCCCTACGTGCTCGACGGCACCGTCGACACGGAGGACGAGCGCTTCTACGAGCACAACGGCGTCGACCTCATCGGCATCATGCGCGCCGTCGTGGTCCAGCTCACCGGCGGCTCGGAGGGCGCCTCCACCATCACGCAGCAGCTCGTCCGCAACACCATCCTCTCGGAGGAGCAGTTCGACAACACCATCGAGCGCAAGGTGCGCGAGGCGTTCATCGCCATCAAGATGGAAGAGGTGTACTCGAAGGAAGATATCCTGATGATGTACCTCAATACCATCTATTACGGACACGGCGCCTACGGCATCCAGGCGGCATCCAAGACCTACTTCTCCAAGAACGCAAGCGACCTCACCCTTGCCGAGGCGGCCATGCTCGTCGGTCTTCCCAACGCCCCCTCGCTCTACGACCCCACGGTCAACCCCGACTACGCCCTCTCCCGCCGCAACCTGGTCCTCGACCGCATGCTCTCGGCGGGCAGCATCACGCAAGAGGAGCGCGACGCGGCGGCGGCCGAGCCCATCACGCTCAACCTCGCCCCTGCCGTCCCCGTGGACGGCATCCTCGCCCACCCCTATTTCGTCGACTACGTGAAGTCGCTCCTGCAGGAGGAGTTCTCCACGGACATGATCTTCAAAGGCGGCCTCACCGTGAAGACGACCATCGACCCGACCCTCCAGAGCATGGCCGAGGAGGCGGCGGTCGGTCGCATGCAGGCCGCCGGTGCGGATAACCTGCAGGTCGGCATGGTGGTCCTCGACCCGAAGACCGGCTATATCAAGGCCATGGTGGGCGGCAAGGACTACTACGCCGACGACAGCCACGTGAACCACGCCCTGGGTCGCCGCTCTCCGGGTTCGTCCTTCAAGACCTTCACGCTCGCCGCCGCTATCAAAGCCGGTATGAGCCCCAACGTCGTGATCAACTGCGCGTCGCCCCTCAAGGTCTGGGGCAGCGTGTTCCAGAACTACGGCAACCACAACTACGGCTCCCGCACCCTTGCGCAGGCCACCGCCGTCTCCTCCAACACCGGCTTCGTACAGGTGGCCGAGGCGATCGGTAACAAGGCCATCATCGACATGTGCGGCGAACTGGGCATCGATACCAAGAGCGAGCAGGCGAACTTCCAAGATGTCCCCGCGCTCACCCTGGGCACCGCGAGCATCACGCCGCTCGAGATGGCCGAGGCGTACACCGCCTTCGCCAACGGCGGCTACCACCGCGAAGCCGTGGCGATCACCGAGATCGTCTCGCGCGACGGCAAAACCCTCTACAAGCATGAACTCGAAGACGACCAGGTGTTCACCGCCGGTCAGGCCGAAGCGATCACCAACGTCCTGAAGACCGTCATGATCGGCGGGGGCACGGGCGTCTACGGCCGTCCGTCGATCGATCAACCCGTCGCGGGCAAGACCGGTACGGCGGGTACCGCGAGCAAGACCACCGACCTGTGGTTCTGCGGCTACACTCCGCAGCTCGTCTGCTCCATCTGGACCGGCCGCTCCGGCACGAACGCCTCCTTCTCCGGATACGGAACCGCGGACCTGCCGCTTCCCATCTTCCGCGCCTTCATGAACAACGCCCTCGCCAACGTCGCGCGCGAGGAATTCCCCACCGGAGAGACGCCCCAGTACAAGCCGAACTCCAGCTGGAAGTTCTCCGTCAGCACGCACAAGAAGAAGGACGACGAGGACGAGGAGCAGAAAGAAGAGGAGAACGCCGAGACGACCGAGGGCGTGGACACCGCTCCGAACGAGGGCGCGACCACGAACCCGAGCACCCCGACGCCGGCGCCCCAGCCCGAGCCGGCGCCCCAGCCCGAACCCCAACCCCAACCCCAGCCCCAGCCGGCGCCCCAGCCCGAGCCGGCGCCCCAGCCCGAACCCCAACCCCAACCCCAGCCCCAGCCGGCGCCCCAGCCCGAACCCCAACCCCAACCCCAGCCCCAGCCGGAGCCCCAGCCGGAGCCCGAGCCGGAGCCCGAACCGGAACCCGAGCCCGAGCCCGCACCGACAACGTAGGCGCCGGGACCATGCGGAGCATACGCCGGCCTCGCCCGCACCGCATGGATCATCCATCCTCAAAGCCATGGCGCAAAGCGCCGACTCCCTGGACGACAGGGGGCCGGCGCTTTTCTTCAACGCGGGCGGACATATCCCCTAACGCATAAGCCGCCCGTCGCAAGGAAGCGGCGGGCGGCTTATGCGTGCAAACAGGGGAAGGACCCGGCATAGACCGCGATGGACAACGGGCGAATCGGCTTCAGGCGCAGCTCTAGCACGAGGCGCGCCAGCGAACGAAATACCAGACCAGCAGCGCGATCAGCGCGATAGGCAGCAACAGGACGAGCGAGATCATCAAGATGTGCAAGAAAGCCGTCATTACTTGCGTACGCTCCTCAGCTTCGTGATAAGGGACTCGAACCGCGCGCCGTCCTCGGCGGTCTGCGCGATCACCAGGATCGTGTCATTGCCCGCGAGCGAGCCCAGGACATCGGGGAGCTCGGCCGCGTCGACTGCGGCGGCGATACCGGAAGCGGTGCCGGGCTGCGCCTTTACGAGCACGAGGTTCTCCGTGCGCTGCACGTCCACCACGAGCTCGGAAACCATACGCTGCAGATGCAGATCCTCGGCCAGTACGTATACCCCTTCGGGAAGCTTGCGCAACCCCATATCGGCGATATCGCGCGACACGGTCGCCTGCGTGCAGTCGAACCCGCACGCCTTCAGCTCATCAACCAGCATGCGCTGCGTGCGAACGTCCTTGTTGCGCACGATATCGCGTATCGCATCCTGTCGTCCATTGCGTTTCTTAGCCATGGTCTGCTCACCCCGATTGCATAGAAGGTCCCGATTTGTAGGGTAATTATCATCGAGCTATACACAGTCGACACGGTCTTGATTTTACAATTATGACTCAAAGAGAGCAAACTTGCCTGTGAACGGCATGAGACGTGCATAAGGACAGGCGCAATACTCAAATATCGACTAATCAGGCTGCAGACGGCATATTGAATATCACCAAGCCAGAGGCACCCTTACGAAACCGGGTACCCGAGACTCCGCGCGGGCCGCGGCCCCGCTTCTCCCGCGCCGGCATCGGCGCGTCGGCGCTCTCGGACGCTCCGCCCGGTTCCGTTTCGATATGCCGTGCGCACGAAAGGCGGCTAGATGCCGCGGGCCGATGCCGCCGCGCCCAGAGGCGTCAACGCACGGTCGACGATGTCCTGGATGCGCGCGCCCATGCAGCACGCCATCGCGCTTCGCCGGGCGATGGGCGAGTACATGATGCCGAACTCATGGCTGCACGCCTCCAGGGACTGCACGCAGCGCCGCGTCGCGGGAGCATCGACCATATCCTGCACGCGCTGCCTGCGCTCGGCGGAGGAGATCCGCCCCGTGCCGAGAGCGGCGTTAACGATGCAGCGCGTCACATCGCGCAGATGGCGGCGGTAGATCGGCCGCATCGCCTCGTCGTCGTCAAGCAGGCCCCAGTCGTCGTAAAGCTGCTCGAGCACCTCGAACTCATGGGCGGAGCGCGCGAACTGCGTGGGATCGTAAGCCGGACGGGCGGGGGCCGGGGCGACGGTCAGGTGGTAGCGGGCCCCTTCGACCGCGACGGCGCAATCGAGATCGCGCACATAGGAAACCATGACCGATTGGTCCACATCGCCCTCGAGGGAGGGACGCTCGAGTTCCTGGAGCCGCTCCCGTACGAACAGCTTGCCGGCGATGAACGCCAGCACCCCGCTCTCGATCAAAGCGGATGCGCCGCGGCGAAACGCCTCAGGCTGATCCCAAAAGCACGTTTCATGGGAGATGGTGGTGGATACGCGCGCGCCATCGGCCTGCTCGGCATCGATGGAGATCTCCGGAATCGCCAGCAAGGCGCCGTGCGACGCCATGGCGCTCACGACGCAATCGAGATAATCGGGAGAGAACCAGTCGTTCTGGTCGAGGAACAGCACGTACTCCCCCCGTGCCGAAGCCAAGGCAGCACGCCGGCCCGCGACGCAGGATTCATCCTCGATGCAGAGCGCCTCGACCCGGATGTCGCGCTCGGCGAACCGCTCGCACAGGGACCGGGTCCTATCGCGAGACGCGCAGTCAACGGCCAGCAGCTCCAGGTCCTCGAATCCCTGGTTCAGCACGCTCTCGATCGCGCGGACGATGTGGTTTTCGGCGTTATGGGCCGCGATGATCACCGAGACACGCGGACACCTGGGGACACGACGACGCACCGAACCAACCCTTTCATTCCGTTTCATTCACATGCATGGTATCGCAAGGCCGCAAGGCGAAAGGGGGGAACGAGTTCGATGCACGGCATGTACAAACCCTTAACACCGCTCCAACATATTCGGGCACGCGGTCAACGCGCCCGCATCGTAGGAGACGCCCATGAAGCACAGGCCGCGAGCGGGCGCCGTCGGCCCCGCGGCACGTCGGTCGCATGCCGCGAGCGCATCGGCAAGCCAGGTCTCGTCGCGCCGACCGGATCCCACTTCCACCAGGCTTCCCACGATCGTGCGCACCATGGAATGCAGGAAGGCGTTGCCCGTGATCGTAAACTCGATCAGGTCCTCCCCCATCTGGCGCTCGCGGGCGAACGAGACCGCATGGACGTTGCGGCACGTGGGCTTCCCCACCGCCGACGCGACCTTGCAGAAGCTCTTGAAATCATGCTCGCCCAGCAGGCAGCGGGCCGCGCGGTCCATGGCGTCGACATCGAGCGGAAGGCGGTGCCACCATGCGTAGTCGCGCGTAAGCAGCGGACGGGCCTCGCCGGTCGCGATGCGGTACGTGTACGTGCGCGCCCTCGCGTCGAAGCGCGCGGAGAATCCGGGCGCCGCATGGAACACCTCGCTGAGCGCGATATCGCCGGGAAGCAGCGCCGAGGTGGCCCGCATCCAGCGCGCACGGGGAATCTCGAGCTCTTCGGGAAGTGCGGGAACGCTCACATACTGCGCGATCGCATGGACGCCGGCGTCGGTCCTGCCGGCGCAGGTCAGCTCGATCGGACGGCGCAGGAACGTCTCAAGCGCACTGCGAATCTCCCCCGCAACCGTCGTCTGGCCGGGTTGCTCGGCAAAGCCGCTGTAGGCCGCCCCGTCGTAGCCCAGACGGAACACCAGGGTACCCGCGGGCTCGAAGGACGTATCGAGGGGTTCGAAACCAACCATGTAACACTCCAGGATCTAGTGGATCCCCGCCAGGGCGGGGACAACGCAAAACGACACGATCAAAACGGCGCAGAGCGCCAGGCCGCCGCACAAGAGGGCGCGGTCGCGTCGGCCCAGGGGGCGCGGCGGCACGCGATGACGCGAGCCATCAGCATAGCATCGCGCAGCCATGGAATCAGCCAGCCGGTCGGCGCGCCTGAAGAGCGCCACGATCAACGGCGTGAATACCGAGGCCCAGCGCGCGATGCGCTCGCCCAGGCGCCCCTCGTCGAAGCGTACGCCGCGCGCCCGCTGCGCGAGCTGGATCCTTCGGAACTCCTCGGCGACGATCGGCATGAAGCGCAACGCGATCGAAAGGGTCGACCCGACCTGGGCGACCGGCACGCCGAAGCGACCCAACGGGCGCAGCAGGCGGACGACGGCGTCTCCGAGCTCGGAAGGGGTGGTCGATATCGAGACGACCAGCGAGAAGCCGAGCAACAGGATGATGCGCGCCACAGCGGCAAGGCCGCGCACCCCGCCCTCGACGTCGATGCCCACCGGTCCCGCGAGCGCGATCGACCCGCTGCCGTCGCACGCGACGAGATTGGCGACGAGCGTGAACGCCAGGATCACGGAGACAGGCTTCGCCGCCGACACGACGGCCCCCGGCCGAACCCGAGCAAGGCGCAGACAGGCGATGAGCACGAAAAACGCGACGACCAGAACGAGCGGTGAGGGCACGGCGAACAGCACGACGGTGCTCGCGAGCAGCAATGTGATCTTGACGCGCGCGTCGAGGCCCGCGAGCCAGGAAGAGCTCGATGCGGCACCTCGCCTCGGACTAACCAACATGCCCGCCTCCCTCGTATGCGAGCGCCTCGCGCAGCAGCGCGCCCTCGGGCGGCTCGATGCCCGCCTCGCGAAAGATCGCGGGCGCGGTCGACAGCGGGCGCGCATCGCCCTGCCAGCAGATAGAGCCGTCCCGCATCAGCGCAACGGAATCGACGGCCCCCATCCATTCCTCGAGATCGTGGCTGATCACCAAGACGGCGCGCCCCTCCTCCGCCAGACCGCGCATCAACCGGTGGACGAGCACCCTTCCCCGGGCGTCCAGGCCGGCGGTCGGCTCATCGAACACATACGCCGGGGCATCGAGCGAGAGCACGCAACCCAGTCCGACGCGGCGCGCCTGACCGCCCGACAGCTCGAAGGGAGACCGATCGAACAGCGCCTCATCGATTCCGAGGCGCGCGGCGATCGTTCGAACCCTGCGCTCGATATCTTGTTCCGCACGGCCCTGGTTACGGAGTGCGAACGCGAGCTCGTCGAACACGGAGTCGAGGAAGAGCTGGTTTTCGGGGCGCTGGAACGAGACGCCGCAGGATGCCGGCTCGGGGGCGCGCCCGAAGACCGCGACGCTCCCGGCATCGGGCGTCAAGAGCCCGCAGGCAAGCGACGCCATGGTCGATTTCCCGGACCCCGAGCGGCCCGCGAGCAGCACGACCTCGCCACGCGGAACGGAGAGGCTCGCGGACGAGACGGCGAGTCGGCTATCGTCGTCGGCGCCGGCATACGAATAGGACGCCCGAACGAACGCGATGCCAGCGTCCGGGGACGGTCCCCGTCCGGCCTGGGGAGCCACCGCGGTGTTGAGAGGAAGGGCGTCTTCGCAAAGCCCGCCACCCGGAAAGACCGCCTCGAAGCCCCCTGATATCCCCAGCACGGCACGGGCGAGTGATTCGGGACGAACACATGCCTCCCGAGGCACTCCGGCCCTCAAGGCGGCTCTGAGGACCTCGGAGTACCCGGTGGGAACGACGCAGCGATCCCACAGGTCATCCGCAGACGAGGCGAGCGAGGCGATATCACCCCGCCAGATGGCCCGGCCGCCCTCGAGCGCGACGAGCCGATCGCACAGGACCATCTCGGACACATCGTGGGTCACGAGCACGACACCCGTGCCGGCTTCGACGCACGAGGCGATGAGCTCGCGTAAGGAAGGACGGACAGCGCTGTCGAGCATCGCGGTCACCTCGTCGAGAACGAGGTAGCGCGGCTTCATCGCCAGGGCGCCGGCAATCGCCAGCCGCTGCTGCTCGCCGCCGGAAAGGGCCGCGACGTCGCAGCCCGCGGCGTCTTCGAGGTCGACGGCGGCAAGGGCGTCGCGAACGCGCTGCTCGACCTCCCCCTCATCGAGACCGAGGTTGCGGGGCCCGAACGCGACCTCGTCGAACACGATCGTGGAGACGAGCTGGTCGACCGGGTCCTGCTGCACGTAGGCCACCATCTCGCGAACCGCGAGGCGATCGGGCTCCCCCGCCGCCGGATCGATTCCGTCGACGATGGCGGACCCCTCATCCGCGAGGTCCATGGCGCACAGGATTCGAGCGCAGCTTGATTTACCCGAACCGTTCGAACCGATCAATCCGAGTATCGACCCGCGTTCGACAGTCAGGGATATGTCGCGAACCGCCCGCGCTCCAGATGGAAACGACCGTCCCACGTGCTCCATGCGTATCATGCGGCACACCGCCCCTCACATCACTAGAAAGCAATCACGCTACCGACCGCCCGGCTCCGAGCACGTCCGCGCATCCCGTCGGCCGGGCGAGCGCACGCACGGGATCGTAGAGCGCGATCGAATCAAAAAAAGAGGGGTGCGCGCAGCACCCCTCTCATAAGTCGCATCGAATCCCTTCGGGATCACACGCTACTCAGCAGCCTCCTCGGCAGCCTCGGTCTCCTCAGCAGCCTCGGCCTTGGCCTCGACCTTCTTGGGAGCAGCGGCCTTCTTCGGGGCCTTCTTCACAACCGGCTCGGTGACGAGCTCGATGATGACCATCTCGGCGTTATCGCCCTTGCGGGTACCGAGCTTCATGATGCGGGTGTAACCGCCGTTGCGGTCGGCCCACATGCCCTGAGCGGCCTTATCGAAGATCTCGGCCACGAGGTTCTTATCGCCGAGCTTGGCGATAGCAAGACGGCGAGAGTGGATATCGCCCTTCTTGGCCCACGTGATGATGGGCTCTGCATAGGAGCGGAGCGCCTTGGCACGGGTCTCGGTGGTCTTGATGCGGTCGTTCTCGAAGAGCGCCTTAGCAAGGCTCTTCTTCATGGCCTTGGTGTGGCTGGCATCGGTGCCGAGCTTCAGGCCCTTCTTCTTGTTGTGACGCATGGTCTGGTTCTCCTCTAAAACACGGATCTTTAAGCCTTGAGGCTCAGACCCATGGACTCAAGCTTGTCCTTGACTTCCTCGATCGACTTCACACCAAAGTTGCGGATGTTCAGCAGATCGTTCTCGGAGAACTCCACAAGCTGACGCACGGAGTGAATGCTCGCGCGCTTCAGGCAGTTGTAGGAGCGCACCGAAAGATCGAGATCCTCGATCTGCTTGTCGAGCTCGGCATTGTCGTTGGCCTGCTCGGGAGCGAAGATGGAGATCTCCTCCTCTTCCTCGGGAGCATCGGCGAGGTTCATGAAGGCGGCCATATGCTGGTTGATGATATTGGCAGCCTGGACGACAGCCTCGCGGGGGTCGACGGCGCCATTGGTCTCGATCTCGAGAACAAGGCGGTCGTAGTCCGTGTGCTGGCCGACACGACAAGCCTCAACGAGCTTGGCGCAACGACGAACCGGGGAATACAGCGAGTCAACGTGGATGATACCGATGGGATCGTTATCACGCTTGTTGGCCTCATAGGAAACGTAACCACGGCCATAACCGATGCGCATGCTCATGGTAAGGTGTCCGCCCTCAGTGAGGGTAGCGATGTGCTGCTCGGGGTTCACGAGCTCGAACTCCGACGGGATGAAGAAGTCCGCACCGGTAACCTCGCACGGGCCGTCGACCGAGATGGTCGCCGTAGCCTCGTTCGCGGTGCCCAGCGAACGGAACACCAGGCCCTTGACGTTCAGGACGATATCGGTGACATCCTCGACCATGTTGTCGATGGCCATGAACTCGTGCTGAGCGCCATCGATCTGAATCGCCTCGACGGCAGCGCCCTCAAGAGAGGACAGCAGCACGCGTCGAATCGAGTTACCCAGCGTGTCGCCGTAGCCGCGCTCGAGCGGCTCGACGGAAACGCGGGCGCAGGTGTCGTTGATCTCTTCGACCTGAACCTGGGGCCTAATGAATTCTGACATGTAATACCTCCAGCCTCAGCAGCCCAAAAGGACTACTTAGAGTAGAGCTCGACGATGAGCTGCTCTTTGATATCGCCGCTGATCTGCTCACGCACGGGCATAGCCAGCACGTTGCCGGAAAGCTTCTCGATATCAACCTCGAGCCAGCCGGGGACCTCGAAGCGCTCGGAGGAAATCAGGGCCTCCTTGATGGGAAGGAGGTCGCGGAACTTCTCGCCAACAGCAACGACGTCGCCGGGCTTGACCTGATAAGAGGGGATGTCGACGCGACGGCCGTTCACGGTGAAGTGACCATGGCGGACGGTCTGACGGGCCTCTTTGCGGGTGCGGGCGAAGCCAAGACGGAACACCACGTTGTCGAGACGGCTCTCAAGAAGAATGAGCAGGTTCTCGCCGGTGATGCCCTTCATCTTGCGGGCGCGGTTGAAGTAGGTGTGGAACTGCTTCTCCAGCACGCCGTAGATGAACTTAACCTTCTGCTTCTCGCGCAGCTGCATGCCGTACTCGGATTCCTTGCGACGGCGCTTGGGCTGGCGAATAGATTCCTTCTTGCTGCTGTAACCGAGCTCAGCGGGATCGATCCCGAGCTGACGGCAGCGCTTGAGAACCGGAGTCCTATCGATTGCCATAGTTTTTCGATCCTTTCAGTTACACGCGGCGACGCTTCTTGGGGCGGCAGCCGTTGTGCGGGATGGGGGTCTTGTCCTGGATGCTCGAAACCTCGAGGCCGGCGGCCTGGAGGGAGCGGATGGCGGTCTCGCGACCAGAGCCGGGGCCCTTCACGAAGACGGAGACCTTGTGCATGCCGTGATCCATAGCGATCTTGGCGCATGCCTCCGCAGCCATCTGAGCGGCGAACGGAGTGGACTTACGAGAGCCCTTGAAACCCACGGTACCGGCCGACTTCCAGGCGATGACGTTGCCCTGGGCGTCGGTGATCGAAACGATGGTGTTGTTGAACGTGGAACGGATGTGAGCCTGGCCCACGGAGATGTTCTTGCGGTCGGAGCGCTTGATGCGGGTAGCGGCGCCGCGCTTGTTCTTAGCAGTAGCCATTATGCGTCAAACTCCCTATTTCTTCTTCTTAGCACCGATCTGACGCTTCGGACCCTTGCGGGTACGAGCGTTGGTGTGGGTGCGCTGACCGCGGACCGGCAGGCCCTTGCGGTGACGCAGGCCACGATTGCAGCCGATGTCCATAAGGCGCTTGACGTTCTGAGTACGCTCACGGCGGAGGTCACCCTCGACCATGATGTGATTCTTATCGATGTACTCACGGATGGCGTTGATCTCGTCCTCAGTGAGGTCCTTAACACGCGTATCGACGTTGACGTTGCACTCGACGCAAATCTTGGTGGCGGTAGTGCGGCCGATGCCGTAGATGTAGGTCAGACCAATCTCGACGCGCTTCTCGCGCGGAAGGTCGACACCGTTAATACGGGCCACTATGGTTCTCCTCTCTTAGCCCTGACGCTGCTTGTGGCGAGGGTTCTCGCAGATGACGAGAACCTTGCCATGGCGGCGAATGATCTTGCACTTATCGCACATCTTTTTGACGGAAGGGCGTACCTTCATCGTTCTTCCTTTCGGTAGTGCTCATGCTACAAACGGAATGTTATCTACTCGCCCAGCCGCAGGCGTTAAAACTGAAGGCTGGTTAATCATGCAGATGCGATCGCGGGCTGAGCACTCCAGCGATCGAATCTGAATGTCTCTCGACGCTATCGTTACTTGTAGCGATAGGTGATGCGACCGCGCGTGAGGTCATACGGGGACAGCTGCACCGTGACCTTATCGCCCGGGAGAATACGGATGTAATTCATGCGAATCTTGCCCGAAATCGAGCACAGCACGGATACGCCGTTCTCGAGCTCAACACGAAACATGGCATTGGGCAGCGGCTCGGTAACCGTACCTTCGAGTTCGATAGCATCTTCCTTCTTCACAAGCAATCATCTTTCTCTAAAGTGAAAACGACAGCAATAGCAAATGATATAACAACCATTCGCTGATTCACAAAATTCTACATCACTCCATATATAGAACAAGATTGTTCAATTTCTAGAGGATGCCGCCCTGCATGCTGCACCATGCGCCCTGGGCGTCGGCGGTAAGAACGACGGGGCCATCGTCGGTGATCGCAACGGTGTTCTCGTAGTGCGCGGCGGGAAGCTGGTCGCGAGTAGAAACCAGCCAACCGTCGGCTCCCACGCGAACGCGCGGGGAACCCATCGTCACCATCGGCTCGATGGCGAGCACCATGCCGGCCTGGAGACGAACGCCCCTCCCCTTCTTACCATAGTTGGGAACGTTGGGGTCCTCATGCATGGCGTGACCGATCCCATGCCCCACGTAATCGCGAAGGACCCCGTAGCCATGGCTCTCGGCAAGCGACTGGATCGCGAAACCGATATCGCCGATATGGTTACCGGGGACCGCCTGCTCGATACCGGCGCGCAGGCAGTCGAGGGTGACCTCGCACAGCGCCTGGGTCTCGGACGACGGCGTGCCGCAGTAGAACGTCCACGCGTTGTCCCCCACCCAACCGTCCACGACCGCACCGGTGTCGATGGAGATGATATCGCCATCGCGCAGGATAATATCGGGATTGGGAATCCCATGGACCACCGCGTCGTTCAACGAGGCGCAGATGGATCCGGGGAATCCGCCATAGCCCTTGAAAGCGGGCTTACCGCCATGCATGCGGATGATCTGCTCGGCGAGCTGATCGAGCTCGAAGGTTGAGACGCCCGGACGAACCATGGCGCCAACGCGCCGGAGCGCCATCTTAGACAGCGCTCCGGCAACCTTCATCTGCTCGATTTCGTGTGCAGACTTGATCTTGATCATAGACCGAGGACTTCTTTCACGTCCGCGTAGACGACGTCGGCATCGCGATCGCCATCGACGGTGTGCAGGATGTCCTGACCGCGATAGTACTCGATGAGCGGGCTGGTCTGCTTCTCGTAGACGTCCAGGCGGTTGGCGATGGTCTCGGCCTTGTCGTCATCGCGCTGGTACATCTCGCCACCGCAGCTCGGGCACGTCTCATCGGAAGCGGTCCCGGTGTAGCCGCAGGCGCGGCAGGTGCGACGAGAGGACAGACGATTGATGATGACGTCGCGGTCGACGTCGATCAGCAGCGCGCAATCGAGCTCGCGGCCCATCTCGGAAAGCTCGGAATCGAGCGTCACGGCCTGAAGCGTGTTGCGCGGGAAGCCGTCGAGCAGGAAGCCCTGCTGGGCGTCATCCTCGGCAAGACGCTCCTTAACCAGGTCGATCACGAGCTGATCGGGTACGAGTTCGCCGGCATCCATGTACTTCTTAGCCTGGATTCCAAGCTCGGTGCCGCCCTTGACGGCAGCGCGGAGAAGATCACCGGTAGAAATATGGGCAACGCCGAAATCACGCACGAGACGCTGGGCCTGAGTACCCTTACCTGCGCCCGGTGCACCCAACAGAACAATGTTCATGGGTTACTCCTCTCAACCTGGCTTACTTAAAGAACCCGTCGTAATCGTACATCTTCATCTGGCTCTCCACCTTGGCGATGGTGTCGAGAACGACGCCGACCATGATGAGCACCGAGGTGCCGCCGAATGCCTGGATGAGCGCGTTACCCGTGAAGGAGAACACGATCGAGGGCACGATGGCGATGAGCGCCAGGAAGATCGCGGAAGGCAGGGTGATCTTGTTCAGCGCGTTCTTGATGTAGCGCGCGGTGGCCTTGCCGGGACGAACGCCCGGGATGAAACCGCCCTGCTTCTTGAGGTTATCCGCCGTATCATCGGGGTTGAACACCATGGAGGTGTAGAAGTACGCGAAGAACACGATGAGGACGACGTTGAGGATCCAGTTGATCCAACCGGTCGAAAGCGCGTTTGCCACCGTCTGGATCCAACCGACGTTCGGGAAGAACACGGCGATCTGGGCCGGGAAGTACAGCAAGGCGCTCGCGAAGATGATCGGGATGACGCCGGCGGTGTTCACCTTGATGGGAAGATAGGTGGACTGGCCGCCCATGATGCGACGACCAACGACGCGCTTGGCGTACTGGACCGGGATACGACGCTGGCCGCGCTCGATGAACACGATCAGCGGGATCACGGCGAGGATGATGAGCAGGATGACGAGGGTCATCACGATGCCCATGTTGCCGCCCTCGAGGGACTGGAAGATCGCCTGGGGCAGACCAGCCATGATGTTCGCGAAGATGATAAGGGACATGCCGTTACCGATACCGCGCTGGGTGATGAGCTCGCCGATCCACATGATGAGCATGGCGCCCGCAACGAGCGAGCCGACGATCATGATGTCGAAGATGATCTCGGGCGCGCCGGCACCGGTGAAGGAGATGCCGAAGCCCTTGAAGAGGAAGAGGTAGCCGATGGCATTGAGCAGGGCCAGCGCAAGCGTCAGATAACGCGTGTACTGGGTGATCTTCGTCTGGCCGACCTCGCCCTCGCGAGCGAGCTCATGCAGGGACGGAACCACGCTCTGGAGCATCTGGATGATGATCGAGCTGGTAATGTAGGGCATGATGCCCAGGGAGAAAACCGAAACATACGAAAGAGCGCCACCGGAGAAAAGGTTCAACAGCGCCATCGCACCCGTCGCTACAGAGTCACCTGCAGACTGGAAAAGGCCCAGCATCCCCTGGAAGGGGATACCGGGCACAGGAACGTGTGCACCGACACGGTACAGCACGAGCATCGCGATGGTGAAGAGAATCTTTCCGCGCAACTCTTTGATGCGGAACATATTCTTCAAACCATTTAGCACGGGAGCTCGACCTTTCCGCCAGCCGCCTCGATCTTGGCCTGCGCGGAAGCGGAGACCTTGTCGACCTTGACGGTAAGTTTCTTGGTGATCTCGCCGTTGCCGAGCACCTTGACGGGCTCGTACTCGCTCTTCACGAGGCGGGCGGCCTTGAGGGCGGCACCGTCGACGACGGCGTCGGCCTCGAAGCGCTCCTCGAGCGTGGAGACGTTGATAGCGGTGTACTCGATGCGACGGGGGCTCACGAAGCCGGGGAGCTTCGGAAGGCGCATGGCCAGCGGAGTCTGGCCACCCTCGAAACCGGCGCCCTTGGTGCCGCCGGAGCGGGAACCCTGGCCGTTCTGGCCGCGACCCGAATACGTACCCTTACCGGAGGAGTTACCACGACCGACGCGCTTGCGACGCTTGTTGGAACCCTCAGCCGGAGTAAGATCATGAAGCTGCATTGTTACTCCTCTACAATCTCGACAAGGTGCTTAACCTTGAAGATCATGCCGCGGACGCTCTCATTGTCAGCGATCTCGCGCGTGGCGTTGATCTTGTTGAGGCCCAGGGCGCGAACGGTGCGACGCTGATCCTCCTTGCAGCCGTTGGTGCTGCGGACCTGCTTGATCTTGATGGTGTTAGCCATGCTTACTGCTCCTTCTTACCGACGAACATCTCGGAGACGGTCAGACCGCGAAGCTCGGCGATGTCCTCGGGGCTCGAAAGCTCCTTCAGGCCCTCGGCAGCGGCCTGGATGATGTTGAGGCCGTTGTCGGAACCAAGGGACTTGGAGAGGACGTTGGTGATGCCAGCGAGCTCGAAGAGGGGGCGCACGGCGCCGCCGGCGATAACGCCCGTACCCTCGACAGCGGGCTTGATCAGGATGCTCGCGGCACCGAAGCGACCGAGGACCTCATGCGGAACGGTGCCCTCAGAGGTGACTGGGACATGGAACATGTGCTTCTTGGCGTCGAGCGTGGCCTTGGAGATGGCCAGGGGCACCTCGGCGGACTTGCCCATGCCCAGACCGACGTTGCCCTTGCCGTCGCCGACGACGACGAGAGCGACGAGGGACATGCGACGGCCACCCTTGACGGTCTTGGCGACACGGTTGATGAAGACGACGCGCTCCTCGAACTCGGAGGCCTCGCGCTGCTGCTTGATATTACGAGCCATTGCTTAATACCTCCTAGAAGACCAGGCCGGCGGCGCGAGCGCCATCAGCCAGGGCCTTGACACGGCCATGATAGATGCGGCCACCGCGGTCGAACTTGACCTGGGTGATACCGGCCTCGAGAGCACGCTCGGCGACGAGCTTACCGACCTTCTCGGCGGCTTCCTTGTTGCCGGTCTTGGTGCCCTTGAACTCGGCCTCGAGCGTGGACGCGGAAACGAGCGTCTTGCCCTCGGTGTCGTTGACGATCATGGCGTAGATGTTCGCGTTGGAACGAACGACGCGCAGACGCGGACGCTCGACGGTACCGAAAATCCTGCCGCGAACGCGACGCTGACGGCGCTTAAGGCCTGCCTGCTTCGCCTTTTGCTTGTTCATGCTGAAACTCCTTAAGAAGTCATGCCAACACCTAACGGGGTGCTGGTCTTATGTGCGAGGTAAACGCGTTACTACTTAGCGGCCTTGCCAAGCTTGCGGCGGATGTGCTCGCCAACGTAGTGGATACCCTTGCCCTTGTAAGGCTCGGGCGGACGCTTCGCACGGATCTCAGCGGCGATCTGGCCGACCTGCTGCTTGTTGATGCCCTTGACGTTGATGTGGGTGTTGTCGGGAACCTCGAAGGTGATGCCCTCGGGAGCCTCGACGACGACCGGGTGAGAGTAACCAAGGGAGAAATCAAGGGAGGTACCCTTGAGCTGAACACGGTAGCCAACGCCAGCGAGCTCGAGGGACTTGGTGAAGCCCTCGGAAACGCCGGTGACCATGTTCTGGATGAGAGCGCGGGTCAGACCGTGCTGGGCGCGAGCGGTGCGCTCGTCGTTAGCGCGGGTCACGATGACCTGGTTCTCCACGACCTCGACGCCGATCTCCTCGTGGAAATCCTGCTCCAGGGTGCCCTTGGGGCCCTTGACGATGCAGGTGTTGCCATTGACTGTCACTTCGACTCCGGCGGGAATCTGGACAGGCTTCTTACCGATACGAGACACGGTGATCTCCTTTCCTTCTACACGCCGAGGCGATTACCAAACAAAAGCGATGACCTCGCCGCCGACGCCCAGCTTGCGGGCATCGCGGTCGGCCATAACGCCCTTGCTCGTAGAAACGATAGCGGTACCAAGGCCGCCGCGGACGCGGGGAAGGTCCTTAGCGCCGGCGTACTTGCGCAGACCGGGCTTGGAAATGCGCTTGATGCCGTTGATGACCTTGGCCTTCTTGCGGCCGTACTTGAGCGTGATGTGCAGGGTCTTGGCCGGAGCGGTGTCCTCGACGTAGTAGCTCTCGACGTAACCCTCCTCGCAGATAACGCGAGCGATCTCGACGAGCTTCTTGCTGCTCGGCATCGAGACCTCAGCCTTGTTCGCAGAGTTCGCATTGCGAATGCGAGTAAGCATGTCTGCGATCGAGTCTGTGACGTTCATGCAGATTCTCCTTCGTTCTTGATGAACACGTGCTGCGGTCCTTCTTCGCCCTTAGCGAACAAGCCAGGACAGCACGTTCTTCCGTGCGAACGGACGAATCGTTCGTCCGCGCGCGCTGGCAGTGACTTACCAGCTGGCCTTCTTGATGCCGGGAAGCTCGCCCTTCAGTGCCAGCTCGCGGAAGCAGACACGGCAGATGCCGAACTTGCGGTAGACCGAATGCGGACGGCCGCAACGCTGGCAACGGGTGTACTCACGCGTCGAGAACTTCTGCTTGCGATTGCACTTGACGATCATCGATGTCTTAGCCACTTATTTCCTCCTCACATCTGAGTATGTTCGCTCCGGACGGGCGGCACGTGCTCTTCGCGCACCGCCCGTGGCTCCGGGGCATTAGAACCTATTTCTTGAACGGGAAACCGAAGGCGTCGAGAAGGGCCTTGGCCTCTTCGTCGGTCTTCGCGGTAGTAACGATGGTGATGTCCATACCACGAGTGTGGTCGACGGAGTCGAAGTCAACCTCGGGGAAGATGAGCTGCTCGGTCACGCCCATGGAGAAGTTGCCGCGGCCGTCGAAGGACTTGGCGGAGATGCCGCGGAAGTCGCGGATACGGGGGATCGCGATGGAGGTCAGACGATCGAAGAACTCCCACATGCGGTCGCCGCGCAGGGTGACCTTGGCGCCGATGGGCATGCCGGCGCGCAGGCGGAAGGATGCGATGGACTTGCGGGCACGGGTCACCATGGGCTGCTGGCCGGTGATGACGCGCAGGTCGCGCACGGCGCCGTCGATAGCCTTGGAGTCCGTAGCAGCCTCGCCGACGCCCATGTTGACGACGATCTTCTCGAACTTCGGGATCTCCATGACGTTGCCGTACTCGAACTTCTCCTGCATGAGCTGCTTGACCTCGTTGTTGTACTTGGTCTTCAGGCGCGGAACGTACTTCTCTTCAGCCATGTTCACTCCTAACTGGGGTTTTAAGCACGGGGTTCACCATGAGGGGCTATCCTCGTGCCTCCTGACGTGCACCATGCCCGCAATGGCTGTCCCGGGCATGGCGAATTGACGGCAGGAGCCGACAAAACATTCGTTACTATACGCCGAATGCCCGCAAATCGCTAGACAAAGTTCATCTGTGCAGGCAATTCCATAATTTTGGATGCACGCAAGACGGAATGGGACGGACCCGAGCGTCGGCGCCCCGAAAGCCCGACCGTTCGGCCCGCCGCTTCCGCGGCCCCATGGGCCGCCTGCGCGGTCGCCTGCGTCGCCGCGGCGACCACAAGCGCGGGATTCCCGCTCACGGATGCGGCATAGGAGAGGTCCGCTCCCCCGCCGGCGGGGCGCTTGCCGCGCTTTGCCGGCGCCGTCGCGCCGTAGCTTTTATAGAGATGTTGGATGCTGATCACGAGTGATTCTCCGCTCGATGACTAGTGAACGAGAAGGCCGGCCGCCTCCTGCCAGAGGCGACCTAATCGAGGCGCCCGGTCTCCTCATGTGCGACGCGTTCACGCGACATGACGAAGTGCCCAGGCGAGGGCATCTCCATGACCATCATCATCGTGATATGTGCAACCGAAGTAATCATGCGGTCGAGACTAGCACGCGGTTTGCAACGTATGCAACCGCCAAGCCGAGAAAAGACCCATGTGTTAACAAAAGCGCGCCCCATACCGGGGCGCGCGTCCTACTCTTCGCCGTCCTTGAGGCTGTCGATGAAGTGCTTCTGGCGTTCCGCATATTCTTCCGGCGTTACCACGTCGTCGATGCGCAGGTTGATTCCAGCGACCTCCAGACCGGTCATGGCCGCCAGGCGCTCGGTCACGCGCTCCTTCACATCCTCGAAGATATCGGGGGCGTACGCTCCATATTCGATGATCACGGAGATGTTCACGATCACACGGTTGTCGTCGGTCACCTCGACGGACACGCCCTTGGTGAGGTTCTCGGCGCCGAACTGCTCCTGCACGAAGTGCATGAGGTTGCCCTTCATGCCGAGCACATGGGGAACCTCGCGTGTGGCCATCGCGACGATCTTCTCGATGACGCCGTTCGAATACGTGAGGGAGTCCTCGGATACGAGGTCGTCGTCCTCCATATCCGAAAGGTCGGCTGCCACGTCGTTCGCCGGCCCCGCCGGCGCCGCGGGCTCGGCCCCATCGCGCACGGGCTCGACGGTCACCGTCTCCTCGAGGGCGGCATCGTCTTTGGTTTTCGAATCCGTATCCTGAACGTTCGTCATGATCGCACCCTTCTCTCATAGCGCATGCGCGCAGCGAATGTTTAAGTGTGTTTCCCAAAAACCGGCCAACCGAACGGCGCGCTAGCGCCTTCCACCAAAAAGGCGCTGGAAGAACCGGTAGATCCCGCCCTCGCCGTCGCGCGCTTGACCGATCGCCGCGCCGACGCATACGAAGATGGCGATCACCATGGCATGCCATAAGCCGAGCCAGAGGATGAGCACGGCGACCAGCAAGCCGATTCCCCCGTAGAGAACGGTATGGGGATGCGCATCCGCATAGGCCCAGGCGCGGCGCCCCGCGCGCGCGAAGAAGCCGATAGTCGCGCCCTGGAACGTAGACGACTGGTCGCCGCCCGCCGAAGCCTCCTCCGCGCCGCGGCGCTGCCCACCGTCGTCGACGGGTGCGCCCTCGATAACGGGGCGCGGGGCCTTGGGGGCATGTTTCATATCACTCATGGCTGGACCTCCTTGGTTGCAACGGTGGTGCGAGTGGGAAGGAAGCGGATGCGCACCGATGAGCACGAGGCGCCCAGTGTATCGCGCAGCGCCCGCTCGACGCGGCGGCGCATCGATTCCGCGATGACGTCGAGGCCCTCCTCCTCAAGCGCGATGGCCTCGATGGTGATATGCACCGCATTCGCCTCGCGACCGCGAATCCGCACCTGGACACGGTCTACGAGCACGTCGTCCTGCTGGGCCGCCGTGCGGGCGACGGACTCCAGCGCGGGAATCGTGACCTCGAAGTCGGGCGTTCCCAGGGGGTGCACGCAACGGGGCTCGGGCCGGTCGAACAGGATGCAGCCGAGCACGTAGAGCATCTGCAACACGCAGACCCCCGCGCAAACGACCATGAGGACTTGATAGGCCGGAAGTTCGAGAAGCTCGGCGAAGCGCGGAGCGAACGGGCCCGCCAGCAACCCGATGAAGCTGCACAGGACCAGCGCGCCGGCAACCAGGTAAACCGATGCCCCGACCTTCTTCAACCTGCCCATGCCGCCCCCTTTCTCTCAACGTATCGACGACGAAGCGACGACGCCCCCGCGATGCTCGCGCCGCCCTCCGAAGAAGGCGGGGTCCGCGGGGAGCGCATAGCCTTTAGTATAGTTCGGCACCATCGGCATCGACGGAGAAGCGAACATCATCCAAGAATCTTAATGCTTGCCATCTCGGGTCCGCAGGCGCGCCGGCGGCCCGAAGCGGCTCCATGCGAGCGCGCCGGCGGCCCGATTTTTTCGTTCCATGGGAAAGCCCCGCCGGGCCCGACCCCCTGCGAAGGGGATGCGGGCGCGGCGGGGCGATAGAAGCGAGATTCGTTCGGAGGGCGATTCGCCTACTCCTCCTCGAGCGCGGCGATGACCTCGTCGGTCATGTCCATGGTGCTGTAGACGTCCTGAACGTCGTCGAGCTCCTCGAGGCGGTCGATGAGACGCTGGACCTTCTTGGCATCGGTGCCGGAAACCGCGGTCGGGGTGGTGGGAACCATGGTGAGCTCGGCGCCCTTGACCTCGATGCCTTGCTCCTCGATGCCCTTGGAGACGGCCATGAGCTCGTTGGCAGCGGTCCACACGACCCAATCCTCGCCGGCGTCCTCGTAATCTTCTCCGCCTGCCTCGGCGATGGCCATCATGAACTCCTCCTCGTCGCCCGCGGCGCCGTTGGCCATCATGGTTTCCTTCTTGGCGTTCGGATCCAGGATCTCCTTGGAGACGACGACCTGGCCCTTGCGCTCGAACTGGAAGGCAACGGAACCGGTGGTGCCCAGGTTGCCGCCCGCATGCGAGAACGCGGAGCGGACGTCGGCGGCGGTGCGGTTGCGGTTGTCGGTCAGGCACTCGACGTACACGGCGACGCCGGCGGGACCGTAGCCCTCGTACACGATGTTCTCGTACACGGCGGCATCGGCACCCGAGCCGAAGGCCTTGTCGATGGCTGCCTTGATCTTCTCCTTGGGCATGGACTGGGCCTTGGCCTTGGCGACGGCGGCGGCCAGGGAGGCGTTGTTATCGGGGTTGGGATCGTTGCCCAGGCGAGCGGCAACGGTGATGTTGCGGCTCAGCTTGGAGAAGAGGGCGGAACGCTTGGCGTCCTGCGCACCCTTACGATGCTTGGTGGTTGCCCATTTAGAGTGTCCGGACATGCGAGACTCCTATCGAATATGCGCATCGGTCGCACGGTCGCAGCGGATCGGTGACCCTGATTAAACAGACGTGGGAAATGATATACCGAATACCCTCGCCGCGATAGTACGAAATTTGCGGGACTGCGCGCTCACACGCAATGCCCACGCCGCGCGAAGCATATGGCTGCGCTCCACGCGCGGGCGCACGGGGCAGTCGCCCGCCATAGCCTGCGCGGCGCCTCAATCGGCGTGGGATCGAGCACCGTCCCGGAGTACGTCATGGACCAGCCGCTCGCAATCGAGAGCATCGACAAGGGCGGTTTCAACAAGCAGGAGATCAAGAAGCTGCCGGTTCGTTACGAGATGACGAGCTCGGGCAACATCGATGCCGCCGCCCTGCCCGCCATCCTGTTAGCGCTCGGGGAGATCAACGGGTGCACCACGATCTTCCGCACCCCTGTCGCCCATCGAGGCGGGAGGGGTTTTCTTACGGATGTCTCCGAACGACCGCACCACACGCCCCTCTCGGGCTCCTTCCCGCCTCATGCAGGGGCGCGTCGATACACGATGGCACTAAATGTCGATTTTGAGTCTTTGAGTACCCGCAGGCGAGGTGAATACTTCCTCAGTCGTGGAATACGATGAGTAGTCCGACACCGCGGACCCGCAGTGCGAGGCGTTTTCCATACCATTCTCCGCAAACGGGAGCGCAGTTCGCATCGGAATGGCACGCAAAGCCCTTCTCCAACGATGCAAAAGACTCAAAATGCGCATTTAGTGCCAGGGCGACAATGACTGAACGTTGTTCATATGCCATGAAGGAGCAACACCGTTTTTCTATGCAGGTCTAATCGGAAAATATGCAGTTCCGTCTCCGAGCCCACCCCGCTTCGAAGGTCCGGCACCGTACGGCCCGCATGAACGGCAAGGCTACGCCCTCCTCCATGGCGTCAAGGCGCGCTCGACCCCTGCAATCACCTCGTAGATTCCCACGCCCAGCGCCGCCATGCCGATCATCCCGGCGAACATGCACGGATAGTCGATCAACGACCAGAAGTCGACGATGAAGTAACCCAAACCCGTCGACCCCGCGATGGCCTCAGACAAAAAGAACACGGCGATCGCCGCCCCGGATCCAACGCGCAGCGCCGTGAACAATTCTGGCGGCACGGCGGGCACCACCACATGGCAGCATGTGCAGATACGGCCCGCCCCAGGCTGCGGGCGACCATGATCGACTCACGTGGCACGCAATCAGCGGCATCGCGAACGCTCACCAGAATCTGGAAGAGCACCGTGACCGCCATGAACGCGATTATGCCGACACGGCGCCTCTGTCCGGGCGCCGCCGAACGAAGCTGACGCGGCGCCTCCGCCCAGGCGTCATCGGGCGAAGCCGGCGCCGCGGTTGAGGCGAGGCCCTTACGGCCGCGTCGGCGCGTCGTCGACCAGCTTGGCCCGCTGCGGCCGCTTCGCCCGATAGGCGTACAGCAGCAGCCCGGCACCGACGATGATGAGCGGGATGCTCAGCAGCTGGCCCATCGTGATCACGCCGCCGAACAGATACCCGATCTGCGCGTCGGGAACGCGAACGAATTCGATGAGGAATCGAACGATGCCGTAGCCCAGCACAAACGTACCGATAAACGAGCCCTGCGGGGGTACCGGACGTTTGCGGCTCATGAGGTACAGGACGACGAACAGCACGATCCCCTCGAGAAACGCCTCGTAAAGCTGGGAGGGATGACGCGGCATATCGCCAGCGGAACCGCCGAAGACAACGCCCCAGGGCAGGTCCGTGGGCTTGCCCCACAGCTCGCCGTTCACGAAGTTGGCGCAGCGGCCCAGCGCGAGCGCGAGCGGCACGCCCACGATCGCGAAATCAGCGGCCGTCCACGGGGAGAGCTTCAAGATGCGGCATACGATGTAGCCGCCGAGCAGGCCGCCGAGCAGGCCGCCGTGGAAGCTCATGCCGCCCTGGTTGGTAGCGAGAATCTCCAGGGGGTGGGTGAGATAGTAGCCATCCCCGTAGAAGATGACGTAGAACAGGCGTCCGCCGATGATGAGGCCGAACACCGCCCCGGTGACGAGCATCCAGATGTCGTCCACGGTAAGCCCCATGTTCCAGCGCCGCTGAACGCGGTATGCGACCACTCCGGCTAGAATGGAACCGACCACGTACGCGATGCCGTACCAGTAGATCGTGACGGGTCCGGCGGAAAACGCCACCGGGTCGAGCGCATGGTACAGCTCGTTCAGCATGGGTAAACCTCCTTGAAAACCGGGGTCGGCGACCCGGTCGCAGCCGATGCGTCCACAGCGGCAGCGCCGGGTCCGTGCGAAGACGCAGGCGGACGCACCGCCGCCGCGGCGGCGGCCCGCGAATCGACCGCCGGCGCGCCAGATGCCTTCGCGCGCGGACCGTGCGCGATGAAGTGCAGGCAGTGGCGACACTGCTCCTTCATGGCCTGCATGCGGTCGACGCGAGGGTCGAGCAGGTCGTCGAGGGATGTCGCCTCGCGATGCCACGGACGCTGGCACCGCGTGAACGCGCACGTTGCGGGACAGGGCGAATAACGGTCGGGGACGTTGTGCGGGCATTCGTTCTCCATGAAGTCGGAGAAGCCGAAGATACCCGCGCATCCACGCAGCTCCCAGCAGTGCGCGACGCCGTCCGCGCCGCGCGGGTCATCCACCGCGGCGTCGCGGCAACCCGCCGGGGCGGGCGCTTCAACCACAACGGGCGCCTCACCGGCGCCCGCATGTATCATGCCTTCGTTCTTCAACGTATCAACGCGCTCGTCTAAAACGGAGCGTACTCGTCATATAGATCGGCAGCGGGACCGTCGTTCACCGCGACGACGCGCGTGACGCCCGGCACGTGCTCCTTCAGGATGCGCTCGACGCCCATGGACAGCGTGAGCTGACTCATGGGGCAGCCCGCGCAGGCGCCCTGCAGCTCGAGCGATACCACGCCCTCGTCATCGACGCCGACGTACACCATATCTCCGCCATCCGCCTGCAGGTTGGGGCGAATCTGCTCGAGTACCTCGAGGAGGAGTTTCTCGTCTACTGCCATGGGGCAGTCCTTTCAACAAGCGGGCACCGAAGCCGGCGCACGCAACGCTCATGTTTTCTCACGGGTTGTACCCGTATGAGCGTACACTATACCACGCGCGCGTTTCGCGCGGCGCCGACGCCGGGACGAACGCCGCACCCATTCGAATCCATGCGCCCGCAGCCGGCGGCAGATCGGCTCCGCTGCGCTCGAGCGCACATCAGACAAGGTGACCATTCGTGGCAGACGAGAACATCGACCTCAAGAAATATATCGACCGGCATAGGCGCCGGCACGGAGAGCGCCCGGCATTGCAGCGCATCGTCCACAGCGTCCAGCGGTTCTTCCAGCATACGTTCAACATCCGGGAGGGCCGGGCGCCCTACCATGTCATCCGCAAGCGCTTCGTCAACGGCGCCCGTCTCAACGGCAACCATATCTGCATCCTGATCATCGCGATGATCATCGCCTGCATCGGTCTGGACACCAATTCCGATATCGCCATCGTGGGCGCCATGCTCATCTGCCCCATCATGGGATCGGTGCTCGCCATCGCATACGGAGCCGCCACCCTGGACCGCTCCCTCACCCGCAGCGCCGTTACCGGCCTGATCATCCAGATGGTTTTCTGCCTCATCACGTCGACGCTCTACTTCTACCTCTCCCCCGTCGCGGGCATGACCCAATCGCTGGCAGACAATTCCAGCGGGACGGTATGGGATCTGCTGCTCGCCCTGGCGGGCGGCTTCGCGGGCGGCCTGGGCAACTCGCGCGACCAGGAGCCCGCGACCCTTATCTCGGGCGTCGCGGTGGCGACCGCCCTCATGCCGCCGCTCTGCGCGGCGGGCTACGGCATCGCGTCGACCAACCTGGGCCTCTCGCTCTCCGCGCTCTACGAGTTCGGCATCAACGTGGTGTTCATCGCGCTCTCGGCCATGGTGGTGCTGCTGCTCCTGCGCGTTCCGCTCAAGCGGGACCTCGATGACGACGGCGTCGTCACCGAAGCGGAGGACGAGGCGGTCCGCATGCGGTCGCGCCTCATTCGCTGGCGCATCCTGGTGGGCACGGCGATCTTCGCCATCCCCTGCCTCATCCTCACGTCGAACGTGGTGAAAGCCGCCACGGATGCTACGCTCGACCCCTACGGAGCGACCGCGACGGCGAGCGAGCTGAACGTGGTCTGTCCCGGCTTCGAGGAATACACCGTGGGCATGCAGGCGCGGGCCGCGTCCGACGGCGCGAACATGGGCGAGGAGCTCGTCGCCCGCGTTGTGACAGACGCCAAACTGACGCAGGAGCAGCGTGCCATGGCAGAAAAGCTCATCCGCCTTGATGTCGAGGGGCTCGACCGCGTGGAGTTCGTCACGCAATGACAAAACGACGCGGGCGCAGGCGCGGCAGCGGGCGCGGACTCGGCGCGCGACGAGCCGACCGCACGCGCCGCCAGCCCTCGCCTAGGACCGCGGAAGCATGGCCTCCCCCTACGCTTGCTCGGATTGATCATCCTGCCAAGTGCGCTCGAGTTGGCGCACATAGCCCTGCAGCTTGTTCTTCTGAACGGGCGACCAGCGGTTCACGAGCCAGCGGGCCTCGCCGTTCCAGTTCTCACAATCGTAGAATCCCGCCTCGCGTCCAGTAGGCGCACGACGGCGCAGAAGCGGACGCTCGAGTCCGAGCTCGCGCTGTGCCCAACGCGGATTATAGAGAAGATCGGCGTCGCCCAAGCGCTTTATCACCGTTTCGATGGCTGCAAGCGTAGCGCCATCCAAGCTGAACGGCGTTGTCTTCTTGCGCTTCCTCGCCGGCTTCGGCTTGGGCAGGTTCGCCTTCTTGGCGGGCCTGGACGACCGGGGCGCGGCATCCTTCTCCGCGCGGCGCTTCTTCTGCCGACGGAGCTTGGCCGAAGGAAGCTCGCCGTCGGCCTCGTCCTGGACGAGCGACTCCGAATGGCCCCCGCCCCCTTCGGCCGCGGCACCGGCATCGGCGGCTCCGGCTTCCGCTTCTTCCCGGATGCCAACCACTTCGTCGTCGGCATCTGAGGCGACGGCCGCGGCGCCAGCTTCAGCCACCTCCGTGTCGTCCTGCGCGGATGCTGCCGAAATAAGGCAGATCTCCTCCAACACGGGCACGGAGCCGCCGTCGCCGGCCGAAGCGCCGTCGGCGCGATCCGGGACAACCAACGCGTAGGCATCGCCCAGCACCTCGGCGAAGACCGCATCGAGCTTGTCCACATCGGTGGTGAGAACGGCAACGCCCGACCGGGACATCGCAGCGTGCGCCCTCGCCCACGGGGAGGTCTCCGCGTACACCACGGTGTCGTATTTCCACTTGCCCGCAACGAGCCAGACGGACTCCACGTGCTCGCCTGCGGCGCCCATCACATCCTGTTTGTACTTCATCACGCATTCTGCCAGCGCACCCGACTTGGGATAGGCTCCCGCCAGGTCATGCGCGAAGCGATACTTCGCATCCACCACGTGGTAGGTCCGCGAGCCGTCCGGCATCGTCACGGCTAGCAGGAAATCTGGGGTCCAGTAGTTTTGTGCGCGCCTTCCGGCCTTGCACGACAGGCGATGCAGGCAGATGCCCTCCTCTTCCTTGTCGTTTGAGCGGATGATGGGCTGGTAATACAGCGTGACGCCCACCGCGCCCAGGCCGTCGACATCGGATTCGAGTTCGTAGACGGTCGCCACGCCCGTCTCGGGCTTGAAAAAACCTTCGGGCTCATAAATCCCCAGGCGAATCGCGTGGTCGTTGCCCGCTTGCGGGGAGAACCCATGGCCGGCAAGCCAGCTCGTCATACTGTAAAGCACGAAGTACTCGTATAATCTGTCGAGCTTAGCCGCCTGGAACGCAAGGCTCTCGCGCGCTGGCGCGAACTCACCGAACGCCAGCCATTCCTGCATGAATGCAAACAAACGATAGTACGGGCGAATCTCGGTGAAAACCTTTGTCCTGCGCACAGAATAGCCGAACGCCTCGCGAACATCGGGTAAAAACGAGCCGTACATACGGCGTAGCTCGCGCGCGTGGGTCACACAGGCTTCGAGCCGTGCGACATGCCTTCGACCGCGCGCCGTGTACAGGCGAATGATCGCGAGCGCGGGCAGCATCGATGAGCCCTCGCCCAGGCGCCCCAGGCGCTCCTCGATATCGAGCATCCCCTGCGAGCCGTCTTTCAAGGCGTTGAGCAGCCCCGTTGCCGTACGAATGATCTCGGACAAAAAGCCCAGGACGCGCTGGTTCTCGTAGCAATCGAACGACTTGGCGCGCACGGTCGTTTCCAGCTTGCGCGGCATATACCACGATCCGTGATACTGCACGCCCTGCCGTTCGGCGCACTCGTAAAGCGACCCCGTGTTGCGGGCCATCCACATGAGCTCGTCGCGCCCCGCAGTGCGAACCGCACCCACCGGCACCGTGCGGCTTTGACGCACGATGCGGCTACATGCCCCGTTGCGGAAAAAGCCCGCCTGCTTCTCGTATTCGGCGAGCACGCGCTCGATAAGCCCCATCATGGAGCCCAGCGAGCTGGCAGAGCCCGTCGAGTCGGCGCCATCCAGCAACGAGTACCCCGTCGACGCATCCCGCGAACAGGAGAACATCCAGCTCGCCGCCTCGTCGTTGGTATCGAGAAGCTGCATGAGCATACGCTCGATATGGGCGGATTCGTTCGCGTTTTGCGAGCGACAGGGAATGTCGAGGGTGCTAAGCAGAAACGATTCATCGACACCCTCGATCTCGAGCTCGACCTCGATGCGCGCGAAGCCGTACGCCATGCGGAATAAGTGCACAGCCGCATCCCTCGAGCCATCCCGTGCCTCGTCCTCGCGCCGCAGGGTATACGCGACCCGGTTGCCATCGCTGGCGAGCAGCGACTCACGCGCGACGACAAAGCCCTCGGGCTCGCCTCCACATACGCTCACCAGGATGCGCTCCGGCCGAAGCGGCACGTCGAGATGGAGGCTCAACTCGTATGCAGCCTCATCCAGCACGCTGCCCTCCTCTACCAGCTTGATGGCAGAGGACACGTCGCACGCGGAAACAAGCTCAAACACCGCGTGCTCGGATGCGTCGCAGCCAACCCCCTGCAGACCGATGTAGATAGCGCTAGATAAAGTACTGGTAGTAGCCACTGTCCTCACCGTGCTTCTTCATCTCTTCCAGCAAGTTGGTCGTGACCCGCAGGCTCTGGCACTCCTTGAGCAGCCCGTCGACGAGCGGGCGCACCATCTCGCGCGAACCAACGATCGTGGGCAGCACCTTTTGCGAGAACGCGAAGTCAAGAGCCGCATACGGGTCGTTGACCTCGGCCGCCTTCATGAGCGGGGACGCCGCCGCGATATAACGGCGCATCATCTGGAGCGAACGGTATGAAATGGGCGCGCCGCTGCTCTTGCAGATGCGAGTAAGCGTCATGAACAACGAGCTTACCTGCGCATCCTCGAGCGTCGTCGATTCGGTGCCGAACACGCTCATAAGCTTGTTATACGAATACGGCACGCCGTGCGCGAACAGCTCGAGCGGATCTGCGGAAGAAACCTCGGCCTGCGACTCGAGCGCATCGAGCGTGATGACCCAGCTGCGGTCCAGAAAACGCGGCGAGAGCGCCTCGGTTGTATGGTCGTAGTTGACTGTTGCCATGAAGCGCACATGTCCGGGCAGCTTCCAGTCCTCCTCGCTGCCCAGCGCGATACGACCGCCGCAGGTGCGGAAGGTATCGCACGCATGCATGAACGGCCCCCAATAATGCTCGATGGGCGACAAGTTGGCCTCGTCGAGCAGGAACAGGTAGGGCGCAGCCTGGGCGTCGCCGGCGCGCTCGCCCGACAGGCGCTTCATGGCATCGAATACCTGCGGAATCGAACGCTCGTACGTCTTGGCGATGGGATTGTGGTAGCCGATATAATCCTTATAGGATGTCCAACCGTTCTCCACGTCGATCTCGGTGAAGCGGGCGCGGTCGGGGTCATCATTCACCAGGCCAAGCGCGCCCGCCAGAATACGGCACATGCTCGTCTTGCCCGTGCCGGGAAGGCCGGAGAACGTGGTGATATAACCCTGCATGAGGCAGGTAGCCATGTTGATGACCTCGGCGTCGGTAAGGTCGCGCCCAGCCTTCTTCGTCACGCGATCGGAAATCTCCCGCACCAGCTCGAGCGGCGTCATGTCGTCTTCACCCTCGCGAACGGGAATGAACGCGGGCGCGCCCACCGTAGGCTCGGATTCCTTAAGATTCAGCTCGTTGATGGCTCGCGCCACCTTGCGCAAGATCTCGCTCTCCAAGATCTTGCCCGTGGTGGTTGCCTCGTTGTTGAGGTTGGCCAAGATACCGTCGATCTGATCCTCGACCGCCTTCTTGTTATAGATCGCGCGCTCGTAGCGTTCCTGCGCCGCGCGAATCGACACCTGGCGCTCTTTGATCTGCTCGTCAAGCGTCGCCACCTCGTCTTGCTTGCTGCTCAAGATGTCTTCGATGGTCTTTTTCGCATTGGCTTTCGCCTCGGCCTCCTCTTCACGAGCGAGCTGACATGCGACCTCGGCCTCGCGGGCCTCCTTGCGCAGGGCGTCGCAACGCAGCCGCACATCGTCGATCTCGCGTTCGAGGCTGCGGCGCTCCTCGTCGATCTTCTCCTTCACGCTCGCGCTCTGCAGCAGGCGATCCTTGATGGCGGGATACACCTCTTCGTTGCTGACGATGCGCCCCAGCCGCTCGTCGTCAACGCGACCAAAGATCTGGCTGAGAACCTCCTTGTTGAAGACGATGGACTCCTCCATGTCGGATACCGCATCCTCGAGACGCTTGCGACGTGCTGCATCCAGATTGAGGCCGGAAGAAGACGTACTGTAGTCCAAGATGGCGCTCTTGAGCGCTTTAAGCAACGAGCTATCGAAGGATTTCATCTTCTCGGAGCCGTTGATAATGCTTCGAAACAACTCGCTCATTCGCTCGCCCGACAGCCAGTCGTATGCTTCCTCCACGTCGATGCTCTGCACGCGCGCATCAACATAACTGCGACGCAGGAACATCGCCAAAGGCGCGTAACCGCCTTCGGTGCCCTTATCCAGCGCGATGCGCTCCGAAGAGGGAACGCCATGGAGGCGGTAAACGCGATAATCCAGCGCATCCGAAGCGAAGAGACTCAGAAGACCCTGCTGCTGGTTGAGCTGATAGGCAAACGGACCGTAGAACTCGGGGCCGTTGGGTCCAGCTTGCTGCAGGAAAATATGCGAACTGTACAGCACGCCCGACTCAGCGGAAAGGCGAACGGCCTGCTTGAGCGGTTTGGAAAAATCGATCCTAACCTTGTCGGGCACCATGAGAACCTGGTACAGCCCCTTTGCCACATCGGATTCCGCCAAAGGCTGCACAAGGGCATCGGAACGGGGATTGCTGGGATCAACGCGAGCGAGAAGCTCGTCGACAACGCTAAAACCATCAAAGGAGTTGTTCGACTTGAACTCCCGCACCCGCGCGACGACCACGCCGCCGAAATGCTCGCGTATCTCGGAAGCGTAATAGTCTGCAAGCCTACCCGTAGGCATAGCCGTGAATGCGCCGTTTTCCCTGAAGACCTCCTTCGCATCCTCTTCGACCAACGTGTAGTCGCCGTTTTTTACCATATAGATGGGGTGCAGGCTAAACGGCCTGGTATTTGGGTTATCGGAATACGAAGCCCTACAGATAAGGTCGACATTTCGATAGTCTTCGATATCGTTCATTCGATACGTCATAGCTCGGCAACCTCCATACTCCATGAAGCCGCCCCCCGCAAGGAGAACGATCCCCGTATACCACATCAACTATAGCAATTTGCGCGGACACGTCTTTAACACGTCGGGCGAATGGGCACGATGCTTGCAAGGCACTTGCAAACCACCCGTATCCGCACGGCCCTCCATAATGAGAGCAAGACAAAATAACAACCGAGCTCCGCGAGTTCCGGGGCAACGAACCATAGGGGAGAGATCATGATCAACCAACTGAAAGGCGCCGTCTACGGGTTGGCGGTCGCGGACGCACTGGGTGTTCCCGGGGAGTTCCGGCGGCGCGGGACCTACCGCATCGACGGCATGGTGGGCGGCGGGGCGCACGACCAGCCCGCGGGCACGTTCAGCGACGACACATCCATGGCGCTCGCCTGTTGCGACAGCCTGCGCTGCAACCAGGGGCGCGTCGACACCGAGGACATGCGCGCCCGGTTCCGCGCATGGCGCGACACCGGACGCTACGCCGTCGCGGGGCGCGTGTTCGACATCGGCATCACGGTCTCCAACGCGCTGAGCCGCGGCCGCGGCCTGGACGGCGAGCGCTCCTGCGGCAACGGATCGCTCATGCGCATCGCCCCGCTCGCGTTCGCACCCGGCGTCACCGACGATGAGATTCGCCGTGTGAGCGCCATCACGCACGCGCACCCGGTCTGCGAGGAGGGCTGCGTCCTGTACGTGCGGCTGGCCCAGCAGCTGGCCTCTGGAGCAGATCCGCGCGACGCGGTCGCGGCGCTTCCCGCGAGCGGACGCTACGAGCGCCTGCCGCACGTGGCGGAGCTCGATCTGGACGCCATCTCGTCCAGCGGTTACATCGTGCACACCTTCGAGGCGGCCCTATGGGCCCTCGTCCACACCGAGAGCTATCGCGACTGCGCGCTCGCTTGCGCCAACATGGGCGACGACACCGACACCGTGGCGGCCGTGGCGGGCGCGCTCGCGGGTATCGTCTACGGCTTCGACGCGATCCCCTCCGAATGGATCGACGCCCTGCGCGGGCGCGAGATCATCGACGCGTGCCTGTGGTAGGAAGGCAGAGGACTCGATTCCTTCATGCGCCGAGCCGCCTTGCGGTCCGAAAAGACGAGGTTGAGGTTGCGGCCCAAGATAATGCCCGCGATTCGATGCGAAACCCGTAACGCAGGCGCGCCCTTCGGCCCAAGCGGCGGACGCGAACCCGCAACCTTCACCGCCCTCGCGATTCCACCCGCGACCCGCACCATAACCGCGCGTCGAGATTCTCTGTAAAAACCCTATTCATCCCGTTGTCCATCACGTATAGCCGCCCCTCATTGGGTACCGTCATGGAGGCGCGCCCGACGGAGCGCGCCAGACGCAGTCGGTTGCGATTCGACCGCACCGAACCCATCGATAGAGAGACGACGGGCTTTGAGGGACGGAGGGCCTGGATGCGCATGCACGATGATGCTCGGGCGACGGAGCAGACGGCGGCGGACGAGATCGAGCTCGTCGCCCGATCGCTCGAGGAGGCGGGCAGATTCGGCCTCACGCGCAACTTCATCCAACACGGAAACGTAAGCGTCTACGAGCATGTCCGCTCGGTCGCACGCGCGAGCGCCGCCTTCGCCTCCCTCCTCCAACGCATGGGCGTCCGCATCGATCGCGCCTCGCTCATTCGCGGCGCGTTGCTTCATGACTACTTCCTCTACGACTGGCACGACCCGGACCCCTCGCATCGGCTGCACGGCTTCACGCATCCCTCGACGGCGCTCGAACGCGCATCGGAGGATTTCGAGCTCACCGAGCGCGAGCGCAACATCATCGCTCGACATATGTTCCCCTTGGTGCCCATATCCCCGACCTGCCGCGAAGCATGGATCGTATGCATAGCAGACAAGGCATGCGCGCTCGGCGAGACGATCGAGGCGCGAATGCCTCTGAGGAATCGCAACGGAAAGGAATCGCGAGCATGACGTACCTTCAGGACATCGCAACCGATCTCGCAGCGACCGGCGCACCGCTCTCGGCGCTGTTCCTGTCGTTTCTCGTCTTCGCGTTCATCGGCTGGCTCTATGAATCGACCATCTGCGCGCTCGCCAACTACGGGCATTTCGCGAACAGCGGCTTTCTCCTCGGCCCCTGCTGCCCCATCTACGGAGCGGGCGCGCTCGCGTGCTGGATCCTGCTGCGCGGCATTCCCAACGTCGGCGTGCAGTTCCTAGCCGCCGCCCTGGTGTGCAGCGCGATCGAATACAGCGTGGGCGCCTTGCTCGAACGGCTCACCGGTGCGCGGTTCTGGGACTACTCCAAGTTCCCCTTCAACATCAACGGGAGGGTCTGCCTGTACGGGGCGATGCTCTTCGGAGCCGGAGCGGTAATCATCTGCCGCGTCGCCGAGCCCGCGCTGCTCGCGGCGCTCTCCCTGGTGCCGAGGGGCATTCTGGCAACGGTCGCCGTCGCATGCGCGGTTCTGCTCGCGCTCGACACCGCGTTCACCTTGGCGAGCTGGCGCCAGCTGTCGCAGAAACTCGAACTGATGCGCATCGAGATGGCCGACAAGATCAACGATTCTTTGAAGGAGGCCTCCGAATCCATGCTCGACAAGGTTCCCGAAAGCGTGCTGGACTCGGCCGTCGAGCTGAAGACCCAAAGCCGCGCGGTCAACACGTGGCTGTCCTCCCTATCCGACAGCGCGCTCGAGTCGATGCGCAGCAAGGTCGAGATGCCCGCATTCATCGCCGAGGGAGAGCGCGGCCTGCGCCTGGTCGCCCGGCGCGCGCGAAGCATGGCCCAGCGCGCCGATAAGGCTGCACCCGAGAAGCTCAAGACCATGATGACCCGTCGCGAGCTTCGCTTCTTCAACGCGTTCCCGGAGATCAAGCTGAAATCGTACGAGGGCGTCATCCGCGCCACGAAGCTGAAGGAGCGTGCGCGCGAGCTGTTCTACAGGCGGTAGGGCGCATGCCGGGCGATCCGGAAGGGCGCATGCCGGGCGGATCCGGAAGGGCGCATGCCGGGTGGATCCGGATAGCAGAATCCCGCCGACATCCCGCCGGCAAGCCCATCCTGCCGACAAGCCCATCTCGCCGACACCCCGCCGGCAAGTCCAAACATGTTAGCAGCAGCTGTTTTGGGTGCGGCCACGACAGCAGGATGGGAATGCCGATAGGGATAGGGACAGCGATGCCCGTAGCGATGGGGGCAGGAGAGGTGAATTTCGCCTTCCATCTCTATGGGCCAAGTGCTCCGGAAGCTTGGCACGTCTATATGAGCCTTATTATGCATGGATTTACAATTATATTCGATTCTGTGTATCTTGGTTTTTGTAGATTCGCTCAACAGGCCTTCAAGCAGCACCTCGGTGGCACTAAATGTCAATTTTGAGTCTTTTGCAGCACGTTGATTGCGCATGAGGAGGTCACCGAGCGATCGCAAAGCCCCTTTCAGGGCATCTGACGGCAAATGGATCAAACCCCAACGCACTCGAACCGCTGCGAGAACGCCGAAATGCTCCAGAATTGAGTGTTTTACTGAACCATGTGATGATTAAACATCATTTGTTCGCTTATTCATGCCTTCAACCCGAAGGCCAAAAGACTCAAAACTTGCATTTAGTGCCAGAGAGTCTTCGCGCTATTGCCTAGAACCCGCTACGGCGACTTGAGAGCACGCGATACCCCCGGCATCGCCCGCAAACAGGTGACGACATGAGATCAAAAAGATGAGGGCCGCAGATTCAAGAGGAAGCAAGTATATCGCTGGGACAGCACATCGCGCACGCCCCCACCCACGCCCACTTCGCACAGGGAGGAAGCCTGGACACGCCTTTCCGCTCTTATAGTCATAGCAATCCGGCGACCGTTGCGCACCCGCTCTCAAACCTACGGAAGCATATAGCTATGCCGTCCGTAACGCCCGATACCGCCCGCGCGACGCCACCCGCGACATCAGCCATCTCCTTCGCCGTGCCCCCGACAAACCCCATCAGATCGAATCCCATAGCTGTTAATCCCCCATGTGAAACCGTAATATACGTAGTATCAACTGCGCGTTAAGCTACCCTGAACCAATTACATTGCTAAAAAAAGATGATTTAGCCAGCAATATTGGGATATGCTTTTTCAGAATGCGCTTGGTCATCAATACATTCCTACGAAATGTCTCTGCTGAAGTCTTTGAACGTACTGAGTGATTCTTCCTAGCAATGCTGGATCGATTCTTCAACTCTTCGGCCAGTTGCAGGTATTCTTCGTGTGTATCCTCATTGTCAAACAGAATTCTTACTGCCTCTTCCACATCCCAGAAGAAATCACGATTTGCTTCACTAGCATCTTGTATCGCAAATGGAATAGCAAGAAGCTTCATTTCGTTTTTTTCTTTCTTCAGATTGTCCTGAATTTTATCTTCATAATCTCCTAGAACGTGAATGTAATACAAAAGCTCGGCAAATGCGTCGCAACGGCCTCCATCGCCCCATCCTATTGCCACACGAGCACGATCAAGAATTCCAAAATCAAGCAAATCCGCAACGGTGTTCACGAGGAGCTTCTTGCGTCGCTTCCATCGTTTCGGCCATTCGTCACCGTAGCCATCTTCTACACACTTCTTAACTTCAGCATAGGCAGGGCTATCCAATGCATCCTTTTTCCCATAATTAAAATGCCATCCCATATGAGTCAAAGCATCATGGCGGCCGAAAGATCCACCCGCAAGTTTCATATACTCTTTAGTTAGTGCGATATCCTCCAGCTCCGGAAGGTTAGAAATGCCTTGCTTTCTCAGATATTCCAAGTTATCATCACCGTCCATCTTCATTTGGTCGGCACATAGATACACGGCACTCTCAAGCGCCTTTACAACGCTTGGCCTCTTTTTACGCTTACTGGGCTGTCCAAACAAAATCTCTTCAGTTATGCGATCATGCTCAGCACGTTCGTAACCCAAAGCCCCTGCTGGATTAAGAATCATCGCAAAAGTCATGACGCATAGACTTAAAAAGGACCTACGGGAGATTTCTCTACTCATTGCCGCTCAAATCCGAATCCATCATCCCAAACCGCAAGGTGCTCCCATGGCTTTTCTTTCGTAGCAACTGCTCTATAGTCAACAATAATTGGCTCCATACCAATCTCCGGCAATACTTTTATTTCCAAAGAAACGTTTGCCCCATCGACATATTCAACGCTTTCCGCATAATTACTCTTGTATATTGCAATATACGTGGCAGGATCGCTTTCATCCCCGCGCTCAACGCGATCGATCTGCCAATCTTCTACCACCGCTTCATACGAATCATGGCTAACTGTCGCAGCCAGCTTAGACCCAGACACGAGATAACTCGCTGGAATCTTTATCTCATTGCAATCGTACTCAATACCGGAGAAATCAAGACCGGCTTTGTCATCTGAACAATATCGTTCGTTAAGCGGCTTCGAGAGGAATGGTTCTTCGCCTAAAAGCGTCACAAGCGTTGCTGAATCGGCATGTTCAGGATAAGTCTGCTGAATCGCATACACGAGCTCAAGATTCGAGATCAACGGTTGATGGAGCGGCGAGAGCGCAGTCTTTCGCTCTTCTTCCAACAGCTTGTTGTAACGATACTTGTCCTTCGCCTTCTCGTCCGACCAAAAGAAATTCTCTGCCCCCTCCTCTTTTTCGATTGGAGCAATGTAGGCCTCGTTTAGCTTTCGCTGAGTCGGAATGAGCTCGTTTACATTATCGAGCGCGGTCTCATACGCCAGCGACACAAAAGAGTTGTCTTCCGTTGCCCCCGCAATAGAAAGATAGCTCTGCGCGGCGAAGAACCTTAATGCCCAATCGGAATCACTGCAGTTTTCCAAAATAGAAGGCACCCAACGCTTGGCATATTCAGCAAAATCATATTGATCTGACAATTCGGCTGCAGAGATGCCAAGCGTCAATGCTTTGGCATAGTTCACATCGTTTCTAAAAATGCCAGTTGAAAACGACTCATATGTTTCAATCGCCTTGATACAACGCTCATAGTCTGCATCTTCGTAATATGCCTGAGCCAACAGCAGCCAATATGCTCCAAGGGCACAATATTGATTACATTCTTTCTCGAAATACCGAATACGCTGTGACACGCCCCTCTGCTCCCATTCAGCAAACTGTTCAGCAGCTTCCTCAGTCATCGACATGAAGCCAGGAATACCATATTCTTCAACCATGGTGACGATATATGTAAACAGACCCTCCCTGCTACGATGCAGTAATTCAGAATCTTTATCATCGAGCTCCCAATTGCCTTCGATCAATTCTGCTTCAGCATCATCAATAACCGCAGAGTAGCTTGACGCCGAATCCACAGCCATATAGACCACCGATATCGCAAATTGGGCCAAACTACCTGACGAAGCTGCGGAGAGCAGTGCAATCGGATCAGGAATCGCCTGCCTAGCCGCATCGGCTTGCGCGCGTTCATATATCATCCGAAGCCGCTGACGCTTTACATCGGTCATGCGGAAGCCTTCGATTGTTTCAGCAAGGTAGTTAATCTGTCCAAGAGTTTCTTGATCAACAACATCTGGCAAGATGTTGTTGTACAAACCATGATAAACGTCATCCAGAAGCAGCCTATTATTCTTCGAAGCGTTTACTCTCTGAACGAGAACTACCAGATAATTCATCACGTTAAGAGAGTTTCTCTGTGTCTCGGAAAGCGAGTCAAGATGAGCGACGGCGGAAAAGGGCCTTTCCCCAGGAACTTCCACTGGTGCCTCAGTCACCTCAGGTTCATCGGCATGTTCGGCAGTCAGACCATCAGAACCCTGTTCGTCTTGCGCGCCGCTCGTTGCGCATCCCGCAAGAACACCCGAAAGCGAAATGGCAAAAAACGATAAGAAAGAACGCCTGTCCATGGTAAATCCCATCCAATTATAAGCAGAAACGAATATAAGCCAAATAGCCAGCCGCTATTTCTTATCCCGGTTCGCCAAGCCCGTTAAGAACGCCCCGGCTGCTCCGAAGGCGCTGCGCGCAACCATGTCTGCAACATCCGCCACGCCAGCAGCTGCTTTACCCGCAGCCTCAACGGCGCCCGCTGCCATCTTGCCCGCCGCATCGGCGGCTTCAGCAGCCGCCTTCCCAGCAACATCGGCAGCTTCTGCAGCAGCACTCTTCGCCTGCTCCAAAGCCTGGGCACGTTCCTCGGCACGAACTTGCCCGCGAATGACCGCGATATCGGGATTGGCTTCAGAATCGATGCCCGATGTAGGAAGCTCGCGAAGATACCTGCGCAAACGCTCGGCACCAGGTTTGAACGATGCATATGTCAATCCACCAGACACGACGCCGCCAACAACGGGAACGACCTTGCTCACGCCCTTCGCAAAAGTTTGCTTCGTCAGGTTTACACCCAACACGCGCAAGACGTTCTTCATAGGTGTATAGAAAATCGTCTTCGTAAGCGCCTGTCGCTCGATGGTTTTTGCGATACCCTTTTGCGCGACATCCGCTGCGAACTTGGTCACGCTATTCGCCACGCCGCCCACTTCAAGCATGATGCCCATCAGCACGATAAGCTTCATAAGCGTCTCGTCATCGACCTCGTCCTCGGGACTCAGGAACGATTGCCATCCATACAGATACGCCAGCTTTTGTTCCACGCGCATCACGTGGGCAAAGTACTGAGTCAAGTCAGCCGGGACCGTTCCCGCAAGGGCAACGCCTCCAGGAATTCCGGCAAGAAATGACAACCCGGCACATTTCTTCGTTTCGAAGTCGATGACGTTAAGAGCGATCTCGTCAAGGTCGCGAGGACTCACCCCTGCCTCGATTGGAGACGTCTCCACCGCCGCCGATGCGTCCACTTCGGGACAATACTTCTTGATCGTTGTACGCAAGAATTGGCCGCGGTCAATCTTGACGACCTTCAAGGAGGCCGCTCGCTTCATGATTTCATACGCGAACTGCTCCGCGTCCTGCTCGTTCTGAGCCGGCTCCGTGCGCGCCGACTCTTCAACGACCTTTACCTCAGCCTCTTCAACTGATTTCTTCGCCAACTCGGCATCGGATGACATGTTGCTCCCCCTCAACTGAACGTGCCGACAACCCTTGCAGCACCTGGCACAAAGTCCACTCTCGAAAAGAGCCCCTCAATCGCCATGTTCCGGGAACGAGAGACTCCTTGTGTTTCGATTTTAAAATGTAGTGGTAAACGCGACGCGAACACCCGTCATTTAGGCCACGAGGCGCCACGCATCGGCGAACAACAAGCGCGCACGCAGCACCCACACCGCTTCCTCGACTTGGCACCGCGTGCGGCGGCCATTCCGCATCTCCGGCACCGCGCGCCCGCCCCTACACGCTACCCCCAGGACAGCACGGTCGCGTTGTAGATCGCGAATGCCACGATCGCGAGCACCGCGATGACGGCGATGGCGATCAACATCTTCTTATTCACCCTGCTCACCGCCTTCCGCCGGCACCCAGGTAATCTCGACCGTGCACTGGCCCTCACCGCACGCGACATCGAACATGGTCTGCAGGTTCCCTTGAACGTTCGTCTTGGCTTGCTCCTTCAAACCGCCCTCCTCCGCCTGCTGATTGCTCTTGGCTATGCAGTCACGCTGAAACGCATCGACATCCTCGACATGGATAGGGTTCAAGATGTTGTTGCGTTCCTCAAGCACACCGGACACATCCATATTCGGAATGTTTTGCAGCACGGGCTCGGGGAGCGTAACAGCGAGAGTGTTGCCCGACCTCTCCTCCCAGACGGCACCGCTCAAGTCAACCGTTGCCTCGATCGTTCCCGAATAGCGATACCAAAAACTGTTCTGTGTAAACGGAATCTCGATGAGGTCGAACAGCTTGTTCTGGTCGCCTGCCTTTTCGACGATGGTGTAGTCCTGCGACGCCGCGACCATTTCATTACGATCAACGATGCGACCCATGATCATCGATATGTTGATGGCCGAGGTCGCGGGCTCATCCTTCGGGTTGTACCACTGGAAGAAGAGCACGCCGCCGGCGCCCAACAGCAAGCCCGCGGCGAGCGCGAAGACGACGCTCTTGCGCAGCGCGAACGTCTTGCCGTGCAGCAGCTTCTTCAACGATTCCTTTACCTTCACCATGAACATGTCCTTCCTCTGTTCGCCATTGTCCACAACGGACCCTATTTACCAACCCAGCCCGCAGCGGCATCGGCCAGCCGCTCATACGCCCCCGGGCCCGCCCAGAGATCGATCGCAAGGTCGATGCCGGGCTCATCGAGCACCTGACGCAGGCGCATGCAGTCGTGCACCCCGAACTGAAGCAGCGGCGCATCACCGGCATCCGGCGCCATCAACCGCGGAATGACGAACCGCAGCACGTCCATGGACTCGATGCCAAGCCGCTCCTGCAGATACCGCTCGACCGATTCCTGCGCTTGGCACGTACCGCCGTCAAGCGCGCAGCGAAGCACGCGGGCGCGCTCGTACTTAGCGCGCAACTCATCGAACTCCTCCGCAGCGCGCTCAGCTGCAACCTCGAGCAGCTCGCACAGCCCGTCTGCGCCCGTCGACGTATCCATTCTCCGCGCGATCTCGGGCAGGCTATATCCCGCCTCGTGTTGCAGTTTCACCAGATACAACCACCCGATGTCTTCAACACTGTAGCTGCGGCGACCCCATGATCCATCAGCTGGTTGCAGAATGCCGGCGCCGCCGCGCTTGCGGTCGGCGTAACACGACCTCGTGATGTCGCGGCGCGGCATATCGAGAAGGCTCGCGACCTGCGAGATCTTCCATCCATTCGCTGCCGGCTCATAGTCCATGGAGCCTCCTCTCAACCATTCCATCAAGCCTGTTCAACGGTTGAACAGCAAGGCCGCATGGCGCGGGCGTGCCAACCGGAGAGCTTCGTCCTCCAGCCGGCGCGCCCAAGCTCTACAAATCGGAGTCGAGGTCCATCGCTTCTATTCCGCTTTCAACTCGTCGATATCCTCTTGGAACTTAGCCAGCTCTTTTTTTGCTTTGTCGAGCTTGTCGCTAAACACATCTCCACGCACATCTGAGCTAAATTCATAAATGTCCGACCGGCAATCGGAAATAAGCTCGTAAGCATCCGAATGAGCATCGGAATACATCTCATATGCCGCCGAAGACAGCTCCGACCACTCGCCATAACCGATTAAGTCGTAGCCATCGGAAACCACTCCGTCGTAGAACGCATCGTAGAGGTTGCCAAACAGGTCGTCATATACGGCATCGTACAAATCGTCGCCAGCGCCGTCATACAGATCGTCATAAATGACTTCTAGGTCATCGTACATCTGACCAGGAGTCCTATTCGTCGACAGCACATAGTTCGCGCAGTCTGCTGCATACTGACGCATACGAATGCACAGGTTCTTTGTATCCTGCAAGACGGTGTCATAATACGCTTGAACCGCATCGACATTTGCCTTGTACGCATCGAATGAATTTACCCGGGCAACAAGCTCCTCATATTGCGCTTCGAACGATGCCACCGTTTTCTCAACATCTTCCGTTGCCTTATCGCCCAAATCGTCAGGAGCAATCTTTCCCTTTCCCTGTGATAACACAGGCGACTTCGCATTAGCCGAAGTCGAAGCTGGGGCGCCAGCAGAACCCTGGGGCGCAGCAGATTCGCCGCATCCCGTCAGGCTCAGCACGCCCGTCAGCGCAACCATGGATGCGACGATCGCGATGTTCTTCCTCATCTCAACATTCCTCCTTGTGAACGATGCGGCCGAGCGCCAACGCGCATCGACCGCATCAATCTGTACGGTAATTTGTATTTTGATTTTTTGCTTATGACAATTCTTCACCTAGCAGATGAAGACTCGCGCGCCTTAGCATGCTAGGTCCGCATCCGATCGGCGAACAACCCCTTGAGGCGGCTCGATGCAATAAGCGATATCGCACTATCTTCGCCCCGCTCGCTAATTAGCCAGCGGCACGACCTCGAGCGTCGCGTATTCGGGGCAGTCGTATATGGTGATGGAGAACGGCATGCGCTCGCCAAGGCCCGGGCTCGTCACGAATCCGTGCGACCCCGAGACGATCGCCCCGTCGTCGTCGCGCAGCACCACCGAGAGCCACACGTCGCCGCCCGATATGAACTCATCGCCCTCAGCGATCTTCTCGACCTCGCCGGTAACAACGACCTTGTCGTTTGCACCCCTGCGCGCGGCGACGTCGTGCATCTTGTATTCGGTCGGCCTGCCCGTACCGATCGACACGCCATAATCCTTCGGCTTTGCCAACGTGAAGTCGACCGACGCCGGCGCGGTGCCGTTCCCCTCCATGCAGGCGAACGTGAGCGTACTGTTTGGGAACACCACGCCCATCACCTGCGAGGACGAGAACACGATCGACCCGCTTGCCGAGCGACCGGTGATGATGACCTCGGGGAACCCGATGATGAGGTCATCGCTCGTGTTTTCAAGCGTGATGGCATACCGCACGCAGCCGCTCGGATCCACCGACCAGCCGCTCTCAGCGATTCCGAGCGCGTCCGCCGCCCGCTGCAAGTCGCCCTGCGACGGCTCGCCCGCGAGCTGCGTAGAGCCGCCCTGCATGATCGGTTCGCCGTCTGGAACGCCGTCGACGACGTCTCCGCCGGGAGCGGCATCGCCGAGCCCGTCGTCGGCCCCGTCCGCAGCGGCATCGCCCGTTGTCACCGACACCTCCTGCACCAGCACCCGATACGCGACGACAAGCCCCATGAGGACCGTCGCGATGGCGAGCACGAGCGTCGCGATGCGAAGCGCGCTGACAGGGCGCCTGTCGGCGGATTTCACGGCAGCACCCGGGGTTGCCGCAGCTGCGGGCGCCGCATCGACCGCGGACACCGCCGCGGCTGCAGGCGCCGCGGCGGCACCGGGGGCGGCTGCAGCACTGGCCCCCGCTCCGGTACACACGCCCGCGCTGGCGCCCGCCCCGGTGCCCGTCGCATCTTCCAGCGCCGCGGCGAGCTCCTCGATGCATTGATACCGCGCACTCGGCTCGAAGCCGATCGCACGCTCGATCACCCCGCGCAGCGACGCGGGAACGCGTGATTCATCCCGAAGCGCCGTCTCGAATGCCGAGATGCGATCATCATCGGGCTGGATGCCTGTAAGCATGTAGCCGAGCAACCGGCCGACGGCGAACACATCGGATCGCACGCTGGCCCGCGAGAAGAACTGCTCGGGAGCGGCGAAACCCCAGGTGCCCTTGGGCCGGACCGTCTCGCCATGGACATCGCCCGAATCCGCGATTAGCCGGGCGTTGCCAAAATCGATCACGTGCGCGCCATCTGCCGCCACGATGATGTTCCGAGGCGCTATATCAAGATGCATGACGCCGCGCCGATGCAATGCGGCAAGCGCCTCGCACACGTCGATCGCCAGCTGAACGGCCGACCCGACGTCCAGCGCGTCCGACCGCGCCATCACGTCTTCGAGCGTCTCGCCGGGCACGTAATCGTACACGGCCGCAAAGCAATCGGGCATCTCGTACGTTGCCGCCACCTGTGGCAGACGCGCGCAATCGTTTCCCGCGATCGCGGCCCAAACCGACCGGTTCACCTCGTCGAGCGGCATCTTCTTGCGAACGAACGGGCCCGCTCCCTCGATGGTCACCAGCTCGGTGACACCATTGGAGCTGCGAACAAGAACCCGCTCGACATGGTATGCGTCATCGATACCCATCGCGTGCATCACCTGTTCGCTATTCAACCCGGAAATCCTCCGCCTAAATTCAGCCATACGTCATCGCCCCCTCAGCGCTGAACGCGGCGCGGGAGAACGGTTCCGACTGATTGTTGGCTGCACGAGCGCACAATGCTTCAGCTGGCAACTGAATGGACGACGTGCTGAAACTCACCCGCGTTCGCGCCTTGAAACGCGGGCGTCGACGACAGACGCTCACTGCAGCTCGCCCGTCACCTTGAAGATGACGCGTTCCTTCAGGCGATAGAGCTCGTCATCGCATTCCTCGCGCGTGTATCCGTGCTCGATGCACCAGATGATGATGGCATCGCGCTTCACTTTGGGCCACAGCTCGGACACGCCCGCCAAGCGCAGGAGCCGCTGCGTTTCACGCAGGTCGCATCCGAGGGCGAACGCCAGCATGAGGGCGTTGTCGCGCTTGGGTTTGCTCTTTCCCTCGAAGATGTTGTAGAGAAACGTGGTGTTGATGCACGAGATGCGCGCCACCTGGCTCCTGTTCATCCCCCTCGCATCGAGCAGGCTGTAGAGGTAGTCGGGCAGCTCGCGATCGATCGTCTCGCCTTGAGCGAGGTAGGCCTCCGGCGTTTTCGACTCGAGCAGGCGGGCCAGCAGGTCCTCGGTCAAGCGCTCTTTGGGCATCGCCTTCGGTGCCGCCGCGCGCCCGGGCCTCGGCTCGGCGGCCGTCTCGCACTCCGATGCGCTCATCTGCGTTTCCTTCGACATAGCTCCTCCGCTCAAAGCCGTTTTTACTGGTTCCATTATATCGTTTGATATATCCGTTCTCGCCGCGCCCGCAACGCGCATCGCCGCGCCATCCGCGGGATACCCCCGCGCCAGCGCCGTCTCGGGCCGCTGCACTCCTTCCCGCAGCACCCCCAGGGCATCCCGTCTCTTCGACTTCACTTTGCTCTCCTCTCATGAAGGGTCGCCGCTTCCGCGCCGACCACGCCTTTGAACGCAGCACAGCGTTCCTCGTAACAGGATTTGCAAAAATCGCGAACTCCCGCGGGGCGGCTGCGACAGCGCCCGTCACCCCGTCCATGCCCATCACCCCGTCTGCGTCCGACGCCCGCATCGGCACGCACCGCCCGGGTCGGCTGCTACAACGCCTGTTGTCTCGCGCGCCGCGTTCAGCGGCGAGAGGAATAAACCGCCCGGCCGTTCCCGTACAATAAAGTCCACCTTGCATACCCTCGGACGGGAGGCTCCATGACACTGCTCGGCAACATCATCTGGATGGTATTCGGCGGCATCTTCACCGCGCTGTATTGGTTTATCGCGGGCTGCCTGTTCTCCATCACCATCATCGGGATACCGCTGGGGCGACAGGCCTTCAAGATGGCATCGCTCACGCTCGCTCCGTTCGGCAAGACCATCGAATACGGCGGCGGAGCCCCGTCGCTGATCGCGAATATCATCTGGCTGGTGCTCGCCGGGCTCCCCATGGCCGTGAGCTATCTGCTCGCCGGCGTGTTCAACTGCATCACCATCATCGGCATCCCCTTCGGCCTGCAGTCGTTCAAGATGGCGAAGCTGTCGCTGCTGCCGTTCGGAGCACGGGTGTGCTAGCCTCCGCGCTCGCTGCACGCGACGTCCGCGGCGCCCGCGGCGCCCGCAACGGCGCGGCAGGACGGCGCACCGTGCGGCATAATCGTGTTCATGCGCAACCGAAGAGCGCAAACCCCCCATGCTTGGAGGCCCCATGCTTGACGCACGCGACGAAAAACTCGTCAGAAAGCACTACCTTCTGCCCAAAGTCGCCTGGTACGCGCTGGCGGCGCTCTTCCCCACGGGCGGATTCACCATCCTGCTCGTGATGATCGACAACATCGCCCTGGGCTCGAGCGGCTTTGGCGACCTGCAGCTCGCTGTCATGGTCGCCCTCTTGATCGCCGAGGGCGCGCTGTGCATCGCCTGCGGCCTGGCAGCCAAAGCCGGCCTGCGAAGCGAGCGCTGGCAGGAACTCGAACGCGCCGCCATGGGCTTCAACGCCGACGCAAGCGCGAACGGCGCCATCGCGGGCGGCATCGGCGTAGCGGCGGGCGGCCGCCTGGTCGGCACGCTCGGCGGCGACGACCTCGACGCCCTCGGCACGGGACTCGAGATCGCCGGCGGCTCCATCGCGGCCTACGGCTTCTTCGAGACCATGGACCGCATGAGCAAGTCAGCCGCGGCCGTCGGCCACGCCTTCGGCGTGAAGCTCCCCGGCCTGACCCGCACGCGCCTCGCGGCGTTCGTCCTGCCGCTTCTCATCCTGGCACTCGCCTTCATACCGCGCTTCATGGAGTCCGCAAGCCAGGCCTCCGCCGCGCAGGAGGCCGCGGCGCACACGGTCGCGAAGGTGGCCCGCGCGCTCGAGCCCGTCAGCGACCGCGTCTCCGCCGACGACCCATCTCTGCAGCGACGGGGCAGCGGTTACGACGTGACCGGCCGGATCACCGATGAGAACGGCGATGACATCGCCCGCATCACGGTGGAAACCGACGAGCACGGGCTCGTGACGGGCGTGATCTACAGCAGCGAGGTCGACATCGAGCGGACGACCGAGGAGAACCTCGCCCAGGCAGAACAGGCCTTCGCCCGGTTCCACAACGCGCTCGCCACCGCGGCGCTCGCCGATGAGGGTGTCGAATACGCCGACTTGGGGCTCCTTGTCGCGCCGAACCTGCCGGAAGATTTCCGCCAAGCGTTTCTCGCGAACGACTACTACACCGAACTCGACATCGACATGGAAGACACGGGCACGCTGCGCGCCTGGGCCCTCTTCTCCACCGAGCCCGAAGACGAATTCGACGAGTACACGGACACGAGCATCAGCATCTACCTGCAAGCGCGCGAGTACTAGGGGTCTTTCAGCGCCGGTGGGCCGGGTACCGTGTTGGCAGCGGGCCGGCCGAGCGCCGAAAGCGCTCCGGCCTGCCAAGCGGGCCCAATGCAAGCCGGAGCCGCCGCGACCAAGACCCATCATGGGCACATGTGCGCGTTCTTCGGACGTGTCCTCGCACCTTTAGTGAGGTTTTTCGTATCGAAATGCCGAACAGGCAAGTAGACAAGAAAAAACCGACATGAAAAGCACAGGTAGACGATGGGTGCTCATACCGTCTACTCGATGAATTCTGATTTGAATACGAAAAACCTTACTCAGATTCCGCAGTCCCATGCAATGCCGTGAAAAAGAGGAGGAGACCCGACGGCCGCCTCCTCTTTTCGCCAAGCCCTGCCCCCAAACCGGTCGCACACGGGAAGGCGGCACCGATCCGCGCGGTCTCAGAAAAGTGCCTGTCCCCAATCTGAAACCCCCAATCTGAGACCCCAGATGCCTGTCCCTAATCTGAGGTTTTGCGGTGGTGCAGGCCTCGGCCCAGGCGGCGGGCGGTCGCCTCGACCTCGGACTCGGACACCGGATGATACGGCTTCATGCGGCTCGTTACCGAGTCGCGGCGCTCCATCGCGATGGGCTCCATCACGAAGCCCTTGCCCACGCGCAGGTTCTCCTTCGCGACGCTGATCATGAGCTTGATGCGGTTGAGCTGGTTGACCTCGGACGCACCGGGGTCATAGTCCACCGCGACGATGTTGCTCTCGGGATGCTGGCGGCGCAGCTCCTTGATCACGGCCTTGCCCACCACGTGGTTGGGCAGGCACGCGAACGGCTGCGTGCAGATGATGTTCGGCGCACCATGGTCGATGAGGTCGAGCATCTCGGCCGTAAGCAGCCAGCCCTCGCCCATGTTGTTGCACAGCGACAGCACCCGGCTGGCCTTCTCGGCCATCGTGGAGATGGACTCGGGGCGCTCGAAGCGCTCGCTGCGCTCGAGCATCTCATCCACGGGCTTACGCATCCAGTCCACCAGGCCGATCGCAGCGTCCATGCTCGTGCGCGCACCCAAGGAACTCCCGAGCTCATCCTTCTGCACCTGGGCGTTGCTCATGGAGTACAGGAAGAAATCGAGTAGGCCCGGCACCACGGCCTCGCAGCCCTCGGCCTCGATGACGTCGACCACGTGGTTGTTCGCCGTGGGATGGAACTTCACCAAGATCTCGCCGACCACGCCGACGCGCGGCTTGGAACCCTCGCCCGTGAGCGGCATCGTGTCGAACGCGCGGATGGCCTCGCGGGACAGCTTGGTGAACGTGCGGCGCGTGAACGACGGAGCCAGCGCGCGAGCCCGCTCCATAAACTCCTCGAACAGCGTGTTCGCCGCGCCGGGCGTCGCCTCGTAGGGACGGCAGCGATACAGCATCTGCATCATGAGATCGCCGAACAGCACGCTGTACACCGCAGCCTTCAGCATCGACGGCGTGAGCTTGAAGCCCGGGTTGCTCTCGTCCAGCTTCACCGCGGAAAGGCTGATCACCGGGATGTCGGGGTGCCCGGAATCGCGCAGCGCCTTGCGGATGAGCGCGATGTAGTTCGTCGCGCGGCAGCCGCCGCCGGTCTGCGTGATCACCACGGCCGTCTTCGACAGGTCGTAGCGACCGCTCTCGATCGCCTCCATGATCTGGCCCGTGACCAGGATAGACGGATAGCAGATGTCGTTGTTCACATAGCGCAGGCCGGCCTCGACGGCGCCGCGGTCGGTCGATGGCAGCAGCTCGAGGTTGTAGCCGCTCGCGCGGAACACCTCCTTGATGAGGTCGAAGTGGATGGGCGCCATCTGCGGGCACAGGATGGTGTAGCCCGCCTCGCGCATCTCCTCGGTGAAGCTCACCTTGGGGAACGCGGCGCTCCTGCTCTCGCGCTGCGGCTCGATATCGTATTGGTGCGTGGCGAACACCGGCGCATCGGTGGACGGCGCCACGGGGGCGGCGTCGCCCTGCACGTACGCGGCGCCAGCCCGCTCCGCCTCGGCGCGGCGCTCCGCCTCCTGGTCCTTCAGCGCCGCCATGAGCGAACGCACGCGGATGCGCGCGGCGCCCAGGTTGGACACCTCGTCGATCTTGAGCACCGTGTAGATCTTGCCGGAAGCCTCCAGAATCTCCTGCACCTGGTCGGTGGTGAGCGCGTCCAGGCCGCAGCCGAACGAGTTCATCTGCACCAGGTCGAGGTCGTTGCGCATGGTGACGAAGCGCGCCGCCGCATACAGGCGGCTATGGAACATCCACTGGTCCACGACGCGAATGGGGCGCTCGGGCTTCACCAGATGCGCCACCGAGTCCTCGGTGAGCACCGCGAAGCCGAAGCTGGCGATAAGCTCGGGCAGCGCATGGTTGATCTCGGGGTCGTTGTGGTACGGACGCCCGGCGAGCACGATGCCGTGGCCGCCGTTCTCCTCGATCCACTTCACCGTCTCCTCGCCCATGGTCTGGATCTGCCTATGGAAGCGCGCGTCCTCCTCGTACGCGGCGTTCACCGCGGCGTCGATCTCGGTGCGGGTGATCTTGGGTCCGCGCACGCGCCCGCGACCGGCCTCGGCATCCGCGACGCGCTCGACCGCGATCAGCTCGTACAGACGGCGCTTGAGCTCGACCTTGTCGTGATACGGCACGAACGGGTACATGAACTCGACGTGCTTCTCGCCGATCTCGTCGATGTTGAGCCCCAGCGCCGTGGGATAGCTCATCACGATGGGGCAGTTGTAGCAGTTGCCCGCCGTGGGATCCTCCTTGCGCTCCCAGCGCACGCACGGCATCCAGATGAAATCGGGATCCTTCTCGATGAGGTTCATGATGTGGCCGTGGGAGAGCTTCGCCGGGTAGCACACGCTCTCGCTCGGCATGGACTCGATGCCCGCCTCGTAGGTCTTCTTGTTCGAATTGTCGGACAGCACCACGGAAAAGCCCAGGTGCGTGAAGAAGGTATGCCAGAACGGGTAGTTCTCGTACATGTTGAGCGCGCGCGGGATGCCCACCGTACCGCGCGGCGCCTCGGCGGCCGGAAGGGATTCGCGGTTGAAGAGCAGGTCGTTCTTCCGAGCGAAGAGGTTGGGGACCTCGGTCTTGCGCGCACGGTGCCCGGCCCCCTTCTCGCAGCGGTTGCCCGTGATGAAGCGCCTGCCGCCGCCGAAGTCGTTGATGGTGAGCTGGCAGTTATTCGAGCAGCGACCGCAGCGGGCATGGCGCTGGGTCGCCGTGAGGGCGGCGATATCCTCGGCGGAGAGCACGCTCGAGATGCCGTCGGCGCCGGCACGGTCGCGCGCCAGCAGGGCCGCGCCATAGGCGCCCATGCAGCCCGCGATGTCGGGACGCACCGCGTGCACGCCCGTGAGCTGCTCGAACGCGCGTAGCGTGGCATCGGACATGAAGGTGCCGCCCTGGACGATGACCTGGGTGCCGATCTCCTTGGGATCGCGCAGCTTGATGACCTTGAACAGCGCGTTCTTGATGACGGAGTACGACAGGCCCGCCGCGATGTCGCCCACGGTCGCGCCCTCCTTCTGGGCCTGCTTCACGCGGGAGTTCATGAACACCGTGCAGCGGCTGCCGAGGTCGACCGGCGCCTTGGCGTGAATCGCCGCGGTGGCGAACGCGCGCACATCCATGTTCATGGACACGGCGAAGCTCTCGATGAAGCTGCCGCATCCGCTCGAGCACGCCTCGTTGAGCATGATGTGCTCGATCACGCCGTCGCGCACGCGCAGGCACTTCATGTCCTGGCCGCCGATATCGAGGATGAACTCCACGCCCGGCAGGAAGGCGCGGGCGCCGCGCAGGTGCGCGACCGTCTCGATCTCGCCGGAGTCGGCCTTCAGCGCCTCGATGAGCAGCGCCTCGCCGTAGCCCGTCGTGGTCACGTGGCCGATGCGGGCGCCCGCGGGCATATGCGCATAGAAATCGGCCATGATCACCTTCGCGGTGCCCAGGATGTCTCCGTTGTTGTTGCCGTACCAGGTATGCAGGAGCTGGCCGTCCTCGCCGACCATGGCGGCCTTCATCGTGGTCGAGCCCGCATCCAGGCCGATGAACACGCGGTCGCCGTCATAGCTCGCCAGGTCCCCGCGCGGCACCACCTCGGTGTCGTGCCGCGCCTTGAACGTCGCGTAGTCCGCTTCGCTGGCGAACAGCGGCTCCAAGCGCTCGACCTCAAAGCCCTGCGTGTCGCCCAGCGCGTCGATCGCGGCGATGAGCTCGCCGAACGTCGAGAGCTTGTCAGACTCGCGCGCCATCGCGGCGCCCGACGCCACGAACAGGTGCGCGTTCTCGGGTACGATGCGATGCTCCTCGTCCAGGTCGAGCGTGAGGTAGAAGCGGCGGCGCAGCTCGGAGAGGTACTGCAGCGGGCCGCCGAGGAAGGCGACGTAGCCGCGGATGGGCCGGCCGCACGCCAGGCCCGAGATGGTCTGCGTGACCACGGCCTGGAAGATGGAGGCCGCCACGTCGGCGGGTGCGGCGCCCTCGTTGAGCAGGGGCTGCACATCGGTTTTGGCGAACACGCCGCAGCGGCTCGCGATGGGGTAGATGGTGGTGGCGCCCGCCGCGAGCTCGTTCAGGCCGCTCGCGTCGGTGTGCAGCAGGGTCGCCATCTGGTCGATGAACGCGCCGGTGCCGCCCGCGCACGTGCCGTTCATGCGCTGCTCGATACCCGAGTCGAAGTAGATGATCTTGGCGTCCTCGCCGCCCAGCTCGATTGCCACGTCCGTCTGCGGGATGAGGGTCTCCACGGCGCGCTTGGAGGCGATGACCTCCTGGACGAACTCGAGCCCCAGCCACTGCGCGAGGAGCAGGCCGCCCGAGCCCGTGATGGCGCAGGTCATCCTCGCATCGCCCAGGACTGCGGCAGCGCCTACGAAAAGGTCGCGGGCGCAGGCGCGGACATCGGTGTGATGGCGCTGGTACTTCGCGTACACGATCTCGTTCGCATCGTTGAGCACGGCGAGCTTCACGGTGGTGGAACCCACGTCGATGCCCAGATGCAGCGCGCTCGTCGCGTTATCGGGATTCCAGATGGCGCCGTCGGACGGCGCGGCGTTGATAGCTTCAGCCATGGTTACAGCCCTTCCTCGTCGTTGGAAGCGGAGTCGTTGGATTCATCGGGGGACGCGGCGGCGTTCATGCTCATGAGCCGCAGGCCGTAGGCGGGGACGTTGATATCGATGGGCTTGCCGTACAGGTCGCCCGGGCGCACGAACGCCACCACGGTCATGATGCGCGCCATGGTCTGCGGGCTCTCCTCGAGGCCGTTTTGAAACCAGCGCTGCACGATACCCACCTCGGAGGCGATCACCGAGCTGAGGTAGTAATCGAAGAACGTGCCGAGCGCCCCCGGGAAGATGCCCGTCTGCATGCGGTCGGACACCACGGTGCGGGCCAGGTCGAGCACCTTCTCGATGAACGCCTGGTCACCCCCCGGCCCCAGCAGCGCGCCGATGAGGTCGCCGTTCTCCTTGAGGTAGGTGAGCAGCTCCACCGAGCCCGATGCCGGCTCCGCCGCGTCGATATGCGCGTAGAGGTCCTCGAGATGGGCCGCCGCGATCGCCTCGATATAGACGCCCACCTCCTCGAGCACGGCCTCTTCGACGCGCTCGATGAAGTCGGGGATGTCCTTGTAATGGCTGTAGAACGTACGGCGCGTCAGGCCCGCGCGCTCCGTGAGCGCGGCGACCGTCACGCGGGTGAGGTCGCCCGTCTGGGCGATCTCCGCAGCGAGCGCATCGCGCAGCAAGCGCTGCGAGCGCAGGGACCGCCTGTCGCGTTTCTGGGCTGCCTGGACTTCCAAAGCCACGCGCCCCTCCCTTTGTTGAATGCTTATTACACTGTTCGAGCATTATTGCACAGTGTGTGCATCAACATACGTCCATCGCGTTATCCCCACAAAACGCGTGCCGTATCGACACGCCTGTCGATAGGGAGCATGCGGAGCCACCGCGTGCGATGCGAGGCCACCGAACGCGATGCGGGGCCACCGCACGCGATGCAAGGCTACTGCGCGCGCACGGTCGCGACCATGTGGCGCGGGACCGCGTAGCAGGCGCAGCTGCCGATGACCCGGCCCGCCGCCCGCTTCGCGGCATCGCTCGCGTTGGACGGCGCGTACGAATGGGCGAACCGCTTGAGCATCACGAGGTCGTTGCCGCCGTCGCCGTAGACCGCGACCTCGTCCTCGCCGATGCCGAGGTGCCCGGCGAGCCACGCAAGGGCGCTCGCCTTGTTGACGCCCGCGGCGGTGATCTCGAACATGACCGGGCTGAACGGAGCGTTCACCGCCATGGCGGCGTGCTCGTCCATGAAGGCGTGCAGTTCGCGCTCGAGCGCCTTGTCGTTCACGCGCGCGTTCACCTTGCAGATGTCGCGGCGCAGCACGTCGCGCACCCCCTGGTTGAATTCGCAGTCGCCCTGCGTCATCTTTCGACGCAGGCGCATCGCCGCCATCTTCACCTTCTCGACCGGCGTGCGCCCCACATAGCCGGCGACCTGGTCGTTCGGCGAACCCGTAACGTAGGTGCGGTCCGTCCCCACGCATTCGAAGCAGACCGCAGGGAAGGCCTTGAGGAGCTCCTCGAGAAACCCCTTGTCAAGATCGCGGTGGTACACGGTCCTTCCCGTCCGGTCCAGCACGATGGAGCCGTTCGAGCACACGACCTCCGCGTCGACGCCCCTGAACCCGCAGTCGTGATTCGACCGCATCGTGCGCCCCGTCGCGATGGCGAAATGCGCGCCCGACGCGACGACCTCGCGCAGCGAAGCGCGGATGAACGGATCGACCATATGCGTCGCATTGAGCAGCGTTCCGTCCAGATCGCTCGCGAACAACTTGATCATGTCGGCTCTCCCCTATCGTTCAGCCCGTCGCTCGCGCTGGCCCAGCGCGACGTCCAGCACCATCATGAGCACGAACCCCGCGCTGCGCCCCGTTCCGTTCAAATCCCCACCATCCTACACCACGACAGGCGGTACGCCGGCAGAACAACCCACCGGATCGTAAGGGACGAAATCCCCATCCCGATACGGTGCTTCGATCGGCCAGGCCGGCTGCGCCTGCCGGCGAGCGCAGATTGCAACCAAGCCCCTATATGGCTACATTTGAGTGTGGAGTCAATCTGTCCCATGCGGCCGCTCTGACCAATCTGCCATCAATTGCCGGGCGCGTGTGAGAAACTGTCAGTTCCAACCGCGGCGAATGAGAGCGCGGCGGCCCGCATCATCGGCGCCGCATATCGTTCATCGCGCATCCGACGAATATGGGAGCGATAAGCATCGATATGGTTCTCGACCGCATTGCATCACCCGCAGACGTTCAAGCCCTCGATACCCCCGGGCTCGTCGCGCTCTGCGCCGAATTGCGCCGTGCGATCCTCGCATTCTGCGCGCGCGAGGGCGGTCATGTCGCATCGAACCTGGCCACGGTCGAGCTGACCGTCGCGCTGCACCACGTCTTCGACGCGCCGCGCGACCGCATCATCTTCGACGTCTCCCATCAGACCTATGCCCACAAGATGCTCACGGGCCGCGCCGCCGCCTTCACCGACCCCGCCCGCGCACACGAGGCCTCCGGCTTCGCCAACCCGCGCGAATCGGCGTTCGACCTGTTCTCCATGGGCCACACGTCCACCTCGGTCAGCCTCGCCTGCGGCATCGCCATGGCTCGCGACCTCGCGGGCGAAGACTACCGCGTCGTCGCCGTCATCGGCGACGGAGCCCTGTCGGGCGGTCTCGCGTTCGAGGGCCTCGACGCCGCCGGCGAGCTTGATACCGGCATGTTGATCGTGATCAACGACAACGACCAATCCATCGCGGAGAACCACGGCGGGCTCTATCGCCGCCTCGCCGAGCTCCGCGCCGCGAACGGGACGGCGGAGGACAACCCCTTCCGCGCACTCGGACTCGAATACCGCTATGTCGAACAGGGCAACGATGTCGAAGCGCTCGTCGCCGCCCTCCAGGACCTGCGCGACGTCGCGCACCCCGTCGTGCTCCACGTGCACACGGCCAAGGGCGCGGGCTTCCCGCCTGCCGAGGCGAACCCCGAAGCCTGGCATCATGTGGACCCCTTCGACCTCGAAGCGGGCCTCGCCATCGGCGCCCACGGCACCTCCAAGAGCTACGCGGATATCACCGGCGCGCATCTGATGGACGCCATCGAGCGCGATCCGGGCGTCTGCGTGCTCACCGCCGGGACCCCCTACATCATGGGCTTCGACCAGGAGCGGCGCGAGCGCGCCGGCAGGCAGTTCGTGGACGTGGGCATCGCCGAGGAACACGCCGTAACCTGCTCGGCAGCGCTCGCGATGCAGGGCGCCTCGCCGGTCTTCGGCGTCTACGGCGTCTTCCTCCAGCGCTGCTACGACCAGCTCTGGCACGACCTGTGCCTCAACGATGCACCCGCGACCATCCTGGACTTCGGCGCCTCCGTCTTCGGCACGACCGCCGAGACGCACCTGAGCTTCTTCGACCTTTCCATGTTGAGCAACCTCCCCAACCTGGTCTGCCTCGCCCCGGCATGCCGGGAGGAGTACCTCGCCATGCTCGACTGGGCGATTGACCAGCGCGAGCACCCCGTGCTCATCCGCGTTCCCGGCGCCGGCGTCGCATCCCGCCCCGAGCTGCTTCCCTCGCCGTGCACCGACGTCGACTGGAGCGCCCCGCGCTACCAAGTCGTTCGCGCCGGCGAGCGCGTCGCCATCCTGGGCCTGGGAGATTTCCTCCCCTATGCCGAATCGCTCGCAGACGCCGTCCGCGCCGAGCTCGGCTTCGCGCCGACCGTCATCAACCCCCGCCTCGCCAGCGACGTCGACCGCGCGGCGCTCGCCCGCCTCGTCTCCAGCCACCAGGTGCTCGTCACCCTCGAGGACGGCATCGTGGAGGGGGGATGGGGCCAGCAGGTGGTCGCAGCCGCCGCTCGCAGCGGCCTGCGCATGAAATGCTACGGAATCTCCAAGGCGGCGGGCTTCCCCGACCGCTACGACCCCGAGGAGCTCTTGGCGCAGCACGGCATGGCGATCCCCCAGATCGTCGCCGACCTGCAGGACCTCCTACAAGGCTGAGCGTATTCGTCCGCGCCGCCCAAGCCGAGCCGCGCCGCCCAAGCCGAGCCGCGCGCCCATACCGAGCCGCGCGCCTACGCCAGCCCGAATGCGAGCCCGACCGCGTGGACGATGAACGCCGCCGCCCACGCCACGCCGCACTGTAGGGCGAAGACCGCGAGGGCCCCCTTCGCACCCAGCTCGTTCTTCACCGCGCCGATCGCCGCGATGCATGGCGGATACAGCAAGGTGAACACCAGGAACGCGAACGCCGTCAGCGGCGTGAAGAGCGTGGCGAGCGCCGCCGTGGACTCCGTCCCCAACAGGACCGACAACGTCGATATCACGCTTTCCTTGGCCAGCAACCCCGTGACCAGGGCGGTCGAGGCGCGCCAATCACCGAAGCCCAGCGGGGCGAGCAGGGGCGCGAGGAGCCCGCCCAACCCCGCGAGCAGGCTCTGGGATTGATCGCTCACCACGTTGAGCTGGAAGTCGAACGTCTGCAGGAACCAGATAACCACGCTCGCGGCGAAGATCAACGTGAAGGCGCGCGTGATGAAATCCTTCGCCTTGTCCCAGGCGAGCATGACCGTCGTCTTGAGGCTGGGCAGCCGATAGTTCGGCAGCTCCATGATGAACGGGACGGGCTCCCCCTTGAACACCGTCGCCTTGAAGACGAGCGCGACCACCATGCCCACGAGGATGCCCGCGAGATAGAGCAGCACCATCACGGGAACCGATGCGCTTCCGAAGAAGGCGGCGGTGAGCAGGCCGTAGACCGGCAGCTTCGCCGAGCAGCTCATGAACGGGGTCAGCATGATGGTCATCTTGCGGTCATGCTCGGAGGGAAGCGTGCGCGTGCTCATGATCGCCGGCACGGTGCAGCCGAAACCAACCAGCATGGGCACGAAGCTTCGACCCGAGAGGCCGAAGCGCCGCAGCACCTTGTCCATCACGAACGCGACGCGCGCCATATAGCCCGAGTCCTCGAGCATCGACAGCAGCAAGAACAGCACCACGATGAGCGGCAGAAACGACAGCACGCTGCCGACGCCGGCGAAAATGCCGTCGATGACCAGCGAATGCACAACGGGGTTCACGCCCCACGCCGCGAGACCGCCGTCCACCAGCGCCGTCACCGCGGCGACGCCCTCTTCCATGAGGCCCTGGAGCCAGGCGCCCACCACGCCAAACGTCAGCCAGAAGACGAGGCCCATGATGAGGATGAACGCCGGAAACGCCGTATAGCGGCCCGTGAGGACGCGGTCGATCGCCACCGAGCGCCTGTGCTCGCGGCTTTCCCGAGGCTTGACCACGCAGCGCCGGCACGCCTCGCCGATGAAGGCGAAGCGCATATCCGCCAACGCGGACAGGCGGTCCTTACCCGACTCCTCCTCCATCTGGGAGATGATGTGCTCCAGCGCATCGAGCTCGTTTTGGTCGAGCGCCAGCGTCTGGCGGACGAGCTCATCGCCCTCGACCAGCTTGGTCGCGGCGAAGCGGAGCGGAATCCCCGCGCGCTTGGCGTGGTCCTCGATGAGATGCGCGACGCTGTGGATGCAGCGGTGCAGGGCGCCGCCGTCCGCTCCGCCGCTCGAAGGGCAGAAGTCCAGCCTACCCGGGCGCTCCCGATGGCGCGCGACGTGCAGCGCGTGCTCGATCAGCTCGCCGGTGCCCTCGTTCTTCGCCGCCGAGATGGGAACGACCGGGATTCCCAGCAGGCTCTCGAGGAGGTTGACGTCGATGGTCCCACCGTTCGCGGCAACCTCGTCCATCATGTTCAGCGCCAGCACCATGGGCCGGTCGAGCTCCATGAGCTGCATCGTGAGATAGAGGTTGCGCTCGATATTCGTGGCGTCGACGATGTTGATGATCGCATCGGGGCGGGCCGTGAGGATGAAGTTGCGGCTCACCACCTCCTCGCTCGTGTAGGGCGACAGCGAGTAGATGCCGGGAAGGTCGGTGATGGTCGCCTCGGCATGGCCGCGGATCACGCCGTCCTTGCGGTCCACTGTGACGCCGGGAAAGTTGCCCACATGCTGGTTCGAACCCGTGAGCTGGTTGAACAAGGTGGTCTTGCCGCAGTTCTGGTTGCCGGCGAGCGCGAAGGCGATCGGGTCGCCCGCGGGGATGGGATGCTCGCCGGGACGGGGCCGGTAGGTCTTCTCGCCCAACGCGGGATGCGCCGTCTCCCCGATCTTCGCGTTCACGCGATCGTCCGCATGGGCCTCGTGGATATTCGCCAGCGTGATGCGCGCGGCGTCGGCGCGGCGCAGGGTCAGCTCGTAGCCGCGCAGGCGAATCTCGAGGGGGTCGCCCATGGGGGCGTACTTCATCATCGTCACCTCGGTGCCGGGCGTGAGGCCCATGTCGAGGATGTGCTGGCGCAGCCCGGCATCATCGGAGTCGACCGCCGCCACGATGGCGTCCTTGCCGATCTCGAGCTTATCGAGCCGAAGCGGCCACGCGCATGCCTCGTCGTCCCGGGCCGTCGGGCACGCGGTCGCATCGCGCGGCCCGCCGTCCCCTGCGCGCCCATCGACCCCGTGCATCCCGTCGCCGCCGGACGACCCGCCCACCGTGCGGTAGCCCTCGGCGACGAGCGGCGCATCGGGCGCCGGCGCCTCCCCATGCACGTGTCCGCCCCGACCAGCTCGAGTCCACTCTTGGCTCATCCGAATCCCCTTCATGAAAACATCCATATGAACATATGCTCATATAGCGATGTTAGCTATGGTTGTTATCATCCCATAATAGCCGCTGCCGTCCCGCTTCGCCGCAAAACAGCCATCTCCATCGCTCCATCTCCATCACGCCCCTCCACTCCAGGAGCCCCACGGCCGCGCCCCCATTCAATCGGAGCGTATGCACTCGTCCGCGCAAGCGCGCGAATCACGGCAAGCAAACTGGATCTATTTTTACCATGCCACTTTTTTACACGCCGCGGTGCAATGCCAGCTGCTACGCCTTTTATGGCAGATAATCATCCTTACACCGATTAAGCCCTCCCCCCATCGCGTTTTTTCGGACAAATATTTATTCCGAGTGCGGAGCCCGTCGATACGGATGCATCCGCACGGTTCTTATACATGTCGGGTAACCCGGCACAACGAGATGGGAGGAACATGCGGCATAGCAATTTTGCACGACTCGCAATCATGGCAGGTCTTTGCTCTTCGCTCGCATTGCCAGCAGCGGCATTTGCTGAAACGTGGGTGAACGATGACGCCCTTACCGGCACCGCGACGGAAGCCCCCGCGCAAGACGAGGTCAAACCCACCAACGGCCAATACAAGTACGCAAAGGAAGAGCTCGCGGCCTTCTGCCACTTCGGACCCAACACGTTTTCGGGCGTGGAATGGGGTACCGATTACGGAACGGCGAACAGGCCATCCGCAACGGAATATATGAAGGCGCTCGAATCCTTCGATGCCGACACCTATGTCAAGATGATCAAGGATGCGGGCTTCAAGCGCCTCATCGTCACCGCGAAGCACCACGACGGATTCTGCATCTGGGATAGCCCGTCCACCGACTACGACATGGGCAGCACGCCGCGCAAGATCGACATCCTCGCCGAGCTCTCCCGCGCCTGCTCCAAGTACGACGTCGACATGGGCCTCTACCTCTCCCCCTGGGACATCCACGAGCCCACCTACGGCAACAAGGACGGGGACAGGGACAACTACAACGACTTCTACGACGGCCAGCTCCGTGAGATCCTCAACAACGAGAAGTACGGCAACAAGGGCAAGTTCGTCGAGGTCTGGATGGACGGCGCCAAGGGCACCGGCGCGGACGCCCAGGACTACGATTTCGAGCGCTTCGCGAAGACGATCAAGGACCTCGAGGGAGACGACTGCCTGCTGTTCCAATGCGGCCTGCAATCGGAGATCCGATGGGTGGGCAACGAGAACGGCCTGGCGGGCGATACCGCCTGGAACCGCGTGGCGATGAAGAAGGATTGGAATCCCAGCTCGTCGGAGGTCCCCTGGGACAAGAACATGCGCCAGGACAGCACGGTGGGCGCGCAGGTGAGCGTGGGCTCGGAAACGGGCGATAAATGGATCATGCCCGAAGCCGATGCCCGCATCACATCCGGCTGGTTCTGGCACGAAGGCGCAAAGGCCCCCAAGTCGCTCGCGGACCTGAGCAACATGTACTTCAACTCCGTAGGCCATGGCGCCCCGCTGCTCCTCAACGTGCCCCCCAACAACAAGGGTACGGTCGACCCCGAGATCAAGCAGCGCACCCTCGAATTCGGCGAGAACATCAAGAAGTCCTTCGATGACGACCTCACCCGCGCCAGCGGCGACCGCAAGGCGGCGGACGCCAAGGCGACGAGCGTATGGAGCAACGACAAAGCCTACGGTGCCGACAAGGTCCTCGACGGCGACGACGCGACCTACTGGAGCGCTCAAGACGCATCGGGTACCCAGTCGCTGCTGATCAAGTTCCCGGAGAAGCGCACCTTCAACGTCGTCTCCTTCGAAGAGGCGATTCAAAACGGCCAGCGCATCAAGAGCTTCAAGGTCTACTGCAAGGCCGCAGACGGTTCGTGGACCGAATACGGCTCCGGCGACACGGTGGGTTCCAAGCGCCTCGTTCGCGGCGCCGCCATCACCACCGACGAGGTCAAGATCGAGTTCACCACCCTCAACGGCAAGGTCGCGCAGATTTCCGAAGTGGGCGTCTACAAAACCACCAAGCCCTTCGAGAAGCCCACGCCCATCCCCGAGGGCATGAAGACGATCGACAACACCGGCGACGGCGGCATGACCACCACCGGAAAGTGGAACGCGGAAAGCAACACGTCGTTCATCAACGGAACCGGCATGTGGACCAAGGAAGCCGGCGCTACGGCGAGCTTCGAGTTCGATGGAACCAAGTTCCTGTTGATCGGCACCCTCGATCCCGGCCACGGGAAGGCCAAGGTCTTCATCGACAACGCCACCGAGCCCATCGTCATCGACACGCACGCCGACAAGCGCAGCATCGGTTCCGTGCTGTACAGCTCCGACACCCTCAAACCGGGCAAGCACAAGGTGAAGGTCGAGGTTGTCGGAAATGAGAACAAGGCCATCGGCCTCGATGCCGCCGCGGTTCTCGATAACGGCGGTACGGGTATGCTCGACTTCGACATCACCCAGGTGACCATGGACGAGGACTCCACCTACAAGCTCGGCATCACCCGTACGGGAGGCTCTACCGGCCGCATCGAGGTCGACGTGAACTTCGAGCCCGGCTCCGCGGTGCAGGGCGACTTCTACACCGAGACGAAGCGCGTGGTATTCGAGGCGGGCGAGACGACCAAGACGGTCGACGTGCGCACCAAGCGCGTCGAGAATTCCAGCACGATCGGTGACAGCCAGTTCTACGTGACCATGTCCGCCATCTCGCCCAGCAACCTGGTCATCGGCACCAAAGACGACGTCACCATCACGATCAGGGATCGCGAGACCAACTACACGCTCCAGAAGCTCAAGGACGCCCTCAAAGCGGCGGAGGCGGCGACTCCCAATGCGGGCCAGTACACCGCGGAAAGCGTCCGGGCCTTCGATAAGGCGCTGGTGACGGCGCGGGCGGTCGCGGCTCAGAAGGACCCCGGAGCGAATGCGATCTTCGATGCGATCAAGGCTCTTGAAGATGCACGCAGCGGCCTCAAGGTCCGCAGCTCCTACAGCGCCGACGACCCCTTCGCGTTCCCGAGCGCAATCGGCTCGACCTCGACCATCGAATTCGAGCTCGGCGCGCTGAAGAACGACCCCACGGGCGATGGAGAATGGCCGCTCGAGATTCAGGAGCGCGCGGACGCCAGCATGGGCAAGCTCGTCAATTCCGTAAGCGAGAAGGATACCGTTTCCATTCCGTTCACCGCGGAGCGCGCGGGCACGTATCGCGCCGTCCTGCGCTATATGAGCGGATCGAACAGCAACAAGGTCGTCTGGTCGGATGCCAACGCGAGCGATCCCATCATCGCCCAAGGCGAGCACGCTGCCGGCAATGCCAACGCAAACGAGTACAAGACCGTCGAGTTCACGTTCACGGTAAACAAACCGGGGGCATCCACCCTCGTCTTCACCGGCCCCGCGGAGAAGTCGCCGCGACTGGACAAGCTCGATATCACGCTGCAGGCCGATAGCGTGACGAGCTACGGTGCCATCGGGCGCGCCGGCATAGGCGGAACCATCGCACCCGAGGGCTTCACCGCATTGAAAGATGGTAAGGCGACCTTCACCATCGCACCCGATCAGGGATATCGCATAGCGACGGTCACCAAGGGAGGCGAGCCCGTACGCGTAGACGACCCCGCCAAGCCGCTGGTCGTAGAGGTGAACGGATCGGATGCCGCTAAAAGCGACGTCGTAGTCGAAGCGACCTTCAAGAAGGACGAGAAACCCAACCCGGGTCCCCAGGCACCCACCTTCACGGACGTCATCCCTGAAGCCACGCCCCATGCCGACCACATCGCCTGGCTCGCCGCCAACGGCATCTCTAAGGGCTGGGACAACGGCGACGGCACCTTCAGCTTCCGCCCCTACGAGACGGTGAAGCGCTGCGACATGGCCGCGTTCCTCTACCGCCTCGCCGGCTCGCCCAAGGTCGACGCCTCCAAGGCGATCGGCTTCGCCGACGTCGAGGCGGACACCCCGCACCGCGACGCCATCCTGTGGATGGCCGCCGAGGGCATCTCGACCGGCTGGGGCGAGGGAGCCTCCCGCGAGTTCCGCCCCTACGCCGAGATCGCCCGCTGCGACATGGCGGAGTTCCTCTACCGCATGGCCGGCTCGCCGAAGGCCGACGCCTCCAAGGCGATCGGCTTCGCCGACGTCGATGCGGGCACCCCGCACCGCGAGGCCGTCCTGTGGATGGCCGCCGAGGGCATCTCGACCGGCTGGGGCGAGGGCTCCTCGCGCGAGTTCCGCCCCTACGCGCAGGTCGCGCGCTGCGACATGGCCGCGTTCCTGCACCGCATGGACGAGAAGGGCCTGGTAGCGCAAAAGTAGGCGCATTCGCATGCTCCATCGATTCACATGCCATGACGATGCGGATCGAGTGACATGAGCGCAGGGCCGTGCCTCCTCATCCGGAGCGCGGCCCTTTCAATTCATCTGGTCGCATGCATCGCGACCGAATCTATGCACCTCTCATCGAAAGGAAGTGCGATGAAACACGATCGATCATTACGGAACATCATCACAGGCGCCGCCATCATCGCGGTCGCCTCGACATCCATCATGCAGCCCTGGAGCGCCGCAGCTTCCGAATGCATCGAGGGAGATGCCGTTCGCTCCGCGGCGACCGCCCAGCAAGCTGGGAACCTCGCGCTCAATGCGACGGCGACGGCGTCGGGCCGCGAGCTCGCATCGCAATGGGGACCCGAGCTCGCCGTCGATGGAGACAAGGGCCGAGATGAAGCCTGGCGCGACAAGCGGGAGAACTTCACCAACCCCACCGCGTCGCGCTGGTCGGCCAACAGCGCGGACAACGGCTGGCTCGCGGTAGACCTCGGAGCCGAGGCCAACCTCGACCATGTCACCGTTACCTGGGGCAAGCAGTTCGGGCGCGATTACGTCATCGAAACCTCCGCCGACGGCTCCAACTGGAAGCAGGCGGGAGATATCCAGCACGGAATCGCCTCCAAGGAGATCACCACCCAGGTCTCAGGCAGCGCGCGCTATGTCCGCGTGCGCTTCACCGCGCGCAACAGCACCTGGCCCGTCGGCATATGGGAGCTGGAGGTCTTCGGCACATGGAAGGGCAATCCGCCGAGTCGCCCCGACGAGGGCCTGCCTTCCGTCCTGCCCATGCCCGTGACCTATACGCGCGCCGAGGGCGAAGCATTCGTCCTCGACCCTGAATCCGATATCGTCGCACCGGGCGGCGCGAGGGCAGAAGGCGAGAAACTCGCCGAAACCCTGCGCTCCTCGACCGGCTATTCCCTCGACGTCGTTGACGCCAGCACCGATGACGTCGCCGATATCGAGCTCGCCCTCTCCGGTTCGGGAAACAAGGAGGCATACGCCATCGACGCCTCTGCGGATGAGCTCGAGATCTCCGCATCCGACGCGCACGGCCTATTCAATGGCTGCCAGACCGTCTACCAGCTCTTCGGACCCTGGTCGACGGCTTCCTTCGTCACCAACGGCCCCTGGAGCATGCCCGCGCTGCATATCGAGGACCAGCCCCGTTTCGAATACCGCGGCATCATGCTCGATCCCGCCCGCTCCTTCTTCACCAAAGATGAGGTAAAGCAGGCTATCGACGTGCTGTCCAAGTATAAGTACAGCTACCTGCACCTCCATCTAGCGGATGACCAAGGCTGGCGCGTCGAGATCACGAACGAGGGACGCGAACCCGGCGACGAGATCGACTACACCGCCCTCACCAAGGAGGGCAGCAAGGGCGCCATGGGAACCACCCAACAGCAATCGAAGCCGGGCGTTCCGGGATTCTACACCCAGGAAGACCTGCGCGAGATCACCGAATACGCCCGTGAGCACCACATCAAGATCGTTCCCGAAATCGACATGCCCGGTCACTCCCAGAGCATCCTCCACTGCATCCCCGAGCTCAACACCCCGGGTTCTTCCCACGACGGCACCATGAAGGACGGTCAGAAGATCGAGAACCCCAAGGACTACATCGTCGCGCCGACGCAGACGACCGGCGCCGTCGGCGGGTCCTACCTCGACCCGAAAAATCCTGCAACCTGGACCTTCCTGAAGCACGTCGTCGGACAGGTGGCAGAGATCACCGATGCCGAATACTTCCACTTCGGCGGCGACGAGACCCATGAAATGAACAAGAAGCACCCGGGTGAAGCGCCGAAATTCCTAGCGAAAGCGGCGACCATGGTTCGCGACATGGGGCTCAAGCCGATCGGCTGGAACGAATGGGCCATCGCCGACATGCAGGAAGGGGATTCCATCCAATACTGGAACGGCGGTATGAAGCCCACGACCGACAAGATCAAGCAGCAGGGCGCGAAAGGCCTCTATTCCAGCGCCGCCCATTGCTACTTCCCCCAAAAGGCCGGTCCCGATGTCTGGGGCGCCGAATGGGCGACGGGCATCGCCGACATCAACGATTTCTACAACTACGATCCCGCCCGTGAAATGGGTGCCACCGACGAGCAGATGCTCGGCGTGGAAAGCGCCATGTGGAACGAGCACGTCCGCAGCATCCAGGATTTCTTCTTCCCGTCCTTCCCCCGCGCCCTTGCGACCGCAGAGGTAGGCTGGACGCCGCAAGCCCTTCGCGAAGGTAAGGTCAACGATCTGAGGCGACGCATCGCCGACGTCGCCCCGCAGCTCACGCTTGCAGGCGCGGACTTCTACGCGAAAGACAAGCTGGTCCACAGCCCGCAAGTCGCAGCTGCAGATATCCAGCTGAAAGATGGAGAAGGCACCAAGGGGAAGACGATCGCCTATGGCTACTATCCCGAAACCAAGACATCCGAGGTCACGGCATCGGTAGCCTGGGACGATGGAAGCACATCCGAGCTCACGGTCAAGCAGAACCGCGAATACCTGCCTTCAAACGGCAAGAACAACAACAACCGCGCGCAAAACGGCATCTTCGAACTCGTCCTGCAATCAGATGCGCCAGAGAGCGCGAAGAGCGGCACCGTCACCTTTACCGCGCGCGGCGCGTCGGCAAACGATACCCTGCAGGTAATGCAGCCCGTCGAGAAGATCTCCTTCTCCGACGTGGATAAGGGCACCGCGCACGAGGCCGACATCGCCTGGCTCGCCGCCAACGGCATCTCATCCGGCTGGGACAACGGC
>CAUWGM010000003.1:0-120277 GCA_963558435.1 uncultured Collinsella sp.
GTGCCAGGGGGCATCCCTTCGGGGAGGCCCCCTTTTTTCGTGCCGCGGCGGGGCGTGGGGCATTATCTAATTGAGATATCAGTCATGAGTCGGGATCTGTCATGCGCGCCTTTACGATCCGGTTTCTGTTTGAGGCACGGGCGGCACATGGTTTACGGCGCCTGGTTCAGTTTTCGGATGCTTCTTCTTTTTTATCTTGACATCGTGCATCCCTTTCGGGGCCGTTTGTTTCTCCTTCATTTCAACGCTTGATTCAAGCACTCTAGCAAAGTAAAGTGAATGCTGCAAAAAGGATTATGTCTTGCTTTTGCATGGGGAGTTCTTGAATGGGAAGGGAACGGTTATGTATAGAAGGTCTTTTTTGAATGCTTTGATGTCGGCTGCGGCTTTTGTAGCGATTCTCGGTCTGAGTGCCTGCGGGGGTTCTCCGGCGTCTGGCCCAGGCGGATCAACGAGCGGCTCTCAGGACTCGAGCGATGACATCTCTACCCTTACCGTTGGTTTCGATCAATCGTACCCTCCCTACGGGTATGTGGGAGACGATGGGGAATATACCGGTTTCGACCTTGATCTCGCTGCCGAGGTCGCCAAGAGGAACGGCTGGGATCTTGAGCTCGAGCCGATCGATTGGGATGCGAAGGACACCTTGCTGAATTCCGGCGCCATTTCCTGCATCTGGAACGGCTTCACTATGGAGAACCGCGAAGATGACTACACCTTCTCCGCTCCCTACGTGCTCAATAAGCAGGTCGTGGTCGTTCGTGCTGACAGCGGAATCGGTTCCCTGGAGGATCTTGCAGGAAAGACCGTGTTGACCCAGGTCGATTCTGCTGCCGAGGCTGTTCTCAATGGCGACAAGGCCGACCTTACCGCCACGTTTGCCTCTCTTGATACGATCAGTGATTACAATACGGCTTTCATGCAGCTTGAATCGGGTGCGGTCGACGCCGTCGCCTGTGATCTGTCGATCGCCCAGTACCAGCTTGCCGGTAAGGATATCTACGTTCAGCTTGATGAAGAGCTCTCGAAGGAAAACTATGCGGTCGGCTTCAAGAAGGGTAACCAGGCGCTTGCAGACGCGGTCACCGCAACGTTGAAGGATATGACCGATGACGGGTTTATCGAGCAGCTGTGCGAGAAATATGCGCAAGACGGCATCTCTTTCGAGAACTGGCAGATCAAATAACTAGTGACCCGTATTTACCTCCTGTTCCCCGGTCCGCTTGCGGGCCGGGGTTCGTCTGCACGATAGCGCTGCAGGACTCTTTGGATTCGGCGTTGTCTGCTTCGATGGCGGTTCGTGCCTCTCTATTCAGCATTTTCTCTTCCGAAAGGTGAGTGACCATGGAATTATCCACGATGGCCGGCATGCTCTTTGAGGGATTCGGCGTGAGCGTCCAGGTTTTCGCTCTAACGCTTCTCGGATCAATCCCCTTGGGCATCCCCATTGCCCTCGCCCACCTCTCTCGAGTGAAGCCCATCGAGTTTCTCGCGCGGGCATACATCTCGGTTATGCGTGGAACGCCTTTGATGTTGCAGATGTTTGCAGTCTATTTCGCCCCTTATTACGTTTTCGGCATTCAGCTCACGCCGGAATCCAAATGGCAGGCCTGCATCGTGGCTTTCATTTTGAACTACGCTGCGTATTTTGCGGAAATCTATCGCTCCGGTTTGCAATCGATACCACGCGGGCAATATGAGGCGGCCGTGGTGCTTGGCTATTCCAAGGCCCAGGCGTTCACCCGTATCGTGCTCCCCCAGGTCGCCAAAAGGATCTTGCCGGCTATGGGCAACGAGATCATCACGTTGGTGAAGGATACATCCCTGGCATTCGCCATCGGTGTCACGGAGATGTTCTCGACGGCCAAGGCGCTGGTCGCCTCGCAGCGCAGCATGCTTCCGTTTGCCATTTCAGCGGCGTTTTATTGGGTGTTCAATTTCGTGGTCGAGATACTCGTGGGCCGCGTCGAGAAGAAGATGGATTACTACCATGACTAAAGCGAGAGCAACCACCATGCGACCGGTTGTCCGTCTCGAACACGCTCGAAAGAGCTTCGGGGGCGTCGAGGTGCTCAAGGACATCTCCCTTGAGATCATGCCCGGAGAGGTGGTCGCGGTCATCGGACCTTCGGGTGGCGGTAAATCGACCCTTCTGCGTTGCCTGACGCTCCTTGAGCGCCTCGATGGCGGCGGGCTATGGTATGCGGGTTCCGAAGATCATGATGACGGCGAGATAGCCGTTGCGGTGCCCGGCAACGGCGTTGCCAGGGGACAAGCGGTGTACAGCGCTAAAGACGTGCTGGCGCTAGCTCGGCAGCAATTCGGGCTGGTGTTTCAAAACTTCAACCTCTTCCCTCATATGTCCGTGATGAAAAACGTGATGGATGCCCCGCTCGTGGTTCAACGGCGCGACCGCTCGGACGTCGAGCGCCAGGCGCGGGCGCTGCTGAACAAGATGGGGCTTGCAGGTTGCGAAGACAAGGTTCCCTGCCAGCTCTCGGGTGGCCAGCAGCAGCGAGCGAGCATCGCACGCGCGCTTGCCTTGAATCCCAGGGTGCTCTATTTCGACGAGCCGACATCCGCTCTCGACCCCGAGTTGACGGGGGAGGTCTTGCGCGTTCTGAAGCAGCTTGCGGCCGAGGATACGACCATGATCGTGGTGACGCATGAGATGGCGTTCGCCCGCGATGTGGCGGACCGGGTCATTTTCATGGACGGAGGCGTCATCGTGGAGGAGGGTTCTGCCGAGCAGGTGATGACCAGCCCGAAACACGAGAGGACCCGGGAGTTTCTCGGGCGTCTCGGCGCGTGACCGCGGCGACGCCGACGGCCTGATGCGAAATGGCGGGTTCTCTGCTGGCGGCCCGACGCGATGTATAGGTCCCGCGCGCGGGCGAAGGATGCGGTGCATGCGCTACACTAGTGCGGGAAGTTCATCCGTTGAAAGGGGATATCTGTGGAGGCCTACAAGCAGGAGTTCATTGAGTTCATGGTCGAGTCCGACGTGCTGAAATTCGGCGACTTCACGCTTAAGAGCGGTCGTAAGTCCCCGTTTTTCATGAATGCCGGAGCCTACGTCACGGGCGAGCAGCTCATGCGCCTGGGCGAGTATTACGCGCGCGCCATCCACGATAACTTCGGCCTGGATTTCGATGTCGTCTTCGGGCCGGCGTATAAGGGCATCCCGCTCTCGGTCGTCACCGCCATCGCCATGCACACGCTGTATGGCAAGGAGGTGCGCTACTGCTCCGACCGCAAGGAGGTCAAGGACCACGGCGCCGACAAGGGCGGCATGCTCGGCTACGAGCTCAAGGACGGCGACCGCGTCGTGATGGTCGAGGACGTGACCACGTCGGGCAAGTCTATCGACGAGACCTATCCCAAGCTTATGAATGCGGCGAACGTCGAGGTCAAGGGTTTGATCGTGAGCCTTAACCGCATGGAGGTCGGCAAGGGCGGCGTCACCACCGCTCAGAAGGAGATCGAGGCGAAGTACGGGTTCCCGGTGGCGAGCATCGTGTCTATGGCCGAGGTCACCGAGCATCTCTACAATCGCGAGGTCGCCGGTCGCGTGGTGATCGATGACGAGCTCAAGGCCGCCATCGATGCGTATTACGAGCAGTACGGCGCACGCGAATAACAGCGTGTCCTTTCACGGAATGCCCGGTAGCCGTTGGTCGACTTGCGAGGCCCCGTAGTCCTTGCATCGGGTAGCCTGACGTCACTTGCTCCATAGGGAGTGGAGCGCCGCCTGATTCGCTTGGAGGTACCTATGAAGAAGCTGTCTGCCGTCGCCGCCGTCTTCGCGTTTGCGCTGAGTCTGGTCGGCCTGACAGGCTGCCAAAGCGGTCCGTCCGTCGAGGAACTGATCCGAGAGGACATCACGACCGAATTCGACTCCGTGACGGCCGAGGATTCCGATTTCATCGAGGGCATCGTGGAAAGCGCGGGCGATGATTTCGAAACGCTCGGTATCGACCCGCAAGAATTCGCAGGCGCTTTCCTGGATGGGTTTTCATATAAGATCGACGACATCGACGTCGATGAGGAAAACGGCACCGCGGTGGCCCGTGTGACCATGACGTGCAAGTCGATGGGGGATATCCTGACCGAATTCCAGACGGTGTTCTCGGAGAAGGCGAACGAGATCGACCTGACGAAGGCGACCCAAGATGATTTGTACAAGATGGGCGGCGAGGTCATGATGAAGTCGACCGAGAACGCCGAGCCCAAGGAGAACGAGCTCGAGCTTGGATATTCCAAGGATGACGAGGGTGCTTGGAACATCGACGACGATGCTTCCACCGAGCTCATGACGGCGTTTCTGAGCTGATAGCGGCACACCGCGTGCGGCATGGCGGAATGAAGGCGGCGTCCCTTGAGGGGCGCCGCCTTCGCGTATGACTAGGCGTTTTCGAGCACGCATGCGACGAGCTCTGCGGGCGTATCGACGATATAGTCGGCGCCAGCCGATGCGAGCTCGGCGCGGCCGCGAAAGCCCCAGGAGACGCCTGCGGCGCGCAGCCCGGCGTTGTGGCCGCAGAGGATGTCGACGTTTGAGTCGCCCACATAGAGCGTAGAGGCGGGGTCGGCCTGCAGCTGATCGAGAACGAAGCGCGTGATGGCGGGATCGGGCTTGGGGGCGAAGCGGTCCACGCGTCCCTGGACGAGCGCGAATCGATTGGAGCCGAAGAAGCGTTCGACGAGCGGGACCGCGGCGGCATGGTCCTTGTTGGTGAGGACGGCAAGGGAGACGCCTTCGGCGCGAAGCGCGTCGAGCATGGGGATGATGCCGGGATAGGGGGCGGTATGGTCCTCCTTATGCTCGGCGTAGTAGGCACGGAACTCCGCGAGGGCGAGTTCGAACATGCGGGCATCGCCGGCATATTCCGCCGGCATGAAGCGCTCGACCAGCTTGAGCATGCCGTTTCCAACCTTATAGCGATATTGGTCGGTGGTGAATTCCGGCCAGCCGTGCAACGCGCAGGTATGGTTGCACGCTTGGGCGAGATCCTCCAGGGTGTCGAGGATGGTTCCATCCAAATCGAAGATGACGTGCCTGAATGCCATGATGCTCCAATGGGATCGATGCGCCTGGCCGAAGGCGGGCCGTGCGGCTCGGATACTGCGCGAAGCGGGCGATATGCGGACGGCGCAACCTTACCACAGCGCTCGGAGCGCGGGCGCAGCGCAGGTGCAGTTTTGAACTTCTTATGCGAATACGGGTGCGAAACGCGCGCCGCGCCCATGATTGGCGATACTGTGTCACCCATTTTGCGCGGCGCGACGAGGGCGTCGTTGAAGGCGGCGCCGATGGTCGGCGCGTCCGGGCGGGATGACGGGAACGGTAAGAGGGTGTCGAAGAGGGGAGACGAGCATGTCTCAGGTCACGCAGGATTCGCGCATTCAACGGGCGCGGGCGCATCGCCGGCATAGGGATGAGGCGCTTCCCTCGTTTTACGGCCTGCTGCAGCTGAGCGTGCGGGACCTGAAGCAGCTTCGGAGCGCGGCGGGCTGTATCCGCTGCAGGGCGACGGTCGATACGGCGTTGCTGGCGAGGGCGTCGCTGATCGTCGCCTCGGCTGTCGCCTTCATCTCGTTGATGGGTGCGTTCTTCGGGGCTCAGAGCGCGATTCCCGCGGTGGCGCTTTACGTCTGCATGCTGTGCGTGCGCTTCGTGGGCTTCAATTACGCTCCGGTCGAGAATCTGAAGGCCATGGCGGTCGTGTTCGCCGTCTTGACGATGATGCCGCTGCTTGGCCAGCACGCCGGCGCGCCGGCGCGGCTCGTGCTCAACATCGCGGGCCTCATGGTCGTCATGGTCGTCGCCGTGGACGGCCCGCGCATGGGAAACGGCGGCACGTACGGATTCGCTTATGCGCTGCTCGCGGGCGCGGTATACGATGCGCCCCTGAGGGATGACGAGATGCCTCTGCGGGTGGCCACCATGGCGGCGGGCTTCCTGCTATGCGCTGCGGTGTATTGGCGTTGCCGCAATCGAACGGCGGAGGCGCAACGGGCGCGCGCGGCGGGCGGTTCGTTTGCGCATCGGACTATCGGCTCGGCCCTGCGCGAGGTTTCGTTGGACAACGAGAAGACCGGGTACCATCTGCGCGCGGCGCTGGGGATCTCCCTGGCGTTCTTCGCGGGCGACGTGTTGGGCATGAGGCGGCTGATGTGGATGGGATTGGTGGGCTCGAGCCTCTTGACGCCCCATGCCACCGCCGTGCGCGACCGCATCTGGTGGCGCACGGGCTTCAGCGCGCTGGGCGTCGTGTTGTTCTGCATCGTCTACCCCGCCGCCCCGCCTTTGCTCCAGGCGGTGTTCGGCATGGTGATCGGCATGTGCTGCGGTCTGTCGGGCAAGTACCACTGGACGCAGGCGTTCAATACGATGGGCGCCATGCTGCTGGGGCAGACCATGTTCGGCATGGGCGGCGCGGCGTTCTGGCGCATCGCGGACAGCTTGCTCGCCGGGGCGGTGGTGGCCGCGTTCTCATTCGCCTACCGGCGCGGCCTGAGGCGCCTGGGGGTAGCGGGCGGCGAGGCGTAGCTTCGGGCGGGGCCCTGTGGCGAGCGCCATCGCGGCCCGCCGACCTAGCAGATGCGGGGCAGCTGCTCGCCGACGAGCATGTCGAGCACGCGGGTCGCGCCCCAGCCGCAGCGCACGCGGACCAGGGGCCGACCGCCTGCCGCGCAACCTGCCTCGGCGACTTCTCCGATGATGGCAGCGTCCGCCCCGTAGCGGTTCGCCCGCATGGCCGCGAGGGCGGCTTCCGCCTCGTCGGCGGGGACGACGGCGACCATCTTGCCCTCGTTGGCGACCTGCAGCGCATCGTATCCCAGCATCTCGCAGGCGGCGCGAACCTCCGGGCGGACGGGAACGGCATCTTCATCGATGGTGATGTCGACGCGCGACGCGCAGGCGAATTCGTTGAGCGTGCTGGCAAGGCCGCCGCGCGTGGGGTCGCGGAAGCAGCGCGCGTGCGGGGCGGCGGCGAGTACGTCCGAGATGAGGTGGTTGAGCGGTGCGGCGTCGGACTCGATCGAGGTCGAGAACGCAAGGCCCTCGCGCTGGCTCATGATGGCGATGCCGTGGTCTCCCAGGGTGCCGCTTACCAGGACCTTGTCTCCTGGTCGGCAGGATGCGCCGGAGAGCTCGATATGCTCGGGCACCTCGCCGATTCCAGCGGTGTTGATGTACACACCGTCCGCGCCGCCGCGTTCGACGACCTTGGTGTCGCCCGTGATGATCTTGACGCCCGCCTCTTGGACGGCGAGCGCCATGGAATGCACGATCGCGCGGAGCTTGTCCATGGGATAGCCCTCTTCGAGGATGAAGCCGCACGAAAGATAGCGCACGCGCGCGCCCGACGTGGCGACGTCGTTGACCGTGCCGCAAACCGCGAGGCGACCGATGTCGCCGCCGGGGAAGAACTGGGGTGTCACGACGAAGCTGTCGGTCGACATGGCGATGCGCCCGGTGCCCGCGAGGGGCGCCACGCCGGCGTCGTCGCCTGCCAGCAGCTCGGGTGAAGCGAATTCCTGCAGAAAGAGCTCATCGATGATGCGCTTCATCATCTGGCCGCCGGAGCCGTGGCCAAGCAGAACCGTCGCGTCCATATCAACATCGCCTTTCAAGAAAACAAGGGAGGGGAAGCCCTCCCGAGCGGTTTCGCGAGGCCGCGTCGAGGCGGCCGGCGGGAAGATCCAGCGTAGCACCGCGCCGGCGACTTCGCTATGCCTCTTGATAGCGGAAGTACGCGGCGCAGGAGCCCTCGCTGGAGACCATGCAGGGTCCAACGGGGTGCTCGGGGGTGCAGGCGCGTCCGAACAGCGGGCAGTCGACGGGGGCGATCGCTCCGCGCAGCACGTCGCCACAGCGGCAGCCGCGCGGCTCGCGGGTCGGCTCGACGGAGACGTCGAACCGCTTGCGCGCATCGAAGGGGGCGAAGCGCTCCTTGATGGCGAGACCCGAGGCGGGTATGGTCCCGAGTCCGCGCCAGTCCGCGTCGGTCGCGTCGAAGACGGCGGCGACGTGCTCGCGAGCAACCGGGTTGCCCTGCTCGGAGACGCCGCGGCGATACGCGTTGACGATATCGGGGGAGCCATCGCGTATCATGCGCGTCAGCATCTCGATGCCCTCGAGGATGTCGACGGGCTCGAAGCCCGTGACGACGCCGGGGATGCCGTATTCGTCGACGAGGAAGCGATAGGGCGCGATGCCCGTGATGGTGGAGACGTGGCCGGGAAGGATGAAGCCGTCGATGCGGGTCCGCGGGTCGTCGGCGATGGCCCGCAGCGCCGGCGGCGTCACCTTGTGGGCGCAGAACACGCTGAAATTGGGCAGGCCGCGCGCCTCCGCCTCCAGGATGGTGGCGGCGATGGTCGGCGTCGTGGTTTCGAAGCCGACGCCGAGGAAGACGACGTGGCGGTCGGGGTTGCTTTCGGCGAGCGCGATGGCGTCGAGCGGGGAGTAGACGATTCGGATATCGCGTCCCTCGGACTTCTTCCGCATGAGCGAGCTGGTCGATCCGGGGACGCGCATCATGTCGCCGAAGGTGGCGATGATGACGTCGTCGAGGTCACTGAGCGCGATGGCGTGGTCGATATCCCGGTTGGCCGTGACGCAGACCGGACAGCCCGGGCCCGATAGGAGCTTGAGCCCGTCGGGCATGATGGAGCGGAACCCGTAGCGGCCGATGCTGACGGTATGCGTTCCGCAGACCTCCATGAGGTTGAGGGTCCGGCCGTCGGCATGCCGCCGGATGGCGTCGATGAGCTTGCGCGCCAGGGCGGGGTCGCGGAAGGCGCCGAAGTCGATGTCGCTCATGCGGCGCCGCCTGAGATGGCGGGCGCGTCCGCTGCGGCGGTGGGAGCCGTGCTCGCCTCAAGGCCAGGGGCCTCGGCGGCCAGATCCTCATCGAGCAGCTCGGGAAGCTCCCGGATGAGCTTCAGCGTCTCCTCGGCTTCAGCCGGGTCGATGACCTGGATGCCGAAACCGGCGTGGACCAGGACGTAGTCGCCCACGGCGGCGCTGGGTGTGAGTCTGAGGGAGATGGGGCGTTGGACGCCGAGCATGTCGACGGTCGCGCCGCCCGTCTCGTCGATCGTTACTATCTTGCCGGGAACTGCCAGGCACATGGGAACCTCGATTGCATACGGGCGCCCGCTGCCGCGTCGGGCGGTGGGCGTTTGTCTCTTGCAAGCAAGATGGTACCCCGTTGCGGGCGCGACGGGGTACCAACGGATTGAAACGGCAGAATTGCCGGTTTGGCGGCTGGTGGCTACCTGGCGGAAAGCCTGGCGCGCGCGACCGCCGCCTGCCCGTAGGAGATGCACCCGTCGTTGGCGGGTATCGAGGTGGGCGCGAGCACGGTTGCGCCGTCTGTCTCCAAGCCCGTTCGAACGAGGTCGAACAGGAGGCGGTTCATGAAGACGCCCCCGGTCAGGGCGACGTCGCGGATACCGAGCTCCCGGCACAGCGCCAGCGCCGCGCCGCGCGTCGAGCGGGCGGCTGCATGATGGAACGCGAGGGCGAGGTCGTCCGGGGAGGCGCCGGCGGCGCGCGCATCGAGCAGCGCGCGCAGGGTCGGGGCGGGGTCGAGCACGAGGCGGCGCGACGCGGGGCGCTCGCCCGTTCGCCCATCGGGGGAGGGGCGAGCGCCCCAGGCGGGGGAGGGGCGGCCGTCGTCCCCGCCGGTGGAAGCGGTCGACCACGTCGAGGAGAACGCCGGCAGGGCGATCGGGACGGGGGTGTCGGCGCCCGTCGGGCCCCCTATCCGCGCCAGGGCCCGCCATGCGGCGGCCTCGAGGGCGATGGCCGCCTCGCCCTCGTAGCTGACCTCGCCCCGTATGCCCAGGAGGGCGGCAACGGCGTCGAACAGGCGCCCCATGCTGCTGGTGAGGGGGCAGTTGATGCGGCGCTCGACCATCCGGGCGGTGATGGAGCGGGTCGCGGCGTCCAGGTCGCCGAGGAGCATGGAGGCTCCGGGATGGTCGAGCAGGCCGTTGGCCTGGAGCAGCGCGAGCGCGCAGCGCCTCGGATCGCGGACCGAGGCGGCTCCGCCCGGCAGGGGCCACGGGGCGAGGGCGCCGACGCGGCTGAAGCCCGCGAGGTCCGCGAACAGGAACTCGCCTCCCCAGATGGTCCCGTCCGTCCCCGCGCCGGTGCCGTCGAAGGCGATGCCCAGGACAGGGAGCGAGGCGTCGTGGAGCCCGCGGGCGGCGGCGTCTGCGATGACGCTGGCGACGTGGGCGTGGTGGTGCTGCACCTCGACGAGCGGCAGATGCTCGGAGCGCGCCGTGGAGCGCGCCCATTGGCTCGATAGATACGAGGGATGCAGGTCGCAGGCGAGGGCTTGCGGTGCCAGGTCGAAGAGCTGGGAGAGCCGCCGCCGCGCCTCGTGCCAGGCGTCGAGCGTTTCCGCGTTCTCCAGGTCGCCGATGTGCTGGGAGATGAAGCAGGATGCCGTTCCATCGGAATGTTCCCGCGTGAAGGCGAGCGTGGCCTTCTGCTCGGGCCCGCAGGCGAGCACGGCGGGCGGCGGGGACGGGGTGCCGCGTCGGCTGACGAGCTCGGAGGGATGCCCTTCATCGGCGGCGTCCCCGTCGCCCTCGTGCCGGGTGGCTGACGGGGGAAGCGGGAGCGGCTGCGGTGCGTAGCCGCGGGCGCGGCGCACCGGCCGCTCGTCCCCGCCGTCGAGGCGCATGACGGAGTCGTCGTAGCGTGTGAGGATCGCACGGTCGTTGCCCAGCAGAGCATCGGCGATGCCGGACGCGACCAGACGCTCCCATGCGGCGGCGTCGTCTCGTTCGATGGGGGCGCCGCTGACGTTTCCGCTCGTCATGACCAGGGCGTTCACGCCGCGCTCGCGGCACGCCGCCATGATGAGGTGCTGCAGCGGCGTGTACGGGAGCATGACGCCGAGATCGGCGCAATCGCCGGCGACGTTCGGCGCGATCGCATCGACCGCGTCGCGCTTTTGGCGCAGCAGCACGATGGGACGGACGGAGCCGGCGAGCAGCGCCCGCTCCTCCTCGCTCGCGTTGCAGACGAGGGACGCGGCCGCGAGGTCGCGAACCATCACCGCTAGGGGCTTTCCCGGCCGGTGCTTGCGCGAGCGCAGGGTCGCCACGGCATGCTCGTTCGCCGCGTCGCATGCCAGATGGAAGCCGCCGAGCCCCTTGAGCGCGACGATGCCCCCGCTCGCGATGAGCTCGGCGCAGCGTTCGATGATCGCGTCGCTTTCCACGCGCGTGCGCCCGACGACGGGTGCCGCCGTCGGGCGGGGTGTCGGGCGGGGGGAGGGAAGCCGGTCGGTCGGCGCCTCCCGCCAGGTGATGTGCGGCCCGCAGGCGAAGCAGGCGTCGGGCTGCGCGTGAAAGCGGCGGTCGCCCGGATTCGCGTATTCGCCGGCGCAGGCGGGGCACATGGGGAACGCCTGCATGGAGGTGGCGGCGCGGTCGTAGGGTAGGCTCTGGATGATGGTGAATCGCGGGCCGCAGTTCGTGCAGTTGATGAAGGGGTAGTGGAAGCGCCGGTCGCTTGGGTCGAACAGCTCGCGGAGGCAGTCGTCGCATGTGGCGATGTCCGGGGAGACCAGCGTGGTCCGGGCGGTGTCGTCTTCGGAGGCGACGATGCGGAAGGGGGTGTCACCGGGCTCGTCGGCGGGTGCGTCGTCGAGTTCGCGGACCTCCACGGTCTCGATGCGGGAGGCCGCGGGCGCGTGGTCGCGAAGCGCAGCGGCGAACGAGGCGATGGCGGCGTCGGTGCCGGAGGCCTCGATGTGCACGCCGTCGCCGGCGTTGAGCACCCAGCCGCGGATGCCGTGCGCGAGCGCCTCTCGGTAGACGAACGGGCGCATGCCGACGCCCTGGACGATGCCGGTTACATGGATGTGCGCACGCGCCATGGCGGCTCCTCGGGTGCTATGCTGCCGGCGCGCCCGACTGCGCGCGACCGGGTATGGCCGGGCGCTTCGGCGGCGGGCGCCGCGCGGCACGTTTCGATAGATGGATGCTACAAATCGAGGCTCTGGTCGGTCGCGGCGCAGGTGAGCTCGCCGTGGTGCACGCCCCGCAGGCCGAGGAGCTTGTCGGCGAGCTCGTATATGCGCGCGCCGCGCCCCTTCAGCGCCAGGATCTCGAGGCAGTTGTGATGGTCGAGGTGCACGTGGAGGGTCGAGACGATCTCATCGGTGTAGTCGTGCTGGACCTCGTCGAGGCGGCGCGTGAGGTCGCCGGTGTGATGGTCGTAGATCATGGTGAGCGATCCGATGACCTCCGCTTCGGGGGTTCGTTCGCTCTCCTTTACGAGGGAGGCGCGGATGAGGTCGCGGATCGCCTCGGAGCGGTTGGCGACGGCGGCGTGCCGCGATATCTGCGCGTCGAACGCGCGCAGCAGGTCCTCGGGTACGGCGATGGAGAAGCGCGCCAGGTCGTTCGTCGAGGGGCTGCCGGCGGCCATCGCCTACACCAGCCTTACGGTGCCGACGGCGTTGTGGTCCGCCTCGATGGCGTCCTCGTAGCCCTCGAGCGCGCCGCGCGCCTCGTCAAGGGCGCCCATGGCCGCTTCGAGCTTGGAGCCGATGCGCTCCATGTCGTAGGCTTCCGTGGCGTGGAGCAGCTGGTGGCTCCATTCGCGTGCAAGCGCGATCGCGTCGTCTACCTGCTTCACGCTCATCTCGAGCTGGCTCATGTTCATGCCCACGTCATGCATGGTGGCTCCTTTGCTGATCGATGTGCGACCGATTGCTGCGGCATGGTCGTTAAGCGTACGGCTGTTAGTGTACCCCCAACGAGGCCGCGCGGTGCCGCGGCGTGCCCTCGGCTGCGCGGCGCGGGGTGCCGGCCGGGGGCGGACGCAAAAACCCCGACGCGAAGGGGTGGCGCCGGGGTCGGGGGAAAGCTGATGCGGTGCCCGGCGCGCCGGGGCGGCCGGGACGGGTGGATTTACAGGCGGCTCTCGATCTCTGCGAGGAGCTTGGCCTTGGGCATGGCGCCGACGGTGCGGCCGATTTCCTGGCCGCCCTTCAGCAGGACGAGGGTGGGGATGGACATGACGCCGTATTTCATGGCGAGGTCCTGGTTCTCATCCACGTTGCACTTGGCGACCTTCAGCTTGCCCTCGAGCTCGCCGGCGACCTCGTCGACGATGGGGGAAAGCGTACGGCAGGGGCCGCACCAAGGCGCCCAGAAATCGATGAGGACGGGAAGCTCTTCGCCGAGCAGGCTGTCGAAATTGGCCATGGTGACTTCGGTTACATTTGCCATGGGATCCTCCATTGCAGTGGCTCGCGAGCGCTGCGGCGCCGCGGGGACTTATCTTATCGAAGTGCGTTATACCCAAGTTGCACGATGCGTTGCACGCAAGTCGGTGACATAGTCACGAAGCCGCGGGTAGAATGGAATGCGTTGGCACGAACGGCGACGAAACGGCGGAGCGCATGTCTATCTCGAGTTCCCAAAGAAAAACGGCTTTCGCACAGCAGGCTCGTCAGGAGCTCGAGTCGCTCGCATCCCGCGGCGTATGGATGACGGGCAACGGTTTCTCCCCCGTTGTGCTGGTGAAGGGCGAGCTCGGAGAGGCCGAGCGCTCCGGCGGCGAGCTGCTGTCGGGCGCGGACGGCGTCGCGCTGCGCTCGGCACTGGGCGCCCGCGGCTACGCGCCCGAGGACTTCTGCGGCCTCGCCTGCGTCGCGTCTCCGGGTGCGGGGGGCGCCGCGTTCGAGGGGCAGATCTCCGTCGAGTTGTTCCGGGAGGCGCTCGAGGCGCTCGACCCGGAGCTGGTGATCCTGCTCGACGTCGCGGCCATCGAGCTCATGCGCGAAGCGTATGCCGACGCCCTCGCCGCGATCGAGGACTTCGATACGGCGATGCTCACGCCGGGCCTGATCGCCCCGGTGCTGGGCCGTCGCGTGCTGGCGCTCGACGGCTTCGAGGCCGCCCTGGGCGATCGCGCGGAGAAGCAGCGCATGTGGTCGTATCTGAAGAAGATCGCCCCGGCGGGCGCTCCGTACTAGGGCGGCGCCCTGTCCGGCGCGCGGCGGGCGTCCGAGCCGCGTGGTCTCGAACTCGGGCTCGCCGGCCATGCGGTGCGGTGCGCGGCGGGTGTCCGCGCTTTGGGCTTTTGCATGCCGTCGCGATATCTGTCTTGTCAGGTGTAAAGACTGGTGCGATACTTTCCCCAATGTATTCGGGCCGCGCCCGCGGCCGCATGGGGAGAGGGAACGCATGGCCCAGCAAGATACCAGGGAAGTACGCGAGCGCATCGCTCGGCTGAAGGAAGAGCGCGACGCGGTCGTTCTGGCGCATTATTATGTCGATCCCGAGGTCCAGGACGTCGCCGATTACGTGGGCGACTCGTTCTACCTTGCGAAACTGGCGGTAACGCTTCCGCAGCAGGTGATCGTGCTGTGCGGCGTGGAATTCATGGGCGAGAGCGTGAAGCTGCTGAACCCGGCGAAGACCGTGCTGCTGCCCGAGCCCCTGGCCGATTGCCCCATGGCGCATATGGTCGAGCGCGCGACGGTGGAGGCGGCGCGCGAGCGGTACGGCGACGACCTGGCCGTCGCCTGCTATGTGAATTCCACGGTCCAGATCAAATCGTGGAGCGATGTGTGCGTCACCTCGTCGAACGCCGTGAAGATCGTCTCCGAGCTCCCGCAACGGCACGTCCTGTTCATCCCCGATAGGAACCTGGGCCGCTATGTTGCCGAGCAGGTTCCCGACAAGCACATCATCCTGAACAAGGGTTACTGCCCGCGCCATGAGGACGTTTCGATCGAGGAGCTGCGCGCGCTGAAGGCGGAGCATCCCGGCGCCGTGGTGCTCGCGCATCCTGAATGCACGGCGGAGGTGCTCGCGGAGGCGGATTACATCGGTGCGACGTCGGGCATCATCGCCCATGCGGAGTCGAGCGATGCGATGGAGTTCATCGTGGTGACGGTTCGCGGGGTGCTTTTCGAGCTCGAGCGCCGCTGCCCGCAGAAGCGCTTCTTCTTCACCGCGACTCCGCCGACCTGTCGCGACATGGACATGGTCACCCTCGAAAAGGTCGCGGCGTGTCTCGAGACGGGCGCGGGCGAGGTCGCGGTCGACGCCGAGGCGGCCCCTCAGGCGAAGTTGACGCTTGACCGCATGCTCGAGTACGCCGCGCGCTAGGGGGGCAGCATGGATGAGAAGAGCGCACTGCAGGGCGCGGGAATCCCGGCGGGCATCGACGTGGAGGCGGTCCGCGATATGGACGCGCAGGGGATGGCGTGCGACGTCGTCATCGTGGGATGCGGCGTCGCGGGGCTGTACGCAGCGCTGACGCTGCCCTCGACCTGCGATATCGTGATGCTGTCGAAGGGCGCGGTGGACGAGTGCGACTCGATGCTGGCGCAAGGGGGCATCTGCGTGCTGCCCGAGGGGGACGATTACGATTCGTTCTTCGAGGACACGTTGCGCGCCGGCCATTTCGAGAACGACCGCGAGAGCGTCGACATCATGATCCGTTCGAGCCGGACGGTGATCAACGACCTCCTCGATCTTGGGGTGCAGTTCGAACGCGGCGAGGACGGCGGGCTCGCATTCACCCGCGAGGGCGCCCATGCGCGCCCGCGCATCGCGTTCCATAAGGACATCACGGGGCAGGCGATCACCACGAAGCTGCTCGAGCAGGTGCGCCGCCTGGAGAACGTCCGCATTCTCGAGCACGTCGCTATGGTCGACCTGCTCGTCGAGGACGGCGCGTGCGCCGGCGTGCTGGCGTTGCCGGTGAGCGAGGCGGAATCGCTGGAGACCATCGACGAGCTGCTGCCGGAGGGCGCCGCCCCCGCGTCCGGGGACGGTTTCCGCGCGGAAGGTCCCGTCGACGCGGCGGAGGGTTCCCGGCCGTTCCGGATCAGAGCGGGCGCGACCGTGCTGGCGACGGGCGGCATCGGGGGCGTGTACCAGCATTCGACGAATTTTCCGCAGCTCACGGGTGACGCCATATACCTGGCGACGAGGTACGGCATCGCGACCGAGCATCTCGACTACGTGCAGATCCATCCCACGGGCCTCTATTCCGAGCGGCCCGGTCGCGCGTTCCTCATCTCCGAGAGCTGCCGCGGCGAGGGGGCGGTGCTGCTCAACCATGCGGGCGAGCGGTTCACCGACGAGCTGCAGCCGCGCGACGTGGTCGCCGCCGCGATACGCGAGGAGATGCGCTCCGAGGGCGTCGAGCACGAGTGGCTCTCGTTCGCGCCGGTCGACCCCGTCGTGGTGCGCGAGCATTTCGTGAACATCCGCCAGCGCTGCCTCGATGAGGGGCGCGACATCCTGGAAGAGCCGATTCCCGTGGTCCCCACGCAGCACTATTTCATGGGCGGCATCCACGTCGACCGCGATTCCGCTACGAGCATGCCGGGGCTCTACGCCGCGGGCGAGACGAGCTGCAACGGCGTGCACGGGGCGAATCGGCTGGCGAGCAACAGTCTGCTCGAGGCGCTGGTCTTCGCGGGGCGCGCGGCATACCGAATCGCCACGGGCGAGTCGCTGGAGGTTCCGGCGGCAGGCGAGCCGGCGCTCGACGGCGTCCATCGCCCCACGGGCGCATACCGCAGCGGCATCGACGGGCTGTGCGGACAAGGCTGATCGGCCGGGTGGCGGCCCCCTTCGGATGCCGCGGCTCCGTCCGTCTATCTGGTGCGCCGTCGTCCGGGCGGGGCACCGCCCGGGCACGCCGTCGCCGCTCGGGCGGGAATCGCGATTGCAACAACCCTACGAGGTCTATTGAGGAGCGAGCATGAATCCCATCACCATGAATCTCGTCGTCGACGACTACATCCGCCGTGCTCTGCAGGAGGATATTACCAGCGAGGATATCAGCACCATGTCCGTGTGCCCGAACGCGCGCCCCGCCGAGGTGCAGCTCATCGCGAAGCAGGACGGCGTGCTGGCCGGCCTGAGCGTGTTCGAGAGGACGTTTACGCTGCTCGATCCCGCGACGCGCGTCGAATCCTATGTCGCCGACGGCGACCGCGTCGATTCGGGGCAGCTGCTGGCGAAGGTGTTCGGCGATGCGCGCGTGCTGCTCTCGGGCGAGCGCGTGGCGCTCAACTACCTGCAGCGCATGAGCGGCATCGCGACGTATACGCGTCGGATGGCGGATGCGCTCGAGGGCACGGGCACCGTGCTGGTGGATACGCGTAAGACGACGCCCGGTATGAGGATCTTCGAGAAGGAGGCGGTCCTGCTGGGCGGCGGCGCCAACCACCGCTACAGCCTGTCGAGCGCCGTGATGCTCAAGGACAACCATATCGACGCGGCGGGCGGCATCGCGCCGGCGGTCGCCGCCGCGCGCTCCCATGCGTCGTTCACCTGCACGGTCGAGGTCGAGTGCGAATCGCTCGCGATGGTGCGCGAGGCGCTGGCGGCGGGCGCCGACATCATCATGCTGGACAACATGGACCACGACCAGATGGCGGAGGCGATTGCCCTGATCGACGGCCGCGCGGTGGTCGAGGCGTCCGGCAACGTCGACCTCGAGCGCGTTCGCGAGCTCGCCGACCTGGGCGTCGACGTGATCTCCTCCGGCGCCCTCACGCATTCCGCCGGAATCCTGGATCTGTCGCTGAAGCATCTGCGCATGCTGGACGAGGCGGGTGCGGAGGAGTCCCGATGACGGAACGTCGCGGCTCCGGCGGCGGGATGCCCGGTCGCGACCGCCGCATCGCGCTCATCGGCGAGCTGCAGCGGGCGAGCGGCCCGCTCTCGGGAAGCGGGCTCGCGCGATCGCTCGGCGTCAGTCGCCAGGTCATCGTGCAGGACATCGCCCTTCTGCGCGCCAACGGGCACGACGTGGTCGCTACGGCCCGTGGGTACGTGCTGCGGGAAGGCGCGCGCGACGAACTGCCCACGCGCCTCGTCAAGGTGCACCATACGGTCGAAGACGTCGAAGACGAACTCGACACCATCGTCGATCTGGGCGGCGTGGTGACGAACGTGCTGGTCAACCATCGTGTCTATGGAAAGATCACCGCAGATCTGGATATCAAGAGCCGGCGCGATGTGGCGCGCTACGTCGCCGATATCGCGGCGGGCAAGAGCTTCCCGCTCATGACGGTGACGAGCGGGTACCACTTCCATCGCATCGCCGCCGAATCGGAGGACGCGCTCGACGAGATCGAGTCGCAGCTCGCCGCCCGCGGCTACCTTGCCGAGGTCATGCCGTACGAGGGGGACCTGGAGTAGCGGCCCGTTCGCCGTCGGCGCCGGGGCCGTGGGCCCGTCGGGGTCGCGGGGTCGGTTAGGGCGCCCGGGATCGCCCGCGGCCTCGGGGCCGTCGGCGACGGCCGAGCTCGTCGCTCACAAACGCTAGCTCGGATCACCCCATCGAGGATGAAAAGAAAAAGCCACTCGAGCCCGGGGGGGGTTCGAGTGGCTTTTCGGTGACCGTGTGGGTCTGGTTTACTCGTCGACGATCTCGGTGATCGCGCCGGCGGGGCAGGCGTCCTGGCAGGCGCCGCAGGCCACGCAGGAGTCCTCGTCGGCCACGGTGGCGACGTCGTTGAGCTCCAGAACGCCAGCGGGGCAGGCGTCAACGCAAACGCCACATGCGATGCACTCGTCGGCATCAATTACGGGATGAGCCATGGTAGTTTCCTCTCTGTTGTGTCCGATGCGAATAGGCGAAAGAGCATCGGGCCGTTCGGGTCAAATATACCTTGTCGGGCATGGTTTGCAACCCCTTGGGCGCCGTTCTTCGTGCCGTTTACCGAGTAGGGCGGGGCTGATGTCGAATTGGCCGGAGCCCTATCGGCGCCAAGCTCCGGCGCTCGTTGCCCTTTCGTCAAAGTTTCACCAGCTTATAGCTGCAATAAGCCGTTGGGGATGAATTCTGCGCCGTTTATCCCGCCCAGCTGCAACGCGGGGGAGTTTTGGAGCGTGTTGTGTAATTCTTGGAAACATGTGACCGCTTTTGGACATCTGTGTTTTAAGTCAATGATTTATGGAGGTTCATGTGAGACGTGCCCTGCGTGCATTGGTCGCCGGCGTGGTGCTGGCTTCGACGGTTTTAACGCCCTTCGCGCAAGCGTGGGCCCTGCAAACCCCGGCCGAACAGGAGGCTGCGGCAGTCTCCTGTAGGCCGGTATCCGACGGGAACGAGCTTCGCATGTGGTACGCCGCTCCCGGCTCCCCCTCCGATTGGGAGAATAGCGCCCTGGTGATTGGAAACGGAAAAACCGGAGCGATACTATTCGGGCAGGTCGAAAGCGATCAGCTCCATTTTAACGAGAAGACGCTTTGGACAGGCGGCCCCAGCGAGGGCCGTCCGGGATACGACGGGGGAAATCGGGACAAGGCGGTAACCAAGCAGGAGCTTGATGCCCTGCGGGCACGCATGGACGACCACTCGCGCGAGGTCTTCCCTATGGGAACGAATAAACCCGCCGAGGTGTGGGGCGATGGCAACGGCATGGGCGCCTACCAGGATTTCGGCGACCTCCACTTTGATTTCTCCGCTATGGGGGTCACCGGCGGGGCTGCTGAGAACTACGTGCGCGATCTTGACATGCAGACCGCGGTCTCAACGGTTGCTTACGACCATCAGGGCGTCCATTATGAGCGCGAGTACTTCGCGAGCCGTCCCGCAGGGGTCGTCGCCGCACGGTTTACCTCTTCCGACCGCGGCAAGATTTCATTCACCCTGACGGCCGATGCGGCGAAGGGCGTTCAAGCGCGGGCGACATCGGACGATGACGACCTGGTTCTTGCGGGGCAGGTCGCGGACAACGGCATGCTGTGCGAGATGAGGGCCCGCGTTGTTCCCGAGGGCGGAGCGATTACGGCTTCGGAAGACGGTTCGATTAGGGTGAGCGGGGCGGATGCCGTAACGGTCCTCTATGCGACCGAAACTGATTATGAGAACGAATACCCTGCATACCGGAGCGGGCAGACTGCCGAGCAGATCGATGCGGTGCTTGTGGAGAAGCTCGATGCCGCCGCGGGTGCGCCGTACGAGCGGCTGCGCGAAGAGCACATCGAGGATTATCGGGCCCTGTTCGGCCGGGTTCAGCTTGATTTGGGCGGAAGCTGCGCCCAAAAGCCGACTGACCAGATGATGAAAGACTACCGAGCGGGCAAGAGCGACCGCGTAGTCGAGGAAATGCTGTTTCAGTTTGGACGCTATCTGACCATCGCCTCCTCGCGTGAGGGCGATGAGCTGCCAAGCAATCTCTGTGGCATCTGGATGATGGGCGATGCCGGGAGGTTCTGGGGCGGGGACTTCCACTTCAACGTCAACGTTCAGATGAACTACTGGCCTGCCTATATGACGAATCTCGCGGAATGCGGATCGGTCTTTACCGATTACCTTGAATCCCTTGTCGTCCCCGGCCGAGTCACGGCTGAGCGCTCGGCTGCGATGAAGACCGAGGACCATGCTGGGACCCCGATCGGCCAGGGCAGGGGATTTCTTGTCAACACTCAGAACAACCCGTTTGGCTGCACCGCGCCGTTTGGCTCGCAGGAATATGGCTGGAACGTGACGGGCTCGTCGTGGGCGCTTCAGAATGCATACGACGAGTACCTGTATACGCGCGATACCGAGCTGCTCCGTACGCGGGTCTATCCGATGCTGAAGGAGATGACGACGTTCTGGGACGGCTTTTTGTGGAAGAGCGACTATCAGAAGCGCTTGGTCGTGGGTCCTTCTTTTTCGGCTGAACAGGGCCCGACGGTCAACGGTTCCACGTACGACCAATCGCTCGTTTGGGAGCTCTACACCATGGCGATCGATGCATCCGAGGAGCTCGGCGTGGACGAGGGCCAACGTGCCGCATGGAAGAAGACGCGGGATAGCCTCAATCCGATCATTATCGGCTCCGAGGGCCAGGTGAAGGAATGGTTTGAGGAGACCACGACGGGCAAAGCGCAGGCGGGGTCCCTGGCCGAAGTGACGATTCCAAATTTCGGAGCCGGCGGCGGCGCCAACCAGGGGACCTTGCATCGACATACGTCGCAGCTCATCGGCTTGTATCCCGGAACCCTGATCAACAAGGACAACAGGGCCTGGATGGATGCCGCCATCAAGACGCTCGAGATACGCGGCCTGGGCGGCACGGGCTGGTCGAAGGCTCATAAGATCAATATGTGGGCGCGTACCGGCAACGCGGAGACCACCTATAGCCTTATTCGCGCCATGATAGCCGGCAATAAAAGCGGCATTCTCGACAACTTGCTCGACTCGCATCCTCCTTTCCAGATCGACGGGAACTTCGGTCTTACGGCGGGTATGACGGAATGCCTGCTGCAAAGCCAGCTCGGATACGCGCAGCTGCTGCCCGCGCTTCCGAAGGCGTGGGATTACGGCTCCGTCCGCGGAATCGTCGCGCGCGGTAACTACGTCGTCGATATGGATTGGAGCGCTGGCACGCTTGACCAGCTTCGCGTGGAATCGCGAAGCGGCGGAACGTTTACCGCGGAGTACAGGGGCCTTGAGGGATGCGATGTCATCGATGGGTCCGGCAACAAGGTCGCCGTCGAGAAGGTGGCGGAAGATCGCATCGCTTTCGAAACGCAAAAGGGCGGCGTGTATACGATCAAGCTGCCGGCAACGGCAGACAAGCTCCGCGTGAGCGCCTACCCCGAGCAAGGGGTGGTTTCACCGGATACGCTCGTGGCGCTTCGCGGCCCTGCGACGGCGGAAATTCGCTATACGCTCGACGGCAGCGATCCGACGGCCGCTTCCCCGCTCTATAGCGGTCCCATCGCACTGCAGGCGGATAGGGTGTCGATTCGCGCTGCCGTATTCGAGGGGGAGAAGCGCCTGGGAGACATCCAGTCGTTCTCATATGTCGTGGTGTCGGATGACAAGAACGTGGCTCCACTTGCCAAGGACGTCATCGAAGACAACCATTACCACAATGAGCCGGCATGGAGCGGCAGGAAGGCTGTCGATGGCGACGCCGCGACTCGCTGGGCGACGAATGACGGAACGAATACTGCGGTGTTGGAGCTGGTGTTCGACGGGTCGAGGACCATCCATGCCGCCGCAGTGCAGCAGTATTATCTTGCGGATAAGAACGATGTCGCCTCGTTTACGGTTGACTATTGGGATGACGAGACGAACTCTTGGGTTCCAGCAGCCGAGGAGGCAGGATTGGACGGCGGGGAGACGAAGGAGCTGGCCTTCGACAAGCCTGCGACGTCCGCCCGGTGGCGTTTGAACATCGTTGAAGGCGTGAACCCGTCAATCTGGGAGTTCAAGCTATACGAGACCAATTCTGCTCCCGAGCCCGCGGTCGACAAGTCCAAGCTCCAGGACAAGTACGACGAGGTCAAGGACCTCAAGGCCGACGGCTATAAGACCATGAGCTGGAAGCCCTTCGCCCGCGCCCTCGAGGATGCGCGGGCCGTGCTCGCCGACGCCAAGGCCGACCAGTCCGCCGTCGACGCCGCCCTCAAGGCGCTTCTCGACGCGGAAGCCGGCCTTGAGAAGGTCGAGCGGGTGGTCTTTGTAGACGTCGATGCGGGCACAGCGCACGCGAAGGATATCGCGTGGCTGGCCGCCAACGGCATCACGAAGGGCTGGGCTGTCGGAAACGGCACCTTTGAGTTCCGCCCGTACGCGACGGTGAGGCGCGCCGACATGGCTGCGTTCCTCTACCGCCTCGCCGGCGAGCCGGAGTTCGACGCGAAGGGCGTCTCCTTCACCGACGTGGACGAGTCCACCCCGCATTACAAGGCTATCCTGTGGCTGGCCGCCGAGGGCGTCTCGACCGGCTGGGAGGCCGCCGACGGCACCGCCGAGTTCCGCCCCTACGCCGAGATCTCCCGCTGCGACATGGCCGCTTTCCTCTACCGCATGGCCGGGAAGCCGAAGTTCGAGACCGAGAAGAGCTTCGCCGACGTCGCCAGGGACACCCCGCACCGCGAGGCCGTCCTGTGGCTCGCCGAGACCGGCGTCTCCGAGGGCTGGACGCTCGAGGACGGCACCGCCGAGTTCCGCCCCTACGAGCTGATCGCCCGCTGCGACATGGCCGCGTTCCTGCAGCGCATGGCCGAGAAGGACCTGGTGGACCTGAAGTAGCATCGGCCACGGCGCCGTTTGGGACGGAGGTTTTCGTCTCCTATTAGATGGGTGGCATAAGGGGTCCGGCTTGTGGGCCGCGGCTTAAAACCTGGACGGCTTAGATAAAGACTGCACCGCTGCGGACCGGCTCCGGAACTCATCCGGGGCCGGTCCCTTCAGTTTAATCCGGTGTCTTCGGGCACCCCGATGGATGATGCATGCGTCGAGATCCGCCTTGAATGACCCGGAGTCGGACTTCATCCTAAGGTTTGCGCGCATGAGAATACCTCCCATTTGCCGATGACGAAGAAATGGAAGACGGCTCATTCAGACGGTCGTCCTCTTCATCGCGGAACGTCTTCTCAAGGCACTTAACTTCCCTGCTGCTGTGAAAGTTAAGAAATCTTATATGGAATGACTTAGATTTTGTATAACGGAGCCAATAAGGGGATATAGTACAACCGAAAGAAAAAACGCGGCCCGCGTCCAAGCGACTCTGGAGGGCGGCCGCACCGTAGAAGGGATGTCAACCATGAGCAAGATTCTCGGTATTGACCTGGGTACTACCAACTCCGCTATGGCGGTCCTCGAGGGCGGCGCGCCCACCACGATCGTAAACGCCGAGGGTGACCGCACCACTCCGTCCGTCGTGGGCTTCCGTGCCGAGGGCGACCGCATCGTGGGCAAGGCTGCCAAGAACCAGGCCGTCACCAACCCCAAGAACACCGTCTTCTCCATCAAGCGTTTCATGGGCCGCAAGTTCTCCGAGGTGAAGGACGAGCTGAAGACCGTTCCCTACGAGGTCAAGGAAGGCGCCAACGGCCGTTGCGTCGTCATGATCGAGGGCAAGGAGTACACCCCCGAGCAGGTCTCCGCGATGATCCTGTCCAAGATGAAGGCCGACGCCGAGAAGTATCTGGGCGAGACCATCACCGACGCCGTCATCACCGTCCCCGCCTACTTCAACGACGCCCAGCGCCAGGCCACCAAGGATGCCGGCCGCATCGCTGGCCTCAACGTCAAGCGCATCGTCAACGAGCCCACCGCCTCCGCTCTGGCCTACGGCCTGGACAAGAAGACCCAGGAGCAGAAGGTCTTGGTCTTCGACCTGGGCGGCGGCACCTTCGACGTGTCCCTGCTCGACCTCGCCGACGGCGTCTTCGAGGTTCTCGCTACCAACGGCGATAACCACCTGGGCGGCGACGACTGGGACCAGCGCGTCATCGACTGGATGGCCGACAAGTTCAAGTCCGACCAGGGCGTCGACCTGCGTCAGGACCCCATGGCCCTGCAGCGCCTGAAGGAGGCGGCCGAGAACGCCAAGAAGGAGCTCTCCTCCGCTCAGCAGGCTACCATCAACCTGCCCTTCATCACCGCGATCGACGGCGTGCCGCAGCATCTCAACTACACGCTCTCCCGTGCCGAGTTCGAGCGCATCACGCGCGACCTGCTCGAGCGCTGCAAGGCTCCGGTTACCAAGGCCCTGCACGACGCCGGCGTCTCCCTCTCCGAGGTTGACGAGGTCATCCTCGTCGGCGGCTCCACCCGTATGCCCGCCGTCCAGGAGCTCGTGAAGACCATGACCGGCAAGCAGCCCAACATGTCCGTGAACCCCGACGAGGTCGTCGCCAACGGCGCCGCCGTTCAGGGTGGCGTCCTTACCGGCGACGTCGAGGGCATCCTGCTGCTCGACGTGACCCCGCTGTCGCTGGGCGTCGAGACCATGGGCGGCATCATGACCAAGATGATCGACCGCAACACCACGATCCCGACCTCCAAGACCGAGGTGTACTCCACGGCCGCGGATAACCAGACCTCCGTCGAGATCAACGTGCTCCAGGGCGAGCGCGAGCTGGCGCGCGACAACAAGTCGCTCGGCAAGTTCCAGCTCACCGGCATCCCGGCCGCCCGCCGCGGCGTCCCGCAGATCGAGGTCACCTTCGACATCGACGCCAACGGCATCGTGAAGGTTTCCGCCAAGGACAAGGGCACCGGTAAGGAGCAGTCCATCACCATCTCCGGCTCCACCGCGCTGTCCGACGAGGAAGTCGACCGCATGGTCAAGGACGCCGAGTCCCATGCCGAGGAGGACAAGAAGCAGAAGGAAGAGGTCGAGGCCCGCAACCAGACTGACTCCCTGTGCTACTCCACCGAGCAGACGCTGAACGAGCTGGGCGACAAGGTCTCCGGCGACCTCAAGTCCAAGGCCGAGACGGCCATCGCCGACGCCAAGAAGGCGCTCGAGGGCTCTGATGTGGACGCGATCAAGTCCGCTGGCGAGAACCTGCAGTCCGTTGCCTACGAGCTCGCCCAGATGGTGTACGCCGACGCGCAGCAGGCCGCTGGCACCGATGGCTCCTCCTCCGATGACGACGTGGTCGACGCCGACTACGAGGTCGTCGACGACGAGTCCAACAACTAACGATGTTCCCGCGTAAGGAGAAGGACGTGAAGATCCCCGTGGAGTCGGCAGAAGAGGTCGAGACGAACGACGTCGAGACCGCGGAGGCCGCAGAAGAGACCGTAGCGTCTGAAGAGGTCGAGGAGGGTGCCGAGTCCCAGCAGGATGCTCCGGCCATGACTGAGGAGGAAATGGTCGAGGCGGCGATCCGCGCTGGCGAGGAGGCGGCCGAGAACGACTTCAAGTTCAAGTACGAGCAGGCTGCTAAGGAGCTCGAGGCGTTGCGCCACGAGCTCGCCGAGGCGGCGGAGGCCAAGGAGGCGGCCGAAGGCAAGGCCAAGGACGCCATCGAGCGCCATGCCCGCCTGCAGGCGGACTGGGAGAACTACCGCCGTCGCACCGCCCGCGAGCGCAACGAGGAGCGCGAGCGCGCGACCGAGAAGCTTATCATGGCCCTGCTTCCCTCGATCGACGACATGGAGCGCGCGCTGGCTCATGCCCGCACGCAAGAGCTCTCCGAGAGCTTCGGCCAGTTCGTCGACGGCGTGGACGCGGTGCGCGTGAAGATCATGGGCGTGCTCGAGCACGAGGGCGCCGAGGTCATCGACCCGGCGGGCGAGGCATTCGACCCCAACATCCACCAGGCGGTGGGTCGCGTGGAGGACGCCGAGCAGTACGACGAGACCGTGAACGACGTGTACCAAAAGGGCTACCGCATGGGCGGCAAGGTCCTGCGACCGGCGATGGTCACGGTGACGTACGGCGGAGCCAAGCGGCCCGCGCCGGAGCCCGAAGCCGAGGATGCCGACGAGGCGTCTGAGGAGTAGCAGCAGATATGCATCGGGGCGCGTCGGATGCCGGCGCGCCCTTGAGCCATTAAGAGCGTCGACGGGGCGGGCGCGTCCCGAGACGGAAGAGGTCGCCCGGCGTGCCGTCGCGGCGAGCGCAGCGGGCCGCATCGGGTGTGCGGCCCCCATGCGGTCGCTTGCGGCGCATCGGTGACGAGGCCTTTCGTTTCGAGTGCATCGCCCGGCTTGGAGACGAATCACAGGAAAGGAGGCAGACGATGCCACAGGGTAAGACTTTCTACGACGTCCTCGGCGTATCACGCGACGCCTCCGACAAAGAGATCAAGACGGCGTTTCGCAAGCTGGCCCAGAAATATCATCCGGATGCGGGCGGCGACGAGGCGAAGTTCAAGGAGCTCAGCGAAGCATACGAGACCCTGTCGGACCCGAAGAAGCGCAAGGAGTACGACCAGATGCTCATGTTCGGCGGTATGCCGGGCGCGGGCGGATCGGGCGGCTACGCGTATTCCGGCGGGGCCGGGGGAGCTGGTTGGGGAGATATCTTCGACAGCATCTTCCGCGGCGAGGGGGCGTTCGGCACCGATTGGGGCCAAGGCTTCGCGGGCGCGGCGGGAGCGTCGGGCGCTCGCGCCCGTAGTCGCAAGGGCAGTGACCTGTCGCTTACGGTGGACGTGTCGGCCGAAGATGCGTTTCGCGGGACCACCCACAAGGTGACCTATCGCATTCCGTCGACGGGCGAGCAGCAGACTATCACCGTTTCGGTGCCCGCGGGCGCGGTGGACGGCGGCAAGCTGCGCTACAAGCGCCGCGGCGAGTACGGAACGGGCGGCGGCGAGCGCGGCGACCTGGTGGTCACCACGCATGTCGAGGAGCATCCGCTCTTCAAGCGCAAGGGTGCCGACGTCACTATGGAGCTGCCCATCTCGATGTACGAGGCCGCCTTGGGATGCCAGGTCGACGTTCCCACGCCGGGCGGCGCGACGGTGCGCCTCAAGGTCCCGGCGGGCACGCAGAGCGGCAAGACGTTCCGATTCAAGGAGATGGGCGCGCCCGATGTGAAGCATCGCGGCAAGACCGGCGCCCTGCTGGTCAAGGTCGCCGTGCAGGTTCCGATGCGCCTGACCGACGAGGAGCGCGAGAAGCTGCAGGAGCTTCGCGAGGCCGACGCACGCGACTATCGCGGAAAGGTCGATCGCTACCGCGCGACGTACTAGCGCGCGACGGGACGGAGCGGAACGCGCCGACGCGGGGCGCGATGAAGATCGTATTGCATGCGCATACAGGGGAAGGGTGAACGAGAATGTCCCAGGAAGGACGCGATAAGCCGCTGTACATGATCAGCGTGGCAGCCGAGCTGACGGGCATGCACCCGCAGACGCTGCGCGTGTACGAATCCAAGGGCTTGGTGAATCCCAAGCGGTCGGGCGGAAACACGCGCCTGTACTCGCAAAGCGACATCGAGCGCCTGGAGCTCATCAACCAGCTCACCGACGAGGGTATCAACCTCGCCGGCGTGGTGCGCATCCTGGATATGAAGGAGCGTGCCGAGGAGCGCGAGCGCGAGAACGAGAAGCTGCGCGAGCAGCTGCGCCGCGCCCAGGACGAGCTGCACGAGCTCAAGATGCAGAAGCGCATCACCGCGTTGGCGCCGCGTGACGGCAGCGCGAACCCCGAGCAGGTGCTGCGCGGCCTTTTGGGTGGCGGCGGCCTGTAGGCGGCGGCCGGGAAGGCCGGCGGCAATGATATCTAAACGAAAAGGGCGCTTCGGCGCCCTTTTTGCTGCCGTTCGGGTCGCGCAGGACCCCCTTGGGCCCGCAGGGGCGCTCACTTGGGTATCCTGAACGGCAAGACGCCTCAAATTGGGGACAGGCGCTAATTTGAGGTGCGGCGCGAGCGGCGATGTGCGGCGGCAAGGAGGTGCGCCATGGAGCTTGTTATCCTGCTTTACCTCGTATTATTCCTGGTATTTCTGGTGGTTGCATACTATCTGGTGAAGACGGCGGTGAAGAACGGCGTGAAGGAGGCCTTGCGCGATCACGATGCGGAGCGCGCTGGACACGATGGTTAAACCTGTCGTACTTCGACATGAGCCTCGCGACGCCCGAGTCGTTCGATTCGACGTGGAATCTGCGGTGAGCGAGGATGCGCGCGAGACGGGCGTTCGGCTTCAGGGCCGGGCGCCCGTCTCCATGGTTGCACGCGCTTTTGGCGAGGATAACCTTTGTTATAAGGACGCTCAATAAATCTTATATATGGAGACTTAGATTTAGGTATAAGAAGGCCGAGCCGCGGCAACAATACACCTCGACAGAGCAACGTGCCGCCCCGTAGGGCGGCCGAGCGCAGTCGAGCCGCAGCCTTCTTCGCAGGGGCCTCTCAATTTGGGGACAGGCACCGAATTGAGATTGAGGTGCACTTGGGTTGGGAGGCCGCCTCAATTCGGTGCCTGTCCCCAAATTGAGAGGTCTTCGAATCGAGGCGTGGCGGCGGGCTGCAAGGAGAGGTGATACGCATGAGAATCGACAAGTTGGCGATGACATCCAAGGAAGCGCTGCAGACGGCAATTGGTATCGCGGGCGACGCGAGCGCCGGCGCGGTGGAGCCCATCCATCTGCTGGCGGCGCTGCTCACGGGAGGAGAGCGGAACATCTCCGTGATCATCGAGCGCATCGGCGCCGACCCCAAGCAGCTGGCGCGCGCGACGCAGGAGGCCGTGGACAACGCCCCCAAGGTGAGCGGCGAGGCCCAGATCGGGCTATCCAACGAGCTGACGCGCGTTCTGAACAAGGCCGAGAAGTTCGCCTCCAAGATGGAGGACAACTTCGTGGTGACCGAGCACCTGCTCATGGCGCTCGCCGAGGACCGCGGCCAGGCGGGGCAGATTTTGTCGCAGGCCGGTGTGACGCGCGCCCGTATCGAGGAGGTCTACACCGAGCTGCGCGGCGACGACCGCGTGACCAGCGAGGACGACAAGCTGCAGTTCGAGGCGCTCGAGCAGTACGGACGCAACGTCTGCGACCTCGCGCGCGCCGGCAAGCTTGATCCGGTCATCGGGCGCACCGAGGAGATCCGCCGCACCATCCAGGTGCTCAGCCGCCGCACGAAGAACAACCCCGTGCTCATCGGCGAACCGGGTGTTGGCAAGACCGCCATCGTGGAGGGCATCGCCCAGCGCATCGTCGCCGGCGACGTGCCCAGCACCCTGCGCGACCGCGACATCATCGAGCTCGACATGAGCGCGCTGGTGGCGGGCGCCAAGTACCGCGGCGAGTTCGAGGATCGTTTGAAGGCCGTGCTCAAGGAGGTGCAGAAGTCCGAGGGCCGTGTCATCCTGTTCATCGACGAGCTCCATACCATCGTGGGCGCGGGCGCGACCGAGGGCTCGATGGACGCCGGCAACATCTTGAAGCCGGCGCTCGCCCGCGGCGACCTGCATGCCATCGGCGCCACCACGCTGGACGAGTACCGCAAGTACATCGAGAAGGACGCGGCGCTTGCCCGTCGCTTCCAGCAGGTGCTGGTGAGCGAGCCCACCGTGGAGGACACCATCTCCATCCTGCGCGGCCTGAAGGAGAAGTACGAGATCTTCCACGGCGTGCACATCACGGATGGCGCGCTGGTGGCGGCGGCGGACCTTTCGGACCGCTACATCGCCGACCGCTTCCTGCCCGACAAGGCCATCGACCTGGTGGATGAGGCGGCGAGCCGTCTGCGCATGGAGCTCGACTCCATGCCGGTGGAGATCGACGCCGTCACCCGTCAGCTCACCCAGATGCAGATCGAGGAGCAGGCGCTCATGAAGGAGTCCGACGAGGCCTCGAAGGAGCGCCTGGAGGCGCTTCGCCAGGAGATCGCGACGGTGCAGGAGCAGCTCAACGTCCAGAAGGCCGACTGGCTCAACCAGAAGAACGCCATCGACCACATCCAGGAGCTCAAGAGCCGCATCGACGACGCGAAGGGCGAGCTGGAGCGCGCGACGCGCGACGGCAACTTCGAGCGCGCCGGCGAGCTGCGCTATTCGGTGATCCCCTTGCTCGAGGCGGAGCGGGCGCAGGCGGAGGCGGCGCTGGAGGAGCAGAAGGCGTCCGGCGAGGGCTTGAACGAGCAGGTGACGTCCGATGAGATCGCCGAGGTCGTGTCCGCGTGGACCGGCGTGCCGGTGTCCAAGATGATGCAGGGCGAGCTGGACAAGCTCAAGACGCTCGAGGACGAGCTGCACCGCCGCGTCATCGGCCAGGATGAGGCCGTGCGCGCCGTGGCCGCCGCCGTGCGCCGCAGCCGCGCGGGCCTGGCGGACCCCGACCGCCCCATCGGCAGCTTCTTCTTCCTGGGCCCCACCGGCGTGGGCAAGACCGAGCTCGCCAAGGCGCTGGCCGAGTGCCTGTTTGATGATGAGCGCGCGCTGGTTCGCATCGATATGTCCGAGTACATGGAGAAATTCAGCGTGCAGCGCCTCATCGGCGCCCCTCCGGGATACGTGGGCTACGACGAGGGCGGCCAGCTCACCGAGGCGGTGCGCCGCAGGCCCTACAGCGTGATCCTGCTCGATGAGATGGAGAAGGCGCACCCGGACGTCTTCAACGTGCTGCTGCAGGTGCTCGACGACGGGCGTCTCACCGACGGCCAGGGCCGCCAGGTGAGTTTCAAGAACACGATCGTCATCATGACGAGCAACGTGGGTTCGAGCGCTATCGCCGAGTACGCGGGTAGCGTCGAGCGGGAAATGCGCCGCCAGGTGGACGAGGCGATGAGCCATACGTTCAGGCCCGAGTTTCTGAACCGTATCGACGACATCGTGGTGTTCCACCCGCTGGGTATGGAGCAGATCGAGCAGATCGTCGACATCCAGCTGGCCGACGTGCGTCGTCGCATGGCGAAGGAGCGCATGACGCTGGCCATCACGCCGGCTGCCAAGCAGATGCTGGCGGTAGGCGGCTTGGACCCGGTGTTCGGCGCCCGTCCGCTCAAGCGCCTCATCCAGCGCGAGGTGGTCGACGCGATCGCGCGCGCGATCATCGACGGCCGCGTACGCGAGGGCGACGAGGTCACGGTGGACGTGGACGCGCAGAACAACTTCGTGGTCGCCGACGTCGAGAACGTTACGTACGAGGTGTAGGCCTCGCCGGCGCGCGGCTTCGCCACGGCGTGGTCCGGTGATAAGGACGGTCTGGCATCGCGCGCGCCAGACCGCCTGCCTTTCGGTGTCCCTACGATGTCGAGTGACGACATGCCCGGTTCGCTCCCCGTGGGCGACCGGGCATGTTGCAATTTCGCGGGCAGGCGGTACACTCGCACGGAGCGATAGGTACGCCAGGTGGGGCCGATACGGGCAGGGGTTGGCGCAGCGGCGAAGAAAGCGAGGGGCTATGGTTGCAAGGAGCACGCCGGAAGAGGTAAGGCGCGCGCTGGAGGAGAAGCTGAAGCGCGAGCGGCGGCAGCGTCCGCGCGACCCGTTCGCCCGAGCGGAGAACGAGGATGACGACGGCTACGACCCCTATTCGGACCGCAGACCCGAACCCGAGGCGCTGTTCGAGCGCTCGCCTTGGGACTAGCGCCGGGGGCGCTTTCTGGCGCGGATGGAATCTGGTGGAATAGGAAAGGCCGTCGGCCCCGGTGTGGGAGCTGACGGCCTTGCGTTGTGAGGCGAGCCGGTGCGTGGCCGGGTTCGCGACCCCGGACCGGTGATCTAAAATGCTAGCGGTCCAGCTCCTTGCGGACGCGACCGTCGTACATGACGGCGAAGAGCGCGAGCACGGCGGCGATGCCTGTGATGATAGCTAGCGACAGGCTCGCGGAGCAGCCGAAGATGGTGGTGAGGATGCCCAGTACCAAGGCGCCTACCGAGGCGGGTGCATGCGCGCCGAGCGAGCTGGGGCGATTGGCGCCCTGGATGCCGAGCCCGCATGAGGCGAAGGTGAGAACGCCGGTCGCGATGCCGAGCACGCCCACGATCATGGCGCCGAGCGAGGCGTCGATCGTGGTGCCGAACACCACGAATGTGCCGGCGTCGTCCTGACCGTTCATGATGGCGAGTACGCCGGCGATGATGGCGGCGAGGCCGACGAGCGCCTGCACGAGGCTGATGACCTTTAAGATCTTGCGGTTCTGAGACATTGAGATACTCCCTTGGGCACGGTTGACATGCAGGTTCGACACGCGGACCTTCTTCCATGATACCCGCTCGGACAGGTCGGGATACGTGCGGGCCGCCGGGGGGATGCCGTCGCCGCTGCGGGCCCCGCCGCCGCCGGGGAATGCCGTCGCCGCTGCGGGCCTTGCCGCCCTCGCTGCCTCTAGAGCTTGTGTGCGTGCGTTGGTGCGGATCGAAAAGCCTGCTACCATGCTTGATACGAATCGATATGAGAGGTTGCTTTGCGCGAGGTGCGTGCCGCGTTCGCCGCGTCTGCGTGAAAACCGGGGGTCTGCAACATGGATATGAAGACGGTCTGCATCGCGCTCGTCGTGGTGATCTTGCTCTGGACGGTGTTCTTGGAAATTCGCAAGCGCACGCTGTTCGCGCGCATCGAGCGCCTGTTCGCCGAGCAGAAGTACCAAGAGGTCCTCCAGCAGCTGGAAAAGCCGCTGGCATGGGTTGCCTATCCTCGGTACAACCTCCTGTTCATGCGTCTGAACGCCCAGCTCGGCCTGGACAACACCGCTGACGCCACGCGCACGATCGAGGAGATGCTCCAGCTGCGCATGAATAAGGAGCAGCAGATGGCGCTGTTCACCAAGGCGTTCTCGTTCTACGTGGAAAAGGGCGATAAAAAGCGTGCGGGCGCCATGCTCGAGCGCATCGAGGGTATGAATGAGAAGGCGCTGGCGCGCGCGAGTCGCGAGACCTTCGAGATCGTGCTGAATAAATCGACCGCGTATATCGGCCAGATGAAGTCTCAGCTCAAGGATTCGTCACCGCTCGAGTGCATGCGCCTGTGCCAGCTGCTTGCGGCTCAGTATGAGAATCGAGGGGACAAGCGCGCGGCGGAGCGGTACACCGAAATGGCCCGCGCCTCGTTCGAAGAGGCCAGCCGTCGCGCATAGGCTGCCGGCCTTACCTAGCGAGCCGCGTTCCCTACTGCTGGGCTGCGTCTCCCGTTTGCTGGGGCCGCACCCTGGCGGGGTGCCCCCCCGGGCTTTGGTTTTTTGCGCGAAAGCGCGTTGGTGAGAGTTCGGTCCGCGTTTTCGGGTCGAGACGAGAGGAAGCGTTTCATGGACAGCATTGCGGCTCGCGGCGGGTTTCTGACTCCGGCGTTATTCATGGTGGGGTTCGTTCTCCTGGGATACACCCTCTATATGCTGCTGGAGCAGCGCCGCTCGATGGTCTTCGAGATCTCGCGCGGCGCCTGGGCATACGGCGTGGCGGTCGCGCTCATCGGAGTCGCCGTCGGCAACTTCGTGCTGGGCGGGGCGGGTCTCCAGCAGGTCGCGACGGCGTTTGTGCTGTTCTGCTTCGCATCGTTTATCGCGACCATCCGCAACGGCGTCGGCCGCACGGCGATCTATCTGGACGGCGTGCGCCATCCGTGGAGCAAGGTGTCCTCGGTTTGCGTGCGCAAGGAAGACGGCGCCCCGGTCCTGCTCTACACGTCGCGGGATCTTGAGCGCACCATCCGCGTGAAGGGCGCCGACTACAAGGAGTTCGTGCGGTTCGTCAACGAGTTGAGCCAGGCGTACGGGTTCACCATTCGAAAATAACGCGCATGTGCGCGACGGCGACCCTCTGAAGAGGATTCGCCCGGGCGGTGCACGGCTGGGGCGGCGAGGGCGTTCGGACGCTGCCCGCCTGCTCTGCAGCCGTCGAGGGCGTTCGGGCGCTGCCCGCCCGCTCTGCAGCCGTTGAGCATGGGCTTGCTGGAGGCTTGCTGGACGCGGGCGCAAAGCGGGTGCCGTTCGGACGATGGGCACCCCGCCGTTGTCTGAGGTGGCTCCATGGCGGCCATGGAGCCATTGATGCACATCTATCCGCTTCATAGTGTGCGTAGATGGCCCCATTACCGCCGTGGAGCCATTGATGAGCATATATCCGCTTCAAAACGTGCATAGATGGCTCCAAAGCTGAATTGGAGTATGCAATGTTAAAGAAGCTGCGTCTTTGCGAGCATTGAGAGCCCCAATCCCGGATTGGAGCCTCGGGTGGACATGGGTGACACTGCTCATAGTCATGGCGCGGCTGTTCATAGTAAGACTAAGCGGGGGCTGATTCGCACGCCCCCTGCTTCTGCATCCGCAATGCGGCGCGGCATGAAAAAAGGAGGCCGAAGCCTCCTTTTTGCGGATGAAGAGAAGGGCCTGCGTTCTGTGAGCCCCGCCGCCCGCGCAGCCGCTGCAGTCCGCGGTCCCGCCGCCCGCAGCCGTGGCCCGCAGCCCCCCCCCGCAGCTCGCAGCCCGCCGCGGCTCGCAGCCCGCCGCTGCCGTGGCCCGCGCAGCAGCCGCCGTGGGCCGCTGCCGCCGTGGCCTGCGGCCCACGTCTCCGCCGCCCACTGCCGCCGTGGCCCGCTGCCGTCGCAGCCCGCAGCCCGCCGCGGCGCCTACTCGCTGGTATCGTCGCCCTCGGCCGAGCCGGACCCGGTCGAGATATAGATCCAGATAGTAGTGCCCTCGGGCTGCTTGCCGGCGGGGTCGTAGGAGATGACCTTGCCCTTCGGCACCGTCATGCTCGGCTGCTCAACGGGGTTGTAGCGCAGGCCGGCGTTGGCGATGGCCTTCTGGGCGGCTTCCTGGTCCATGCCGATGAGACCCAGTGCATCGACGTCGACGCCCTCGGGCTCGGGCTCCTTGCCCAGGGAGATGGTGACGGTGATCTGCGTGCCGGGCTCCTGCTTGCCGCTGGGGTTCCAGCTAATCACGTTGCCCTTCGCGATGGAATCGCTGTAGGACTCCTCCCAATGCACACCGAAGCCCGCATCGTTCAACGCCTTCTCGGCCTGGCTCTTGCTCAAGCCGTCGAGCGAGGGCACGGAGGTGGTGCTGGGGCCGGTGGAGACCTTGTATTCGATCACGGTGTCGATGTCGACCTCGGTGCCGGCTTTGGTTCCCTGATAGAAGACCGTGCCCTTGTCGGCGTCGTTGGCCTCCTCGATCGCATTGCCCTTCAGGCCGGCGTCCCCGAGCGCCTGCTCGGCCTGCTCCCGTGTGAGACCGGTAAGCGTGGGAACCTTGGTCTTCTCGGCGGGCTTCTCGCCCTTGGAGATCACGAGCTTGATCGTATCGGTCGTCTTGGCCGTGCGACCGCCGTCGGGGCTCTGGTCGCAGACCATGCCGGCGTCCTGCTCGTCGTTGTACTCCTGCGTGATGTCGAAGCTGGTGAAGCCGGCGGCCTTGAGGTTGTTCACCGCCGCTTCCTGCTCCCAGCCGATGACGTCGGTGACCTCGGCGGTCTTTGCCTCGCTGCCGCCCAGGACGCCCGAGACGAGCGCGAAGACCACGCCGATCACGGCGACGATGCCAAGGATGATCGCGGCGGTCTTGCCCTTGCCCATGCCCTGCTTCTCCTCTTCGAACGAGGAGGTGCTGCTGGGCACGCCGCCGTTGGGGACGACGCGCGTGGACGTCTGGCCGGCCGATGGCGGGCACGCCATGGCCTGGGTCGCGTCGTTCATCACGCGGGTCTCGGTGGCGCCCATGCCGCCGCCCACGCCGGAGATGACGCGCGTGGGCTCGGGAACGTCGACGGTGCGGCCCTGCAGGTAGGCGTTGAGCGCGGCGCGCAGCTCGTCGGCCGTCTGGAAGCGGTTGGCCGCATCCTTCTCCATGCAGCGCAGGATGATGCGCTCGAGCGTGGGGTCGACGCCGGGGTTGATCTGGCTGGGCGGAACCGGCAGCTCGTTGACCTGCTTGAGGGCGACGGAGATGGCGTCGTCGCCGTCGAAGGGAACGCGGCCGGTCGCGCACTCGTACATCACGACGCCGAGCGAGTAGATATCGCTGGTGGGGCCGAGCTCCTGCCCGCGCGTCTGCTCGGGGGAGACGTAGTGGGCGGTTCCCAGCACGTTGTTATCCTGCGTGAGGTGGCTGTTCTTGGCGCGCGCGATGCCGAAGTCCATGACCTTGATGTTGCCATCGGGCTGGACCATGATGTTTTGCGGCTTGATGTCGCGGTGGACGATCTCGTGCTTATGCGCGACGGAGAGCGCGGCGCAGATCTGGCTGCCGATCTGCGCGACCTTCTTGGGGTCGAGCGCGCCGTGGCTGCGGATGCCGCTCTTGAGGTCGGTGCCGCGCAGGTATTCCATCACGATGAAATAGGTGTTGCCGTCGCGGCCCCAGTCATAGACGCCCACGATGTAGGGGCTCTGCAGGCCGGCCGCCGCCTGGGCCTCCTGCTTGAAGCGGGCGGCGAAGGTGGCGTCGCCGGCGTACTGCGGCAGCATGATCTTCACGGCGACGGTGCGGTTGAGCACCTGGTCCTGTGCACGGTAGACGGTCGCCATGCCGCCCGATCCGACCTTGTCCTTGAGGAGGTACCTTCCTCCCAGTACGCGCGATTCTTCCATTCTCTAACTCCTCATCCTAAAAGCGTGCGACTTCGTACCTGCGGCGCGCGCGGTTATGCGCGGCGTCGCAGAAGTGTTACCAACTGCGGCGGGCCCATCGGTCGCGGTGCGGCCTGGGGCTCGACGGGGCCTCGGGTTCGGCGCGGCCGGTTCCGAGGGCAATGAGCTGCTGTGAATCCCTGTGGTTATCACAACCCTTGGGCTTCGAGCGCGGCTCGAATGATCGTGCTTGCAACCGAGGCGGCGGAGACCCCGTGCACGTCATACTCCTCGAGCATGACGGACACGGCCACCGTGGGGGTATCGAAAGGCGCGAAGCCTACGAACGCGGAGTTGGTGTGGGAGCCGGTTTCGGCGGTGCCCGTCTTGCCGGCGACCTTGACCCCGGCGACCGCCGCGGTGCTACCCGAACCGTCCTCGACGACGTCGAGCATGGCGTCCTTCATCTGGGAGGCGGTGCTGGCGCTCATGGCCTGGCCGAGCGAGCGGGGCTGCGTGCTCTTGACCACGGTGCCCTCGGGGGATAGCGTCTGGGCGACCACGTAGGGGTTCATCGCGACGCCGTTGTTGGCGACGGCGGCGGCCATGACGGCGTTCTGCATGGGCGTGGTCTGCGGTCCGGCGACGTGGCCCTGGCCGACCGGCTGGCCGGCGCCCGCCCAGGCGAGCTCCCATTCGGTCATCACGGACGGATCGGGCATGATGGACGCCGCGGTGGAGAAGTCCTGGCCCAGCTGGGAGCCGTAGCCGAAGGCGTTGGCGTACTGGACGAGCGTGTTGGCGCCGATCTCGTTGGCGAGCTGGCCGAACACGACGTTGGACGAATAGGCGAACGCCTTGTCCAGGCTGATGGTGCCGTGGTCGGTGCCCTTGATGTTGGTCACCTCGGCGTTGCCGATCTCCATGCTGCCCGGCGAGCGGTAGGTGTCCGAGAGGCCGGCGGTGCCGGAGTCGAGCGCCGCGGCGAGCGTGATCACCTTGAAGGTGGAGCCGGGCGTGTAGAGGGCCTGGGTCGCGCGGTCGAAGAGCGAGACTCCGCTGTCCTCGGTGGCGCTGAGGGCGCCATCGATGTCATCGAGGTCGTAGGTGGGCGCGCTGGCCCAGGCGAGCACGGCGCCGGTGCGCGGGTCGAGGACCACGATGGCGCCCTTCCTGCCGGCGAGCGCCTGCTCGGCGGCCTTCTGGATGCGCGAGTCGATCGTGAGCTTCACCGAGTTGCCCGGCTGGGTGATGCCTGCCAGCGAGTTGATGGCGTTCGTCCAGCTCGAGTAGTCCTTGGCGCCGGTGAGCGTCTCGTTCATGCGGGCCTCGACCCCCGTCGCGCCGTAGCGGGTGGAGTAGTAGCCCACGGCCTGGGCGGCGAGGCTGCCGTTGGGATGCGAGCGGGTGTAGGTGCCGTCCTCCTGCTGGATGGATTCGGCGAGCGTTACGCCGTCGGAGGTGATGATCGACCCGCGCTTCACGTAGGCCGCCTTCAGGATGGAGTGGTTGTTGAAGGACATGTTCTGGTAGTCCTTCGCCTTGAACACCTGGATATAGGTGAGGTTGCCGATCAGGATCGCGAAGAGCGCCGTGAAGGCGAACACCGCGACCGTGAGGCGCTTGGCGAGCGCCACGCGGCCCAAGACGCCCGATTCGGGCGTGTCGAGCGTGCGGCGCTGGAGACGCGAACCCGGGCGCGCATGCGAGGCGCCCGCGGAGCCTAAGCGGCCGCCGAACACGCGTGTTCCGACGGGGCTCACGGCGGCGCCGTCGGCTGCGGCGGCCTGCGCCGCCATGATGCCGGTGCCGGTGAGCTCGGCCTCGCGTCCGGTGGCCTCGTCGCCGGCGCGCAGCAGCAGGGCGACGATGATGAAGCTCGCCAGCAGGGAGGAGCCGCCCTGGCTCATGAAGGGCAGGGTCACGCCGGTGAGGGGCACCAGGCGGGTGACGCCGCCCACGATGAGGAACGCCTGGAATGAGATGGCGGCGGTGAGGCCCGTGGCGCAGAAGGCGGCGAGGTCGGACTTGGCGCGGGCGGCGGTGGTGAGGCCGCGCACCGCGAAGAGCATGAAGAGGAACAGGACCGCGGCACCGCCGAGCAGGCCCATCTCCTCGCCGATGGCCGAGAAGATGAAGTCGGACTCGACGACCGGGATCAGCGTGGGCATGCCCTTGCCGATGCCCGTTCCCACGAGGCCGCCGTCAGCCAGCGAGAACAGGGACTGCACGAGCTGGTAGCCCGAACCCGAGGGATCGGCGAACGGATCGAGCCAGACCTGGAAGCGGACCTGTACGTGGGAGAGGAACTTGTAGGCGCCCAGGCCGCCCACGGTCAGGAGCAAAAAGCCGATGATCACGTAGGAGATGCGGCCGGTGGCCACGTAGAGCATGAGCAGGAAGATAGTGTAGAACAGCACGGCGCTGCCCAGGTCGCGCTCGAACACGACGATCAGCAGGCAGACGCCCCAGACGATCAGCAGCGGGAGCAGGAGCTTGAAGCGCGGGATCTTCAGCCCTAAGACCTCGCGGTTGGAGATGGAGAGCAGCTCGCGGTTCTCGGCGAGGTAGCCCGCGAGGAACAGCACGATGAAGACCTTGGCGAACTCGCCGGGCTGGATCGAGAAGCCGCCGATGATGATCCACAGTTTGGAGCCGTACATCTCGGTGCCGATGAACATGGGCAGCAGGAGCAGCAGCACGCCGATGGCGCCGAAGGTGTACTTGTATTTCTTCACCACGTCGAGGTTCTTCACCAGCACGAGCGTTATGACCATGAAGGCGATCGCGGCGAAGAGGATCATCAGCTGGCTCATGGCCAGCGACGGTTTCACGCGCGTGACGAACGTGATGCCGATGCCCGAGAGCAGGAACACCACCGGAAGGATGGCGGGGTCTGCGCCGGGGGCCAGGAAGCGCACGGCGATATGGGCCGCGGCGAAGGCGGCGAACAGGCCGATGGGCACCGCGAGCGTCTGGAACGAGAGCGCGGCGCCGGTGGTGACCACGTAGAGCGCGTACAGCAGGACGACGGGGAACGCTGCCGCGATCAGGAGGAACAATTCTGTGTTGCGACGGCTGCTCACTGGGCGTCACCTCCGGTTGGTAGCGCGGCCGCAGAATCGGCCGCGGAGGACTGGGAGCTGGTGGATGAATCGACCGGCGGCGTCGTGCCGCGGGAGTCGTATTCGGGGATCGCGTCGTCATCGGCGCCGGCCGACGAGGGGGTCGCGGCGTCGGATGAGCTCGCTGCGGCGGGGTCGGCGCCCGAGCGCACGGCGCTGGCGACCTCGGCTTGCTGCAGCTGCTCCTCGCTGATCTGCTTGCGGTACTTGGATACCGTTTCCGAGGCCTCTTCGATGCTTCCCTGCGGAATGCCCTCCTCCAGACGGTGCTGCGTATCCTCGGGAAGGTCGGAGAGCATCACGGACGTCTCGTCTTCGAGCCAGTTGAGCTCGATGCCCATGAACGAATGGGGCGTTCCCTTGTAGATGGCGACCGCGCCGTCCTTCACGCCCAGGTACACCGAGTTCGAGATGGAGAAGAGCGTGAGGATGCCGCCCAGCACGAGCACCGAGAGCACGGCGACGAGCGAGAGGATGGCGTTGCGCTTGCGCCTGCGCGCGATGGCGCGCAGCTTGCCGTCGTCGACCAGGTCGACCACGATGACGGTGACGTTGTCGCCGCCGCCGGCCGCAAGCGCGGCGTCCACCAGGTTGTCGGTGCAGATCTGCGCGGTGGACGACTGCGTGGCGATGGTCTCGATCTCGCCGTCCGACACCATGCTGGACAGGCCGTCCGAGCACAGGATCAGGCGGTCGCCCTCCTCGATGTTGAGGGTGAAGTGGTCGGCGTAGATCGCGGGGTCGGAGCCCAGCGCGCGGGTGATGACCGAGCGGTTGGGATGCACGCGCGCCTCGTCGGCGGTGATCTCGCCCGCGTCCACGAGCTCCTCGACATAGGAGTGGTCGCGGGTGACGCGGATCAGCGAGCCCTCGTGCAGGAGGTAGGCGCGCGAGTCGCCGACGTGGGCGATGGCCATGATGCCGCCTTCGATATAGGCGGCGGTGGCGGTGCAGCCCATGCCGGGCTTGCCCAGGCCGTTGACGGCGGCTTCGATGATGGCCGCGTTGGCGGCCTCGATCGCCGACCCCAGCAGGGTGGCGTCGGCGGTGTGCGGCGCGGTCTTGGCGATGGTCTCGACGGCGATGGAGCTCGCCACCTCGCCGGCGGCGTGCCCGCCCATGCCGTCGCATACGCAGAAGAGCGGCGACTGGACCAGGTAGGAATCCTCGTTGTGCGAGCGCACGCAGCCGACGTCGGAGCGGGCGCCCCAGCGCAGGTGCGTGGTGGTGCCGGCGTCGTAGGTGGAGGCGGCGTCGACGAGGTCGTCGGTGACGGGGGCGAAGCTCTGCGTCGACCCGGGGTCGTTGAGCTTCGCCTCGACGGTTGCGACGTCGATCTCCGCGGTGTCCTCGGGGGAGGCGGGGTCTGCGGCCTCGCCGTCTTCGGGTGCCGCGACGAAGGGGTTCGCGTCGGCCACGGCGACGTCCACGGGAGCGTCGAGGGGGTCGACCTGGTCGCCGGCGGGATCTTGCTGGTCGAGCGCGTGCGCGTCGTCGCGGGCTGCGGTCTCCGCTTCATCTTGCGGCGACGCGAGGTGCTGCGAGCATGCGGCATCCGTCGAGTTCGAGAGGAACGCCGGGACGGCATGGGGACCGTCGGCGTCCGATGCGGCATGGGCGGCGGCAGCGGCGGCCTGCGAGGCGGCGTAGCGCTCGGCGGCTTCGAGCAGGTCCGATGTGGAGCCCGGGTCCGACGGGGCGGGCGCGGGCGCCGCGGGGGAGGGCGCTGCGGGCGCGGGGGCTGCGGGTGCGGCGACGGCGCCTGCAGCCCCCGCGGCGGCCGGCGTCTCGCCTGCGGACGTCACGGCGTCGTCGCCCGGCGTCTCGGCATGCGCTGCAAACGATGAAGCCGACGCGGCGCCGGCCATGCCGAAGAGGGTCGCGTCTTCGGTTTCTTCAGTTGAGGGAATGAGCGTTGAACTCGGGTCGATATGCGCCGGGCCCGCAGACTTCTCCGCAGGTACGGGTTCGGCAGGCGCCTGATGCGTCCCGAGGGGACGGTCATCCTGCGCGAAACCTGCGTCCTTATGGGCGCCCTCGCCCGTCATCGGCGGTTCACCTTCATGACGACGTCGCCGATCTGGACCTCGTCACCCTCGCGGAGCGTGGCGGGCTCGACGAGCTGCCGGCCGTTCACGAGTGTTCCGTTGAGCGAGTTGAGGTCCTCGATGACCAGCGCGGGGCCCTGGAGGGAGAAGCGCGCGTGGCTCGCGGAGACGAACGGCTCGTTGATGCAGATGTCGGAGCTGGGGGAGCGGCCGACGATGACCGGCCCCAGCATGTCGACGTGGATGCCGCGGATGCCGCGGGGTCCCTTGTCGACGTCGATGGTCCAGATGGCCGAGTCGCGGCGCTGGCCGCGAACCAGTCCCACGCCGGTCTTCATGACGGCGAAGAGGAAGATGTAGAGCAGGACGACCAGGATGATGCGCCCGGCGAAGAGGATGAGGTCGATCATGAGCGTTAGCCCCTAAATTCGAAGGTGCTGAGGCCGAAGGTGAGCAGGTCGCCGCTGCGCAGCGGGCAGCGGGTGATGCGGCGGTTGTTCACCAACGTGCCGTTCGTCGAGTTGAGGTCCTCGATGGACCAGTCGGTGCCGGTGAAGGTGAGCTGCGCATGGCGGCGGGAAACGTTGGGGTCGCGCAGGACGACGTCGGCCGCCGTCCGCTCGCGGCCGACGATGCAGCGGTTGCCGTTGACGTCGAGCGTGTCGCCCGTGACGACGTCGACGAGCTGCGCGCGCGGGCGCGCCGCCTGCTGGGGGCGCGCATTCGCCATGTTCGCGGCGATGCCCGCCGCCGCGCCCACGGCACCGCCGGTTGCCGCGGCGCCGCCCAGCCCTGCGAGCGCCTCGCGGGTCATGGTCTGCGGCACCGGGATGGGCGCTGCGGGGTCGGGCGGGTTGGGCGCGAAGGGGTCGGCGGGGGCCAGCGGGTCGGCGCCGCCGAAGGGGTCGTCCGAAGCGGGCGCGGCGCTCGGCGCGGGCGCGTCGAAGGGCTGCGGGGTGCGCGGGCGCGGCGCGCTCTTGCCGGAGAGACCGGCTTGGTAGGCGCGCTCTTCTTCGTAAAGACGACCGAGGGTGGGGGCATCGACGTTCTCGGCGAAGACCGAGAAGCGCCCGCTCTTCAGCGAAGGGTCGATCATGAAGCGGACGAGGGGCTCGCCCACGAACAGGTAGTGCTTCTTCTCCGCCTGAGCCTTGACGAGCTCGCTTACCTCGCGGGAGAGCTGCGGGTAGAACGGCGCCATCAACGGGTCGTCGTCGTTGGCGATGAGGATGGTATAGAGCGCGGGGGCGGTGTTCACGCCGTTGATGACGAGCGTCTGGTCCTCCATCTCGTGCGCCGCCTGCTTGGCGAGCTTCTTAAAGGAGAAGGGGGCGCGGGTGGCGCCGAAGATGCCGGCGACGCGGTCTTCAAAGATGTTCAGGAAGTTCACGAGCGATCACCTTCCGGGTCTTTTCTATATCCAAGCGAAAATACGCATATCCAAACGATTATAGAGGATAGGGCGGCCGCGCCCGCCCCTGTTGCGAGCTGGGCGGCGTTCAGGCTGGCAATTTCCATAGGGTGTGCAAGACAGGCCATCGCCAGGGAGAGCGCTGCGGGCGGGACGTAGGAGGCACCGCGCGCGATGCGCGCGACCGTCTCGCCGTCATGGCTCCAGGCGAATCGCAACAGCGCCGAGACGGCTGCGCCGAGCGCGGTGCATCCCGCGAGGTGCACGAGCACTCCGGGAGAGGCGAGTGCCGCGGCGGCTGAGGCAAGGCCGAGCGCCCCGCCCGCCGCCTGGGCCGCAAGGGTCCAGGCGGCGAGGACGATGCCCAGCGGGACGGTGACGGCGCAGACGACGGGGGGCAGGGCGTAGCCGGACAGGGCGGCGACGGCGGGCGCGAGCAGGAGCGGGTCGCGCGTCGCGAGCGCGGAAGCGAGGAACGCCGCCAGCGAGGCGGAGGCCGTCGGGGTAGCGCGCCCCCACACCAGCCACCAGGCGCTGGCGAGCGCGATGAGCAGCACCGCGACGGGTAGGACCGCGAGCGGCGCGGTGGCGTTGACGATCATGAAGAGCAGGCCGGTGCAGGCGAGCGCGGAGCCCGCTTGCGGCGCTGCGGCTGCCGCGGCGCCCACGGCGAGCGCGGCGACGGCGCGAGCGGGCGCATCGACGACGCCCACGGTCTGCAGCAGCGAGAAGGTGACGATGGCAACCGAGATCCCCGAGAGCGCCATCACGGCGATGTCGCGCGCGCGGGGGAAGCGGCTGCCCAGGCGCCCCTCGGCGGGGTCGAGCTCCCATCCGGGCTCCTCGGCCTCCTCCTCGGGTGCGGGCTCGCCATCTTCGTCTGCGGTGAGCTCCTCGATCATGCGCGCGAGGCTGGCCTGGCCCTTGCGGGGGCTGCCCAGCTGAGCGAGGAACCGGTTGCCGAAATCGCCGACGGTCTTCATGCGGCACGAGGGGTCGGGGTCGAGCGCGGTGAGCAGCGCCTGCTCCGAGAGCTCGGGCATGCGGTTCAGCAACTCGCTCGGAGGGACGACGCCCTCGTTGATGCGGGTCATGGAGTCGATGGGGGTGGCGGCGGCAAAGGGCGCCGTGCCGCACAGCGACTCGTAGAGGACGCATGCCAGCGAGAAGACGTCGCTGCTGCGGTTGACGGCCTCGCCGCGCAGCTGCTCGGGCGGCATGTAGCCGAGCGTTCCTCCGCGCGCGCCGCCGAACCCCGCGGCGCTGGTGAGCTTCGCCATGCCGAAGTCGGCGAGCTTCACGTGGCCGCTGCGGTCGATGAGGACGTTCGCGGGCTTGATGTCCAGATGCAGCGTGCCGTTCTCATGCGCGTAGTCGAGGGCTTGGACCAGGGCGTCCGCGATGCAGGCGGTTTCGTCGTAGGTGAGGGAATGGCCGTCCACCGCGGTGAGAAACTCCTCGAGCGTCATGCCGTCGACATATTCCATGACGAGGTAGCCGTACATGGCGTCATAGGTGAAGTCGATTACGGAGACGATGTGGGGATGCTGCAGGAGGCTCATGGTGCGGGCCTCCTGGAACGCGTCGTTGATCGCTTCGACGGCGGCGCGGCTGTTCGGGGTCCCCAGCGGGATGCGCTTGATGGCGACTCGCCGCTGAAGGCGCGAATCGAGGCAGATCTCGACGGTGCCGAAGCCCCCCGCCGCGCGCGTCTCAAGCGGTCTATAGCGTTTGAGCAGGGATGATGCAGCAGCTCCCGCCGGCGCGGGGGCCGGTAGGGGCGCAGATGCGGGCGCGTGCGAAAGATGCGCCCTCTGTTGCGAGAACAGGGGCATGCGATGCCTTTCTAGTGTGTTTGGCGTGCGTGTAAAGGCATGAATACAAGTAGTGTAGCATCGCCGCGGGCGATTGTGGCGCGAGGGTCGCGTCGAGGGGCGCCGCTGGGCGGCCGGGGGCGCAGGCGGGCACCGCGGGCGGGCCGCCGAGGGCGTGGCCGGGCCGGGGGGCGCGGGGCGGACCGCGGGCAGGGAGGACGCCGCGGGCGGGGCCGAGCCGGGGGCGCAGGGCGGGCCGCCGAGGGCGTGGCCGGGCCGGGGCGCAGGGCGGACCGCGGGCGGGGCGGACGCCGCGGGCGGGGCGGCGGCTATTGCCCGCGATTGGGCGTGTCGGGCCCCATCGATCCGGCGGGATAGCGCTTCGCGGCCAGGAATTCTCCGAAGGCGGACGGCGTGCCCAGGACGAACGAGTCGAGGGGGACGGCGACGCCGTTGACGCCGAAGACGGCGACGAACATCACATCGTCGTGCTGGAATTCGGCAAGTTCGGAGAACTCGTAGCGCTGCGACCGGTCGTCGCGGGCGAAAACGGTCACGGCCTCGTCGGTGACCACGATGCGGCGGTAGCGCCCGCCGCGATGCCTGCGCCCGCCGCGGCGGAATTCGCGCTGCATGCGGGGGCGTCGGATGTCGAGGTGCTGATAGGTTCTCCTATCTAGCCCGGGTTTGTGCTTCGCCGACGAGACGTGCTCGCGCCTCGAGCCCCTGAAGGAGCCGATGCACGAATGTCGCGGGGTCGATCGGGCGTCGCTCGCGCTCCGTTGCGGATTTCGGGCGCTATGATTTTAAAAGGCCGGCGCGCCATGCGAGCGGGCGTGTCGCGCGGTGGGCACTTATATACCCGAACGAGCGGGCGGTCTGCGCGAGCGGGCGCCCTCTTGCGCTGAAGCATCGGGATGGCTCGAGATGGCGACGGCGATGGGCTGGCTGGCGCGGCTGGCGCTATCCGTGCGGTCGGCCAGCGGAGACGGCGCGTTTGCACCGCTGCCGTTGGTGCGGCCCCGCCCTCCACGGGGCGTTTGCAACCGCCGCGTTCCGTTCAGCGCGCACCGCGCCTTCGGACGCGGGGTGCCATCGCCGTACCCGGGCTGCCGTCGCGCGCGCCGGTCGGCCCGCTGCATGATGAGCGCCGAGCGACGCGTCGCATGCCCCGCGCTGCATGATACGCGCCGCGGGGTATTATGGAGGGCGTGCCCCGCATCTGCGGAGGCCTGTTTGCGAATTCGGCACGGGGCCCGCTTCGGCTCGCGATGCCATGACCGCCGGCGCCCGCCCATTGCATGAGGAAGAGGTCCTATGGAGTCGCTTTACAGAAAGTACCGCCCGCTGACCTTCGAGAGCGTGGTCGGACAGCAGCATATCGTGTCGACGCTCGAGCATGCGGTCGCCGAAGGCAGGCTGGGCCATGCTTACCTGTTCTGCGGCCCGCGCGGAACGGGCAAGACGACGATGGCGCGCATCCTGGCGAAGGCGCTGCTGTGCGAGAAGTCGGAGCCTGCGCGCGCAAACGGCGCGTCGGGCTGCATGGCGTGCGGAACCTGCCCCGAATGCGAATCGATCGCGGCGGGGACCCATCCCGACGTCTACGAACTCGACGCGGCGAGCCGCACGGGCGTGGATAACGTCCGCGAGGAGATCATCAACTCGGTGAACTTCGCACCGGTGCGCGGCGCGTACAAGGTGTACATCGTCGACGAGGTCCACATGCTCACGACGCAGGCGTTCAACGCGCTGCTCAAGACGCTCGAGGAGCCGCCGAGCCACGTGGTCTTCGTCCTGTGCACCACCGATCCGCAAAAGCTTCCGGAGACGATTCTGTCGCGTTGCCAGCGCTTCGATTTCCATCGGATCTCGAATGACGACATCGTGGGCCGTATGCGCTACATCTGCGAGCAAGAGGGCTTTACCTATGATGACGAGGCCCTTGAGATCGTGGCGCGGCATGCGCGCGGCGGCATGCGCGACGCGCTGTCGACGCTTGAGCAGCTGTCGGTGTTCGGCAACGGTTCGGTCTTGGCGGCCGACGCCCGTTCGCTTTTGGGCGAGGTGTCGTCGACCGTTCTCGCCGAGTTCGCCGGCGCTATCGCGCGGCGTGACGTCGTGGAGTTGTTTGGGCTCATCCGCAGCCAGATCGATGAGGGCAACGACCTTATGGAGCTCGCCCGCGACCTCGTTGGCCATCTGCGGGACGTGTACACGGCCCGCTTGGCGGGCGCGAAGCCCGGGATCATCGATGGAACGTCCGAGGAGATCGAGGCGCTCGCCGTCGAAGCGGCGCAGTTCGAGAACGCCGACCGCATCGCCCGCACGCTGACGGTCCTCGATGACGCCGCGTTGGAGATGCGCAACGCGAGCGATACCCGGCTCGTGCTGGAGATAGCCTGCACGCGGCTGGCCCGGCCCGAGGCGGACCTGACGATCGAGGCGCTGGCCGAGCGCCTGACACGCTTGGAGGCCCAGGTCGCAGCCGGGGTCTCGAGCGCCCCCATGGGGTCGATGCCCGGCGCCGCGCCGGTGACGGGAGTCGCCGCCGTGTCGGGCCGGGGGTCCGTGCCGGGTGGCACGGCGGCGGGTCCCGCGTCGAGCCCTGCGCCGGGCCCCGCGACTCGGGGCGGCGCGTCTGCGCCGGGCGCGTTGCCGTGGGAGCGCGGTCCCCATGCGGCGCCCGTTCCTGCGGCGGCGCCTGCGCCGGCGGGGCGGCCGGCGGCCGGGGCCGCTGCGCCGGTGGCTGCGCCTGCAGCGGCGGCACCAGCGAGCGCGCCTGTTTCGGCGGCACCAGTGCCAGCGGCTGCTGCTGTGCTTACAGCAGCGCCCGTATCCGTTACGGCGGCGGTGCCTGCCGCATCCGCCGCGGCGCCCGAGCGCGCGTCCGCTTCGGCGCCCGCATCCGCTTCGACCGCGGGCTCTTCGGAGGCGACGGCGGATATGGCGGATTTGCAGCGTAAATGGTCCGCTGTTGTGAAGCACGTGACGGCGATGAAGGCATCCACGACCGGATTGTTCCTGCATGCGCGAGCGACGGGGGACGATGGAAGCGTGCTCACGGTGACCCTTCCTCCGAAGTCGAGCTTCGCGCTCAAGATGCTTACCCGAGCCGACACGCAGGCGCTTCTGACCCCGGCTGTGAACGAGGTGTTCGGCACGCGGCAGCTCAGTATCGTCATGGAGGGCGATGCGGCGGCCCCGGCAGCGACCTCGGCCCCGTTTCCGGCCCCGGCTCCCGCAGCTGCTCCGACGACGGCCCCGTTCCCGGCGGCGGCCCAGGCCCAGGCCCCGGCTCCGGCCCCGGCCCCGGCCCCGGCGACGGCCCCAGCTCCCGCTTCGGCCTCGGCCCCGGCCCAGGCCCAGGCCCCGGCAGCGGCCCCGGCTCCCGCTTCGGCGGGCGCGCTCGGTCCTGTGGAGAACGTCCCTTTTCATGAGGCGTCGCCGGCCGAAACGGGAATGCCGGCGGCGCACTCGAACGAGCCCGAGCCCGCCGCTCCCGCGATCGACCACACGAGTGGGCCCACGGTGGTGCCCGAGCCCGACGTCGATGCCCAGCGCCGCGCCTGGGAGGAGGAACAGGTTCCCTACGACGACGCGACGATCGCGGCGTACGAGGTCGATGCCGACGTTGCCCCTGTCGAGCTCCCCGCTGCGCCGGAGCCCCGTCGCGCGAGCCAGGCGTCGCCGTCGCAGGTCGCGTCCGCGTCGGATGCGCCGGCGCCTGCGTCCGCGTCGCTGGAGCAACTCCAGGCGAGCGGTGCGAATGCTGCCCGCCCGACCGCGCCCGCATCGTCCGCCCCGGCAGCTCCCGGAGCCCTGCCGTGGTCGACGTTTACCCCCGCCGCCGAGGAGATCCCTCAAAATGAGGCTGAATCGAAAGAGCTGATAAACAGCGTCTTCGGCGCGGGCGTCGTCTTCAAGCCGGTGGAGTAGCGATCCGCCATCCGCCTGGGCCGTGGGCTTCCTACCGCCCGCCCCGCCGCCCCGCCGCCCATCTGCTCCGCGAGTCGTCCGCCCCGCTGCCCGTCGCCCCGTCGTCTATCCTCCCGTCCGCCCCGCGCGCTTGTGGCGGGCTGGTGCGCGGCGCCGCTCGCGTCTCGGCCGCGGTCCGCCGCGTGGTACCATTTGCACGGTTTAGAAGGCGCGCCTCCGCCGCGGGGCGCCGGTTGCAAAAGGAGTCTTCATGGCTGGCATGAACATGCAGGAAATGATGAAGCAGGCGCGCAAGATGCAGGAGCAGCTCGCCGCCGCGCAGGAGAGCATGAAGGACGTCACCGTGGATGCCTCCGCGGGCGGCGGCATGGTCAAGGCCAGCGTGAACGGCGACCTCGAGCTCGTCTCCGTGACCATCGACCCCGACGCGCTCGATCCCGAGGACGTGGACCTGCTGCAGGATATGATCGTGGCCGCCGTGAACGAGGCGATCCGCGGCGTGAGCGAGGTCGCGAGCAAGCAGATGAGCTCCATCACCGGCGGGCTGAACATCCCGGGCATGCCGTTCTAAGACATGTCGGCGAATCGCAGTCTACAGATTCTTCTCGATGAGCTGGGCAGGCTCCCGGGCATCGGCCCCAAGTCGGCCCAGCGCATCGCCTATTACCTCCTCGAGTCCGATGCCGAGGAGGCCCGTCGCCTGGCGCACGCCATCCTGCAGGTGAAGGAGCAGGTGCACTTTTGCAGCCGCTGCTTCAACTACGCCACGGACGACGAGTGCTCGATCTGCGAGGACATGACGCGCGACCGCTCCCGCATCTGCGTGGTGGGCGAGCCTCGCGATGTCTCGGCCATCGAGCGCACCGGCACGTATCGCGGCCTGTACCATGTGCTGGGCGGCGTCATCAGCCCCATGGACAAGATCGGGCCCGAGCAGCTGCGCGTGCGCGAGCTTCTGGCGCGCCTGGGGTCCGAGGATATCGAAGAGGTCATCATCGCCACCAATCCCAACATCGAGGGGGAGGCCACGGCGAGCTACCTGGCGCGCACCATCAAGCCGCTGGGCGTGACCGTGAGTCGGCTGGCGAGCGGCCTGCCGGTGGGCGGCGACCTCGAATACGCCGACGAGCTCACGCTGGGCCGCGCGATCGAGGCTCGCCGCGCGCTGTAGGTTCCGCCCCGGCCGCGCGACCGGGACCCGGCCTCGGCTGCCGCCGTGCCCGCGGGGCCGCGCGACCGGAGCCCGGCATCGGCTGCTGCTGCGCCCACGGGCCGCGCGACCGGAGCCCGGCATCGGCTGCTGCTGCGCCCACGGGCCGCGCGACCGGTCGTCCCGTCCACCCTCGCTTTCCAAGGAGGCTGCTTCCATGGCTTCGCTCGCTTTTGCCGAAAACCTCGTGGTACGCTTCGATAGGGGCGTGCGAACGTCGGAGGAGGTCGAGCGCCGTCTCGCCGGCGCCTTGCGCGAGGCCGGTTACGTGAAGCCAACCTATGAGCAGGCCATCCTCGATCGAGAGCTCGCCTATCCCACCGCGCTCGAGATGGGCGCCTTCAGCGTCGCCATCCCGCATTGCGATCCGAGCCATGTGGAGCGGGGCGCGATCTGCGTGGGGGTGCTGTCCGCTCCCGTGCCCTGGCGCCGCATGGATGCCCCCGACCTCGCGACGCCGGTCTCCCTCGTGGTGATGCTCGCCCTGAACGAGGCGCACGAGCATCTCGAGATGCTCGGCCGCGTGATCGAGTTGGTGCAGGACCAAGAGCTGGTGGCGCGCATCGTTGCCGCGGATTCACCTGACGAGGCGTTCGGCCTGCTTGCGCCGCGGCTGTCCTAGGGCCTACCGCCCCGTGCGGCCTCCGCATCCGACGCGCCCCTCCGGCGCCGTGGCCCGCAGCCGCCCCGCCTGCGCCGCGGCTGCTCTAGGGCCTGCCGCCCCCGTGCGGCCTCCTCATCCGGTGCGTCCCCTCTCCGGCGCCGTGGCCCGCAGCCTCCCCGCCTGCACCGCGGCTGTCGGGCGCTCCTCTCCGAGCCGCGGCTCGCGCGCCCTGCTTTTACACGCGATCGGTTTGCTTGTTAACATTTCATATAGAATAGTTTGCTGCTTGCAGCTTTTCGTTTGCTGTAGACCGCTTGCGGCGCGCCGCAGGTGGTTTGCCGCGGGCGGTCTGCAGCACGCTGTTTGAAACCGATTTAGCACATGGAGCGAGCATGAGCCTATCCAGCAGGGTCGATATTTCCGGGCGCCGCCGTTCGGTCGCGCGCCGGATGCGCCGGGGCGCGTTGCCCTCGTCGCTTATCGGGTTGGTGACCTTCTCCTTTACGGTCCTCGCATTTTCGAGCGTCGCTTACACCACGTCGCTGCCCGCGCTCGTGCAGGCGGCTCAGCGCGCGGACGACGACAACTTGTTCTACAAGGCGCTCGCCGGCCTCACCCAGGCGCAGGGCGAGAGCTCCGCTCCGAACGACGCGGCGCAAGACGACGGCAATGCGGCGCCGGGCAACGCCGGGCAAGCGGCCACTTCGGACGCGTCGGGCGCGAAGCCGCCGCTTGGCGGCGTGAGCCTGGGCGGCAGCATGCTGCAGGGCGTCATCAGCAATATCGCGGGCGTCACGCAACCCAAGCTGGATGAGCCCGGCTCGAACGGCGGCTCCGATCAGGGCGGTGCCAACCCGGACGGCCCCGCGGGAGGCGGCTCCGGCGGCAACGGCTCCGGCGGCGGTTCCGACACGGGTTCCGGCGGCGGCAACGGCGGCAACGGCGGCGGCTCCGGCAACGGCGGCGGCTCCGGCAGCGGCGGCGGCTCCGGCAGCGGCGGCTCCGGTTCGGGCGGCACGGGGGGCGAGAGCAAGCCCGACCTCCCCACGGCCGAGGAGGAACAGGCCGCGTACGACTTCCTGCTGAACAAGGTTCGCCTGCTCGACTCGTACGTGAGCCGCGTGAACGCGGCGACCAGCGCTTTCAACAACGACTGCCTGGGCTCCGCCCAGGTCCGCGGTACCCGCTACGGCGAGTGCGAGGCGCTTTGGACGGACCTCTCCCTCGAGTTCGACGACGTCCTCAATCACACGCCCATCCACAACGGGTCCCAATATCGGCCGGCGCATGGCAACCTCATCGCCATGTACCGTCTGCTGCGCGATTACGTCGGCGTGCTGTGCGAGGCGTGGGAGGTCAACGTGACCCTGCCGGACCCCGCGAGCGCCGTGGACGCGTTCATGGCTCCGATCCGCAAGTATGAGAAGGATGGCGAGAACATCTTCCTGGCCGAGTTCCGCCAGCGCTACGAAAGCTTCGTGCTATGAGCGAGCGCCGGAGCGAATTGAATATCGACAAGGACGCGCGCCGCTCGACGCGGTCCGTAACGAGCGCCCGGGCCCTGCACGGCCTTGCCGTGGGGATGCGCCGCATCCGCTTGGAGGAGTTCGAGGAGCCCTACGGCATGCCGGAGCGGGAGCGCTCGGCATATCGCCGCCGCTTCATCACGCTGTTCGCGGACGATGAGAGCGCGCGCCGCGGCGGCTTGGGCATGGTCACGCGCGTCACGAACGCGTTGGGCGAGCAGTACGCGCTCAAGGTGCTCCTGCTGCCCGAGCGCGCCGACGGCGAGGAGGACGGGTCCTACGATGCTCGGCTGACCGCGGCGCGAGCGGCTTTTCGTGCCGAATACGAGAGCCACCGCGCGGTCTCGGGTTTCAAGGGCTTCCCGCGCCTGTACGGATACGCGTTGGTCGATGGGTGCCCCGCCATGGTGATGGAGTGGGTCGAGGGCGTCACCCTCGCCCAGGCTCGCGGCCTACTGGCCGTGGACGACGAGGGGAGGCTCGCGCCCCTTACGGCGGCGCGGCTCGGCCGCGACCTGTTCGACCTGCTCGTGCGTCTCGAGCTGGTGGGCGACGGCTTCGTGCACCGCGATATCTCGCCTGCCAACATCATGCTGCGCACGGCGCATCTCTCGCCAGCCGAGCAGGATGCCGAGGGGGCGTTCGACCTGTGCCTCATCGACTTCGGCTCCTCGGTGAACATCGATCCGGCTGCCAGCACGTCGTTCACGGCGAAGTACGCGACGATGCGCTGCGCCACGCTGGGCTATGCGCCGCCCGAGATGCTCACCGGCGACCTGCCGAATATCACGCGGCTGCGCACCTCGCAGAAGATCGACGTGTACGCCGCCGCGAGCGTCCTGTACGAGCTCGTGTCCGGCGCGCTGCCCTTCGACGTGGGTGCGCCCCGCGAGTCGTCGCCGTTCCGCATCAAGACCGACGAGCAGCCGCGTCCGCTCGTATCGGCCCACATGACCCATCCCGACATGGCCTCGCTGCTGGTGCGCGAGCCCGAGGTGGCCATCGCCGCGGGACGCGCGTCGCTCGACCTCTCGCTGGGTCCCGATTCCGCGGAGCTTCGCGATGCGTTGTCGCTGGTGGATGCCCAGCTCTTCGATTTGGCACTCGCCTGCTTGAGGCCGCGGCAGGACGAGCGGCCCACCGCGGAGGCCATGCGCGACGGGCTGGCGGCGTTTTGCAACCATTACGCCCGGAATGCCGAGCGCGCGCTGCGCGGCGAGCGGCTGCTGCCGTGTACGGGCGAGGCGTCGTGGTTCGATACGGCGTCGCCGTATGCCGTGAACCGCCTGGTGAGTGCGGTGGGCAACGCTGTGTCGCTGGCGATCCTTTTGGGATGCGTCGTCGCGACGTCGGTGCTGCTGGACGGCGTTCCGGTGGCCTGGCGTTTGGGCTCCCTCGCGTGGCGCACCGAATTCAGCGCGGTCACGGTGGGCGCGGTGTTGCTGCTGCCGGCCGCAGCGGGCTTCGCGGCGCGCGGGCGCCTGCGGGGGACCACGGAGGGCTTCGTGCGCGGGACGTTCGCGCTCGCCGCGGCGACGGTGGCGCTGCTGGCCCTGGGTTCGCTGGGGTCGGTGGCGGGCTTGTCGGGCTCGCATGCGGTCACCGCCGCGGTCCTCACCGCGGCCTCGGCCGGATGGTGCCCGCTGGTGCTCGACTTCGCCATGACGGTGGCGCCCGCGCTCATCGCCGAGGCGCGCCGCGCGCTGCCCCGCGCGCGCTCGTCGGCGCCGGCGTTCTCGGCGGGCCCGGTGCCTGCGATGGCGGACCCGGACTCGGGCGCGGACGCGATGGCGAGCCCGGACGCGATGACGGGCCCGGGCGCGGACGCGATGGTGAGCACGGGCCCGGACGCGATGGCGGGCGAGGACGCGATGGCGGGCGCGAGCCCGGACGCGATGGCGGACGCGGGCGCGGACGCGGTTTCGACGGCGTCCTACGACGTTGACGATGCGACCGCTTGTCCTACCGAAGCGCTGGGGATGATTGACGTCACGCCGCCCGTTACTCACAATGTTACTGTTGATGAAACTGGTATGAAAACTGGTATTACTACCAAACGCGATGCAGATGGGGAGGTGCTCGATGCTGCCGATGACCACGAGTGATCAGACGCCGTGCGGCGCTCTGTTCGAGATCCTGAAGCGCTACGGCGGCATCAGCCATAAAGAGCTCGCCTCGCTCATCTTGTCCGAGCGGCCGCTTTCCGATGGACGCAGTCCTATGAGTAGGGCGTCGGACCGCACGTGGGTGTCGCGCTTCGTGGTGCACGCACCCGTCGGTTCGGTGCAAGCCCACTACTTCCGCGACTACGGCGTGGCGGCGCGGCGCATCATGGACCGCCTGCGCGCGCAGCGCAAGGGCGCGCTTTCTTGCCAAGAGGTTCTCGCCATGGTTTGCGGCGAGCAGGGCAGGGCGATGGCGACCGCGCTGGATGCGTGCCATCAGGACGCGCGCCTCTACCAGAACGCGCTCGTGCGCATGCGCGATGGCGAGGGTTATACGGTAGGCGAGCGCGCCGAGGCGGCCATGGTGCTGTTCGTGGCAGCCGGCTGCTCCGCCGACGTCGGGTATGCGGTCGAATACGCCATGAACTACATCAGAAGCGTCTTGGGCGGCCAGCTCGGCACGCCCACCTCGTGTCCCGTGCGCGTGGCATGCGGCGGCGAGCTCGATGATGTGATGGACGAGCGCCATACGCTGGGCGTGGTGCGCATCGCCGGGGGATGCATCTCGAGCGATCCCTACTGGGTCGACCCTGAATCCGATGGTGTCGAGATCGGCGCGCTGGTAACCGGCCCCTTCGACATCGCAGACGTGGACGGAGACGTGTCGGCGCGCCATGCGCGCATCTGGTACGACGATGTCGAGGGCGGTCGCTGGCTGCTGCAGGACCTCGAGTCCACCAACGGCACGATCGTGCGTGGTGGGTGGCGACGACGGCGAGCCGACGCGCGTCGCCCCGGGCGATACCGCGCAGATCCATCCCGGCGACGAGCTGCATCTGGGCGCCACGACGGCTTTCATCCTTATCGAGGGCTCCGCCGACATGGTGTAGCCGCTCTGCTCGGCGCCCGCCGCCGCGTCTCAAATTGGGGACAGGCACTAATTTGAGACGCGGCGGCGGGCGCGGGACTGGGGTGCGGCGGGCGCCTGCCTAGGGTGCCGGCGTCGATCTGGGGTGCGGCGGGCGCGGGACGGACTGCGTTCGGAGCCGCGTGCCCCCTTGTTATGCGCATATGGCTGCGGATCAGCACGTGTGGGTCACGTTTTTCGTACTGATTTCAGGATGGCGTGAGTACAGCGGTGACCCGCAGCAACAAAAGCGCAGGTCAGAAAATGGCACAATCTAGGTATACAAAGCATCTTTCGCGTTGAGTACGAAAAACGCGGCCTACGTGATCGCGGTGCTTTCAGAATGGCCATCCCGGGGCTGCGCGCAGCCCCGGGATGGCCGATTGGATCGTCTTGGGTCTCAGAAAAGTGCCTGTCCCCTTTCTGAGAGCCCTTTCTGAGGCCTCCTTAGAAGCCGAAGTCCAGCGGCGCGAAGGCGATGCTGATCTTGAGCGGGCGCAGGCTCTGGATCTGCTTGGTCTGGACGTTGCGCGCGTACAGGGCGTACGCGGCGTGCTCGTCGGTGTCCACACCCGGCTTGATGGTGAACTGCAGATGGCTCGTGCGCGCTCGGGCGTCCTCGTCCACGCGGTCGGCCACCACGGTGGCGATGTTGGTCACGGGTGCGTGCGCGGCGTCGCCCACGAAGAGCTCGTAGGTCGCCGGCGCCGTGGTGGCGCTCACCGGCGCGTCCTGCAGCACGTCCACGCCGAACATGCCGTTGGTGATGGTGCCGAGCTCGGTGACCACCGAGATGGATGCGGGCGTCGTCTCGACGTAACCGCGCGCGCCCTTGCGCTTGACCGAGCAGCGCAGCACCGGGACGCAGCATTCCTGCAGCGTGAAGCCGCCGTGGACGAAGTTGTTTCCGCCGCCGCCCAGCTTGATGCGAACGCACTCGCGCGGGCAGAAGCCCACGAGGTCGTCGGACGGAAGCGCCACGGGCAGGAACGCATCGGAGGTCGCATCGGCCTTCGCGACGGCGTACCTGCGGCCGCGCTCGACCACCGTGCCGGAGATGTTGGAGGCGGATGCGCTCTCGTGCTCCTCCAGGGGCTCGGCGGTATAGAGGAAGCCGTGGTCGGCCGTGATGATGATGCTCGATGCCTTCTGCTCGCGCACCAGGCGCTCCACCAGCGCCTTAAGCTCAAGAATCGCCTCGCGGCAGGCGTCGAACGTCTTGGTCTCGGTGGGTGCCTTGTCGCCCAGCGCGTCGATGGTGTTGTGGTAGATGTATACGAGCGGCGCGTCGGTGACGAGCTCCTTGCGCTCGGCGGTGGTCATGCGGTTGACGAAGGTTTCGTGCTGAACGGCCACGGCGCCGGGGTAGTGCGCGGCGAGCTGCTGCGCGCGCGCCTCGGTCCCGTAGGCCGCGTTGCCGTCTACGAGCACTTCGAGGCCGTCTGAGCCCGCTTCCATACGGAAGGTGCCGGCGGGCAGCAGGGCCGACATGCCGCATCGCGTGATGGAGGGAAACACCGACTGCACGGCGTCGAGCTCGCAGGTGCAGCGCGTCTCGTGCTGGATGAGCTCGCCCAGCTCCTGTGCGACCTCGTAGCGCAGCGCGTCGGACACGATGACCCACGTGCGCTTGGCGGCACGCGTGGCGGGTCCCACCTCGGCCATGTCGAAATCGAGCTGCAGCGGGATGCCGGACGCGTGGCCGTGTGCGGCAAGGTCGCCCGCGCAGGCGCCCAGCCAGCGCTTGGACAGCTCACGCAAAAACCAGTTCTTGTAGAGGTTCTCGATCGTGCGGGCGCACTGCTTGAGGGCGTCGTCCAGCGCGTAGCGGCTGTTCTTACGGGCGAAGGCGAGCGATTCGCTGAACACGCGGTACCAGCGGTCCATGGCGCAGAGCGTGCCCGTGTAGGCGCTCCAGAGCTCCTTGGGCGTGCCCGCCTCGATCACGCCGTCGCACGCGCGATGCAGCTCCTGCATGCGTGCCGCGGCCTCGACGGCGCGGTAGTACACCTCGAACTCGCGATGCCATACGCGCGCCCGGCGCTCGGCCGCCTGGCTCAAGACGGCCTGGAAGTCGCCGGTGGGCTGGGCGACCTCGGCCATCAGGCGTTCGAGGATGGCTGCGTCGATGCAGGGGAAGGTGTCGCACGGCATGAGGGCCTCGGTGGGGGCCGACTCGAGCAGGGAGAGGAGGCCGAAGACCTCCTCAATGCCCTGGCAGGTGTCGCGCAGCGTATCGATGCCGTCACCGTCGTCTGCGCGCAGCCAGGTCTCGAACACGTTGTTGCAGAAGCGGGCGGCGTTTTCGTTGAAGCAGGCGTCGAAGCCCTGGAGCGCCGTGCTTCCCAGTTGCGGAGCCACGCAGCTCAGCAGGACGTGCTGGGCGAGCGCCGTATGGTCGGTGATATCGCCCTCGAAGCCGATCCAGGCATGGATTCGCGCTACCAGGGCGTCGAACAAGCCGGCATCCTCCAGGGTGCGCACGGCGTCCTCATCCGCGTTGTCCTCGATCGCCAGCAGCCAGGCGCGCAGCACGTCGGCGGGGTCGATGGACGCGGCGTTCACGGTCACGGCGATCATGCCGAGTTCGACCTGCTGCGGGTCGGTGTAGGCCGGCGCGAGCGCGCAGAGCTTCTTGACGGCGCGCTTCTTGCCGAAGAACGCCTTGTGCGCGGCAAGCAGGGCGCGCATCTCCGGCGTGTCCTCCGCGTTGATGTCGCGCAACTGCATCGAGGCATAGTCGGCCGAGAACTGCCCCGCGCGCATCTCCACGTCGGCGAGCCAGTCGCCCTCGAGCGAGCGCGCCCGCGTGCGGTACAGCAGGATGGAGCGGCCCGAGAGGTCCTCGTTCAGGGCGCACTTGAGCTCGAAGCTGTGGTTCGCGCGCTCGCGCACGACCTCGATCCCGGGCAGCTCGAGCTCGTCGAGGATGCTCTCGAACTCGCCGTCCGGGTCGTGCCATACGATGATGGCGCCGCCCTGCGCGGCGTCCATATGGGCGAACGAGCGCTTCAGCTCGGCTTGGATGTCGGTACGTTTCATGGTGAACCCGCTTCGCGTGCTTATTTGATCTTTGCCAGTATGGCGTCGAACGTAGCGTAGTTTACCTTCACGCCGTCGTCCAGGTCGATGCCGATCATCTGGTCGGCCAGGGCGTGGACCCGCTCCTCGTATTTGGCGAGCTCCTCGGCCTGGGCGTCCACCGTCTTGCGCTCCTTCTCGATCTGGGCGAGCTGGCGGCCCGAGGCGTCCTGCGCGCGACGCTCCAGCAGCTCCAGGCGGCCGCGGTAGCGTTCCTGCTGCGGGTGGATGTAGCCGGTGCGAACCTGGGCCAGCAGGTCCGGGGTCCAGCGGTGCATGTACACCAGGGCCTTGAAGCCGTTCTTCTTGCCGGAGTCGAGCAGCCAGTAGATGGGGCGCTTCTTGTAGATGGAGCAGTGGTCGCGGTAGAAGTCCTTGAGGAAGTACGCGCGGATGGTGCCGCGGGCGTCGGCCTTCGCCTTGGGGTCCAGCGCGTCGGCAACGAACTTGAGGTTCATCTCGAGCGTCTCGGGCCCGTAGGCGGCCTCGACGAACTGCACGAAGCGCGCCACCACGTCGTCCTCGAAGTACTCGTCGTCGGTGATGGGCAGGACGTTGTCCGCGTCGGGCATGAAGGTGACGTGCGCGGGGTCGGGCATCTTGGCCAGGTAGTCCTCCACGGTGTCGCCCGCGTTGGCGAGCACCAGGCCGTCGACGTCCAGCGAGTAGCGGCCGAACATGCAGCCCACGGCGTAGGAGATGAGGCTCACGATCTCGTCGCGCTTGGTGCGCACGTACTTGTTGCCCTTGTAGCTCTCGGGGATCTCCTCGGCGGTGTCGAAGATGCGCGCCACCGAGACGTACTTGTCCTCGACCTCGATGGGCACCTCGCCCTCCATGTTGTAGATGCGGGCGAAGATGCGGTTGAGCTCCTCCTCGTTGGCCCGGAGCTGCTCGAAGCGGTCGTTGACCTCCTTCTTGTGGGCCTCGTAATTCGTGCTGATGAGCTTTGCCATGGGATGTCCTTTCGATATGGAGAATTGGATGACGGAGTATACTGGGTCAAACAAGAGAAGGGAGGGCCTCATGTTCCCGCTGCCATTGAAAATGAGCGAGACGGACGAGATGCTTCGCGACTACCGTGCCGCGTCTGGTCCCTACTGTGTCCAAATGCCAACAGGTGAGCGTCTCTACGTTGGCATGGAACGCGACTTTTCCGTTGTTGACGGGGACGGCGCGTCACGAGACGAGGTGCTCCGGTCGGTGAAAAACGGTATCGCCGATTTTGAGCGGGGAGATTGTGCCGACGCGCGCGAAGCGTTAAGAACGATTCGAGAGCGCTATGGCCTATAGTGTCGCGATTTCTCAAAGTGCTCTTCGCGAGTACGATGCGGCTATCCGTTACATCGCTTCTGAGTATGGCTCCCCTCGCGTCATGAGAGAGCTTGCGAGCGAATTCGACGCCGCCATCGATGTGCTTGAAAGAAGCCCGCTCGCGTATCCCGTCGATTGGGATATATCCAACGGTGTGGGGCGAGAAATAAGAAAGATTAGGATTATGAACTATCTTCTTCGTTATGAGGTCAACGAAGAGAGCGGCACTGTTCAAGCGTACTCGTTTTTGCATGAGCGGCAGGATGCCTCGCGGCGCTTCTTGACCGATTTCAATGCGGAGTTTTAGCAGCGCGCACGTGGTATAAAGCAGTCGAGCTTCCGTATGAGGAGTTTTCCAAGGGCTGGGGACATTTGCCCTGGCCTTTTCCTTGTGAAAAAGACGTGCCGAGGCAAGGGTCTTCCGCCTAAAAAACGGAGGGACCCCTACTCCGCCTTCACTTGTGTTCAATCGCTCTGCGGCCATGGGGCTCGTCCTCCTTTCTGTTGCTCGCGGCCTAATCTGCCAGGTCGATGCGGTCGACGACGGCCTGCAGGTAGTGCGGCAGCTCGTCGAACGACGTGCCGTAGCTCTCGAGCAGCCGCGTGACCTCGCGCGCGTACACGGCCTTCCCGCGATCGGCCCGACGCTCCAGGCACTCGAGGCCGGTGATCAGCGATGCTTCGTAGAGGATGAAGGGGTTGGTGGTCATATCTGTCTCATTTGAGCGAGCTGAAGCAGGGTCTGGACACCAGAAAAGGCCAATGAGATGTTTTCTGCGGTGAGATAAGAAGAAAGGGCATTATCTTTCATCTTTTTCTTGTACATAACTAGATCGAGGCCTTTTGCCGTAATGCGCGAAGCAATTAGGCGGTCCCTTACATTTGGGATGCTGTCATCAACGTCGACGAGTTGCTGTCTTGTGAGTTCACGAAGAACGGTGTCGAGCTGGTCATTACGAATTCCGAAAGTAGTCAAATCGAGATAATCATGCGGGGAGTTCTTAAGCTGGATGATTGCCCATATCAACTGCTGAGCAATGGGTTTGGTGATTGGCCTAATGGCGTTCGCTGGAATAAGGAGTTGACCACCCCTTCTAATGCAGCCAGGAATCTTATTGGCTTTTCTACCTGCATATGTTTGTATGGTTGATTGCTTGAGGCCCCAGAAATCGGCTACTTCTTCTGAAGGATAGTATTCTGCGTTGTTGATAAATATGCTGGGCATTGTGTTCCCCTAGATGAGCGGGTTGCGCTTGAAGTCCCAGGAGGTTTCCTGGGAGTCCCAGTCGGCTTTGGAAAGATCGATATTGCTATCAGTGAGCGACTCGATATGCTCGCTGATACTTGGTGAAGAAGCGATGTATGGCAGGAGGGCCATGTCGCCTGCTTGATAATTCAGAGTGGGTGCAATCAGCGTTAGCATTGATTGCGCGCAGGATGAGTTGAGAAAGGCGAGCCTTGCTTGCCGTAGTTCATCATGCGTGCCTATGACGAAGGCGGGACTTGCATCATCGAAGAATGTTCCCGCAGCGTAAAACCGGAAGCTCGCAATGGATGAGCTGATTTTCGACCAGCAGAAAAGGCGACGATCAAAATATTTGCTGGGCGATAGGCCGCTGCCAGGGAAAGATTTGAGTTCCTGGGCGTTGTTGCCCCAATTGATCACATACTCAAGGTTTCCAGACCAACGGCGGAAGGCGCCCCCCTTGGCATAAGGCATCCATTTGCTGCCAAACGAGCCGAATCCAACTTCGTGCCACAAACGGAGAAATCGGTTGTTATCGCCCGTAAATGTTCCTTTAACAACAGCATCGAACTCGGATCTCATTGGGGTGCCGTTCCTAAAAGCCTCGTGCATGGCCTCGCTCGCCCAATACGCGATGGGGGAGCCGGGGATGTCGTGGAAGGTGGAGGCGTCGGCGCGGTGGAACCAGCCGCAGTCGGGGTTCCGGACCGCCTCGAGCGCCTTGGGCTTCTGCCATTGGGGGCGGTCGAAATCTTCCAGGCGGATGTAGCATCCCGTGGTGTTTTGGGAGTCGAGCTGAAGGACGAACATGGTCGTCGGTACGGTGACATAGGGGAACCCGTGCGTGGACTGCTGAATCATCGACGTGATGCGCGCCCGTGAGAGGAGTTTCTTGCGGAACGACTCAAACGAGGAGATGAACATCCAGGAAGAAGCTGTGATCATGGAGACGAGCTTGGCGCCTTTCGCCATGGACATGCCCCGCTCGATGAAGGCGGTGCACAGGTCGCGGCAGGAGTCGGGGTAGCGCTTCTTGATCCACTTGGCCACGAAGGGGTTGAAGGAGCTGGAGCCCATGTAGGGCGGGTTGGCCGCCACCACGTCGAAGCGGCGGGAGAGGGCCTCCAGCTGCCCGCGGGCCTCCAGCAGCTGCCCGCGCAGGGTGGCGCCGAGGAGGTCGGCGGCGTCTGCGTCGGCGATGGCGGCGTCGAGGGCGGCCAGGTCGGCCTCGTCCGGGTCGAGCAGCGACCCCACCTCGCCCAGGTGGCGGATGGCGTCGGCGAGCTCCCTCTTCACGTGTGTCTCGGGCAGCTGCTCCTCGTCCAGCTCGATGTTGCCCAGCACGCGCACGTCGGCCGAGACGCCGCGGGAGAGCCAGCGGCGGTCGAGCGCGAGCGCCTCCATGCACAGGGCCGTCTGGGCGATCTGCGCGGCGCGCGGGTCGATCTCGTAGCCGGAGAGGTTCTTCTCCAGGATGGAGCGGGCGATGTCGCGGTCGCGCCAGCCGCGCTCGCGGTACATCTCGGTGAGGAGCTGGAAGGCGTACACCAGGATGTGGCCGGACCCGCAGGCCGGGTCGCAGAAGGTGATCTCCTCGGGGCCGCTGATGTGCAGGAAGTCCTCGTGCTCGGCGTCCGGCTCGATGTAGAACTCCATCTCCTGCTTGAGGGGGCTCTCCGGGTTGTTGAGCATCCACAGGCGCCCGAGCGAGTTCTGCACCATGTAGCGCACGATCCAGTCGGGCGTGAACAGCTGCGTGGCGGGCGCGATGTCCTCTGCCGCGGCCTTGCGGCGGCTCTTGAAGAAGTCCGCCTTGCGCTCCGAGTTGTAGAACTGGTACGCCCAGCCCAGGGCCTCGACGTCCTCCCAGGCATCCTCGGGCACGTCCTCCACCAGGTGCCGGATCACGCCGTGCTCGCCGCGGGCGAGGAGCCCCCGGGGCAGCAGGTCGCACGACGCCCCCTCGAACACGCCGGGAAGGGCGCCCGCGAGCTCGGCGCAGGCGGCCTCGAGCGCCAGGCGGAAGGCGCCCTCGTCGTCCGCCTCCGCGGCGCGCTCCAGGTAGGCGGCGCGGTCCAGGTGCGCGAGCGGCAGGTCCGCCGCGCGCGTGGCGAGCTCGGGGTCAAAGGAGCCGTCCGCCGCGGAGAGGGCGCGCCCGCCCCAGGGCAGCAGGCCGTGGAGCTCCATGTAGCGCAGCGCCATCAGGCGGTTGAACCAGCTGTAGGCCTCGCGCTCGGCGAAGGCGGCGTCGCCCGCCTCGGCGGCCTGGGCCATCAGGCGGTCGCGGCGCCCGCGCTCCTCGGGCGACAGGGCCCGTCCCGCCACGGCCTCCGAGCCGGCCGGCCACTGCGCGCGGCCCGCCTCGTCGACGCCCAGCTGCACCATGCCGCGCCTCACGGCGTCCACCAGCTCCTGGCGTGCCCAGGGGCAGAAGCGCTCCAGTTCCTTGGTATCCATGACGTGCTCCTCGTCTCTCGTATAAGCGTTAGTTGAACTTCAAGCCGTCGTTGCCCTGCAGCTTGGCCAGCATGCGCTCGCGCACTTCTGCCAGGTAGTCGTCGACCTCGGCCTCGCTGCGCAGCGTGCGCGGCGGGAACAGGGACATGGATGCCACGCAGGCGATCTTGGGCTTGGGTGCCGGCACGGGTGCGGCGGCGGGCTCGGGCACGTGCGAAACAAGGGTTACGTCCGGGTTGGCGGGACGGGGCTTCATGCGCTCGGCGTGGTCGGCGTCGATGCGGTCGCTCAGCTGGCCCTCCACAGCGCCCAGGCGATGCGGCAGCGCGTCGAGCGCCGTGATGGTGTCGGCGCCGTGGGCGGCGTTCTTGAACTCGGTGTGCTTCTGGCCTATGGCGCCCACGTGCGCCTCCTTCTCGGCGGCGTACGCCTCGATGCGTGCGAACACCTCCTCAACCAGGTCGAGCGCGGCGTTGCGCTTGGCCTGCAGCAGCTCGCTATACTCGGCTACAACGTCTGCCTTGAGGTCAGCGAGCTGGCTGATCTGGCGGAAGGGGCTGTCGCTCGCCACGATGGCGCTCATGCGCTCCAGGGCCTCGGCCGCGCGCTCGCTCAGGTACCCGCGCTCGGGCGACATCTTGAGCACGAAGGCGCGCGCGTCGTCGAACAGGTCGCGCTGCGGGCCGTTGAAGAAGCTGTCCACGTCTTCGAAGTTCTCAGCGGCGTCCAGCAGGTCGTCGCCCAGCTTGACCACGCGGCCCAGGAAGTCCGCGGGGTCGCTGCCGGCCGCCAGCGCGTCGCTCACGCAGCGCTGCAGCTCCTCCGCCAGCTTGCGGCCGGGGTAGGCGCCCATACGGGCGTACTCGGTGTTGATCAGGCTCGTCAGGCGCGCCTTGAGGTCGCCCAGCTGCTTAAAGCCCTTGGCGGCCAGGCCCTCCTCGTCCATGGGGAGCATGGGGTTGTGCAGCGCGTCCACCAGGATCTGGCGCGCGCTGGCCACCACGGCCGCCGACGTGGTGCGGCGCAGCTCCACGGAGGCGAGCTTGGTCTTGCTGGCGCGGCGCAGGTATTCCACGCAGCCGGCGGAGGCGGGCTCGAGCATCTGGCCGGATACGGTGACCTTCACCTTGTGGGCGGCCATGAGCTCGGCCATCACCGCGGCGATGTCGATCTCGCGCCAGCCGTAGGGCCTGGCCTGGAACTTCTTCTGGATGGTCTCCATGGTCACGGAGAGGTGGCGGCTCTGGTCCAGGTCGATCTGGCGCAGGACCTCCTCCAGCGCGCGGGTGTTGGGGTGGTAGGTGCCCTGGCTCGTGTCGAGGCCGCCCAGGATGCGCTTGAGCTGGCTGTCGTCGTCGTAGTTCTTGTCGATGTAGGAGAGCTTGGAGTACACGGTGCTCACCTGCTGCTGGGCGACCTCCTCCAGGATCTTCTTGGCCGATGTGCTGTTGGCGGGCGTGAACGTGGCGCCCTGGGAGTAGCAGGTGCCGTGGACGATGGCCTCGGAGAGCAGGTCCTTGCCGCGGCGCTCGAGCGCGGTGCGCTGGCGCTGCTTGTCCTGGATGATCTTCTGCTGGTTCTCGGGCAGGTTGTTCAGCTGGACCGTGTTGGTGTACAGGTCGATCTGGATGGCCTCCATGAGCTGGGCGTAGAAGTCGTACTCGTCGCTCAGCACCACGATGGCCTCGTCGTTGCTGCTCGACATGATGCACTGCTGCTCGGTGAAGGCCGGGCTGCCGTCGATGCCCGCCACCACGCGCAGCGTGAGGCCGCCGTGCGAGCGGTAGGTGGTCTGGTCGAGCACCTGGTCGATGTAGAACTGGTTCTTGCCCACGGTGAGCTTGTCGGCGCCCAGGATGTCGGCGAAGATCAGCTCGGCCACCTTGGCCGTCATGCGGGAGGGGTCGACCTTCTGCTTCTTGATCTGCTTGGAGATCTCCTGCTCGTCGTCGGTGAGGAACTGGTAGAGCTCGCCGTTTTGCGCGACGTAGTTCTGCTGCTTCAGGCGGTCGAGCGATTCCTGCACACGGCGGCTCAGCTCGGCGCGGTTGGCGTTGAGGTCGTCGGCCATGAGGGTGGTGATGTTCTCCAGGTTGCCGGGCATCTCGCGGTCGACCCAGCGGATGAGGAACAGCAGCTTGAGCACCGAGACGTCGTAGGGCTCAAGGCCGCTCTCGGGGTCGGCCGCCGCCGCTGCCGCGCGGTTGATCACGCGGCGATGGTAACCCTCGAGGAAGGACTGCAGCGTGTCGTAGAACATCCAGAAGGGCGCGAGCGCGTTCTCGTCGCGGTCCTTGAGGTGCTGCGCCGTCTCCTGGAAGCCCGAGAGCATGGAGCGCTCGCCGTTGGAGGTGTGCTTGCCGGAGTTGCCCTGCTTGCGCAGCTCCTCCATGACGTTTTGCAGCAGGCGGAACTGGTAGCCGGCGAAGGGGTAGGAGGCGGCGTAGTCGGCGGCGTCGCGGTAGCCGCGCAGATCCGCGACGGCCTCCTTGAAGGTGTAGAGGTTCTTGATCACGGCGGCGCTGGCGTCGTAGCGGGCGCGCAGCAGCGCGTCGGCGTCATCGGTCTTGGCCAGGATGCGCTGCTTGATGACCTCGTCGGCATCGCTGGAGGACAGCGACAGGCGCGTGTTGAAGCGGCCCTGGATCTTGGAGAAGTCGTTGCCCACCACGGTGGTCACCTCGTCGATGGCCTCCTGGCTGGTGACCATGACCCACACGCGGCCATGGCAGCGCGCGCCCAGGTCCTCCACGAGCGTCTGCAGGTTGAGCATGAGGCTCGTGTTGTCGCCGATGTACTGGCCGATCTCGTCCACCATGAACAGCAGGCGGAACTGCCCGCCGTGCTCGGCGGCGCGGCGCTCGCAGTACTCGTTGATGTCGTCCACGAGCTTATCGATGGAGAAGTCCTTGGTCTCCTCGCCGTTGATCCAGTTGAGGGCGGCGTCCTCGCTCATCACGTCGGTGGCCGCCAGGGCCTCGGCCACGTCCTCGGCGTTGAACTCGTAGTTCTCGCGGTCCTCGACCCAGCTCGCGCCCATGAGGGATTCGTATTCGGCACGAAACTCGGCCGTCTTGCCCTTGTGGTCGATGAAGCGCTCGAGGCGCGCGAGCTTGAGGTCCTGGCCGTAGAAGCCCTGGTTCTCGTAGAACACGCGGGCGAACACGCGCATGATGACCGTGTCGTCCTTGGTGGACGGGGCCTTGGAGTCGATGTTGAACAGGATGGCCTCGGTGGGGATGCCCGCGCAGCGGATGGCCTCGCTCTCGAGCAGGGGATTGTACTCGCCCAGGCGCGGCGCCAGGTACTCCACGGCGCTCTTGCCGTTGACCGTCTTGCTGGACAGCAGGTAGGAGAGCATCTTGAGGAAGTGGGACTTACCCGAGCCGAAGAAGCCCGAGATCCACACGCCGATCTTGTCCGTGGGGGCGTCGATGGCGCTGCCGTAGGCGGTGAGGAAGTCGCTGAAGTGGCGCGCGAGCTCGCGCGTGACCACGTATTCGGACAGCTCTTGTTCGACGTTGGACTCGTCTTCCTGGCCGACCTTGATGACGCCGTTGATGTTGCGGGTGATGTCGCGCTTGAACATGTCTTGGATGCGCATGGGGTTCCTCTCGCCGTGATGGATGCCGGGGTTGGGGTGGGTAGGGGTGTGCGGGGTGTGCGGGCCGTGGGGCTGCGGGGGCGCGTGCGGGCCTCGGGTCGCGCGGGGCGTTGGGCGCGGGGGCCGCAGGCCCGCGCCCAGGGTTAGATGAGCGAGAACGCTCGGTAGTAGTTGCCGTCTGAGATCTTGCCGAAGAGGTGGAGCTGCTGCCCGTCGTAGACGCCGGGGTAGAGCATGACCATGGGGACCTCGGTGAACACGGGCTGCGCGTTCTCGAGGATGTTGTGGGCACGTACGAGCGGGTAGACCTTGCCCACGCCCGAGACGAGCACCACGTCGCGTCCGGGCACCTGGCCGCCGAGCTGCTCGTAACGCTCTCTCATGACCTTGAGGAAGGCCTCGGGCGTGGCGATCTTCTCCATGCGGCGCAGCAGGCCCTCGGTGCCGCGGCGCTCCTCGAGAGCGGGGATCTTCTCGAGGATGCGGCGCTCGGCGCAGATCTGCAGGAACACGTCCCACAGGTCGAAGTGCACCACGCGCGTGGCGGAGCCGGCGCTGGGGGCGCTTGCGTGGGCGTGCGCGGCGACCTGCTCGGCGGGGCCCGGCTTGGCGGGGAAGTCCTCGAGCAGGCTCGCGGTCTGCGCGCGGACCTCGTCCTCCTGCGCGGCCGAGTAGGGGAGGATGAAGAACGGGACCTCGTTGCCCAGGCCGTGGCCGGCGAGGAACTCGGGATCCTGCAGGCGTCCGCGCAGTTCGGCGAACGATTGGGCGGGCGTTTTGCTCGGTTGGTTCATGGGCGGCTCTCTTTTCCGTTATTCCGCCAGGCCCCACGCGGCGAAGGCGCGGGCGTCTCCGTTGGCGCGGATGACCTGGGCGAGTTCGAAGTCGATGAGGAGCGGGGACAGGGTTTCCGCGCGGCGGTCGTAGATGCCGCATTCGATGAGGCAGGCGGTGAGCGCCTGGCGGATCTTATTGCGCGTGGCATCGCCCCAGGAGTCGACCGCCTCGCTCTGGGCGCGCAGGCCCTCGATGAACGCGGCGACCTCGTAGGGGCGCAGGCTGTAGTCGAGGCGGCGGTACTTGTCGCCCACCAGGTTGACCACGAATTCCCACACCAGGCGGTTGTCGCACATCATGGCGTAGAGGTTCGCCTGGCGGAGCTGGTCCGCCGTGCCGTGCGCGAGCAGCTCGACGACGCGCGCGACGAGGGCGGGGTCCTCGGAGACGCTGGCGATGCGGCGGATGCAGGCCCGGGCGATGGACTTGAGGCTGCGCTCGGTGGGGTACTGGAAGGGGTTGGTCGCCTGGACGTGCGCCACGAGCTCCTGCGCGTCCGCGAGGCCGTCGTCGAGCATGAGGCGCGCCACGATGCGCGTCTCGCGTGCAAGCCATTGCTCGCGCGTGATGGCTCCGCGGTATAGCTGGGGTTGTGGCATGTACGCTCTTCTCTTTTTGGTGCGCGCGCGGGCGCGCGAGCAGGCGAGCGGATGGTTCGTTACGCGGTTTCTACAATACTATGCGATGCGGACACAGATTTGTTGCTCAACAAGGGCGAGTGGGCAGCGTCTGCGATCGGCTGCGGCCGCGGCCGGGGGTCTCGGATTAGGGACAGGCACCAATCTGAGACCTGGGCGCGGGTGCGGGCGTGGGTGCGGGTTCAACCCGAGTTGCCCGTTCCGGCTCCAGTGCGGATTTGGAGCCATTTGGTACATCGAGCGGGCCTCGACGCTGCACGAAATGGCTCCATTTCAACCTTTGGAGCCATTTCGGTGCGGCGTGAAGCCGTCAACGCTGCATCAAATGGCTCCAGCCTCGAGATCGGAGCCGTGCGGGGACGGTGGACGGTGGTTCTTGGTGCGCGAAATGGCTCCGACTCCGACGACGGTGCTGCTTGGAATGGGGCCGCCTGAAGCAGCGGGCTCCGTCGTCCGCCCCAGCAGCGCCCCGTGCTCGCGCCCTCCCTCAAATTGGGGACAGGCACTTTTCTGAGGCATGCGGGGTCGCGGGGAGGCCGCGGGGCCGCCGCGCGATGCCCAGCCCACCCGGCTGCTCGGCCGCCTCTCAGAAAAGTGCCTGTCCCCAATTTGAGGCGCGGGCCGCGGTTCGTGTCCGCGCGGCGGGATATAGTTACAAACAAGGGATCCGTTCAGATATGGAGCGCATATATGGAAGACACCAAGAAGAGCAACGCCATTCCCGTGCTCGAGACCGACGCGCTCGACGCCAAGGTCGTCGAGCACTTCCGCGGCAAGATCGTGCGCAAGGACCTCACCGCGCTCATGAAGCGCGGCGCCAACGTCCCCACATTCGTGCTGGAGTACCTGCTGGGCATGTATTGCTCCACGGACGACGACGAGGCGGTGGCCCAGGGTATCGCCCGCATCCGCCGCATCCTTACCGAGAACTACGTGCGCCCCGACGAGTCCGAAGCCATCAAGTCCAAGATCCGCGAGAACGGCGTGTACACCATCATCGACAAGGTGCGCGCGCATCTGGACGAGTACCGCGATATCTATGTGGCGGACTTCACCAACCTCGCGATCGAGCCCTTTGTGATGCCCGAGGAGTACGTGCGCAACTACAGCAAGATCCTGCAGGGCGGCATCTGGTGCATCATGCGCATCGAGTACCGCGTTCCGGGCGAGGACGATTTCGAGGACGCGCTCGCCAACATCTTCGACGAGAACCCCGCGCCCAAGCCCAAGGCCAAGGCAAAGGGCGGCAAGAAGCGCGGCCCCGAGGACAGCCCCTTCAACGTGGTGAGCCTCAAGCCCATCCAGATGCCCAACCTCGACCTCGAGTCCTTCGTCGAGCTGCGCCAGTACTTCAGCACTCAGGAGTGGATGGACCTCATCCTGCGCAGCTGCGGCTGCGAGCCCACCGCGCTCACGCCCAAGCAGAAGCTCCATTACATCGCCCGCCTCATTCCGCTGGCCGAGCGCAACTTCAACCTGTGCGAGCTCGGTCCGCGCGGTACGGGCAAGAGCCATGTGTACAAGGAGGTCTCGCCGTATTCGATTCTGCTCTCTGGTGGCCAGACCACCACGGCCAACCTGTTCGGCCGTATGAACGCCGGCCGCCGAGCGGGCTCCATGGACCGTGTGGGCCTGGTGGGCAACTGGGATTGCATCACGTTCGACGAGGTCGCGGGCATGAACTTCAAGGACATGAACGCCATTCAGATCCTCAAGGACTACATGGCGTCCGGCTCGTTCGCGCGCGGCAAGGACCAGCTCAACGCCGACGCCTCCATGGTCTACGAGGGCAACATCAACGACACGGTGCAAAACGTCCTCAAGACGAGCCACTTGTTCATCCCGTTCCCGCCTGAGTTCCACAACGACTCCGCTTTCTTCGACCGCATCCACCTGTACCTGCCCGGCTGGGAGGTGCCCAAGATGCGCAGCGATATCATCACGGACCACTACGGCCTCATCACGGACTGCCTGAGCGAGTTTCTGCGCGAGATGCGCAAGCGCGACTTCACGCACCTGCTCGACGAGTACTTCCGCCTCAACAGCGACTTCAACCGCCGCGACGAGATCGCCGTGCGCAAGACCTTCAGCGGCATGGCCAAGGTCCTGTTCCCCGACGAGCGTATGGACAAGGAAGACGTGCGCATGGTGCTCGAGTACGCCATCGAGGGGCGTCGCCGCGTGAAGGAGCAGCTCAAGATCATGGCCGGCATCGAGTTCATCGACGTGGACCTGGGGTACATGGACGCCGACAACCCCATGGACGCGCGCGTGGTGTACGTGCCCGAGCAGAGCCAGGACACGCTGGTGCCCGACGGCGCGCTCATGCCCGGCCACGTGTTCGGCATCGGCCGGGCCGACGACGGCGATATGGCCATCTTCAGGCTCGAAAACCGCGCGGTGCAGGGCGATTTCAAGCTCTCCACCGAGGGCCTGGGCTCGCGTCGCGACGTCAAGGACACCATGGAGGCGGCGTTCCGCTTCTTCGAGAACAGCTCCGAGCGCGTGGCCCAGGGCATGCGCGCGCTCGATCGCGACTACCTCATGTACTTCCGCGACCTGCAGGGCAAGGGCCTGTCGTGCGAGGTGAGCCTGGCCGAGTTCGTGGGCCTGTGCTCCGCTGCGTGCAATCGACCGGTGGCCGCCGGTATGGCGATCCCGGGTATCCTGCGCATGTCGGGCACTATGGATGAGCTGCGCAACCTCGAGGACATCTTCCGCGTGGCCAAGAACGCCGGCGCGCGCAAGGTACTGCTGCCCATGGGGTGCATCCGCGACATCCAGACCGTGCCCGCCGAGCTGTTGAGCGGCTTGAGCCCCGTGTTCTACACGGACGGTGACGCCGTGGCGGCCGCTCGCGCGGCGCTCGAGCTGTAAGACGCCCCGTCCTTCTGGGTCTCAGATTGGGGACAGGCACCTTTCTGAGACATGATGGGGCGGGCTTCGGTTGCAGGGCGGGCGCGGCCGATTCGCGTCCGCCCGCCCTCTTCGTTGGCGCGGCGCCTCAGAAAGGTGCCTGTCCCCAATCTGAGGTTGCCCACGGTGCCTCTCAGAAAGGTGCCTGTCCCCAATCTGAGGGTTTTCGTTCGATGGTTGGGAGTGGTTCGTCATGGAGATGACGCCCGAGTTTATGGAGAGCTTCGCTGCGACTATGGGCGGCGCTATTGCCGAGGGCATGTCGAAGCACGACGACGAGAAGCGCGAGAAGGATGAGGAGCGCCGTCGCGCGGAGCTTGCGGTTGCGGAGCGCGCCGAGCTGGCCGAGCTGGTTTCCGCTATCGGCACGCGTGGGCGCGAGGCGCGTGCGGAGCGCGTGTGCGGGGCGGTCGACGAGGCGTGCGCGAAGGCGCGCGACGAGATGCTGGAGGCGCTGGGTCGAGATGCTGCGATGGTAAAGCCCATCAACTACGTGGAGCGCTACAACGCGTTGCGCGCGGTGGGCGACAGCGGCGTGGTGGCGCAGAAGCTCGAGCTCACACTCGATCAAGCCGATGCACTGCTCGAGAAGTTGCCGGGCAGCGACGTGTCGGGCGCGTTGGAACGTGCTGCGGCTTCGTACGCCGAGCGCGTCGCCAAGCTTGCCGATGTCGTCGTGGGCGAGCCCGATCTGGAGGCGAGCGGCGAGCTCATCGATCTGGAGAAGTCGCTGACAGACAAGATGGAGCGGGCTTCCCGTGAGGTGGGAAGCGACCTGTCCGACTTGGTGCATCGCGCGTTCGATGAGGTTGCGGGGCCCACGTCTGCCGCCGAGGCCGAGCTGGCGGAGCGCCGGCAGCAGGAGCGCACCGAGGATGCTGAGCGCCGCGAGCGGCTGCTCGATGCACTGCGCACGGCCATCGCCGCGGCGCGCAAGGCAACGATCGAGGACGCCCAGCGCGTGGCGGGCGCCAAGCCGGCGTTCGAGCTACCCGAGCCCTTTGTGGCTGGCTACGGGCGCAAGGATGCCGAGACGCTGGCGCAGGTGACCGAGTTATCGCACGAGGTGCGCCGCTCGTTCGCCACGTTCAAGGAGGTGCTGGGCGATAACGGCGTGTTTGCCGCGTTTGCGGGAACGGGTTCCTATGGCAGCTGTAACGGTCGCAGCTGGTTTTGGGACGATGACTTCGAGTACGTGGGCGAGCGGCCGGGCGCGACCGAGCTCGAGGGCATCGAGTGCGGCGTCGAGGAGGACCAGGGCGGCGACTCGCTGGAGCGCTGCATCGAGCGCATGCGCGAGTTCAACGCGCGTGAATACTGGGGCATGCTCGACGACGATTTCGAGCAGCACGTGGATGCGTTCTGGTACGGCTTCTCGCACTACATGGACGAGCTCGGAGCGCTGTGCCGCGTGGATATGCGCCCGTTCACGCGCTACTGCAAGGACGTGGACGGTCGCCTGCATACGGCCTGCTGGGAGCTGGCCCTGCGCATGGACGACGTCCAGGCGAAGGAGTTCGCGAGGAAGTTCAGGTAGGGGCGGGCGCCGCACCTCAATTTAGTGCCTGTCCCTAAATTGAGGTGATCGCCCGCTCTCGCCCTTGCCTCCCTCTTCTATTCATTCACCTAGAAATCGAGTTGCGTCCGCGCGTGCGGGGGTACAATAAACCTGCATGCAGATTTTGCGTGTACGGTTTTGGTAACCGCCGGGGGCGCCGCCCCTGGAAGGCATGTACACCCAAACGAGAGGAGAGGGGTATATGGCAGATCGCAAGTTCAAGTCTATGGACGGCAACGAGGCCGCCGCGTACGTAAGCTACGCGTACACCGAGGTGGCGGGTATCTACCCGATCACGCCGTCCAGCCCGATGGCCGACCACGTCGACCAGTGGGCCGCCCAGGGCAAGAAGAACATCTTTGGCACGCCCGTCAACGTGGTGGAGATGGAGTCCGAGGCCGGTGCCGCCGGTACTGTGCACGGCTCCCTGGGTGCTGGTGCCCTCACCACCACCTACACGGCCTCCCAGGGCCTGCTGCTCATGATCCCGAACATGTACAAGATCGCGGGCGAGGGCCTGCCGGGCGTCTTCCACGTCTCGGCCCGTACCGTCGCCTCCCACGCGCTCAACATCTTCGGCGATCATTCCGACGTCATGGCCTGCCGCCAGACCGGCTTTGCCATGCTCGCCGAGGGCAACGTCCAGGAGGTCATGGACCTCGCACCGGTGGCCCACCTGGCCGCCATCGAGGGCAAGACCCCGTTCCTCAACTTCTTCGATGGCTTCCGCACCTCGCATGAGATTCAGAAGGTCGCCGTGTGGGATTACGAGGACCTCAAGGACATGTGCGACATGGACGCCGTCCAGGCGTTCCGCGACCACGCGCTCAACCCCGAGCACCCCGCTGCTCGCGGCAGCCACGAGAACGGCGACATCTTCTTCCAGCACCGCGAGGCCTGCAACGCTACTTATGACGCGCTGCCCGCCATCGTCCAGTCCTACATGGACAAGGTGAACGCCAAGCTCGGCACCAACTACCATCTGTTCGACTACTACGGCGCCGACGACGCCGACCGCGTGGTCGTCTGCATGGGCTCCTTCTGCGACACGCTCGAGGAGGTCATCGACTACCTCAACGCCCACGGTGAGAAGGTCGGCCTGGTGAAGGTCCGCCTGTACCGTCCGTGGTCCGTCGAGGACTTCGTGGCCGCGCTGCCCGGATCCGTCAAGAAGATCGCCGTGCTCGACCGCACCAAGGAGCCCGGCTCCATCGGCGAGCCGCTCTACCAGGACGTCGTCTCCGCCCTGTACGAGGCCGGTCGCTCCGACCTCGTCGTGGTCGGCGGCCGCTACGGCCTCGGCTCCAAGGACGAGCCGCCCGCGGCAGCCTTCGCCGTCTACGAGGAGCTCAAGGCCGACGCGCCCAAGCGCGAGTTCACCATCGGCATCGAGGACGACCTCACCCACCTGTCCCTGCCCATGGACCCGGACGCCCCCAATACGGCGGCCGAGGGTACCATCGAGTGCAAGTTCTGGGGTCTCGGTGGCGACGGCACCGTCGGCGCCAACAAGAACTCGATCAAGATCATCGGCGACCACACGGACAAGTACGTCCAGGCCTACTTCCAGTACGACTCCAAGAAGACCGGCGGCGTCACCATCTCGCACCTGCGCTTTGGCGATTCCCCGATCCGCTCGCCGTACTACGTGACCAAGGCCGACTTCGTGGCCTGCCACAACCCGAGCTACATCATCAAGGGCTTCAAGATGGTCCGCGACGTCAAGCCCGGCGGCACCTTCCTGGTCAACTGCCAGTGGACGCCCGAGGAGTTCGCCTCCCACATGCCGGCGAACGCCAAGCGCTACATCGCCAAGAACAACATCAACGTCTACCTGATCGACGCCATCGACCTGGCCGCCAAGGTGGGCATGGGCAAGCGCACCAACACGGTGCTGCAGTCCGCGTTCTTCGCCCTGGCCGGCGTGCTGCCGCAGGCCGACGCGCTCCAGTACATGAAGGACGCCGCCACCAAGTCCTACGCCAAGAAGGGCGAGGCCATCGTCGAGGCCAACCATAAGGCCATCGACGCCGGCGCCAGCGCCTATCAGAAGTTCGACGTCCCGGCCGACTGGGCCGATGCCACCGACGAGGCTCCCGCCTCCGTCCTCACCGACGATCAGAAGAGTGCCATCGCCAAGCAGGTCAAGGAGCTCATGGAGCCCATCGCCCGCATGGATGGCGACTCCCTGCCCGTCTCCGCGTTCAAGGATTGCGCCGACGGCCAGTTCGAGCTGGGCGCCTCCGCATACGAGAAGCGCGGTGTCGCGGTCATGGTCCCGCATTGGGATGAGACCAAGTGCATCCAGTGCAACCAGTGCGCTTACGTTTGCCCGCACGCCACCATCCGTCCGTTCGGCATGACCGAGGACGAGGTCGCTGCCGGCCCCGAGACCATGCGCACACTGGACGTGAAGATCCCCAAGAACACGGGTCTCAAGTTCGCCATCGCCATCAGCCCGCTCGACTGCATGGGCTGCACCAACTGCGCCAAGGTCTGCCCGAAGGACGCGCTCACCATGGTTCCCACCGAGGGCGAGCTCGTCGAGCAGAAGACCTTCGACTACTGCGTCGCCAACGTGTCCGAGAAGCCCGAGCTCATCAACAAGAACCTCAAGGGCAGCCAGTTCAAGCAGCCGCTGCTTGAGTTCTCCGGCTCCTGCGCCGGCTGCGCCGAGACCGCGTACGCGCGTCTCGTCACGCAGGTCTGCGGCGACCGCATGTTCATCTCCAACGCCACCGGCTGCTCCTCCATCTGGGGCAACCCGGCCGCTACCTCGCCGTACTGCACCAACAAGGACGGCCACGGCCCGGCGTGGAACAACTCCCTGTTCGAGGACAACGCCGAGCACGGCCTGGGTATGGAACTCGGCTACAAGGCCGTCCAGGGCAAGCTCGTCGCCGAGACCGAGGAGCTCATGGCTTCCGATTGCGCGACCGACGAGCTGAAGGCCGCGGCACAGGCTTGGCTCGACGCCCGCAACGACGCTGAGGCCTCCAAGACCACAGCTGCCGCCTACATCGAGCAGCTCGAGGCTTGCGGCTGCGACAAGGCCCGTGCGATCCTGGCCGACAAGGCGTACCTCACCAAGAAGTCCTTCTGGATCTTTGGCGGCGATGGCTGGGCATATGACATCGGCTTCGGCGGCCTCGACCACGTCCTCGCCTCCGGCAACAACGTGAACGTCTTCGTCTTCGACACCGAGGTCTACTCCAACACCGGCGGCCAGGCTTCCAAGGCTTCCAACCTCGGCCAGGTTGCCCAGTTCGCCGCGTCCGGCAAGGGCGTCAAGAAGAAGAGCCTCGCCGAGATCGCGATGAGCTACGGCTACGTGTACGTGGCGCAGGTTGCTATGGGCGCTAACCCCGCCCAGACCCTCAAGGCCATCCAGGAGGCCGAGGCCTACGACGGCCCGTCCCTGATCATCGGCTACAGCCCCTGCGAGATGCACTCCATCAAGAAGGGCGGCATGCAGAACTGCCAGGCCGAGATGAAGAAGGCCGTCGAGTGCGGTTACTGGAACCTGTTCCGCTTCAACCCGGCTGCCGAGGAGGGCAAGAAGTTCTCCCTCGACTCCAAGGAGCCCGCGGGCGGCTACCAGGAGTTCCTGATGAACGAGGCTCGCTATGCCTCGCTCACCCGCTCGTTCCCCGAGCGCGCCGAGAAGCTCTTCGCTGCTAACGAGGCTGCGGCTATGGATCGCTATCAGCACCTGCTGAAGCTGAAGACCCTCTACAACGAGGCGTAAAGCTTCGGTTGGGATGATCCGTCCCATCAGGAGGCCCCGAAGGGTTCCCATGCGAACGTCCTCGCGCTTGCGCGCTGTGGATTGTTCGCTTAGGGAATCCCTTCGGGGCCTCCCTTCGTTTCTGTCGCCTGTGCGCATCGCGGGAAGAATGCCGAAGGCCCCAGGCGGAGCCTTTCGTTTTTGGTGTTGGTGAAGGCCCCTGGGGCCTTCTCTTGTATGGGCGGGATGCCGGCTTTCGGTTTCCGTTCGTTTTGCTGCCTGCCGAGAGCATGGAACCACCTTTTCGGGACGCGTCCAATGGAAGTGAGATGGAGCCGCAGCGGGTGCGAGCTCGAGCCCCCGCGGATGAGAATCGGCGCCTCGCCGAACGTGAGCCCTGTCCTTGCATGCCGCCGTCCTCGCTCCGTCGCCCTCTGCTCTTTATATGGTTGACCCGTTGTGCGTGCATGCTTGTTGGATAATTGCACCATTGGATTTTTAAGGGAGGGGCCGGATGGCGCAGACAACAATCGAGATTTTGTACCCCGAGTTCGGAAACCAAGCGGGTGATAACGGCAACGCCATGTACCTGCGCGCCTGCCTGCCTCAAGCAACGTTTATCGAGACCGCCTTCGGCGAGGAGCCCGCGTTCGCCACGCGCGACGACCTCTCGCTCATCTTGTTGTGCGGCATGACCGAGCGCCAGCAGGAGCGCGTGCTCGACGCGCTCATGCCGTACGCCGAGCGCCTGGCCGCGCTGGCCGACGCCGGCACTCCCATGCTGTTCACCGGCAATGCGGTGGAGCTGCTGGGCAACATGATCATCACGCCCGAAGGTCGCGGCATCACGGGTCTGGGCCTGTTCGACTTCGTGACGCACCAGCTCACGCCGCAGCGCTTCACCGGCGTCGGGCTGGGAACCTTCCAGCCCGCTCCCGATGCCGATCCTATCGATATCGTGGGATTCAAGATGCAGTTCACCCAGGCTGAGGGTAAGAACGAGAAGTGGTCGTTCTGCACGCTCAAGCAGGGCTTCGGCATGAATAAGAAGAGCGCGTTCGAGGGCGTTCGCCGCAACAATCTCATCGGAACGTGGTTTCTGGGCCCGCTGCTCACCGTCAACCCGCCGTTTACGCGCTGGCTGCTGGATACCATGGGCGAGACGGATGCCGTGCTCGCGCACGAAGAGGTGGCGATGCGCGCTTACAAGCAGCGCGTGAAGGATTTCGCCACGCCCGGCATGGACGTGTAACCCGACGGTCCGCGGGTGCGAGTATCGAGGGGTTATCGCGCGATCGCCATCGCAATCACCACTGTTAGCCGTTTTCTCCCAGCAAGGAGTTTCCTGTGAGCACTTCAACGAGCAAGACGCCGCGTTACTACCTCGCCCTCGCGGCGGGAAAGACCGCCGCCGCGGCGCTCAAGGCGGCGCGCCGCAACGGCGGCCAGGTGCCCGGCACCGTCGCCGAGGCCATCTGCCCCGATTTCCTCGCCCGCACACCTAAGCCCGAGCGCGTGGTGTTCGTGACGGGCACCAACGGTAAGACCACCACGTCGAACCTGCTTGACGACATCCTGCTGGCCTGCGGTTTCGACTTGGTGACCAACCGCGCCGGCGGAAACATCATTACAGGTATCGAGAGCTCGCTGATCAAGAACGCGCGCATGAGCGGCGCGCCCCGCCGGCAGGTAGCGTGCATGGAGCTCGACGAGCTGTCGTCGCGCCGCGTCCTGCCGCATATGGCCCCCGATATCATGCTCGTGGCCAACCTGTATCGCGACAACTTCACGCGCAACGCGAATCCCGACTACATCTTTAGCGTGATCGATGCGAATATCCCGGCGTCGACGCATCTTATTCTGAACGCAGACGACCTCATCTCGTGCCGCCTCGCTCCGCAGGCGACGCATCGCACGTATTTCTCGATCGGCCATCTCGAGGACGACCTCGAGGGCCCCGAGGGCATCGTCTGCGACCTCACCGCGTGCCCCGAGTGCGGCGGTGCGCTCGAATATGATTGGTGCCATCTGCGCCATCTTGGCCGAGCACATTGCGCGAGCTGCGGGTTTAAGAACCCGGAGCCGGATTACCTCGTCACGGGCGTGGACAAGGACGCGCATGAGTTCACGGTGCGCGAGCTCTGCCATGCGGTCGACGGGAAGGCTCCCGAGTTCACCTACCATATCGGTACCTATTCCATCACCAACCTGTATAACCTGGTGTCCGCGCTGGTGACCGCTCGCGAGCTGGGCGTGTCCGCCGAGGAGCTGCAGCACGTGCTCGCTGACGGCAACGTCAACATCACGGCCGCCCGCTTCAGCGAGGAGACCGTGGGCGGCGTGCGCCTGGTGAACACCGCGTCGAAGGGCGAGAACAGCACCGCGACGTCGACGGCGCTGGCCACGATCTGCCGGGAGCCCGGAAGCAAGGTCGTTGTGCTCATGCTGGCCGATTACTATCTGGCTACGAATCCCAAGAAGACGGAGTTCACGGGTTGGTACTATCAGGCCGACTTCGAGTACCTCGCCGATGCCAACGTGAAGCAGGTCATCGTGCAGGGCGCGAATTCGGATGACTTGCTGCTGCGCCTGCTCATGGTGGGTATCGACCCCGCCGATATCTACATGGCCAAGACCGAGCAGGAGGCGGCCGATATGGTCGAGCTCGAGGGGATCGAGGGCGTATTCTGCGCTTACGACATCTTCAACGGCGACCAGGCCAGCGCGTTTCGGGAGCGCGTGGCGGAGCGCATCCGCGAGCGCATGGGCGAGCACGGGGCTTAGCGCCGCCGCCGGTACGGACGGCCATCTTGAAGAAATCCTGCAGACGGGGGCGCCGCGGTGCCCCCGTTTTCTTTTCGCAGCAGTGCGCGAGATGCGGGGTGCCCTACGGGCGATTCACGCCTTTGCAACATGAGTTAGGTACCGTGGGAAGAAATGCATAAATCATCAAAAGCACTGCATCGCTGTGGAGTCTTATCTGGTTTCTTTACCAAGGTGCAGAATGCTTCAAATATGTAGGAATAACTGGTTTCTTGCCGCGAATGGTCATGATATTGCGCTGAGCGGCGCAAGAGTGCCGTTCGCCCTGTCAGCGGTCTAAAAATGAATAAAATGCTTGAACATAGGAATATAATCCAAGACAAGCTTACGGGCGCTGCCGAAGCGCTCGCAAGAAGAGGTACGAAAAGCATAGTTCCTCTGCGAGAAAGGAAACCACCATGTCCAAGCCGCTCGGCAAGCCCGATCGCATCGTCGTCGCACTCGGCGGCAACGCGCTCGGCAACACCCCCGAAGAGCAGATCGAGAAGGTCGGCCATGCCGCCCACGCTCTTCTCGGCCTCATCGAGCAGGGCAACGAGATCATCATCACCCACGGCAACGGCCCGCAGGTCGGCATGATCCAGAACGCCTTCGCCGCCGCCCACGACGCCATCGGCACCCCCTCCATGGACCTGCCCGAGTGCGGCGCCATGTCCCAGGGCTACATCGGCTACCACCTGCAGCAGGGTATCGGCCGCGAGATGCACCGCCGCTATAAGCGCTGGCATGCCGCAACCGTCGTCACCCAGATCGAGTGCGACCCGGACGATCCCGCGTTCGCCAATCCCACCAAGCCCATCGGCCCGTTCTATACCGAGGAGCAGGCCCGCGAGATCATGGCCGAGAACCCGGATATGACGTTCGTCGAGGATTCCGGTCGCGGCTGGCGTCGCGTCGTCGCCTCCCCGGAGCCCAAGAAGATCGTCGAGGCCGACTCCATTCTCAATCTGCTCGACAACGAGTTCATCGTCATCGCTTGCGGTGGCGGCGGCATCCCCGTCGTGCGCGACTACGAGAACAAGGGCTGCTACAAGGGCGTAGCCGCCGTCATCGATAAGGACATGGGCGGCGAGCTCCTCGCCGAGGACTGCGGCGCGGACGTCCTGTTCCTGCTTACCGCCGTCGAGCACGTCGCCATCAACTTCGGTAAACCCGACCAGGAAGAGCTCGAGGAGCTCACCGCCGACGAGGCAGAGCGCCTCGCCGACGAGGGGCAGTTCGGTAAGGGCTCCATGGAGCCCAAGGTTCGCGCCGCCATCAAGTTCGCCCGCTCCCGCAAGGGCCGCACCTGCATCATCGGCGCCCTCGACAAGGCCGCCGAGACCATGGCCGGCCTCTCCGGTACGCGCATCACCGGCTAAGCGTATCTCCCTTCAGCGGGTCCTTTGCAGACCAACCTTTCTCCTGGACGCCTTCCGTTCCCTCGGGAGGCGTCTTCGTACATGCGAGGGCCTCTATGCGGGGTGCCGATCGGGCGCGGACGCGCCGGGGCGCCGCAACGGGTGCTGGGACGCTGGAGCGAACGCGCCGGGGCGCCGCAACGGGTGCTGGGGCGGACGCGCCCGCGGCGGACGCGCCCTGCTTGCTAGCGCGTTGCCGTATCGTCGACTTCGAATGCCCAGATGTTCGAGCATTGGTCGATAACGCGCTGGACGTCCCAGGCTTTGGCGGAATTCTCGGTGCTGTTGGGATCATGGATGACGAGCTTGCCGTCCGATGTGAGCCCGCTCGCTACGATGTAGTGGCCGACCGTGGTGAAGTCTCCGGGCTGGACGTTGATGACGAGCGGCTTGCCGTCGTCGAGGGCCGCTATGACGCTGTCGGCCCAGGAGGGGAGTTCCTCGCTGGAGAGGCCGAGCTCGGCAGCCCCCTCGGAGAAGAAGGTCCAGGCGGTCATGCCCTCTTGGATGAAATCGTTTTTCTCGCTGAAAGAGGCCATGGCGATGGGGTCCATGGTGGTGTCGCCGGTGAGGCCGACATAGATCATGGAGAGGCACGTGGGTCCGCATCCGCTCGTCTTGATGTCCTTGTCCGCATAGGGCTTAGAGGCCCACGCGGGATCGGTCTGGTAGATGTAGGGGATCGTGCCCTTCTTCCATTCGGATTGAGGGGTCGCCGGCGTGCGCGGGATGTTGATGACGGCGATCGCGTCGCCGAATGCCTCCGAAGCCTGTGCGCCCAGGGCGAGTGAAACGGGGCCGGGGTTCGGCGCGGACGGGGCGCTGGACGAGCGGATTGCCCGTAGGGCGAAGGTGCCGCCGCCTGCTAGCGCGATAACTGCCGTGATCGCGAGCGCGATTTGCGCCCGGCTGCTCCGGCGTTGCCGTGCGTCGGGACGGCGGGGGAAGGTGCCGGGTTCGGTGCGGCGCAGATACATCGCTTGGTCGCGCCCGCGCCCTGAAGGATAGTCAGGGCGGGTCGAGCGCCCGGGCCGTTGCCGCGTCGGGGCAGCGGGGCCGCGGTTGCCGCCGCCCGTGCCGCCGCGTCGCGCTACGTCGCGGTGCTCGTTGCGGCGTGCTGCCTCCCCGCGGTGGGGAGCGGGCCTGCGCCCCCTGCTTTCGGCGGCGGGGGCGGCTGGACGAAAGGTGGGGCGCTCGACGGGTTCTCCTGCAGCGCTCGACGGCCTACCCGGACGCGGCCCTCGGGAATGAGGCTTGGGCGAGGCGCCGCGGCGTGCGGGGTTGTGTTGTTGCGACGTCGGGCGTGGTGTTGGCTTCGGCGCCGCGCCGCGCGCGTTGGCGAGCGCAGCCGGTCGGGCCCGCAGCGGATGGTCGCCGGCGGACGCGGTGCGAGGGGAGGGCGTTTCGCGCCCCTCCCGTGGATTCCGGGAATCGCCGTATGGCATGGTGGCCTCCCAGCGGTATGTCGATGGAGTTCAGCCCTTTCAGCATATCGCCAAATATCGGGAAAGCGAGGACGAGATGTCTGGACGGGCCGCTTCGCCCGCCGCCCGCGCCCGCCGCCCGCGCCCCGTGCTCGTAAGGTGGTCGGCGAAGGTCGCGGATGCGTCCGCGCTGTTAAGAAGGGGAGGGGCGTGCGGCCCGCTATAAGAAAGGAGGAGCGATATGGCCGACGCAACGGTTGAGGCACCTGCTCCATCGAGGGGATGTGCGAGTTCGTCGACAAGATCGGCTTCACCCCGGTCGAGCCCATCACCTCCAAATTCATCAACTCCCATGTTGAAACCCCGGCGGATCTCCAGCCCGCCGGGGTCCTCCTTTTCGCATCCTCGCGATGCGTCTGGTTCGCAAGCGCTGCAGCTGGGCATAATAGCGAACAGTTGCCGTTTTCCAGAAAGGTTCCATCATGCCCGCCTTGATCACCCATCGCCTGTTCGGTGAAGAAAGCATCAACCGCCTGCCCGCGGGCCTCGTGGCTTCCGGCGAGGAGCGCGCGGCGTTCCTGTTGGCGAACCAGGGCCCCGATCCGTTCTTCTTCCGCTTCCGCACGCCCTCGTTCCGCACGTGCATGGAGCTCGCCCAGGTGATGCACCGCAGCCGCACCTCGCGGCAGTTCGCCGCGCTGCGCGAGGGCACGAGTCGTCTGATGGACGAGGACGCCCGTCTGGGTCGCGCGTTCTCGCTCGGCCTGTTGTCCCACTACGTGCTCGACCGCAACGCGCATCCGTTCGTGTACGAGCAGCAATGGGGCGTCATGGAGGCCGACGAGAGCCTTGCCGGGCAGGGGAGCGCGGTGCATGCGGTCATCGAGAGCGATCTCGACGTGCTCATGCTGCAGCTGAAGCGCGACCATGCCACGGTGCGCGACTATCCGCCCGCTGACGAGCTGGCTACGAGCGACCACGTGAACAAGGTCGCCGGCGCGCTGATGAGCCACGTCGCGATGAAGGTCTACGGCCTGGATGTGGCAGCGAGCGAATACGGCGGAGCCGTTGCGGACATGAGGCTCGCGTATAGGGCGATCGAGCCGTCCGGATCATTCGCGTCGCGCGTGCACCCCATGTTCGCGGGCCTCGTCCATCCGGTGACCGCCGAGCCCCCGCGCCGTGCGGGGAATCTGGATCACAAGGCGTGGCGGAACCCCTTCACCGATGCCGCCTCGACGGAGAGCTTCCCCGAGGTGTTCGCGCGAGCGCTCGACGACTACCAGGTCACGGCCGCCCGCTTCATCGAGGGCGTCGATATGGCCGAGGTGACGGGCCATGTGAACTACTCCGGCCGACCGCTCGACGCGGGCGAGGAGTTCGATCGCGAGGAGTAGCGCCCGTCCGCCGCCCGCGCCCGGGGCCGTGACCCGCGCACGCCGCGCAACGCGCAACGGCATGACGCCCGACGCCGCGCGAGGGCTGCCGTACCATAATGCGAGATATATCGCCGAGGGGAGCCAGCAATGAAATACACCAAGATGGAACGCAACTGGGTCATGTACGATGTGGGCAATTCCGCGCTCGTCTTGCTGAACACCTCGGTCGTTCCCATTTACTTCAACGCGATCAACACGGGGGCGAGCTCCGCCGACCTCGTGACCGCGTGGGCGAACGCGCAGACCGTCGCCTCCCTGGCCGTGGCTCTGCTCATGCCCATCTTGGGTTCGCTGGCCGATTACGCCGGCAACAAGATCAAGTTCTTCCTCGGTTTCTTCCTAACCGGCCTCGTGCTGTGCCTGGCGCAGGCTATTCCGATGAGCGCCATGGCGTTCCTGGTCGTCTACGTGCTGTGCACGATCGGCTTGAACTCGTCGATGACCTTCTACGACGCCATGCTGCCCGACGTGACCACCGACGACCGCATGGACTCGGTGTCCTCCTCGGGCTATGCCTGGGGGTACGTGGGGTCGACCATCCCCTTCATCCTGTGCATCGCCCTCATCTTCGGCGGCCCCGGCCTGCTGGGGCTCGATACGCTCACCTGCACGCGCATCACCTTCATCATCACCGGCCTGTGGTGGCTCGCCTTCACCGTTCCGCTGCTTCGGACCTATCAGCAGCGATTCGGCAAGGAGCGAGAGCACGGCGCCGAGGGCGTGCTGCACAACATCGCCAAGACGTTCAGCGGTTTGATCGGCACCTGCAAGAGCATCGCGCACGACCGCGTGCTGCTGGTCTTCATGATCGCCTTCTTCTTCTACATCGACGGCGTCCATACGGTCATCTCCATGGCGACGAGCTACGGCGCCGCACTGGGGATCGATTCAACCCAATTGGTGCTGGCGCTGCTGGTGACGCAGTTCGTGGCGTTCCCCTCGGCCATCATCTACGGGCGCCTCGCGGGCAGGTTCGGCACCCTGCGCATGATCATCGTGGCGGTCGCCGCATACGTGGGCATCGTCTTGTTCGCCGCCTTCTTCCTGAAGTCCGCCGTGGAGTTCTGGATCCTCGCGGTGCTGGTGGGCATGTTCCAGGGCGGCGTCCAGGCGCTGTCGCGCAGCTATTTCGGCAAGCTCATTCCCAAGGAGCGCGCCAACGAGTACTACGGCTTCTTTGATATTTTCGGACGCTACGCCTCCGTCATGGGCACTCTGCTAGTATCTATCGTGACATCGCTCACGGCGGATCCTTCTTTAGGAGTGCTTTCCATCGGGATCCTGCTGGTCGCGGGCTTTGTCATGTTAGTAAAGCTCTCCAGCATGCAGAAGGCGTGCGCCTAGCGTTCGCCTTTGCATAGGCTGCTGCGACGCGGAGGGCTTTGCTGACGACCAGTAAAGCCCTCCGTTTTCGTTAGAAGGTGGCCACTTGAAATCTCATTACATCGCCCGGGTGGGCGTCATCGCCGCTGCATATGCGGCCTGCACACTCATCGCCATGCTCTTCTTGGGCAGCTTGGCATGGGGTCCCATCCAGTTCCGCGTATCCGAGGCCCTGTGCGTGCTCGCGCTGTTCACGCCCGCGGCCGTGCCCGGGCTCACCTTGGGGTGCGCGCTGGCGAACGTCGCCAACATCGTGCTTTCGGGTACCGGCATGCTCGGCATGCTCGACGTGGTGTTCGGGTCGCTCGCGACGTTCGCGGGCGCGCTCTTCACATGGAAGCTGCGCAGCCGTCCCGCCCTCGCGCTCGCGGGTCCGGTGCTCGCCAACGCGCTCATCGTACCCGCGTACCTGCCGTTGCTCCTGCAGGGCATCGGCTTCTACACGATTCCGTTCACCTCGATCTCGCTCGACGGCGCCTGGCTGCCCATGTACCTATTCGGTCTGGTCGCGACCGGCATCGGCGAAGCGGTCATCATGTATGTGCTCGGCTATCCATTACAGCGCTCGCTGGCAAAAACTCCTTTCATGAAGCGCGAGCTCGAAAGTATGGGTACAACAGAAAAGTAGTTCTTGCGCGCGCACATTTTCGCGGCGCTGCGTAACGAGGATGCGCGACGAGCGGGCGTCGGACCCGTCTCGCGGCGTCGGGCAGCGTGTTCGGAAGGGGCGAGCTCATGAGACCTGTAATCGTGATTCCCTCCTATTGGGCGGGCAATCATGCCGAGGCGTTGTCGCCGGGTGCCTATGACCATACGACCGACCTGTTCTCGGAGACCCCCGATCTGGACCGCTGCCTGTCCTCGCTCGAGCAGGTGCACGATTGCCCGCGCATCATCGTGCTGGTGGTGTGCCCGCTTTCCGCGACGCGCGACGTGCGCCTGCGGCTCGACCATGTCGTCGCGGCGCATCCTAGGCTCAAGATCACGCTGGTGACGAACATCGAGGCCACGCGCATCATGGAGCGCGTGGGCGAGCTGGCGCCCCATGCGCCGGGCGAGGGCGTCTCGCTGCGCGGCTACGGCGCGATCCGCAACATGGGATTGGCCGTGTCGGCCATCCTGGGGCACGATATCGTGATCTTCCTGGACGACGACGAGGTCGTCCTCTCCTCCGATTTCGTGGAGCGCGCCGTCTACGCGCTGGGCAAGGAGACGCGCCAGCGCCTGCCCATCCTGGCGAAGAGCGGGTACTTCTACGATCGCTCGGGCTCTCCGCTGGCCGACACGTCGCGCGCCGGCTTGACGCAGCGCTGGTGGACGAAGCGCCTGGAATTCAACCGTTGGATGGAGAAGGCCCTGGCGGGCACGCGCATCTCGCGCTCGAACTACGTGTGCGGCGGGTGCCTGGCCCTGCATGCCCGCGCGTTCCGGCGCATCGCCTTCGATCCCTTCATCACCCGCGGCGAAGACCTCGACTACCTCTTCAACATGCGCCTGTTCGGCTACGACGTCTGGTTCGACAACACCTGGGTCGTGAAGCACCTGCCCTCCGACGAGGGCGAGCGGAGCTCCCGCTTCATGCAGAACGTCTACCGGTGGTACTACGAGCGCGCGAAGCTGTCGTTTGCCGCGCGCCAAAAGGAATACTGCCAGGTGAGCCCCGCGTCGCTCATGCCCTATCCCGGGCCCTGGATCTCCCACGAGCTCGATGAGCGCGTGCGGCGGACCTCGTTCATCCGCATGATCGCGTCCGCCGACCACAAGGGGTACTGGCGCATCTGGCGCACGGGCCGCGAGGATGCCGAACGCTACGCATGCGACAACGCTGGCAGATATCTGAAGTTCCAGAGCTTTTGGCCGAGTATCATGGATGGTCTATGGAACGATCCGGTTCTGGCCGATATGTTGGAGCATGCATGAAATCTGAAGAATCCGAGTTCGCCCGCGTAGGGGGCGCGTCCTCGATGGCTCGGCTCACGCCGTTCTTTCGCTGGCTGGCGTTCGCGTGCGCGATGCTGCTGATCATCTACTTCATCTACGAGCTGTTCGAGGGCCACGCACCGCTCATCACGCTCGCCGCCTGCGTGCTGCTGGGCATCCTGCTCGCGATCTTTCTCCAGCTGTACGTGAATCCGGATTCGCTGCGCTCCCAGTATGCCGAGCAGACGCTGTCGATCGCCTCCGATATGCTCGAGGATATGCGCGACGGCCTGACGCCGCAGAGCGCGGAGGCGATCTGCCTGCGCCTGCTTCCCGAGACGCGCGCCGTCACCATCGCGGTGACCGATCGCGAGCGCGTGCTCGCCTGCGTGGGCGCCTATGCGGAGAGGTTTCCTCCGGGCTCGCCCATCCATACGCCGGCGACGCGCTATGCGCTCGACCACGGGTTGGTCCAGTCCTTCACCAACGCCCCCTCGTTTTTCAACGTCGACGGCGAGGCGTGGAGGGTGCCGGCGGGCATCATCGCCCCGCTCAAGGTTCGCGGCGTGTCCGTGGGAACGCTCAAGTTCTACTTCAGCACCTCGCACGCTATCGACCGCACGCAGTACGCCCTCGTCTCGGGCTTTGCGGAGCTCATCTCCACGCAGCTCGCCACGCACGAGCTCGAGCGCCAAGACGAGCTCACCGCCCGCGCCGAGCTGCGCGCGCTCCAGGCCCAGATCAACCCGCATTTCCTGTTCAACACGCTGAACACCATCGCGTCCCTGACGCGGACCGAGCCCCTGCGCGCCCGCGATCTGCTGCGCGAGTTCGCGTCGTTCTACCGCTCCACGCTCGATAACTCCGGCTCGCTCATCCCCGTGTCGCGCGAGATCATGCAGACGAGGCGCTACCTCATGTTCGAGAAGGCGCGCTTCGGCGAGGAGCGTATCGTGGAGACGATGGATATCGACGAGGCGGTGGAGGATGCGCCGGTGCCCGCTTTCATCATCCAGCCGCTGGTCGAGAACGCCGTGCGCCACGCCATGAAAGACGAGGGGGCGCTCCATATCACCGTGAGCGTCCATCCCGATGGGGACGAGGCGCTGTGCATCCGCGTGATCGACGACGGAGCCGGCATGGATGCCGAGACCGCCGCGCGCCTGTTCAACGAGGCGCTTCCCAAGCCCGACTCCCAGGCGCCGCAGGGCGGGGGAGCGGGGGTTGCCACGCGCAACATCTCCGAGCGCATCAAGCGCTTCTACGGTCCGCGCTCCTCGGTCGAGGTCACCTCGCAGCCCGGGCGCGGCACGACGATCACCTTGCACCTCGATCTGCAGCAGAGCATCTTCGGGTGATGGGGAAGGGGCCCGTTCGGACCCCTTCCCCCTGTGGGCCGCACGCGGTGCGCGGCCTTGGCATCTTCCGCGTAAGGCTTCTTGCATAAGGGGTAGAATAGGTGGACATGAGCCTCCGCTGGCGGTAGCTATGGGGCTTTGAACGGTGTTCTAAGTAACGAAAGGGATAGTTGTATGCTGCGCGCCATGATCGTCGACGATGAAGCACCCGCTCGTTCCGAGCTGCGCTTCTTGCTCGAGCAGACCGGTAAGATCGGCTCGATCAACGAAGCCTCGAGTGTTCGCTCCGCGATCGAGATGCTCATGGAGAACCGCGTGGACGTGGTGTTCCTGGATATCTCGATGCCGGGGGCGTCCGGCCTGCAGCTTGCCGAGGCGCTGCATAAGCTGAAGAACCCGCCCGCCGTGGTGTTCGTGACCGCATACAGCGACCACGCCGTCGAGGCCTTCGAGGTCGATGCGACGGATTACCTTATGAAGCCCGTCGAGGAGGAGCGTCTGGACCAGGCGATCAACAAGGTCATCGCGCGCGTGAAGCCCATGATGGATGGCGGCAAGAGCTCCATCGAGCGCATTCCGGTCGAAAAGGGCGGTCGCAAGGTCCTGATTCCGGTGGACCAGATTCGCTACATCATGGCCAAGGATGATTATTCCTGCATCTTCACCGAGGATGACCGCTATCTTTCCACTACCTCGCTGGCGCAGTTCGAATCCAAGCTCGGTGATTTCGGCTTCTTCCGCGTTCATCGCCGCTATATCGTGAATCTGGCGAACGTGGAGGACGTCGAGACCGTGCCTTCCGGCGCGATCCAGCTAGGCGTGTCCGGCGTCGAGGACCGCATCCCGGTTTCCCGTCGCCGCGTGGTGCCGCTCAAGAAGGCGCTCAATCTGTAGGCGATATGTGGGGAGGAGAAGCGATGACGAGCCGCGAAAAGCGCATCGATATCGTTTCCGATACGCACGGGCGGCTTTCGCCCGAACTTCTTACCGAGTTATCCGGTGCCGACCTGATCGTGCATGCGGGCGACATCACGTCCGACATGGACCTCGATCATCTGAGGGCCATCGCGCCGGTGCAGGCCGTTTTGGGAAACAACGATCATTTCTTCTATGATTACGGGCCCGATGTGACGAGGCTGAACGAGTTCGAGTACGAGGGCCTGCGTTTTGCCGTCTCGCACTACCGCGAGGACCTGCCGCTCGATCGCGTCGATATCGCCGTATGCGGGCATTCCCACGTGCCCGTCGTGGCCGAGATGGGCTCGTGCGTTCTGATCAACCCCGGCTCGCCGACGTTCCCCCGTACGGCGCGCGGAGCCACGATGGCTCGCGCTTGGGTGGCCGACGGCGCGCTGGTGTCTGCGGAGATCATCGAGCTTTAATCGGTGCGGTGCGCGGTGCGCGAAAAATATTTAGAAATAGTTGTTGTGTTTCCCGAATGTTTCTGCGTATAATAGATCTCGCAGCAGCACGCGCTGTTGGGGAGTTAGCTCAGTTGGTTAGAGCGCCGGCCTGTCACGTCGGAGGTCGCGGGTTCGAGTCCCGTACTTCCCGCCATTTGCATTGCGAGCCCCGCTTCGGCGGGGCTTTTGCATTTTAGATGCAAGGTCGGCCCGGAGCCGTCGTTTTAGAAGAACAAAAATAGTTGTTGTATTCCCGATGGCTATCTGCGTATAATAGCTCTCGCAGCAGAACGCGCTGTTGGGGAGTTAGCTCAGTTGGTTAGAGCGCCGGCCTGTCACGTCGGAGGTCGCGGGTTCGAGTCCCGTACTTCCCGCCATTTGCATTGCGAGCCCCGCTTCGGCGGGGCTTTCTATTTGATCTCGTGCCTCTTTCGCAGCCTTCTGCAAGGGAGGCGCCGTGTCCGCGTTATCGGTGCCGTTGTTCCGATCGAGATTCCCTGTGTTTTCGATCGATACCACATGATTTATGATTCTTCAATAAAATATGTTTACAAAAGGAACATTTATACTTTAATTTAAAGTCCGTTCGCTTTTGTTCGCTGCGATGAAGAGCGTGTGATCGGTGCAGGGCGCCTTTGCTCGCGTCTAGATGCATGCGAACATGTCTATTAATTTGATTTCTTGGGTTCACCATGCTTTGTGAGGAATAGAGATGAACATTTCCCGAAAGACCGACTACGCCCTTCGCATGCTTGCCATGCTTGCGCGGAGCGAGGGCGGTCTCCTTTCTGTTCGCACGGCGGCCGAGGCGGTCGACGTTCCGTATTCGTTCGCGCGCTCGATTCAGCATGGCCTCGTTCAGGCAGGAATCGTCGAGAGCCTGCGCGGCGTCCATGGCGGCATGCGCCTCAAGCTCGACCCGGATCAGGTGACTATCCGCTCCATCGTCGAGGCTATCCAGGGTCCGCTGGTTATGAATGATTGCACGGCGGAGGGTGGCGAGTGCGGCCGTATGGGCTTCTGCTGCTATCATCCCATCTGGGTGGGTACGCAAGCCCTCGTTCACAGCTACCTCGACTCGATCACCCTTGCCGATGTGGTGGAGCGTCGCTTGAATCCCGCCGTCGACCCCATGTTTGCCGACCGTACCCGCTTCGCGGAGTACGCTCGGTGCAGCGAGGCGTGCAAGAAGGGCGAATAGCCCGCGGCTCCTCGCCTATTCGATCGAGGAGACCATATGTTTGAAAACGACCCCTTTCGCGCATTCGTTCGAGCGGAAGGGGTTCGTCTCTATAGAGACCTCCCATGGCGCGATACGCGCGATCCGTATGCCATCTGGATATCGGAGGTCATGCTTCAGCAGACCCAGGTTCCGCGCGTGCTGACGCGTTGGGAGCGCTGGCTCGATCGGTTCCCGAGCGTCTTCGCCCTTGCCGAGGCGCCCGTCGCCGACGTGCTGTCCGAATGGCAGGGGATGGGGTACAACCGGCGCGCCCTGGCGCTGAAGTCGGCGGCGGAGTCCGTTGCGTCCGATTACGACGGGGTGCTCCCGACCGGCGTCAAGGAGCTGTGCGCCCTGCCGGGCATCGGTCCCGCAACGGCTCAGGGCATCCGCTCGTTCGCTTACGACCTGCCGGGCGTGTATCTCGAGACAAACGTGAGAACCGTGTTCCTACACCATTTCTTCCCCGATGTCCCCGCCGTTCCCGATCGCGAGCTCGTCCCCTTGATCGCCCGCGCGTGCCCCGGCCCCGAAGGCGAGGGCTTCTGCGTCCGTGCGGATGAATCCGATACGCCGCGTGCGTGGTATTACGCCCTGTTGGATTACGGTGCGTATCTGAAGAAGACGGTGCCGAATCCATCCCGGCGGTCGAGCGGCTATACGAAGCAATCGAGGTTCGAGGGGTCGAGGCGGCAGAAGCGCGCCGCGCTCGTGCGCGAGCTGCTGGCGGCGCGCGAAGAAGGGGTTGCCGAGCGGTCGCTCGAGGAGCTCGTGGCGGCCTTGAACGGGATGGAGCGCGCGGCGGGCCGCCCCCCGGTGCCCGAGGCGGATGCGCGCTCCATCTTGGACGACCTCGCGCGCGAGGGCTTCTGCCGCGACCTCGGCGAGGGAAGCTGGGGAATCTGCCTGTAGGCGCTGCCGGCGCGGACGCGCCCGCGAACGAAGCTCGACAGATGTTCATAATCGGGGCGCAGCGTTACCAGGGCGTGGGAGCGGGTATAGAACACCCAGGGCGCGCCCGGTGCGCCCGCGGCATGGCGTTCGGCGAATGCGTTGCGTCGATGCGCCCATGCAGGTTCGTTTAGCAGAGAGGATGCGCGTTATGGATTTCGAGAACTCGCAAACCAAGAAGAACCTCGAGACCGCCTTTGCCGGTGAGTCGCAGGCACACACTAAATATCGCTATTACGCCTCGAAGGCAAAGAAGGACGGGTACGTCCAGATCTCCAACATCTTCATGGAGACCGCGCTCAACGAATCCGAGCACGCGAAGCTCTGGTTCAAGTACCTGCACGGTGGCGAGGTTCCGGGCACGCTCGATAACCTGCGCGACGCAGCGACCGGCGAGAACTACGAGTGGACCACCATGTACGACGAGTTCGCGAAGACCGCCGACGAAGAGGGCTTCAAGGAGATCGCCGCACGCTTCCGCGGTGTGGGCGCGGTCGAGAAGGCGCACGAGGAGCGCTATCTCAAGCTCGCCGAGCGCGTCGAGAAGGGCGAGGTCTTCGAGCGCGAGGGCGTGAAGGTGTGGAAGTGCCTGAACTGCGGCCATCTGCACGTCGGCCCCGAGGCGCCCGAGCTGTGCCCGGTCTGCGCGCACCCCAAGGCGTACTTCGAGGAGCAGGTCGTCAATTATTAAGAGGAGAAGTCGCTGCTTGCGATGGGGATCGGACGGCGTCCGCGCTCGCGTGGGACCGTCCGCCCCGATACGGGCGCCGTTCCGCCGCTGACAGATGGGTCCGACGGAGCGGCGCCCTTTGCGCGCCGGGGCGGCCGGCGTCTGTGGAAACGCTGAAGGAGGGGCGTGGCGGGATGGGAGTAGCTGGCGAGATCGAGCTCGTCGCGACGTGCGATGCGGCCTACCTCGGGCCCTTGCGCCGCGCGCTGGTCTCATGCGTCATCAACAACCCCGGCGAGGACATCGGGCTGCACCTGATCCACGGGTCGCTGAAGCAGTCGGACCTGCGGGGGATGGCGGATTTTTGCGAGGCGATAGGCCTGCGGTTCGAGGCGCATGCGATCGACCACTCGGCATTCGACGGCATGTATGCGAGCAAGCGCTATCCGCAGGAGATGTACTACCGCCTGCTGGCACCCCATGTGCTCGGGGAGTCGACGGGCAGGCTGCTGTATCTCGATCCCGACGTGCTGGTGGTCAATCCGCTGAGGCCGCTGATCGATGTCGACCTGGGCGGCAAGGCGTTCGCCGCCGCTTCGCATCTCGATGCGGTGCACCCTGTAACGAGTCTCAACCATATGCGGCTCGACACGACGAGCGCCTATTTCAACACCGGGGTGATCCTCATGGATGCGCCCGCGGCGCGGCGCGTGGTGGACCCCGTCTCCCTGATGACCTATGCAGGGGAGCACGAGGTCGAGATGGTCTTTCCAGACCAGGACATCTTCAATGCGCTCTTCGGCGGGGAGACGCTCGAGGTCCCGGACAGCGTTTGGAACTATGATGCCCGCAAGTACGCTGATTACCTGGTGAGAACAGGTGGCAAGAGCACGATGTCATGGGTGATGCAGCATACCGCCATCCTGCATTTCTGCGGGAGGGACAAACCGTGGAACCCGGGATATCGCGGTCGCTTCGACGCGCTCTACAAGAACTATATGGCCATAGCCGCGCGGGTTGATCGCCGCGTCCGCGGCGAAAGGGGAGGCAGTGAACGATAAGAAGTTGAGGGACGCCATGTTCTTGGTGGCGTTCGGCGTGCTGCTCTACGTTGGCGCGACGCACTTTTCGGCGGTGCTGGGGGCGTTGTCGAAGATCGTGCAGCTGCTGCTACCCGTGCTCATCGGAGGCATTATCGCCTTCGTGCTGAACGTGCCGATGTCCGGGCTCGAGCGCATGTTCCATCAGCTGGGGGCGAGGATAGGCCGCGAGTTTGCGGTCGGCCCGGTTCGTTTGGCGAGCCTGCTGATCACGCTGGCGGGCATCGTCTTGGCGTTCGTGGGCGCGGTCGCGCTGGTCATTCCGGAGCTGATCGATTCGGCGCGCACCATCATCCCCCTGGCGCAGGAGAAGATTCCCGAATGGATCAGCTTTGCCGAGGAGAGCGGTTTGGATGTATCGGGCCTGGTCGATCAGCTGAGCGGCCTGAAGGATTCGGGGGCCATCTCCGCGCCCTCCTTCGTGGGATCGGCGACCGCGATCGCGAAATCGACGATTCTGACGGCGGGCAACATGATGCTGGGCATGGTCATCGCGATCTATCTGCTGCTGGGCAAGCACACGTTTTCGCGCCAGGCGCTTATGATCGTGCGCGCCAACCTTCCCGAAGCCGTCGTCGAAAAGATCCGCTTCGTGGGCAACCTGGCTTGCGAGACGTATGCGAAATTCCTTTCCGGCCAGTTCGTCGAGGCGATCATTTTGAGCTGCCTGATGTATGCGATGTTCAAGATCTTCGGCCTGCCGTATGCCGGAATCACGGCGTATCTCACCGGCTTGTGCGCATTCGTCCCGTATGTGGGCGCGTTCCTTTCCGGCGCGTCGGGCGTGGTCCTCACGCTGCTGGCGAATCCGGTGCAGGCCCCCGTGTGCCTGGTGGTGTACCTGGCGACGCAGTTCGTCGAGAACCAGTTCATCTACCCGCGCGTCGTGGGCGGTTCGGTCGGCCTGGCGCCTATGTGGGCGCTGCTCGCCGCCCTGGTGGGCGGTAAGCTCTTCGGCGTGATCGGCATCGTGTTCTTCATCCCGCTCGCATCGGTGATCTATACGTTGGTGCGCGACGACACCAAGGCTAAGCTGGCTCGCAAGGCCGCGTAATCGAATCCCTCCATCGCCGCACCATCCTGTGGTTCTATAACCTGGCGGGCCTGGACTACATCAATCCGCTCGACGCCCTGAACGCGAACCCCGCCGACGCCTACGACGTGTGCAAGCGCTACGGTACGTCGGGCGCCGATTTCGAGGGGCTGCACGAGCGCCTCAAGGCGTTCGCCGCCAACGGCCAGCTCTCGATCTTCACGGGCAACTGGTTCGACTGCAAGGATGCCGACGGTTCCTCCGCGTTCCATCTGTCGCCCGCGGAGAACCTGGTGGGCGCCGGCCGCTTCGTCTCGTTCGGCGTGCTCGACGATGCGAGCCGCGAGCTGAACCGCCGCTATCTCCCCGCGGGCATGGTGAAGCTGGACGCGGACGGTACCATGACGATCTCCAACGTCGATGCGACGCTCATCACCGAGGATACCGCGCGCGTTCTACGAGAACCATGCGCCGCTCAACCCGGCGGACGACGTGACCGCCCTCATGTGGCCGCGCGACGGCAAGGATCTCAACAACAAGTACAGCTGGGTGAAGGCGCCGCGCTACGATGGGCGAAGGCCCGGGCTTGTGGGAGGCTCCGCGCGGGGCGCTGCTCCACACCGAGAAGGTCGAGAACGACGTCATCACGCATTACCAGGAGATCATCCCCTCCACGTGGAACCTGTCGCCGACCGATGGCAAGGGCGAGCCGGGTCCGCTCGAGGAGATGCTGGTGGGCACCTCGGTGACCGACATCGACAAGCCCCTGACACCCGGCCTGGTGTACGATCCGGAGACCATGAACATCGTCGGCTTCGATGGCATGGGCAAGGAGTCCGATTACGGCGAGACCTTCAAGAGCGACGAGCGCGAGGCGGTCGACCGCGCGCGCTTGGTCGAGCACGAGGCCGTTATCGCGGGCGAGGCCGTGAAGAACGGTTTCGAGAAATAAGAGGGAGGCGCGAGCACGCGTTCGACGGGGCGTTCGGCGATGGCGGATTACGAGGCGGATGATCTGATATCGAAGCTTCTGGAGGGCATGTAGGCGGTTGTGGGAGCCTGCGGACGGATGCGGCGGCGGCTGTAAGCAGAAGCCGGCTCATCTGTTAGCGGGCAGGGGTATGAAAATCGACCTTGACCGGTGCGTGCTTCGAGGTGCATGCTGAAGCCCCTCTCTTTGATCGGGCCTCCAGCGAGGAGGCGCTATATGAGCTTGTTTATCGAATCGGTCCAGCGCGCCGCCAGGCGGCGCGACATGGTCGACCGATGGGGGCGCGGGGGCGAGGCGGGAGGCGCTGCCCCGGCATCCCGCCCGCCGGCCGCGGGCGATGGCGCGGTGCCGTCCAACCAGGGGTTGCCGCACGGGGAGCCCGCGGGGGCGCGCCCGCGTCGCGCGACCGCTGCGGCGGCATGCGATTTCGATTTGGATGAAGCGCCGGGCTTCGAGGCGCCGGCTGCTGCGGGGGAGGAACCCTGCGCGGGACGGTCACGACGGTTGCTGCGGTGCCGTTCGGACGGCACGCCGTATTCCACGGCTCAGGAGGCATATCGCGATGAGCGCGCCTACGATGCGAGGCGCGTGCGCTCGCGCAGGCGCGCCGCCATCGCCCGCGTGCTCGCGGTGGTCGTGCTGACGCCCATCGCCTTGGTGCTGCTGTTTTTGGCGGCGTATGCGACGACGTGCATCGTGAACGGCGCCTCTCCGGAAGAGCTGGTCGAGCTGCTAGGAAGGCTGATGGAGCGCTGCGTCGCGTTCGCGGGCGATCTGATTGCGTGAAGGTCGTGATGGCGGTACGGGTAGCGCGCCGCGCGCTGATACACTGGAAGGCCGTTGAGGCGCGTTCAAGAGGAGTGCGATGACGTGGCCGAAGCGGCCTAGGCGCGAACACGAGGGGAAGGATCGGGCGAATGGATGGATTGGCGCTCATGATCGTGGGCATCGCGGCGGCGGTCGCCGCCGTGTGCTCGGCATTCGTATTGGGCGAGGTGCGCGGGATGAGGCGCGCCCAGGGGGAGCTGCTTCGCGAGACTGAGGGGCACGTGGCCGGCCTCGAGGCGGCGGTCGCCGACGCGCGCGCCATCTTGGGCTCGTTGTCGCAGTGGGCCGTGGGCGACTCCGCGGTGAGCCAGCAGCGCCATGATGCGCTGATGCGCGAGTTCTCGGAGGCTTCGGGTGCGATGGGGGCGCTGAGGCGCGAGACGGCCGACCGGCTCGAGAAGAATCGCGACACGGTCGACGCCCGCCTGGGCGAGGTGCGAACGACGGTCGAGCAGCAGCTCGGGTCGATTCGCGATGGCAACCAGCGGCAGCTCGACCGCATGCGGGAGACGGTCGACGAGAAGCTGACGCGTACGCTGAACGACCGGCTTTCGGTTTCGTTCAAGCAGGTGAGCGATCAGCTGGAGGCGGTGTACACGGGGTTGGGCGACATGCGCAACATCGCGAGCGGCGTAGGCGACCTGAAGCGCGTGCTGTCGAACGTGAAGACGCGCGGCATCCTGGGCGAGGTCCAGCTCGGCGCGATACTGGCGGATATCTTGGCACCCGACCAGTATGCGGAGAACATCGCGACCAAGCCCGAGAGCTCCGAGCGCGTGGAGTTCGCGGTGAAGCTGCCCGTGGACGGCGGCGACCCCGTGTGGCTGCCGATCGATTCCAAATTCCCCGGCGATACATACGAGCATCTGCGGGATGCGGTCGAGGCGGGGGACGCCGAGGCGGTCGAGCAGGCGCGCCGCGCGCTGGAGCAGCGCATCAAGGCGGAGGCCCGCGATATCTCGGAGAAATATATCTCGGTGCCCGCTACGACGAATTTCGGCATTCTGTTTCTGCCGTTCGAGGGACTGTATGCCGAGGTAGTCGATAGGCCGGGCCTGATCGAGTCGCTGCAGCGCGACTACCGGGTGAGCGTCGCGGGGCCGTCGACGATGGCGGTGATCTTGAATAGCCTGCAGATGAGCTACCAGACGTTCGCGTTCCAGAAGCGCGCGGACGAGATCCAGCGCGTCCTCGCCGCGGTGAAGACCGAGTTTCCGCGTTATCAGGCGGAGCTGGTCCGAGCCCGCAAGCAGATCGAGACCGCCGGCAAGACGGTGGACGGCATCATCACCACGCGCACGAACGTGATCGAGCGCAAGCTGCGCGCGGTGACCGCGCTCGAAGACGAATCGGCCGCGGCGGCGATCATCGGATATGACGAGCTGCTCGACGAGGGGGACGGGGTGCCGCCCCGCGCGTAGCGCAAGGGGTGTCGCCGGATGCGTCCGGCTGCCGCGGTTCGATGGCGGGTCGGCACTTGTCGGCCGGAAGAAGCCGCCACCGGCCGTCCACGATGGCGGGCGGGCGCCTGCTTGCCCGGGATTTGGTATGCTTGCGGATAAAACGATGCCCGCGAAGGAGCCTTTGAGGAAAGAAGGAGGGGCTGCGATGCCGAGGGAGACGAACGCGGCGAAGACCGCGCGTGCGATCGAGGTGTGCCGCCGGCTGAACGAGCGCTACGGACCGGTCGAGTGCTTCTTGGACCACGCGAATCCGTTCCGCCTGGTGATCTCGGTCCTGCTTTCGGCACAGACCACGGACGCCCAGGTGAACAAGGTGACGCCCGAGTTGTTCGACCGCTGGCCGACGCCCGAGGCGATGGCGGGGGCGACGCCGGCCGAGGTCGCCGAGGTCATCAAGTCGCTCGGCTTCTATAAAACGAAGGCGAAGCACTGCGTCGAGGCCGCTCGGATGATCGTTGCCGATTACGGCGGCGAGGTTCCCGCCGACATGAAGGAGCTCGTCAAGCTTCCCGGCGTGGGACGCAAGACCGCCAACATCGTGCTGAACGTGAGCTTCGGCATTGTGGAGGGCATCGCGGTCGACACGCATGTCAACCGGATCGCGCACCGCCTGAAGCTCTCTCCCAAGACGCATGAGAAGGAGCCGCTCAAGACCGAGCAGGACCTGCTCAAGATATTGCCCCGCGAGTACTGGAACGACGTCAACCACCAATGGATCATGCTGGGGCGCGAAATCTGCGATGCGCGCAAGCCCCTATGCGGGGAATGCCCCTTGGCGGACATCTGCCCGAGCGCGCGCATGGCGTAGCGCTCGGGTAGAATAGCCGCAGAAACTCGATCGCGCCGACCCGTCCAAGCGCCTTGGGCGGGTTTTCGGCGTGAACGCTACTCGAATGGAGACGCACGTGCTCATACATCGCATCGCCGCACAGCTGTACACTGCCGAAGCGCCCCAGGCCATCGAGGCGGCGCTCGGTCGCGGCGAAGACGCCACGCTGGCGATTTCCCAGTCCGGCCGCACCCTCATGGTCGCAGCGCAGTTTGCTCGTCGCCCGCGCCCCACGGTCTATATCGTGTCGGGTGAGGATTCGGCCGACCGCGCCTATCGCTCGCTCGCCGCGTATCTGGGTCTCGAGCACGTCGTGCGCTTCCCGGAGCGCACCGACTATCCCTGGAAGGACGACGCTCCCGACGACGCCGTCGTCGCGGCCCGCTGCGCCGCGCTGGGCCGCGTGGCCAGGGGTGAGAACTGCGTGCTGGTGGCGTCGGCCCGCGCGCTGCTCCGCTGCGTGCCTCCGCGCGAGAGCGGGTATTGGGCATCGACGCGTTTCGCAGTGGGCGAGGAGGTGCCGTTCGAAGACGTGCCGCGCATGCTCGTGGGCATGGGGTATACCGGTTCGGACGCCGCCGACGCCCCCGGCTTGTTCTGGGTGCACGGGGACGCCGTCGACGTCTATCCCGCTCAGACGACGGTGCCGGTGCGCATCGAGTTCTTCGGCGATGAGATCGATCGCATCCGCCGCATGGTGGCCTCTACGGGCCAGACCATCGGCGACGAGGACGAGGTCGAGATCTTTCCGTGTCGCGAGCTGGCCCTGACCGACGAGGCGGTCAAGCGGATCAGCGCGGCGCTGTACCTGCCGGCGCAAAACGACACCGCGCTCGCCGCGATGCTCGAGATGGTCCAGCAGCGCATCGTCACCCCCGAGCTCGACCGCTACCTGCCGTTGCTGTACGAGCGCACGGAGAGCCCGCTGGCCCATCTTTCAGAAGACGCGCTGGTGATCTTGTCGGAGCCGCGCTCGCTGTTCGATGACTGCATGCGCGCGTACGAGGACCTGGAGCGCCGCGCCGGCGATGCGAAGGTGGCGCGCCTCGACGGGCTCTACGTGCGCCCCCAGGAGCTCGACTTCGGTCGCCAGCAGCGTTTGAACTACGTGAGCCTGATCCGCGCCGGCGGTGCGGTGACGGCCGAGCTCAAGCTCGAGCAGCCCGCGCTCGCGGGTTCGGACAACCGTTTCATCTCGCGCATCCAGGAGGTGGTGAACAACCGCTACGCGGTGCTGTTTGCCATCTCCGACCGCGGCGCGCGCGAGTCCATGGAGCTGAGCTTCACCGACGAGTCGATTCCTTTCGAGGAGTCGCTTTCAAGCGATCCGGCGAACGCCGGCGGGCTCGATGGGGCCGCGCCGACGGTCGAGCTTCCCGCCGTTTCGCGCCGACGCGCCGACGCGCTGAACGTCCGCGGCCTCGAGGAGGGCGCCGTCGGCCCGACCGTCCCCACCATCACGCGCGGCCGCGTCACCTTCATCGACGCGCCCTTGCCCGCGGGAACCGTGGTGCCCGAGGCGCACCTGGCGGTGTTCTCGCTCGCGGACCTCAACGCGCGCATGGATTCCAAGCGCGCCCGCGGACGCGCCCGCCGCCGCGTCGATGTGACCGAGGTCACCTTCCCCTTCAAGCCGGGCGACTACGTGGTCCACGCCACGCACGGCATCGCCTTGTTCGCCGAGATCGTGCGCCAGGAGGTGGCGGGTCGCGAGCGCGATTACTTCCTGCTGGAGTACGCCGACGGCGACAAGCTCTACGTGCCGCTCGAGCAGGTCGATCGCATCACGCGCTACGTGGGGCCGGACGGTGCCAACCCGCGCCTCACCCGTCTGAACACCGCCGATTGGAGCCGCGCCACCAACAAGGCGCGCAAGAGCGCCAAGAAGCTGGCGTTCGATCTGGTAGACCTCTACACGCGTCGCTCATCCATCACCGGTTACGCATTCGGTCCCGATTCGCCCGAGCAGATCGAGATGGAGGAGAGCTTCCCCTACGAGCCCACCCATGACCAGCTCGATGCGATCGCCGATATCAAGGGGGACATGGAGAGCGCCAAGCCCATGGACCGCCTACTCTGCGGTGATGTCGGCTTCGGCAAGACCGAGGTCGCCCTGCGCGCGGCCTTCAAATGCGTGGACGGCGGTCGCCAGGTCATGGTGCTGTGCCCCACCACCATCCTCGCCCAGCAGCACTACGAGACGTTCTTCGAGCGCTTCGCCCCCTTCGGCGTGGAAGTCGAGGTTATGAGCCGCTTTCGCACGCCGGCGCAGCAGCGTCGCGCCCTCACGGCGTTCGCCGAAGGCAAGGTCGACGTGCTGGTGGGCACGCACCGCCTGCTGTCCTCCGATGTGAACCCGCACGACCTGGGTCTCGTCATCATCGACGAGGAACAGCGCTTCGGCGTCCAGCACAAGGAGCAGCTCAAGAACATCCGCGAGCAGATCGACGTGCTCACGCTTTCGGCGACGCCCATCCCGCGCACCATGCAGATGGCGATCTCGGGCGTGCGCGATATGAGCCTCATCACCACGCCGCCCACGGGCAGGCGCCCCGTGCAGGTGCACGTGGGGGAGTACGACCCCGACGTGGTCTCGGCGGCGATCCGCCTCGAGACGGGTCGCGGCGGCCAGGTGTACTACGTGTCGAACCGCGTGAAGACCATCGAGGACGCCGTCGAGCGCGTGCACGAGGCGGCACCCGAGGCCCGTGTGGGCGTGGCGCACGGCAAGATGAGCCCGCGCGAGGTCGAGGACGTCATGGTCCAGTTCGCGACCGGCAAGATCGACGTGCTCGTGGCGACGACCATCATCGAGAGCGGCATCGACAATCCACATTCCAACACGCTGATCATCGAGGATTCGCAGCGCCTGGGCCTGGCGCAGCTCTACCAGCTGAAGGGGCGCGTGGGGCGTTCCGCCACGCAGGCATACGCGTACTTCATGTTCCCGGGGGAGCTGCCGCTCACCGAGGAGGCGACCGAGCGCCTGATGGCGCTCTCGGAGTTCCAGGACCTGGGCAGCGGCATGCGCATCGCCATGCGCGACCTCGAGATCCGCGGCGCCGGCTCGCTCGTGGGCGCGGAGCAGCACGGCAACCTCTCGAGCGTGGGCTTCGACCTTTTCACGCAGATGCTGGGGCAGGCGGTTGCCGAGGCCCGCGGGGAGAGCGGCTCCGATGTGGAGGAATCCGGCGTGACGATCAACCTGCCGGCAGATTTCTTCCTGAGCGAGGAGTACCTGCCCGCGGTCGACCAGCGCGTGCTGGTGTATCGAAAGCTGGCGGCGGCCGATGAGCTTGCCGTCGTGGACGCGGTGCAGGAGGAGTGCGAGAACGAACATGGCGAGCTGCCGCAGGCGGCGTTGAACCTGTTCGACCGCGTGCGCATCCGCATCCGCGCCGAGCGCCTGGGGTTGGAGAGCGTGTCGCTTAAGCAGGGGCGCCTGGTGTTCCAGGGGGTCGACGTGCCCAAGACCGTCGCGTTCGAGCTCAAGGGCCGGCTGGGGGCCATTAACTATCCCAAGAGCCGAAAGCTCACCGTGCCCTATCGCGTCGGTGCGGGCGCGGGTTCGGGCGTGGGTCGCGGCATCGACGCGAGCGATGAAAGCATGAGCTGCGTGCAGGCCGCGCTGGGGCTGCTTGTGCGTCTGGGCCCCTCGGGTGACGACGACTAACGACCGAGGCCTGCTTGTGAGCCCGGGCGCATCGGGCGGCGATTAACGCCTGAGCCCTGTTTACACCGTCTTCCCCTTTTCATGTCCAGAAGAGGGGAGGCGGTTTTTTGAGGCAAGGGCTGAAATCAAGTCCTTTCGAGTGTTCTTTTTTGATCGGAGCTCAATATCTGCGTCTTTCGGGCCCTCCGCTCGAGGGGGTCGGGGCAGCCTTTTCTCGATCTTTTCCGTTCGAGGCAGGAGCTGGGAACGGCTTCCTTTCGATACTATCCGCTCGGGGCCGGGCCTAAGAGACGTCCCTTTCGAGCTCTCCCCCTTGAAGTGAGTGGATTTTTCCGACAGGGGTGAGTAGACCCCTGTTTTTGAAGCAGGCCAACTGGGGTTTTTCTACAAATTGCTGCTTGATATTGGATACCCTTCGAATTTTCCACTCACTTTGGGGGTGTCAGGTGATTTTCGGGCCGTCGACCCCTCGAAGTGAGTGGAAAGGCGGCGATTGGCAGACGGAGGCTTGCCAAAACGCCTCCCATGCCTTGGACAACGACGCGAGCGTCCAAGGATGGGAGGCGTTTTCATGCGGGGCTTCGCGCCCGCTGGAATGGGGCATCACTGCATGCTTGCGGTCTTGTCGCGGGTCCGCGGTACTTGGGCTAGCGTCCGTCGTCTTGCTGGAGCTCGCTTTGCTTATGGCGGCGGGCCTGCTTGGAGAGCAGACGGGCGGGCTTGTCGGGATCGGGGACCGCGGTGGGCAGCGGTTCGTCCACCGCCCCGTGGTACCAGCCGCCCACGAAGTTGTCGGTGCGGAATACGTTGATGACGGCGCCGGGGTCCACATCGCGTACCAGGTCGATGATGTCGGACGATTCATATGTGGAGACGACGGCGTGCAGCAGCCACATGGTCTTGCGGCTGTAGCCGCCGATGACCTCGGCGCAGGAGATGCCGTGCTGGAACTCCTCGATGTAGGCGTCCATGACCTCGTTGGGGCGGCGCGTGGTGATCTGCAGCGTCACGCGGTCGTAGCGGTTGTAGAAGCTGTCGATGGTCTTGGTGGCGATGAACTGGAACACGATGGAGTACGCCGCGTTGTCCCAGCCGAACAGCGCACCGAAGATCACGAGCAGCAGGCAGTTGCTGGCAAAGATGAGGCCCCAGATGGTCTTGCCGGTGCGGTTGGATACCCACAGCGCGACGAAGTCGGTGCCGCCGGTGGAGGCGCCCGCTTTCAGCGCGATGGCGATGGACAGGCCGGAGATGAAGCCGCCGAAGATCACGAGCATCATCTTGTCGCCCAGCAGCGGAGCGAAGTTGAAGACGTTGAGGAAAAGCGATGAGAGCCCGACTTGCATCATAGAGAAGATGACGAAGCGCTTGCTGATGGAGCCCCAGCACAGCGCCGCCACCGGGATGTTCAGCAGCAGCATGCCCACGGAGGTCGAGATGTGCACGCCGCCCAGCGAGGTGATCTGGTTGACGAGGACCGCGACGCCCGTGAAGCCGCTGGGGAGCAGGCTGGCGGGCTCGACGAACGCCTGGATGAGGAAGGTCTGCAGCAACGCGGAGAACGTTACGGCGATCGCGGTGATGATGCGGCGAACAACGGCGAGGCGCGCGAGTTCGAGCGCGCGGTCGGTGATGGCGTCAACGGCGTTTCGCATGGACCTTCCTTGGGGCGTCGTGCGCCGGGTGGGCGCGGGGCTATTCGAGATGGGAACCGGGGTGGAACGAGAGCGATGATTCTAACACGCATGATAGCGGTCTGATAGGGAACGGAGCGCGCCGACGCGTTCACTTTTACACGCAGCTCAAAATGTAGGCGACCGGGCGTGCGGGTCGAGGCCGCGTGCCTGTTTTGGACCGCGTGGCGGCTTCGCCCGATTTGGGCGCGTAGCGGCTGCGAGCGCGCTGGGGTTTGTGGCGGCAGCGAGTGCGTAGAGGCCGCGTGGCGGCTGCGCCGGCGTTGGGCCGTGTGGCGGCTGCGAGTGCGTAGAGGCCGTGTGGCGGCTGCGCCCGCGTTGGGGGATAATGGCCCGCAGGCAACGTGAGGCTGCGAAGAGGACGGCATATGAACGAGCAGGCGCTTCAAACACTCAAAACCTACTTCGGTTACGACTCCTTCCGTCCCGGGCAGGAGCGGATGGTCGACGCCATCCTGGCGGGTCGCGACGCCCTCGGCATCATGCCCACGGGTGCCGGCAAATCGATCTGCTACCAGATTCCCGCGCTCATGCTGCCTGGCATCACGTTCGTGGTGAGCCCGCTCGTCTCGCTCATGGGTGACCAGGTGCGCGCGCTCAAGGCGGCGGGAGCCCGTCCGAGCTACCTCAATTCCACGCTGACGCCAGCGCAGCAGAATACCGTGTTCAAGCGCGCGGAGGAGGGCTGGTACCAGATCATGTACGTGGCTCCCGAGCGCCTGGCCGACCCGCGCTTCCTGGCGTTCGCCCAGCGCGCGGCGGGCGAGGGCGGCATCGGCGTTCCGCTGGTCGCGGTGGACGAGGCGCATTGCGTATCCCAATGGGGCCAGGATTTCCGCCCCGCGTACCTGCAGATCGCCTCGTTCATCGAGGCGCTGCCCAAGCGGCCGGTCGTGGCTGCCTTCACGGCCACGGCGACCGAGCGCGTGCGTCGCGATATCGTGGCGATGCTGGGCCTCGAGGCGCCCGAGGCCGTGGTGACGGGCTTCGACCGCGCGAACCTCTCATGGAGCGTGGAGGAGCTGGGGGATAAGGCCAAGGCGCGCTGGATCACGGAGTACGTGGTCGCCCATGCGCAGGAGAGCGGCATCATCTACTGCGCGACGCGCAAGGCGGTCGACGCGCTGTCGGCCGAGCTGGGCCTCGCGCTCATGCCACATGGCATCGGCGTGGGGCGCTACCACGCCGGCATGGCGGCGCAGGCGCGACAGGAGAGCCAGACGGCGTTCATCGAGGACCGACTGCCGGTCATGGTGGCGACGAACGCCTTCGGTATGGGCATCGACAAGCCCAACGTGCGCTACGTGATCCACAACAACGTGCCCGAGAGCATCGAGGCGTACTACCAGGAGGCGGGCCGCGCCGGTCGCGACGGCGATCCGGCGAGCTGCTACCTGCTGTGGAACGGCAACGATTTCCGAACGCGCCGGTTCCTCATCGACCGCGACCCCGAGGACGACGAGCTGGACGAGGAACAGCGCGAGCAGGCGCGCATGAACCGGTATCGGCTGCTGCGCCAGATGGAGGGCTATTGCCAGACCACCGGCTGCCTGCGCGAGTACATCCTGCGCTATTTCGGCGACGAGGACGCCGCCGGGGAGCTGGCTCGCGAGGCGGCCGCGAGCGCGACGGGCTGCGGGGCGTGTTCGAACTGCCTGGGCGATTTCGCGGTCGAGGACGTGACCGTGGCGGCGCGCGAGGTGGTGCGCTTCGTCGCGCCCCGCGCCGACCGCTTCGGCAAGGCGCTGCTGGCCGAAGCGCTGCACGGGGCGAACAACGAGAAGGTGCGCCGCGTTCATCTGGACGAGGTCGAGGGATACGGGGTGCTGCACGCGATGCCCCTCGTGCACATCCGCTCGCTTATCGACCAGCTGGTGGGACGCGGGTACCTCGCGGCATCTCAGGGGCAGTTCCCGGTCCTGTCGCTGGGTCCGCGAGCCGTGGAGGTCCTTAGCGACGAGGGCGGCGCGTTCCGCTTCTCGGTGAAGCGGCGCGCGGCGAAGCGGTCCGTGCCGGCGCGCGCCCAGCGTGCCGTCGACTTGCTGCGCGATGAGGCGGCGCTCGATGCGCACCCACGCGCGGGTGACGACGCCGAGCTGTTCGAGCGCCTGCGCACCCTGCGAACCGAGCTCGCGCGCGAGCGCGAGTGGGCACCGTACATGGTGTTCTCCGACAAGGCGCTGCGCGGCATGTGTCGCCTGCGTCCGCGCACGCGCGACGAGCTTCTGGACGTGTCGGGCGTTGGCGAGAAGAAGGCCGACGACTTCGGCGAGCGCTTCCTGGGCGAGATCGCTGCCTTCGAGGACGAGCAGCGGTAGGGCGCCGGATTGGAACATGGTTCCGCGGCTTTCGGTGGCATCGCTGCCGCTCGGAAGCGCGCGGGCTGGCGGTGCAGGGCGTTTTCATGGGCGGGGTGAAATGGTCTGTGAGCGGCGTCATTCAACCATGTCGTTGTGAGGTGGTACTCTTCTTGTAGCTATTCAAGGAGGGGATGAGCTTATGGACGCTAAGGTTGACCGTGAGATTGGCAGGCTTGGTATGCCGCGTTTTTTGGTGTTGGGGATAGACCCTGGCATCGCGAGCTGCGGCTTCGCCTTGCTTGATTTGAACAATCGCGAGATTTTGGAAATGGGTGTGAGGCTATTTGATGCGCCGACCCATCCGAAAACGGGCCAGAGCCTTGCGGTTATCCGCCGGGGGTACAGATCAGCTCGTCGCAATATTGATCGGACGCAGGATCGCCTCAAGCATTGTCTGAAGGTGCTTAGGGAGTTCGCGGTTATTCCCGAGGACGCCACCAAAGAGTTCTTCCATACGGTGAAGGGCGATAAGCAGCCCATCGTGCTTCGCGTTGACGGTCTGGATAGGCTGCTTACCAATCGCGAGTGGGCTCTTGTTCTTTATTCTCTGTGCAAGCGACGCGGATATATTCCTCATGGGGAGGGTTCGGATTCTGCTGCAGGTGAGAACGGCAAGGTATTGACGGCGTTGAAGGCAAACGCGGAAGCGTTTGCAGATGCTGGATTCAGAACTGTTGGCGAATGGCTTGCCTCTTTGCCCCAGAGCCGAAATCGCGGCGGGAATTATGATAAGTGCGTTACTCATGCACAATTGGTTGATGAGATCAAGACGCTATTCGAGCGGCAGCGTGCCCATGGTTCGGCGGTTGCTTCGCGCGAACTTGAGGACGTCTATATCGAGGTTTGCAACTGGGAGAGGTCCCGTGAGGATTTTGATAGAAGAACGTATGGGCTTGTGGGCATGTGCTCGTACTTTCCAGATCAAAAGCGAGCTGCTCGCTGTACGCTGACCAGTGAATTGGTTTCGGCATACGGCGCGTTGGGCAACATCTCAATCGTTTCGCACGACGGAACGGTCCGATCGCTGTCTGCTGGCGAGCGTGACGAGTGCATCGATATCCTGTTCTCAGTCGATCCTCTTCGAGGAAATAAGGCGTGCACGGTCAAATTTGGCTTCTTGAGGAGGAGGCTCGATTTGGGATCGGGCGATTATTTCAAGGGCATATCGTTGGAAGATGAGAAAAGCCGAGAGATATTTAAGCCCAAAGGATGGCGGGCCCTTCGTTCGGTCCTGTATGAGGGCCATAGAGAATTGCTTCAGAGGCTTCACGAAGATAGGGATCTTGCTGACGCCGTAATGGAAGCCATTGCCTACTCGTCTTCTGCGGATGTCCTGAGAGCTCAGCTGAGCCTGCTTGATTTATCTTCTGAGGAAATTGGGGCGCTTTGTGCGATGCCGTATGCATCGAAAGCTCTCAATGGTTACGGGAATCGTTCTAAAAAAGCTCTTGATATTTTGCTTGGCTGCTTTGAGGAGCCAGATGTGCTTACCCTGACGGAGGCTGAGGGAGCAAGCGGTCTTGGGGCGATGCGCATGCAGGGACCTGCAATCGAGAAGGGAGAAAGGCTGATTCCGTATGAGATATGGGTCGAAAAGACGGGTCGCACAAATAACAATCCCGTGGTAATTCGTGCGCTTTCCCAAATGAGAAAAGTGGTTAATGCGGTATGTCGTAAATGGGGAGTTCCCAATGAAATTCATGTGGAGCTCGACCGCGAATTGCGTCTTCCGAAAAAGGCTAAAGATGAGATTGCGAAGGCGAACAAGCGAAATGAGAAAGACCGGCAGAGAATTGCCGCTCAAATTGCGGAGCTGTTGAGATGCTCGGCAGACGATGTGAAGAGCGGGCTTATTGAGAAATATCGCTTGTGGGAGGAGCAAGAGTGCTTCGACATTTACACGGGAGAAAAAATAGAGGTCGATCGGCTAATTAATGATGAGGCCTACGCTCAGGTGGACCACGTTCTTCCATTCTCGCGAACAGGTGACAACTCGAGACACAATAAAGTCCTCGTCTTGTCTCGGAGCAATCAGCTGAAGCGCGAGCAAACGCCTTTCGAGTGGATGAGCTCGGGCGATGAGAAGGCGCCATCTTGGGATGAGTTTACAAGGCGTGTAGAACAGAACAAGAAGCTAACAAGAAGAAAGAAGAACTTCTTGCTCGAGCGGGATTTAACCAGTAAAGAGGCGGAATTTCAGAGTCGTAACATGACGGATACCGCGTACATGTCGCGTGAGGTATGCGCATATCTGGCTGATTGTTTGCAATTCCCCGATGATGGGATGAAAAACCATATCGTTCCGATTGCTGGGCGTGCTACAGCGTGGTTGCGTCGGCAATGGGGTTTGAATTTTGGTGGAAACGGCGAGAAAGACCGTTCTGATGATAGGCACCATGCTACGGATGCCTGTGTTATCGCAGCTTGTAGTAGAAGTCTGGTTATCAAGACGGCAAAGGTGATGAAGGAGACACATTGGCAGGTTACGCGAGAAATGTCTCGCGAGGAGCGGCGCTCTGCGAGGATGAAAGCTCTCGAGGGTGTTATGCCTTGGGGCACCTTTGCAAATGAGGTGAGGGTTCGCCGAGAGTTTGTTGTTCCCACCCGTTTTGTCCCTCGGAAGGGCAAGGGAGAACTGTTCGAGCAGACGGTCTATTCATATGTGGGCGTAGACGCTAAGGGCAGGGACTTGGTTCGGAAAAAAGGTGCAGATAAAGATACGGTTATGGGGAATGCCGTTGTTTCCGACGATGGGAAGTCGGCTGTAAAGGTCAGCGAGATGCTGTGTTTGCGTCTATGGCACGATCCCGAGGCGAAGCATAGGGGCGGTGGGGAAGGCTGCTGGTATGCAGACCCGGTTTACAAGTCTGATATCCCTGCTCTGAAGGCCGGCACATACGTGCCGAAAATTGCTAAGCAGGGGATTGGGCGCAAAGCATGGAAGCCCATACCAGATAGAGTCGCCAAGAACGCCCCGGTAATTCTGTACTTCGGAGATCTGGTGATGCTGGGGGAGAAGAGGGGAAGATTTGCTGGATACGATATGAATAAAGCCGATTGGCGTTTCGTGGACCCTGTGACACGCGAGCCGTTGAGCATGCCGACCGTTGGGATGCTTGATAATCAGCTTGTTCCTCGAGTGATTCGTGAAGGAATCCTCGATTTCTAGTCGTATTGAGCGATGGACGTCGAGGCTGGTTGCTCGGCGCTCATCGCTGTGCGCTTGAGTTGCTAGCAAAGTCACGCATTCGTCTTCTGGGCATGAAGAAGCTCTGTAGCCAGCTGATAAAAGATGCGTTTTGCTTTTGTTGCGCGCTGCGTTCAGGCGCTCGGTTTGCTCGCCTGGAAACGGCGTCGCAGCCCGGGAGTCTTGAGCACGCGCCCTTCCCCAAGGTGATACGCTACCCACACGAGCGGAAGCTGTGGTGAACGTGTCTTGAGCACGCGCCCTTCCCCAAGGTGATACGCTCGCCATAGCGGAGTTATCGGCCAGGTACTCGTCTTGAGCACGCGCCCTTCCCCAAGGTGATACGCTCTGCCCGCGCAGGAACTCGCGCGTCTGCGCGGTCTTGAGCACGCGCCCTTCCCCAAGGTGATACGCTTGCGATGAGCCTGTGGTGACGTCCAATCTTGTCTTGAGCACGCGCCCTTCCCCAAGGTGATACGCTCCTCAACGTGACCGGTACCTCCAGCTATGTGTCTTGAGCACGCGCCCTTCCCCAAGGTGATACGCTGGCTTCCTCCCCCATGAGGTCGGAGACGGTGTCTTGAGCACGCGCCCTTCCCCAAGGTGATACGCTGAACGGAGACTTGAAGGGAAGAGCCAGCAGGTCTTGAGCACGCGCCCTTCCCCAAGGTGATACGCTCGCCAGGATGGAATCGCCCACGCAACCGATGTCTTGAGCACGCGCCCTTCCCCAAGGTGATACGCTCGAGGCCTCGTTGCTCATGAGCGGCTGCGAGTCTTGAGCACGCGCCCTTCCCCAAGGTGATACGCTTCCGTCCGCTCGCAGCCCGTCAGGGCTGAGGTCTTGAGCACGCGCCCTTCCCCAAGGTGATACGCTATGTGTCAGCAAAATAGCCCCTTGAACTGGGGCTATTTTGCTTTTAATCGAGAAAAAAGAGGCAGGAAGGATAGCGTGACGGGCTATCTCTAGTTTTTTTCTTAACGGCATACTTGTTCTGGCGGCGACGAAACTGTTGCAGAAATGTGTTCAAGATGTGAAAAAGAGGCATGTAAATGGGCCCGGCTGGCAACCACCTAAAGGCAAAAAGACCTCATTCGCCCAAAAAAAGTTCGCCCCGCACAATCAAATGACTGTACGGGGGTAACTTTACGGGTAAGCCACAATAGTGGCTCCCCTTGTCTGGAGCCGCGCCCTTCCCCAAGGTGAGCTGCTTTCGACATGAGCATATTGTAGCGCTTTGCCCGGGGGAGTGTGTTGAAAAATGGCACAACGCACGATACTAATTCAAAGTAAGACCCATCTGTCGATTAAGCATGGGTTGTTGAGCATTGCGATGGAAGATGGAACTAACGCGACTGTGCCACTCGAGGATATTTGGGTGGTGATTATTGAATCACATCTAACTACGGTAACGGTTGCCTGCATGTCAAAGCTGATGGACGCCGGTATCGGATTGATGGTTTGTGGTAGAGATCACATGCCCAACGGCTTGTTGCTGCCGCTGGGGGCCCATTCGAGGCATGCGAGAATCGTTGAAGATCAACTGGCGATGACGCTGCCTTTTAAAAAGCAGCTGTGGAAAAGAATCGTAGAGACGAAGATCGTCAACCAAGCTGCCGTTTTGGATGAAATCGGCATCCCAAGTAATGTGCTCCGCGGACATGCGAAGAGAGTCATGTCTGGTGATAAAGATAATCGCGAGGGCGCCGCGGCGGCGGAGTATTTCAAATGCCTGATTGCCGATGGAACAAGAAGGAACAGTGCAGAAAGCGCTGCTCTCGACTACGGTTACGGGGTATTGAGGGCCGGTATCGGCAGGGCGGCGGTGGGCGGCGGGTGGTTGGTGTCTCAGGGCATTCATCATCACAGCGTATATAACGCTTTCAATTTGGTGGACGATCTAATCGAACCGTTTCGTCCTTTGGTTGATTTGATCGTTATGAGCTACGGAATCGAGGGGCCGCTCGAGCCGAAGGACAAGGCATTGCTGGCTCGTGTGTTCGAGCACGTGATGACTATAGATGGCAAGAGGTGCGGATGCCAACAATGCATCGAGGCGATGCTTTCATCATTGAGGACGGCGGTGCTTGATAAAGATCCAAAGAAACTATTGCTTCCCAGGTTGGAGGGTTTGGAGCTTGTAAAAATGGAGTAGGTGAAGAGGGATGAGGGTCATGAGGCTTTTGGTGCTATTTGATCTTCCTACAGGAAGCAAGGCTGAGAGGAAATCCTATGCTGCATTTAGGAAGTTCCTCATCGAAGACGGCTACCATATGGAGCAGTTTTCCGTGTATTCTCGTCTTCTCGTGACGCGCGAGGCGGCGGCGACCCACATCGCCCGCTTGAAAAGGAATCTGCCCGTTGCCGGCGAAGTGACGGTGATTCAGATGACAGAGAAACAATATGAGGATCGCCTGGTGTTGTTGAGTGAGCATAAAGAGGCGCCTGCCGAACACGGCGCTCAGCTAACCTTGGTGTTTTGATTATGATGGGCCGCGGCGGGGAGCTTCGCCGTCCATGTGATTTGCGGGATACGATTGCAGTCCCAAAGGGTATCGTATGCTGTACGTGTACCGTGAGGGCCAGATAAGCCGAGGTGGACCATGCCCATTCGAATTCCCGATGCTCTTCCAGCAACCGAAACGCTCGAGAGCGAGAATATCTTCGTCATGACCGAGTATCGCGCGCTGCATCAGGACATCCGTCCGCTGCGCGTCCTCATCCTGAACCTCATGCCCACGAAGGTCGCTACCGAAACGCAGATCATGCGCAAGCTTTCCAACACCCCGCTGCAGGTGGACGTGGAGCTACTGCGTACCGCAAGCCACGAGGCGGCGCATGTGTCGGCGAGCCATCTCGATACGTTCTACCGCACGTTCGATGAGATCGCCAGCGAGAACTACGACGGCTTGATCATCACGGGCGCGCCGGTGGAGCGGATGCCGTTCGAGGAGGTCGACTACTGGCCCGAGCTATGCCGCATCATGGATTGGTCCACCACGCACGTGCACTCCACGCTGCATATCTGCTGGGGCGCTCAGGCGGGGCTCTACCATCATTACGGCATCGATAAACACGACCTGCCGCAGAAGGCGTCCGGTGTGTTCGAGCATCGTATCCTGAAGCCGTCGAGCCCGCTCGTCCGCGGCTTCGACGATCGTTTCTGGGCGGTCCATTCGCGCAACACCGACGTGCGCATCGAGGACGTGGAGGCGCAGCCCGAGCTCGAGATCATCGCCGTGTCCGACGAGGTCGGCCTCTATCTGGTCAAATCGACCGACAGCCGCCGCTTCTTCGTATTCGGCCATCCCGAGTACGACCGCGAGACGCTTAAACTCGAGTACGAGCGCGACCTGGCGCGCGGTATCGATCCGCAGGTTCCGCGGAATTACTTCCCTGAAGACGATTCTTCGCAGCAGCCTCGCAATACCTGGCGCTCGCAGGGGCAGCTGCTCTATACGAATTGGCTCAACTACTACGTGTACCAGACCACGCCCTACGATATCGAGCGCGTGGGCGAGTAGGGTCCCCTACTGCCGCCGGCCGCGCCTCGCTTCAAGCGCCTCGCGGCCGCTTTGCTCCGTGCGATGAAGACGGCACCCGGCTCCAGGTGGAGTCGGGTGCCGTCTGCTGTCTGCCTACGCGAGCAGGTCGACCACGTTCCAGTCGGCTTCGCTCGCTTCGATGATCTCGCGTCCGCCGAAGACGCACGAAGGCGCTTCCCGGGCGACGCGTGCGACGGTTTCACCAAGGCTGCGCAGGCGCTCCGGCGTGGTGGCGAGCAGCTCGTTGCGGAGCTGCAGGCGCCAGGTGGCGGGGCGCTTCGCCAGGTGATTGAGGTCCTGGCGCTTGGCAAGCGCATAGGGCTTGAGGGGTGCGTCCAAGCCGGCGGCAGAGCTCACGATGAGGCCATCGAAGGCATCATCGTCGGGCTCATATTCCGCGAGCCACGCGCCCGCCTGCGCGATGCGCGCGAGCGACGGGTCGATCGCGGGGTCGCGGTAGGTGTAGAAGGCGAGCTGGCGATCGACGACTGCGCGGAATCCGCAGCCGTAGGCGCCGCCTTTCACGCGGATCTCGTTCCAGAGGTACTCATAGGTGAGCGCCTGCGACAGCGCGCTCCAGGATCCGTCCGTCTCGATGTCCAGCACGCGCGGATCGGTTGCGCGAGCGACGTAGCATACGTCGCTGGGGATGATGAATGCCTCGCGCTTGGGCTCGGGCATGGGAACGTAGAGCTCCTTGGCGGGGGCGGTGCGGGGAGCGAGCCCCAGGTCGCCCGCGGCTTCCCAGTACCTGCGATAGTCCTCGTCGCTGCCGGTGAAGCTCGTAACGATGTCGGTGCTCGTGAAGATGCGCTCCTGCAGCTCGCGCAGCGTAGCGCACAGCTCGTCCTTGCGCTCGTCGAAGTGATCGAGCAGGTCGCGCAGGAAGCGGTAGAACTCGACGCCGGAGAGCTGCTGGGCTACGACGGCGGCAGGAGAAACGTAGGACATGGCGCGGTCGAGCGCAGCCTGATGGCCGGCGTTCAAGAAGCTTTGCTCCATGCCGATGCGCATCTGAACGAGCACGTCGCGTATGCGGTCGGTGTCCTCGAAGACGGTTTCGCTCCAGACCTCGCGCGGAATCTTCGCGAGCATGTCGATCTTCTCGGACAAGGCACCAGCCGACACGGTGAGCTTGGGCGTGGCGAGCTTCCAGTCGGGCTGGCTGATGACCTCGCAGCGGAACGAGAGGAAGCCCAGGTTGGAGTTGATATAGCTATCCAGCTCCGCGGCGGTGCGGTTCTTGGTGGCAAGTTGCTGCATGAGGCGCGTGAGCACGGTGACGTAGGGGAGCTCGGCGAACGAGAGATGCGAGATGTCGAAGTACTCGATCGCATACGCGAGCCGGTGCGTGGGGATGTCGTGCTTGAGACAGGGAAGGGGCGTCTCGGTATCGAGTGCGAGCGCGGGCTCGGGGCGCGCCTCGCCGATATCGGACACGTGCAGGCGCGGTAGCGTCGCCTTCGCCTCGTCGTCGTCCTCGGCTTCCTGTGCAGCGCGCAGGGCGTCGACGGCTTCGCAGATGCGCTCGCGCTCGGCGACGGTCATCTGGGAGAGGGCGTCGGCAAGCTCTGCCTCCTCGCCGGCATCCTCCTGGACCGCGTCGCCATCGATGGGCGCGAGCTCGACCAGCGCGCGATGCTCGCTCTCCAGCACGATCTCGCGTAGCAGATCCTCATAGTAGCTGCTATCCAGCAAGTCGCGAAGCTCTTCGTAGATGGGGCCGTATTGCAAGCCGAGAGTGACGTCGTCGTCGCTATAGAGCCAGGTGCCGAGGGCGTCGCAGGCGATGGCGACGCCGTCCGCGTAGCCGAAGTCGCGCTGGCGCAGATCGTATTCCTCGCTGGCGAGGACGGCTTCGAGGCGGTCTCGCGGGATGCCGCCTTCCACCAGGCGGCGGCACTCATCTTCGACGATGCGCTGCATCTCGCGCGCGACCTCGGGCTTGGCGTTCTGCACCATGATGAGCTCGTAGGGCTGTAGGCGCTCGCCGGCGGTGTAGCTCGTGATGTTGCCGCCGAGGTCCGCCGCCATGAGGGCTTTCTTGACCGGGGCCTCGTTGGAGCCCAGGATCGCATCGAAGATTATGTCGGCGGCCACGAGGCGCTTGCGGTCGTGCGAGGTGCCGATCACATATGCGAGGCCGACCATGGCGTTCTCGGGCGTGGTGCGCATCTCGACGCGCTCGTGCTCGCAGATGACGGGCGCTTGCGGCTCGAGCGGGTTGGGCGCGCCGGCAGCGGCGCGCGAGGCAAACGATTCGCGCGAGAGGAACTCGTCGTCCAGGAACGCGAGGAATCGGTCGATGTCCAGGTCGCCGTAAAGGGTGATGTAGCTGTTGGCCAAGTTGTAGTGGCGCGCATGGTTGTCGAGGAAGTTCTCGTAGGTGAGGCTCGGGATCGCGCGCGGGTTGCCGCCGGATTCGAACGCGTAGGCTGTGTCGGGGAATAGCGCGCGGTTGACCGCGTTGTCCAGCACGTCCATGGGGTCGGACAGGGCGCCCTTCATCTCGTTGAAGACCACGCCGTTGTAGCGCAGACGGTCGCCTGCACCGCCGATGCCCGCTTCGTCTGCATCGAGCTCGTAGTGCCAGCCCTCCTGTTCGAAGATGGTGCGCTTGGAGTAGATGGCGGGGTTGAGGACGGCGTCCATGTAGACGCTTGCCAGGTTGATGAGGTCCTGCTCGTTGGTGGAGGCGACTGGGTAGATAGTCTTGTCAGGGTAGGTCATGGCGTTGAGGAACGTTTGCATGGAGCTCTTGATGAGATCGACGAAGGGCTCCTTCACGGGGTAGCGCTTGGAGCCGCAGAGCACGGAATGCTCCAGGATGTGGAAAACGCCCGTGTCATCTGCCGGCGGGGTCTTGAAGGCGATGGAGAACGACTTGTTCTCATCCTCGCAGGGCAGATAGAGCAGGCGCGCGCCCGAGACGTCGTGATGCAGGACGTAGGCTTCTGCGTCGAGCTCGGGGATGGCAGTGTGGTTGATGACCGAGAAACCGTGCAGGTGAGTGCTCGGGGGAAGCAGCCGGGCGGCGCGTTCGATGATGCTTGGGGTGGGTGATGTCATGGCGCTCCTTCTTTGTTGGTTGATATCGCATTGGAACAAGTATGCCCCAGCGAGAAAACTTGATGCATTGAAACCTCGGGCTGCGGGCCGGGAAGGCTCCAGGACCCATAGTATCAAAAAAATAAGAACAGATGTTCGTATTCAGCGGAGTTTTTGATTCGAAGAGGCTTTGAAAGCATGCAAGCAGGGAGGTCGATTGGAGCTAAATAAGGCTTCTTTTGATAAAAGATAATGCTTTTGCGCATGATGAGATGCAGGATTAATAAGAGGCGCTCGATGATTTCTGGAGAGCAATGGCGTTGTGCCGCAATGGAAGAAACGGGTGCGGTGCGAGAAATGTTGCATCCTGTTGACCGATATGGCTGCAACGGGAGAGATGTGTCACGAGGGGTTCTGGCTATCGATCGTTTCGGTCTCCTGTGCTTGAAGAGGTGGTTTTGAAGATGTTCTGCTCTAGATGCGGTCACAAAGTGAATGATGAGGCGGAGTTTTGTCCTATTTGCGGTGCTCGTATTGTGGATAACGCGCCTGGGGTTCGCGTGGGTCGTGGGAATGAAGGGGCGCCGTCTTCAGAAGAGGCTCCGCTCCAGGGCGCCGGGAATGGGGCGACTTTACGGAATGCGAGGGATGAGGCATGCAATCGTGAGGTCGCACATGGAATCCAGCCCAAGAATAAGGGTGTGAAGAAGCTGGTTGTAGCACTTGCTGCAGTACTTGTTGCGGGGACAGCCGGGTACGCCATCTGGCAAGCGAAGCCTTCTGCTCCTCGGGCTTCTCAAGTAAAGGCTGATACCGCCGGGGGGTCGGCAGAATCTTCCGATACGCGAAGTGCGGGCCGTTCGGAAACAGCAAAGGAACGGACGAAAAGCGAAAGGTTTCTCTCGAAACTCGATGAGCTTGAAAGGAGGCACGGGGGGACTGCCTTCCGCGCAAGAGTGGGCGGAGAATCCGGTACGACCGAGTCGTCGGCTGGTTTTGGCGTTTGTTATGCTGAAATGGTGCGATTTGGTGATGGCGTAGAGCGTCTCGTGGTGGTTTATGCGACTGAAGAATGGGCGCAAACGTTTGATAGCGATTTTGACGCGGGCCCGAGTGATGGAAGCTATGTATTGGAGGTATATGAATATGACGATGGCAGTGAGGGGGTGGAGCTTGCTTATTCATCGCAGCTCGCATTGCCTAGTTGGGGACAGGGATATCCTTTTATCACTTGGATAAATCTCACGGATGCGGATGAGGGCCCGCGCATATTGGAGATATACGGCTGCACGGAAGAGGGCGAAGAGCCTAAAAGCTGCTATCTGGGCGCTGAAGATGATTCAACTTTCGGGGAAATGTCATTTGTCTTTTCCGACGACAGCTATGTCAGCATGACGTATTACAGCCTGTATGAGTCGGGGACCCTGGCTGACGATTCTTCATCAGGGAGTTTTACCGAGTATAACGACGGTGGCCACGCCTTGGTGCATAAGAATGTGCGGGATACCAGGCAAACGGTGGAGGCTACCGAAGAGCTTCTGGGGTCTCAAAGCCTACTTTAGCGCGATGGGGCAGTTCGGAATTATTATGGGTCATATCTGCGTTTCAGCAACATTGCCCCATCTGTGAGACGACGGGCGCCTCGCCACGTGCCGGACAACTTTATTTTCAGCGCGCGCTCCGTATGCGGGCGCATCTTGCGATAAGGTTGAGCGGAACGAATCGGCGAATGGGGGACGAACGAATGAAGGGCGAGCGCGTTGCAGATGGCGGTGGCGTGACGGGGGATGGGCGCGTGGCCGTCTCCGAGATCATGGAGGAAGGCGGGCACGTGGCCGCCGGCGAGCTCTCGTCGGGAGAAAGCCGCGCGGCGGGGACGCCGGCTGCCGCGGCGCCCTCCGGCTATCATGCCGCCGTCGAGGTCGACGACGGCGCCGATGCCGCATCTCGCGCGAAGCGCCGCAGGCGGCGTGACCGCTTGAACGACCAGGCGGGGCGCCAGGCGCTGATCGGCGTGATCGCCACGCTCCTGGGAGGCACCTTCTGGGGCTTCTCGGGCACCTGCGCGAGCTTCCTGTTCGATAACTACAACATCGATACCATGTGGCTCACCTGCGTGCGCCAGATCGGCGCGGGCGCGATGTTCCTCATCGTCGTGCTCCTGTTCGACCGCGAGCGCTTGTTCAAGCTGTTCACGACGCCCCGCCACATGGCGACCCTCTTGGCGCTCGCGGCGTTCGGCGTATTTTTCAACCAGTTCTTCTACCTGCTGGCCGTGCGCTACACCAACGCGGGCACGGCGACGGTGCTGCAGTGCCTGCAGCTGGTGCTCATCATGGGATACGCCTGCGTCGTGGGCAGGCGCCTGCCGCGCAAGCGCGAGCTCGCCGGCCTCGTGCTGGCGTTCGGCGGCACGTTCCTGATCGCCACGGGCGGCGATCCCACCCAGTTGGCGATCCCGCCCGTCGGCCTGGCCGTGGGCCTGCTGGCGGCGCTAGGGGCGGCGTGCATGTCCATCATCCCCACGGGCATCCTGCCGTTCTATGGGTCGGCCATCGTGACCGGCAGCGCGATGTTCATCTCGGGTATCGTGAGCTCGGTGTTCATTCAGCCGTGGAACAACATGCCCGCGCTGGATGGTATTGGCCTCATCGCCCTGCTGGTCCTCATCTTCGTGGGTTCCTGCCTGGCGTACGCGCTCTATATGCAGGGCGTGAAGGATATTGGCTCGGTTCGCGCGAGCCTGCTGGGCACGGTGGAGCCCATCTCGGCGACCGTGACGAGTGCGTTGCTGCTGGGAACGGTGTTCGCCGGCACCGATATCGCGGGCTTCGCCCTCATCATCGCCATGGTGTTTCTCACCGCGTAGGGAATGCGCTCGGCGCCGCTTCGGCGGGCCATACGCTATCGCCCCGTCGCGCTTCGCGGCACCGTCCTGCCCCGTTTTTGGGGATATTCTGTGGTTTCGAATGAGGGCATGGAACTTTAGCACACTAGTGTGGAAAAAGCTATGGGCTCTTAAAATAATACCAGTAAAATACCGTTCATCCAAAATACCTACCGTTCGCAGACGATAATCGCATGAGCTTGCTGCCGTTCAACGGTCCTCCATAAGCTGGAATCTAAGTCAAGGGGGCTTTCTGCCCAATTGAATAAGGTACCTTGGAGAACCTGCGAGCAGCTCGCTATGAGTGGCGGTTCGCTAGGGGAAGGTGGCGCGCGGTAACGATGGCATGCCGGTTTCTCGTGCGGTCCGCTTGGGAGAGCGGTCGTTCGGATGAGATATGTTGCGCTGCAACGGCGCCGTGCGTCATCCGTAAAGGAGTCCCTTCGCGGGGAGCATCGTGGCCATGCCGCGGTCTCCGTATCAGATAAGGCAGAAGAGCCGTCCGCATCGGTATGCGGGCGGTCCCGTCCCCGCTAGGAAGAAGAAAGGGCTCTCAGAAAGGGGACAGGCACTTTTCTGAGAGCTCGTCCGGGTGCGGGAAATCGCAGCGCAGCGAGGCGTTCGGACGCATTTGCCGCGGTTGCCGCCGGCTGCCGAGCACAAGCCGCACGGGCTGCCAGGCACCACGCCGCTTGCTTCCGCGTGCAAGCCGCCGGCTGCCGAACACCATGCCGCCAGCTGCCGCGGACTAGCCGCCGTGCACTTCCCTGCGGACGCGGGAGAGCGTGACCT